>CAVHUR010000007.1:0-63557 GCA_963639575.1 uncultured Spirochaetota bacterium
CTTTGATGACGAGGACGACGCCACAGGCTTCATCCCTGTCAGAGATTTGACGGACTGGACAGACGGCAATCAGGTTGTATTCGATATCAACGGTCTGCGCAAGCAGGGTCTGTCAAAGGGGCTGAACATCGTGAACGGCAAGAAGATTTTGGTAAAGTAAAACCAAACCAACGACAAAAGAAATGAAAAAAGAAATGAAAAAAGAATATGCAAATCCGTCGGTAAGCGTTCTGGAACTTGACTGCAACGGAATGTTGTGCTCCGCCAGCCGGAATATTGAAACCGGAGAAACTGAAGAAATGCCTGTTTATCCCGGCGAGACAACGGACAAGCCAGCACTGTAATAGAAGGAAACTGAATTAGCCTCGCCGTATTCCGGCGGCAATTCCCGGAACTTCCGCAATCTATGACAGGGCGCAATGCAAGGTTGGCAAACCTTACATTGCGCCCATTCCTTGTATCCTACTGCCCGAATTCGCGCGGCGGATACAATAGTTTTGTCAGAAACCAGCCCAGAGCATACGCCAATAACGCTTGTAGAGGTCGTCCCACTTCATCACTGTGGCGGCGAAGAAATCGGCTGCATATCCGTTGAGGAATGTCTCCGCGGCTGCACTGTCGGTGGTGTTGAGGCTCTGCCAAGTGCTGTCCACGAACGGCAGTTCACGCTGTCCCTTGTCCAGAAAGTACTGTTGTGCTTTCAGCATGCTGTCCCTTGTCTTGCCCCATCTCACGGTGGCGATGCGGTTGGCGGCACGATAGTGGTTGAGTGCAGCGTCGTCACGCATACTGTGCTGACCGCAGATGCCGAGCATAGAAGGCAGTTCGGTGTTGCCGGAGAATATCGGGAAACGCGGACTCTGACCGGGATTGTCGAGGCAAACCCATGCTACGCCGCCTACATTGTCGGGCAACCATGAGCGCAACTGTATGATTGTGGAGTAGGCGCACCACGACACTGACACGGTGCGGATATTCTCCATGGTGCTGTCATTGAGCGCTGCGGCGTACAGTTTAATCTCGTCGGGACGCATCCAGGGGTTGGTCTCCATCGCTCCCTTCATGTTCGGATGCTCCTTGCCAGCCTTTACCGCAATGGAATCCATGCGGCTGCTCAACGACAAATCAGTGCCTTCGTAGGTCGAACCGAGCAGTTTGGCAACCTCGTCTACACTCACTTTCCTGTCGGGCTTGAATGATACGGGCAGTTCGTCCATGTCATTGGTGTAGCCTGCGCTGGGTGCCAACTGTTGCATAATGAAGAGTTCGCGCACGGAGTAGTTCTTTGGCTCGTCGAAATAGTTGCCTCCCGAGTAAGCCTTCCAGAAGGAGAAGTCTCCCTTGCCGTCCCACAGTCCGAGTTCTTTTGCCACAGTCTTCACGTTGGAAGATGCCATGAAGCGATCCTTGTCGTTGAAATCAATCTTGCCGATGCGTGATATGTTGGCAGACACAGCCACCTCGTCATCTGCTATGCGCTGTGCAGCCCACACCGCTCCGAGTTTCTTCGGGCCTGCCCCTTGTATCTCCAGAAGCCATGTCTCGTGCGGATCGGCAATGGTCAGACACTCGCCCGAGTCACCGTAGCCGTATTTCTTGGTCAGTTCGTCAATCGTTCTGATTGCCTCGCGTGCAGTCTTGCAACGTTGCAAAACCACCCTGCAGAGTTCCTCTATCATGAACATTCCGTTCTTGTTTTGCAGCGTGTCCTTGCCTCCGTAGGTAGTTTCGCCAATGCCGAGCTGGTGCTCGTTGAGGCACGGATAGGCAGTGTTGAGGAACCGGTAGGTGTGTTTTGCCTGCGGAATGGTGCCTTTCTCCTTGACACCTGTCATGTTTCCGGGGGTCTCGGTGTGCATCAGTCCGTCGTAGATGCTCATTATTGTGTCGTTGGGATAGTCCTTCGCAGGTTCTATGGTCATCCATGTGCGATACCAGGAGTCGCAGGTGTGCGATGTTATTACAGAGCCGTCGGCGGATGCGAGGCGGCCTACTGTTATCGATGTGCAGGCATCACGGTTTTGGGCAAAGCCTTGCGCAAGGCAGACAACAGCCAATGCGATTGACAGAAATGTTTTTTTCATGTTGTATAAATGTCTTTATCTGATTCTTGTGTTATAGCCGCCCCATGCAGTCAACAGACCGACTGCGGCGCTGACGGTGCTGCGGAGTAGGGCGATGATGGACGTTCGGTCAGTCGTTATATCTCTTGAGGATGTCTCCGTAAGCCTCGATGCGGCGGTCACGGAGGAACGGCCACCAGCGGCGTACGTCCTCGCTGTGGTCAAGGTCGACGGTAATGACGGCGCTTTCCTCGTCTTTTTCCGAACAGCGGTGCAGCATCTCGCCCTGCGGACCGGCAACAAAACTGCTGCCCCAGAACTCTATGCCGTCGGTCATTCCGCTCGGATCGGGTTCAAATCCCACACGATTGACAGCCACGACAGGCAGTCCGTTGGCCACGGCATGTCCCCTTTGCACCGTTGTCCACGCCTCTCTCTGGCGTTGTTGCTCGTCTGCTGTGTCGTTGGAAGCATAGCCTATGGCGGTAGGATAGATGAGTATCTCCGCACCGGAGAGTGCCATCAGTCGTGCGCCTTCTGGATACCACTGGTCCCAGCACACCTGCACGCCAAGCCGTCCCACACTGGTGTCAATGGGGCGAAACCCCATGTCGCCGGGCGTGAAATAGAATTTCTCGTAGTAGGCGGGGTCATCCGGGATGTGCATCTTGCGGAACTTGCCGGCGATGGTGCCGTCTTTCTCCAGCACCACGGCTGTGTTGTGGTATAGCCCCGGTGCCCGTTTCTCAAACAGGGAAGTCACGATGACAACGCCAAAACGGCGTGCGATGTCGCCGAAAAAGTCGGTCGAAGGTCCGGGAATGGGTTCTGCGAGGTCGAAATTGTCCACATTCTCCGTCTGGCAGAAGTATAGTGAGTTGTGCAGTTCCTGCAAGACCACGAGTTGCGCCCCTTGTTCCGCCAGGTTTTTTATGCCGTCGGCGAGACACTGCTTGTTGGTTTCCGTGTCGGCGGAGTTGTGCTGTTGCAGTATGCCAATTTTCAGTTCTCTCATAGTGTATGGTCGTTTTGTGTTCCGTTAGTTTGTTTTCTGTACTGTCAGAGCGGATATTGCATCGTCAGGCAGTGTATGCTGCCGTGCTGGCGTATTATTATTTGCGAGTCAATGGGTATTATTTCCCGTCCGGCAAACACGCTCCCGATGATGTCGCAGGCTTGTTTGTCGAGGTCTGGCTGTCCGTATGTCGGCACGAGTACGGCACCGTTGATGACGAGGAAATTGGCGTATGTGGCAGGCAGACGCTCGCCGTCGTAATGGCAAGGGCGCGGCATCGGCAGTGCCGCAAGACGGTATGGTTTGCCGTCAGCGGTTCTCAATGCCCGCAATTCTGCCTCCAGTGCCGTGAAGTCTTCGTACTGCTCGTCCTCCTTGTCAGTGCTCTTTATACATAATAAGGTGTCGTCCGGACATATCCTTACTATTGTGTCGATGTGTCCGTCGGTGTCGTCGCCGACGAGATTGCCGTGGTTGAGCCACACTATTTTTTTGGCGTTAAGCCTCCGTTTCAGTTCTTGCTCGATGCCGTTTTTGTCCAGCGGTTGGTTGCGGTGCGGCGCAAGCAGACACTGCGATGTGGTGAATACCGTACCGTTTCCGTCGCTTTCGATGCTTCCTCCCTCAAGCACAAAGTCGTTGCAGTCTATGAGTTGTCCGCCGAGAACACCCTTTTCGTGCAGTCTGCGGGTGATGCGGTTGTCGAGAGAGGCTTCAAACTTTTCTCCCCAACCGTTGAAACGGAAGTCGAGAACCTTGTTTTCTCGGCTTTCGGATGACGGCGTTCCTTCTGCGCAAGCCACGAGCGTGATGCCGCCGTGGTCTCTTGCCCAAGTGTCATTGGTGGGACATTCCGCTATCGTCACCCGGCTCAACTGTTCTGCTGAGAGTTGTTCCGCCAGTGCCTTTCTGGTCTGTTGGGGTGTCTGCGTCGCTATTACGAGCGGCTCATGCCTTGTTATCGCATCGGCAATCTCGGTCATCGTGACGGTAATCTCTGCCAGATACGGTGCCCAGTCGGTATTTTCGTGCGGCCATGTCAACTGCACGAACCGCTGCGGATACCATTCTGCCGGTAAAAAGAAATTGCTTTCTGACATATGAAAACTAAATGTCTGCAAATTTACCTTTTTTTTTCAAGTTGTCGAAATTTTATGTTACTTTTGCATCAAGGATATGTTATGGTAGAACTGAAGAATGTTTCCACATCGGACAAGCCTGGAATGCAGCCCCTCAAGGACTGCTCGCTGATAGTGCGCAATGGCGAACTGAAGCTGCTGGAACGCGGTTTCGGCGAGTCTGTCATCAATGTCATACTCGGCTTCCAGCCCGTTGCCGACGGCTTTGTGTGCTTCGATGGCATGCCGCTGACGGAGAGGTCGGCTTTCTTCCTGAGAAAGATGATAGCCTATGTGCCGGCTCCCGAAGGATTTGAAAAAGTGGTCGACTGCGCCCAAAAACAGCTTGAGATGGTGGAGAGTGCTGCCAATGGCGATGCCGACATTGTGCTGTGCATCGACCCGACCTCGCATCAGGATGAAGAGAAGTCACGCATGGTGATGTCGGCTTTGCGTGAGAAAGCATCCAAAGGGTGCGTAGTCATAGTGGCATCCGACAGGAATGATTTTTAGGGGATATATGTTATGAAAACGAAAATATCAAAGAAGATGACCTTGCCTATGCTTTGCGGCATACTCGGAGCATGGGTTGTGGTTGGCGGTTTGGCTCTTCTTTTTCTGTCCGGAACGCCTTCGGTTTCCAAGTTTACTCTGTTTGTTGCCGTTTCGGGCATACTTCTTCTGGCGGTAGTGCCGGCACTTCGCCGTGGAGCTTGGGTCTATACCAACGCCCGGAAGTACCACACTGCAGAATATCTCTATGAACTTGGCAATGGAGCTGAGATGGCTGTGGCTGTCGACGGCTATGAGAAGAAAGTGAAAAAGGCCGTGAGGGCTTGGCTGAAACGCAAGGTCTTCCGTGAGGCTTTCGGCGTTTTCACGGTGTCTTATTTTGTCGCGCTGCTGTTGGGAACAGGGTGGATAGACTCCCTGCTGCTGGTAGCGCTTATGCTGTTGGCCGTCTTTGTTGCCGTCAATCTTGGCTTGTTCATCATGCTTTTGGCTGCCCGCAGACTGTGCTACGACAAGTTCGGAAATATTAAGAATAATTAAAAAACAAGTCCGTGCTGTCGTAAAGCACCTGAAAAGCACTAACTTTGTAGTGCGATAATATGCATATAAACATCTTATAGCGTGAAAATAAGAGAAGTGGTTGATACCCTTGAACGTTTCGCGCCTCTGCCTCTGCAGGAGAGCTACGATAATGCCGGCCTGCAGATTGGGATTACAGAAGCGGAAGTATCAGGGGTATTATTGTGTCTTGACGTTACTGAGGCTGTGGTGGACGAGGCTTTGCGCCGTGGCTGCAACCTCATCGTGTCGCACCATCCGCTAATTTTCCGAAGACTGGCTCACGTCACTGGCGACACCTATGTGGAGCGTTGCGTGGCGAAAAGCATAAAAAACGACATCGCGATAGTGTCGATGCACACCAATCTGGACTCTGCCCAGGGCGGAGTGAACCACAAGATTGCCGAGAAGATGGGGCTGCACCAGCTTGCCGGAATAGGCGGGATAAAGTGCGTCGACGGCGTTAATGGCTCATCCGGAATTATCGGCACGCTCGCCGAACCAATGGCTGCCGACGACTTCATCGTCATGCTGAAGCGTACTTTCCACGTGGAGTGCGTGCAGGCAAACCGTCCGCTCCAGAGGCCGATAAGCCGGGTGGCAGTGTGCGGAGGGGCAGGTTCTTTCCTGCTCGACGACGCCATAAGCGCCGGAGCTGATGCGTTCGTGACGGGCGAGATGCACTATCACGAGTTCTTCGGACACGACGATGAACTGCAGATAGCGGTCATAGGCCATTACCAGAGCGAGCAGTTCACTGCCGAAGTGCTGCGCTCGGTGATAGAACCATTGGGCGTCAAGTGCTGCATGTCGGAGGTAAATACCAACCCGATAATGTACTTTTAGACATTGCAAGACAACGTTTGGCAATGCGCATAGACCACAGACGAAAGACAAACAAATAGCAAACAGATAGAATTATGGCAAAGAAACAAGCAGAGATGAATGTTGAGGAGAAGCTCAAAACCCTTTTCCAGTTGCAGACGGCACTCTCCGAGATTGACGAGAAGCGTGCCATGCGCGGTGAGCTGCCGCTTGAAGTGAAAGACCTTGAGGATGAAATCGAGGGCATGAATACACGCCGCGACAAGATTCAGAGCGAGATCCAGGACTACGAATACGCTGTAGACAAGAAGCAGGGCGACATCCAGCTGGCACAGGAAAGCCTCGACCGCTACAAGAAACAGCTCGACGACGTGCGCAACAACCGTGAGTACGACACCCTGACCAAGGAGATAGAGTTCCAGTCACTGGAGGTTGAGCTGTGCAACAAGAAGATAAAGGAAGCCCAAATCAAGATAGAAGAGAAGAAGCAAGAGCTTGCCAAGACCACCGAGATGATAGAAGAACGCACCAAGGACCTCATCCAGAAGCGTTCCGAACTCGACGAAATCATGCAGGAGACCCGTGATGCAGAGGAGAGCCTCAGGGAGAAAGCGCATGAGCTGGAGGTGAAGATCGAACCGCGTCTGCTCACCGCTTTCAAGCGCATACGCAAGAGCGCGCGCAACGGACTGGGCATTGTCTATGTGCAGCGTGACGCCTGCGGCGGATGCTTTGCCAAGATTCCGCCACAGCGACAGATAGACATCATGATGCACAAGAAGGTCATCGTCTGCGAGTACTGCGGCCGTATACTCGTCGATCCGGAACTTGCCGGAGTGGAAGTAGAGGCTAAAGTGGAGGAGAAACCGAAGCGTCAGCGTTCCGCAAGCCGCAAGGCGACCAAGACAGCGGAGGCTTCCGAAGCAGCTGAATAAGTCCGGTCGGGCATGTTAAAGGCGTGACTTCACGTTTTGACCGCCGCCGACAACCGCACAAAAAGGATATTCTTACCGCAAAGGGTAGGGGTATCCTTTTTCTTTTTTTCCCCATTTAGGCGTCAGTCCGCCCTCTTCCTGCTTCCGGCCCAATGTCCGCCCTGAAAACTATGGTGGTCATTTGGGCTTTTGTAATTGCTGTGTGCCGAGTTTCTTCTGAGGTATTGGGCAAAAGAAAAATCAGTTTTTTGCAAACTCGACTTCATTTGTCAGTTTGCGAGTACCGCCGGTTTCAAGTTCAGGTGTGTTGATTCTGATGTCACAGTCAATCACACAGATATGCCCAATTGGAGTAAGCAGGACATTCTCATCATGTAGGTCACTCAGATAGATGTCTCTCGTGGCGAAAGTCCAGTTACGGGGATTGATAGACGTAAATCCGATTTTCGTGGCAAATTCACTTATGCTGGCATCATCCAACATCTCTCCTTGGATGAATGGTTGTTCTGTGATGATGACAAAATTGCCACCGGCATCTCTGCCAAATCCCAAAACTGTCATTCTCGTTTCTTCAAAATAAGCGTTGTGCAATGATATTCGGTCCAATGCAAGAATAGGCAGGATAAAGTAATCCAGGCCGATTGACTTTATCACTTTGTTCCCGTTGTCATACACAATGGCCTCTCCTCCTTGTGCAATTTTCTCTCCAAGGGTTTGTCTGTAAGTGGAATCTGCATTTTCAGTCCAAACCCCAGCCGCTTTTGCCCAGGTTTCTATACGTTCCTCTTGGATCTTTCCAAGTTGCTGTTCTCTTTTGAAACTGCTCTCTGGTGCAGTGAGTTGATCTGGGCTAATTTCTGCTCCCGCGAGTAGGGATGCAACAACATGGACTCTACCTCCTTGACTGCACCCATACTGTTCCGCCGGTGAAAATCGTTTATATAGAATTTTCCCGGCACTGAATTGTTCTGCATAGTCATCTAATTTTATAAGACCTTCTGGTGTAAAGCCGTCGTGTATAATGCCATCAATTGACATCCAAAAATCATGGTTAGTCATTTCTGATTGCTTTTATGTCGGTTTGTGCAACTTTGTTTCTTGGTTTTACACAAGGCAAAGTTAATGCTTTTCTCCGACATCTACAATATTGCCATTGCTAACTCTTGTTTACATTCTGATGTAATAACCATTATAAAATATTAAAAAAGCATAATAAAAAATCATTGGGGGGGGGTATTTACTCTAACTTTGTATCCAGTTTAGTTATATTAAAATAAGTTTATAAAACAATGAAGAACAATGGATTCCGTCATGCGCTGCAGTTTGCGGCAGCGTTGGTCGTGGCTTTTTTCGCTGCGGCATGTTCCGGTGAAGAGGATGTCACACCCGCTCCCACACCTCACAAGGTCACTGTCTTCGCCACGCAACCTGGCTCACGTATGGCTTTTGATGGCAGTGGCGTCGGCTATTGGCAGACAGACGATGCCATCACAGTGGTGTCTGAAAACGGCAGTACCCCGTATTTCTCGAAATTTACGATGACCGAAGGCGCCGGCAACGGCAAGGCCACATTCAGCGGCACAGTGTTGGCCGACAGACTGATGTATGCCTTCTATCCTTACAATGAGAATCATAAATACGACGATGACTACTATCGCTACTGCTTCCCGGAGAGCTACACCTGCACCAAGGTTGGCCAGGACTATGTCGTAAGTGACGGACCGAGCTTCAACATGCCGATGATTGCGGAGATCGCAGAAAACAATCAGACCGTCGCATCGTTCAAGCACGTAGGTTGCGTGCTTGCTATAAAGATAGACCGCATGCCGTCTGAAACAGGCAAGGTGACCGTAACCGCCAAAGAGGACATTGCTGGCTACGCCGCTGTTGGTGACAACAATGTGCTTGGATCCATCTCCGAAGGTTCCAAAACAGTCACCTTCAACTACAGCAATGCCACATACATGAAGCCCGGCGTGTTCTATCTGCCGTTGCCGGCCGGCACTTACACTTCAGGTCTGACTGTGACCGTGGCAGGTCAAGGAAAAAGTGGTGAGCTGTCATCCACCTATACTACCACCAGCGACATCGAGATTGTGAAAGGTCACATCAAGAGGCTGGCGGTCACAACAGACTATAGCAAGGTGATCAACGGACACCGTTTCATCGACCTCGGCTTGGCGAGTGGCTTGCTGTGGGCTGAAACCAATGTCGGTGCTGAGTACAACAGCACTTCAGGCACTTTATTCGCTTGGGGTATGAAGACCACTCTGGAGAAATTTGACGGCAGTGATTACGACACAAGTCTGATGTCTAAATACACCGAGGAGAATGCTGTACTCGAAAGTACAGACGATGCAGCCACAGCAGCGTGGGGCACTTATTGCCGCATACCTACCAAAGACGAGTTCAACGAACTGATGAATTCCGATGCCGTAACGAAGGAAATAAAGGACGGATACTGCTTCTTCACACGTAAGGTGGGCAGTCTTGGCATAGGTCTTCTCCTTTCCGGATCTAAGCAGAGTTCTCAGTTGGTTGATACAAGTACTGGCTATTATTGGACGAGTACATTAGCCCCCAACAACGCGGCTTACTGTTTCAAAGCGGGAACAACGATCGATATGTCGACCTGCGGTCGTGTGTATGGATGCAATGTCCGCCCGGTGGCAGAGCCGTGATGTAGAGTTGATTTACACAAAAGACAAATATCAGACACGGATATGAACAAGAAACAATATTACACGGCGCCGTCAATGACCGTCATGACCGTCGTTGCCACAGCCTCAATGCTGGTTAGCAGCATCACAAAGGAAATCTCTTCGCCAGCCGGCGACAACGAGCCGCAGATAGAGACCGCCGTTTGGGACGAGTAACAAGAGCACTTGTCTGACAGACAACTGTAGAAACAATAATCAAATTGGGGGTGCAACACTCGGTTGCATCCCCAATTTCGTTTTCGTGTATTTGCCTACGAAGTAAATAGGCTTTACCTCCGTCTTGTACGGATGTGAGCTTTTTGGATGAAATGGAAATCCTTACGAAAAGGCGGCGAAAGGCTTGGCGGGATTTCCGAAAAGGCATAACTTTGCACAAGACAGGCGGCATGCAGGCGGATAAGGTGCATGCGGAGAAACAACATGAATATATAATAAGGTGAAAGGGACAATGGAAATGAAAAGGTTGAAGTCATTGCTGGTCATGGTGACCGTGGCGGTGAGCGTCATCTTCTCCGCCTGTTGCTCGTCGGCAGACAGCAGGCACGGAGGGCAGACAGCGTGCCGTTGCGACAATGCCAACACCCTTGCCGCGACCCCGAAACAGGCAGACAAGGCCGCCCTGTCGGCCGCTCTTTCCCGGATAGCCGCCGACAATGCCGACGGATTTACCGTCGATGCCGTCACCCTGAAGCCTGTCACCAAGGGCTATGCCGTCTCTCTCGCAGCCACCCAGAACAGTTTCGGTACTGAGGGACTGGCCCGCGTCATCGACTATGTGACAAGTCACGACGGCGTGAATGCCTACGGCGGATGGTTCAACCCGGACAACGGCCGCTACTACTACGACGCCACCGTCATCTGCGACACGCGCGAAGAGGCTGCGACACTGGCGCGGCTCAACAACCAGATAGCCTATTTCGACCTTGAGAACATGAGGGAAATAAGGCTCTGACAACCCTTTCTGCGGTGTCTACAGACGGCAGAGGCAATGCCAAAGCGGTGTTGCGGCGGGTTGTTCACGGCCGTGGTTCGGTCGAACCACGACCGTGGTCTGACCGGTTCACGACCGTTATCCGACCGAACCACGGCCGTGGGCAGCCGACATGTAATGTGTCTGCGGACTGCAAGAACGGTGTTGCCGGATAACGGAAACAGTGCGGCAAGACAACAAAAAAATAGTTTTTTTGCATGACTTCTGCACTGTTGTTGTGCTTTTTTTGTTACTTTTGTCCTGACTGAACCTTGAACATAACTTTCTGAAATACTAACTCTAAACCCTAATCGAATTATGGACAGGAGACATTTCCTTAAGACAAGCGGTGCGATAGCCGCTTTCACCATTGTGCCGCGTCATGTGTTGGGCGGCGAGGGCTACGTTGCTCCGAGTGACCAACTGACTAAAGGCATCATCGGAGTGGGCGGCATGGGTCGCGGACACTTCACTTACGGCAAGACAAGACTTATCGCCATCTGCGACACTGACCGCAACCACCTGCAGGCGGGCAAGCAACTTGCGCAGCAGCTGCACGGCGAAGGCAAGAGCGTAGACGCCGACCTGAGGCTCTATGACGACTGGCGCGAACTCATCGCCAACCCGAGCATCGACGTGGTACACATCGCCACGCCGCCCCACTGGCACGCTCTGATGTCGATAGAGGCGGCAAAAGCCGGCAAGGACATCTGGTGCGAGAAACCCATGACACGCACTATCGGCGAGGGCAAGAGGGTGAAGGAGGCGGTGGAACGCTACAACAGGGTGTTCCGGCTGAACACCTGGTTCCGCTTCACCGACACGTTCTACGGTCTCGGCACTTCCGTCGCGCCGCTGAAGAAACTCGTGCAGAGCGGTCTGCTCGGCTGGCCTCTGAAGGTGACAATATCCAAGCACACGGGTTTCGACTGGAAGTTCTACTGGGTGGGAAAGGAACATCTCGACCCCCAACCCATACCCCGTGAACTGAACTACAACATGTGGCTCGGTCCGGCACCCTACAAACCGTACAACGCGCACCGTGTGCACCAGACCTTCCGCGGCTATTGGGACTACGACGGAGGCGGACTGACCGACATGGGACAGCACTACATGGACCCCGTGCAGTATTTCCTCGGCAAGGACAACGAGAGCCCTGTCAAGGTGGAAGTGGACGCTCCGCAGCAGCATCCCGACGCTGTGGGCACGTGGAGGGAGATAAAGTACACCTACGCCGACGGCTGCCAGATAGTGCTGTGGGGCGGTGACTACGGCAATCCTGACACTCCCTACATCGCCGGACCAAAGGGCAACGTCTACAACAACTTCATCTGCGACATCCCCGACTGGCAGATGAAACTGGCGGAATATCCCGACCCGCTGCCGCAGAACACCGATTTCGACGAGTGCATACGCACCCGGCAGAAGTTCGCACTCAACGAGGACAACGGCAACCGCAGTGCCACGCTCGTCAACATGGGTGCTGTGGCGCTGCAGTTGAACCGCACGCTCCACTTCGACTCTGACAGGATGGAGTTCATCAACGACGATGCCGCCAACGCACTCGTGTACCAGAAAGAAAGAAACGGATGGAAATAATTCAACGGAGACACAGCAATGAAAAAGATATTCAGCATTATAGGCCTGTTCATAGTAGCCGTTGCGCTGCAGGCACAGACCCCTCTCCAGAGGAACAACGACACTAAGATAGTAGACGCACTCAACCAGTTGCCTGCCGAAAACAGCCAGCTCTACGGCCGCCTCATGGCAGACATCGAGTCGACAGGCACGGACGGGGTGGAGATGCTCATAGCCATGCTTGAGCGAAACGACGCAAGCCGCACCAAGGTGGAGTATGCCCTGGACGCCTATGCCGCCTATGCAGGGAGCGCCACCTTTGACAAGGCGAAGCGTGAAGCCCTGAAGGGCGTGCTGCAAAAGCATCTCGACAGAATCAACGCCACCCTTTCGGGCAACGTGGCGGTGGATGCGGAGACCAACCCTTGGGCGGTCACCAACCGCGAACTCCTTGTCCGCATGTTGCGCAACATAAATGGTTACGAGGCAGACACCGCCAATCCGCTCACGGCGGAAGAGGTCGGCGCCTACATCCAGGCTCTTCCTGCGCTGCTGAAGAGCAAGAAGGCATACACGGCGACCACTCAGGCAGACGGCACGAAGAAGACTGTCGCCACGCGTGAGGCACGCATGGCTGCCATCAACTCCATACAGACGTTCGGCACGAAGGAGCAGACGGCATCGTCATTGGCACAGGCTGAGGCGATGCTCCGCAAACTTCCTGCCGAGGCACAGGCGGATGTGCTGCACTGGATGGGCATGAACCCCGACGTGGCAGACACCGAAAAGGCTGTGCCGTTGCTGCAAAGCAAGAACAGCGAAGTGGTTTCCGCCGCCGCATGGGCGCTCACCCGGGTGGGCAAGAGCGGTGACATCATGGCTGTGGCAAGCCTGCTCAAAGGTACGGCACAGCAGAGACAACTGGCGGAAGCGTGCCTGAAGTGCTATCCGGGCAACGTCACCGCCGCCGTGGCGCAGACCGTGGGCGACGCGTTGACGCCGGAAGCCATTGCCGTAATCGCCGCCCGCAAGGACGCCACCATGGCAGACAAGGTGTTCGCAGCACTGAAGTCGGACGACCAAGGGGTGAAGACCGCAGCCTATGCGGCACTGAAGGATGTGGCCCGGGAGAAAGACCTGCAAACGCTCTACACGGAACTTGAGACTTGCGATGCCTCTTTCCGGCCCGACGTGGAGGCCGCTGTTCTCAACGCAATAGCGTCAAAGGACAAGGCTGCACAGTACTCCGTCATCTCCCGACGCATGGAGAAAGCGGCCTCAGGCAAGGCTGACCTCTACTGGCCTCTTGCCATCAAGACTGCCGACAACGCCACTCTTCTAAAATTGGGACGCCGTTTCGCCGCATCGGGAAACACCGACTTGCAGGGCAAGGCGTTCGATGCCTATATGGCGACTGTCACCAATGACATTCCGGGAGCACAGCGCCTGCTGATGCTGCGCAACGCCATGGAACTGGCGAAGGACGCCGATGCCAAGTCGCAGGTGCTCGTCGGTGTGGGAAAGACCAATGTCCTGCCCGCCGTATTCTATGCTGGTCGCTATCTTGACGACGCTTCCACGGCACAGGCAGCGGCGCAGGCTATAAGGACACTGACCTCCGGACACAACGAGATGAACGGTCCTGAGGTGCGCAGCCTCATGAAGAAGGCGAAGGAAATCACCTCTGGCCAGGACTCGCAGTACTACAAGACCGAACTGCAACAGCAGCTCGACGCCCTCGCAAAGGAGGACGACGGATATGTAAGCCTGTTCAACGGCAAGGACCTCACAGGCTGGAAGGGACTCTTGGCAGAGCCTTACGACAATCCGCTCAAGCGCAGCCAACTGAAGAAAGCGGAACTCGACAAGCTGCAGAGCGAGGCTGACGAACTGATGAACAGGACGTGGAGCGTGAGCGACGGTGTGATTGTGTTCAACGGACAGGGGCGCAGCCTCGCCACGGAGAAGAAGTACGGCAATTTCGAGATGTACCTCGACTGGCGTCTGTTGCCCGGCGCAGAGCCTGACGCGGGTGTCTATCTCCGCGGAACACCGCAGGTTCAGATATGGGACACGGCACGCACCAATGTCGGCGCAGAGGTGGGTTCAGGCGGCCTCTACAACAATCAGAAGAACGAAAGCAAGCCCCTCTGCGTGGCTGACAATCCGCTGGGCGAGTGGAACAGCTTCTATATAAAGATGGTGGACGAGCGCGTGACGGTCTTGCTCAACGGCAAACTGGTGGTCGACAACGTGCTGATGGAGAATTATTGGGACCGCTCACTCCCCCTGCCACTGAAGGAACAGATAGAGCTGCAGGCACATGGCTCAGTGGTGGAATACCGTGACATCTATATCCACGAACTGCCCCAGGCAGAGCCTTACACCCTTTCCGCAGCGGAAAAGAAGGAAGGTTACAAGCTGTTGTTTGACGGTACGAACCTCAACAACTTCCAGGGCGATTTCGTGAACTACCGTTGTGAGGACGGCAACATATATGTCAAGCCGCGCGGAGACGGTTTCGGCAACCTTTACACCAAGGAGGAATACCAGGACTTCGTGTTCCGTTTCGAGTTCAAACTCACCGCCGGCGCCAACAACGGCATAGGCATCCGCGCCGAGATGGGCAAGGATGCGGCTTACTACGGCATGGAGATACAGGTGCTCGACCACTATGACAAGATTTACCAGCCGTGGCTTGAGGATTACCAGTACCACGGTTCGGTCTACGGCATCATCCCCACGCAGAACCGCGACTGCCTGAAACCGCTGGGCGAGTGGAACGAGGAGGAGATATATGTGAAGGGCAATTACATCTGCGTGACGCTCAACGGCACTGTCATAACGGAGGGAAACATCAAGGATGCGACCCGAAACGGCACTCATGACGGCAAGGAACACCCGGGTCTGTTCAATAAAACAGGCTACATAGGATTCCTCGGACACGGTTCGGAACTGTGGTTCCGCCATGTCAGGGTGAAACGTCTGAAATGACGGTAACAAACAAAAAGTTGCGCCGCAAGAGATGTCTTGCGGCGCAACTTTTGTTTTGCCAATCCCCAAAAGGGGGACTGAATTATTTCACTATTTCCTTTCTTGTGATGCCGTTGGAGTACTTCACGATGTTGACACCCTTCTCCGGCTTCGACAGCAACTGTCCGCCCATGTTGTAGCGTGCCACCTCAACAGCGTCGGCAGCGGTGTGTCCGGTGCTGCGGATGCCTGTTTCCACAGGAGGCAAGTTGCCTGCGTTCTTCTCGACAAGCACCTTCGCCCACAGTCCGCCGATGACGGAGCGTGCACGGAAACCGCGTGCTGTGGGGTTGTCCATCCAGTGCCAGTCGGTGAGAGGCCAGCGTGTGGTGCACTCATTGGCGAACTTCCACTCTTTGTCCATGATGAAGCGGAAGTCGGAACTGCTCGTTGTCATGGCGGCAATCCACGCGTTCCAGTCGCTCTTGCCGGTCATGTCGCGACCGTCGAGGGGTATTCCCCAGGTCTTGGCCTTCTTCTTGTAGTAGGGAATTTCCACTGCCATGACGTCTCCGGTGTAGTCATCATTGAAGAGATTCCAGCCCCAGAGCTTGTCCCAAAGCATGTTGTACTTGAGTCCCCAGGTGGAGTTGTCGGACTCAAACTCCATGAGGTAGTGGTCAGTGCCCTTGTCCATGTCGACCCAGTAGTGGGCGTACTCCTTGGCTGTAGCCATGTGCTGCGTGTAGAGGTCGTCGTAGCCGAGCATCTTGCACATCTCTGCGAATGAGGCTATACCCATGATGGCCTTCACGGCAAGGTTGGCGTTGCGTGTGCTCGACCCCTTGAAGTCGTCGGTGCAGAGCTGGTTGCCCGGCTCCTTGCCGTTGTCGACGAGGAACTGGTTCCATGATGTCAGCACATTCCAGTACTTGCGCAGGTAGTCGAGATCGCCGTCCTGCTTGGCTATGTAGGCAGCGAGGATTATGACGTTGGCGCTTTCCTCAAGCGGCATAGTGGACCCGTCGTTGGCTGCGGGGTTGCCGTAGACATTGCCGTTGGCGTGCGGATAGGTGCCGAGGTCATGGGCTGCGAAGTTGTAAGGCCACTTTCCTGTGTAGCAATACTCTATGATAGACGTTATCATGGCCTTCTCCAAAGCCGGGTTATAGGACAGGAATATCGATGAAGAAGGGTAGGTGAGGTCCACCGTATTGACGCATCCGTTGGAGTTGTTCTCCTTTGAGAAGTAGAGCAGGTTGCCCTCGCTGTCCTCAAACAGCTTGTGTGCGGCGAGGCAGTGGCGGTAGGTTCCCGACAGGAGTTCGGCGTATTTGACGCTCTTCGAGGCATTGTAGGCATCGTCGTAGATAATCTTGTCCATGTCGCGTGCACGCTTCATGTTGGTCGTGTAGTTGTCGCGCATCTCCTCGAAAGCCGTGAATATGGTCTTGCCGTCGCGGGCCCAGTAGCCCTTGTAGTTCTTGTTGAAATACTTGATGTCGTATCTTTCGTCGTAGCCGAGCATCATGTAGCCCGATGCCTTGGCTGTAGTGCCGAGGTCATTTACCAACGCCAGTACCGGATATTCGGAACTATTGGCGGACTGGGTGAGTGATCCGTTGCGTGTGGAAATCTTGCCGTCGGCGGCAAACTCGCTCTCCGCATTGTTGAAGGAAGCCACGCACACGTCGCCTCCGATGGACGGCAGATAGATGTAACCCCAGTCTATGCCGATGAGATCGCCTGCCCTGCCGAGTATGTTCTGGGCTTTGGTGCCGGCAAAGGCGTAGGACACGCCGTTGAGTTTGCGGATTCGGGTGGTCGTGGCCTGTGTTCCGTCATAGACAGCCATCTCCGGTGTCAGTCCGTAATAGAACTGCACGCTGTGCTCTTTGCCGTCGTTGGAGGTGACACGGTAGCTCACGTAGTTGACAGGAGTGGAGATGCTCTCCAGATCGTCGATAATCATCGGGGCGGTGAACACCACGTCCAGGTTGACAGGACCGCACGTGAAGTTGTAGTAGGTGTTGCAGGCCAGCACGTCGACACCGGTCTGTGTGGCTATGACCTCGGTGGGATTGCTGGTCTTGAGGTTCTCGTAGAGGCCGAAATCGCAGTATGCGCCTCCCGTCTGGTTGTAGCACCTGACGGCTATGACATTGTCTCCCTCGTGCAGCGCAGCCTTGGCAGTGCCGGTGAGTCTTTTCACTTCGTTGGGTGCCCAGTTGTATCCTGTGCTGACAACTTGCTTTCCGTTGATGTAGAGATAGAAGTAGTCGTCGTGCGAATACTTCACATAGAGGTCCTTTTCAAGGTCGTCGGCAGTGAGGGTTACATGGCGGCGGACATACACGTTGGTGCCTTCCTCATACCATTCTGTGCCCACATTGGTGTGCCAATCGTCGCCGCACTCCTTCGTGCCGTTGGCATACCTGCCCTTGGGACAGCCGAACGCGCCTGCCATGTATGTCCAGTCGGTGTCGTCGAAATCCTCTTTCGTCCAGTTAGTGGATGTCAGTGTGGAGCCGATATATGCCTTTGCCTTCCATGTGGCGTCGGCTCTCATCGGCAGGAGAGCCTTTCCGAGAATGTATTCTTGTTGTTGGCCCATCCAGCGGTAGACTGTTCCGTCCACGCGGAGCAGTCCGTCCATGGGCTTGTTCAGGTCAGACCAGTGGCGTGTAGTGCCGTCGGTGAGCTTGTCGTAGGGCGACCAGAACGAGATGTAGGGGTCGTTGGTGATAAGCGGAACTGCCGGCAGGCGGAGCGAAATGCTCTTGTACGGCTCGAAGAACGAGTCCTCCTGCGCATGCAGAGTTGCCGCCAGCAGAAGTGCTACGGCGGAAGTGAGAAGTTTCTTCATCTTGTTGTTTGTTGGGTTTATAGTTGTTGTAGTGTTTAGCTTGTATTGTCCGACCAAATGTGCAAGGTTAGAAATATGTTGTAAAATTACGCTTTTCCCGAATGATATGCAAATTTAGACGGCGTAAAAGGGTGTTTTTTGTCTCCGTTTACAGATTTATTCAGTAACTTTGCATGAATTTGTAGCGATATCACTTAAAACCTGAATAAATACAAATAACCATAAATGAACAAATCGAATCTTGTGAGATGTCTTGTCGGGACATGGCTTGCCGTGGCTCCCGCAGTGATGAATGCCACTGACAAAGTGGAGGTGGTGGAGAAGCCGTTGTCGGGTACTCCGGTCAATTATGTCGGCATGCGCGCGCCGCTGAATCCGGGCTATCTGATCAAACTGCCTGTCGGCAGCATACATCCGAAGGGGTGGCTGATGAAGTATATGGAACTCCAGCGCGACGGACTGACAGGTAAGTTGGGCACAGTGAGTGCCTGGCTCGACAAGAACGACAACCAGTGGCTGTCGGGCAACGGCTCGCACGGTTGGGAGGAAGTGCCCTACTGGCTCAAGGGATATGCCGCACTGTCGTACATACTGCAGGATCCTGACATGCTCAAGGAGACACAGTTCTGGATTGACGCCGTCATAAACAATGCCCAGAGCAGCGGTTTTTTCGGGCCAAGCAACTATTCTGACGGCAAACTTGAACTGTGGGCGCAGATGATAATGCTGTGGGTGCTCCAGGATTACTATGAGTACAGCGGTGACGAAAAGGCGATGACGGTAATCCGAAAATACCTGCTTTGGGAGAAAAACCGCGACGATGACGGTTTCCTTGATACATACTGGGAGAACTCAAGGGGCGGTGACAACATGTGGACTGCCATCTGGTGCTACAACCGACTGGGGGCTACGTGGATGCCGAACCTCGTTACAAAGATTCACAACAACACCGCCGACTGGCACCAGGCAAACAATCTGCCCAACTGGCACGGCGTGAACTTCGCCCAGGGATTCCGTGAACCGGCGGAATACTATCTCGTTTCGGGCGACGAGAGCATGCTCGAAGCGTCATACAACACATATAATATAATGTATAACGCCTATGGTCAGATGCCCGGAGGAATGTATGCCGCAGACGAAAATGCACGTTCGGGCTACACCGATCCGCGTCAGGGGGCAGAGACGTGCGCCCTTGTGGAGCACATGGCTTCGGACGAAATAATGCTCGCAATCACAGGTGACGCGCTGTGGGCAGACCGTTGTGAGGACATAGCATTCAACACTTTGCCGGCCGCCTTCACCACCGACTTCCGTGCATTGAGGTATCTGACAAGCCCGAATATGGCGGTGAGCGATGCCGTGAACCACAATCCGAGCATCGACAACAGCGGTCCGTTCCTCGCCATGAATCCGTTTTCGAGCCGTTGCTGCCAGCATAACCACGGACAGGGATGGCCTTACTTCAACAACCATCTTGTGATGGCGACCTACGACAACGGTCTTGCCACGACGCTCTACGCCGCAAGCGAGACGTCGGCGCTGGTGTCCGACGGAGTGAAAGTGACGCTCACGGAGGACACGCACTATCCTTTCGAGGGCGACATCAACTTCACGGTAGGCACGGAACAGGCGGTCTCGTTCCCCCTCTACCTGCGTATTCCGGCGTGGGCTGACGGAGCAAAGGTCGCCATTAACGGCATCGTGCAGGACGTGACACCAGTTGCAGGACAGTATGTGCGCATCATGCGCGAATGGAACAACGGCGACAAGGTGCTGCTGTCGTTGCCAATGAACGTGAAGTCCACCTTTTGGAAGAAGAACAAGCAGTCCGTCAGCGTGAACTACGGACCGCTCACGCTGTCGCTGAAGATAGACGAGAAATACGTGAAGCGCGACAGCAAGGACACGGCACTCGGCGACTCGCAGTGGCAGAGTGGGGTGGACGCTTCGCTGTGGCCGTCGTGGGAGATTTTCGCAGATTCGCCTTGGCAGTATCATCTCGCTGTTATGAGAAAGACCAACATGCCCACACGGTTGGATATAATCAAGAAAGAGTGGCCTGCCGACGACTTCCCCTTCTCGCAAGAGAACGTACCTCTGGAGTTCAAGGCGCAGGGCATACTCGACAGCAAATGGGGTTTTGACGACACGGGCATGACAGGCACTCTGCCAAGTACTACCACCGGCAACGGCGGAACGACGGAAATCACGCTGATTCCAATGGGAGCTGCACGGCTGAGAATATCCGCTTTCCCGAGATACATAGACTACTCTGCGACAACCGGCATTGCTGACGTGACTGCTGAGAGCAAGTCTCCCGTATACGACCTGCAGGGCAGAAGGGTAGAGGGAACACCCCTCAAGAAAGGCGTATATGTGCAGAACGGCAGGAAATTTGTAGTGAGATAGACTGTTTGCGCCGTGTGCGGCATTTATTGCTGCACACGGCGCGGACGGCAGAAATTCGCCGTCAAGCGCATCTCCTGGCAGAATAGGGGATGAAAAACAATAACGAGTTGGTGCAGCATTCGTGCTGCACCAACTCGTTTATAGTAGTTGCGGCGTCCCCGCCGCAACCGATAGAACAGTTGACATTCCTCTTGATGGTAGACGCGGGGACGCGTCTACTACTACAATTGCCTGCTCTTGTTACAGGCAAATATTTTGTTGTCGCTACAAAATAGTAGTTGCGGCGTCCCCGCCGCAACCCTCAAGCGTGTGTTTTTGACGGGAAAAAGTCAGGCAAGGGACGGATATGGCGGAATGTCATCAAGGAACGTGTACTTGCCGGAGGTATCAGTCACCTTGCAACAATAGTGCTCCAGACCGTTGCTCACCACCAGATAGTTCACGCCGAGCAGCAGATTGTAGGTGGTTATCTGGTGAAACACCTTCTCGGTAATGGTCACATGCGGTGCCTTGTACTCTATTATCATCCTCGCCCGGAGGTCGTTTCCGTAGAGCACGGTGTCCGCCCTGAGAACCTTGTGACCCATTTGCAGTTTCACTTCATTGGCGAGAAGCTCAGCAGGATATCCCTTGTGGTTTATCAGAAAGTTGACGAAGTGCTGGCGTACCCATTCCTCCGGCGTGAGAGCCACATATTTCCGGCGAAGCCGGTCGAAAACAAACGGCTTTGAAGCGTCGCCTTTCAGGCGCAGGTCACATGCCGGAAGGTTGAGGTCAAGCATACAAATAAACGGAGTTTTATTTTTTTCTTCAGTCAACTTTCAGTAACTTTGTTCACTGAACCGGTGCAAAGTTACCAAAAAGATTTTATGGACAGGCACCGCACCAGACAATTTCCGACATGGCAACAGCAAAAGATTCATCCACCTTCGAGGGCATAATGGGCAACATAAAAGCCCGTGTGTTTGCGCCCGTATATGTACTGATGGGGGAGGAGTCCTATTTTATCGACAAGATATGTGATGCCTTGGCCATGTCTGTTCTGCCCGAAGAAGAGCGCGAATTCAACCAGTTTGTGGTGTACGGCTCGGATGTCGAGGCTGCCCAAGTGGCGGACTTGGCGCGAGAACTGCCGATGATGTCGCAATACAAGGTCATTATCGTGAAGGAGGCGCAGAACATCAAGGATATCGACGCACTGGAGAAATACATCGATCACCCCTCTATGCAGACCGTTTTGGTCTATTGCTATAAAAACGGCACTATCGACAAGCGCAAGAAGATAATATCAAAGGCGAAGTCGGTGGGCGTGGTTTTTGAGAGCGCAAAGGTGAAAGACTACCAGCTGCCGGCATTTATCAATTCGTACATGAAGGCTCGCCGTGTGACCATCGACCCGCGCACGGTTTCCGTTATTGCCGAGTCGATAGGCAGTAACCTGACCCGGCTCGCGTCGGAACTGGACAAGCTGATTCTTCCGTTGCCGGAAAACGACAGACGTGTCACACCCGAACACGTGGAGAAAGTCATCGGCGTGAGCCGGGAGTACAATGCGTTTGAGTTGCGTGACGCACTCATTTCGCGTAACATTTCCAAGGCTTACGGAATTATCAATTATTTTGACAAAAATCCAAAGTCGGGTGGAGTCTACAGATTAGTGCCGTCTCTGTTCAGCTATTTCCAAAATCTCATGGTGGCATGGTATGCTCCCAACAGAAACAGTCCTGCCGCCATAGCCCAGTATATGGGTCTGAAGTCGGAGTGGTTGGTGAAAGACTACATCGCTGGCATGAGAGTTTTCTCTGGCATAAAGACGATGCAGATAATTTCCAAACTGTGCGAAATCGATGGAAAAAGCAAGGGTTTGGAGTCCTCAAACACTCCTCCAGGTGACCTGATGAAGGATTTAATCTACTTCATTTTACACTGAAAACGGTCTTTTTAGGCCGTTTTTTATTTTTTAGAGCAATTTTCCGTAACCTCATTTTTACCCTTTCAGGCACGATAAACACTCGCTTTTTGGCGATTTTTAACCCCTTATTTTTCGCGTATTTTTGCCAAACAAGTCAGTCGTTCGGAATAATGCGAAAAACGGGAATTTTGCTTCTGGTTCGCCATTGAATATTTTGTGTTCACGAAAATTAACTTTACATCGCGAAACATATCTGTATATACGTTTGTAAACATGACATAAAACAGCAAACGAAATATACATACATAAACGCAAACCAAACATCTTTACCGATAAGAAATTTGTATTTACAAAACAAAACCTATAAGTTTCAAAATCACAACATAATATTTATGCAATCACGATACAGGTTATTAAATGGCGAAAAATCAGAGATTTAAGCCTAAAATGCAAATCCAAATACATCAAAACGACCTTTTGTGGACAACAACAGGTGCATATTCGGTTTTTATCCGGGCAGTTTAGACAAAATAAGGACTTAGAAGCCATGTTTCTAAGGCTTTTCACTGAAAGTTAGTAAAACACCTGTTTTACACCCATAAATTTAGATATACAAATACAAAACCATACTTTTGCTGTAAGTAAAGGTTAAGTTTATAAATACAAATACATAAATCTATAATATCAAAAGCGAAATTGTCGTATCAATATTTGTATGCCCGAGTTTTTTGTTTTACCTTTGTAAAGCCGATGAAAAAGCCTCTTTTCCACTGCGTTTTCGAAGGATAAGGTGTAAAACAAGGCATATACAAGTGTAGAAAATGAAAGATCGAATCCGCCAGTTAATGGAAAGTCAGCATCTCAGTCAACAGAGTTTTGCCGACATGCTGAACATATCGCCTGCTTCATTGAGCAGCATTTTTAATGACCGCACCCGCCCTACCCTCAACCATGTCGATGCTATAAAGCGCAGCTTTCCCAACATCAACCTCAGTTGGCTGCTGTATGGAGACGGCGAAATGTTCCGTCCGTCCTCTGATAATGTGTCGGATAACGCCGGAGCAAATGTCGGTCAGACCTCTCAACAGCCGCTTCCGGGCAACGATCTGATGCTTGATTTCTCTGCGCCCCCCTCCACCCCAACGCAAGGAAGAGGACAACAGATGTCGTCGACGGCATCGTCAAAAAGTGATGCAGGATATGATTTGCAGTTTCAGAAAATAATTGACACAAAGCAAAGAAAAATCTCTGAGATACGCATCTTCTATGATGACCAGACTTGGGAGACGTTCATCCCCAAGAAATAGATTCTTTTCGCAATAGTTGCAAATACTAATTCGAGTAGGCGAAGCGTCCCCGCTTTGCCTTTTTTGTGGCGAAATGCTCTGGTGTATGGGTAGACGCGGGGACGCGTCTACTACTAATTAAAGTAGGCGAAGCGTCCCCGCTTTGCCTTTTTTTGCCGAAATGCTCTGGTGTATGGGTAGACGCGGGGACGCGTCTACTACTAATATTACCCTCAACAACACCCTTTTCTCGATATTTTTATATACTTTTGCAGCAATGAAATCCCACCTTATATTATATATATGAAGAAATACTGCGCTGATTTGAGGGTCAGGTCAGTCGACCATCCCACGCCACACCATGTGGTTCTTCGCCTTGTTTCACCTGTGCCGGTGCATGATGTGCTGCCCGGACAGTTTGTAGAGGTCCGCGTGGAAGGCACTCCTTCCACCATGCTCCGCCGCCCCATATCCGTCAACAACGTCATTCCGGAGGACAACGAGATATGGCTCTTGGTGCATAACGTGGGCGATGGCACCGACTGGATGGCACGTCGCCAACCGGGAGACACCGTCAATTGCGTGCTGCCACTGGGCAACGGGTTTTCCCTGCCCACTGCCGGCGAACGTCCGCTTCTTGTCGGAGGAGGTGTGGGAACAGCCCCCTTGCTCTATCTCGGCAGACGTTGCGCGGAACTTGGGGCAGAGCCTGTGTTTCTCTTGGGAGCCAAGACGGAGAGTGATCTGATGCAGTTGGACGAGTTCCGCAGGATTGGCAGGGTGTGCATAACCACCGAAGACGGCAGCTGCGGAGAGCGCGGTTTCGTCACCAACCACTCCGTTTTGCAGGGCGGGACATTCTCCCGCATACAGGTATGCGGTCCCAAACCCATGATGATGGCGGTGGCCAAGTATGCCGCATCGTGCGGTGTGGAGTGCGAAGTGTCGCTCGAAAACATGATGGCTTGCGGCCTTGGGGCTTGCTTGTGCTGTGTGGAAAAGACGGTGAAGGGCAACTTGTGCGTATGCAAGGACGGTCCTGTATTCAACATAAAAGACTTGTTATGGCAGATATAAGTGTAAAGATCAGCCGGCTGCACCTGAAGAATCCGGTGATGACAGCTTCCGGCACGTTCGGCTACGGACTTGAGTATGCCGACTTTGTACCCCTCAACGAGATTGGTGCAATCATTGTCAAGGGAACCACGCTCCACCCGCGCGAAGGCAACGACTATCCCAGAATGGCGGAGACAGCGCACGGCATGCTCAACTGTGTGGGACTTCAGAACAAGGGTGTGGACTATTTCTGCAACCACATCTATCCTGGGTTGAAGGACATCGACACCAATTTCATAGTCAATGTCAGCGGTTCTTCGCCCGAAGACTATGCCGAGTGCGCCGCCCGGGTGGACGCTCTCGACAAGATTCCTGCCATAGAACTCAACATCTCCTGCCCTAATGTGCGGCAGGGCGGCATGGCTTTCGGCGTCACAGCCAAGGGCGCTGCCAGCGTGGTAAAGGCTGTACGCCGCAGCTACAGCAAGACTTTGATAGTGAAACTCTCGCCCAATGTCACCGACATAACGGAGATTGCCAAGGCTGTGGAGGACGAGGGCGCGGACAGCGTGTCGCTCATCAACACCCTCATGGGCACGTCCATTGACATCGAGCGCCGCCGTTTCCGTCTGAGCATAGGCACCGGAGGCCTGTCGGGACCTGCCGTCAAGCCGGTCGCACTGTGCATGGTGCACAAGGTGGCCAAGGCTGTAGGCATACCTGTCATAGGTCTTGGGGGCATCATGACCGCCGAAGACGCCATCGAATTCTTCATGGCCGGTGCCACGGCAATACAGATTGGCACCGCCAACTTCATAGATCCGCAGACCACGGTCAAGGTGCGTGACGGCATCAACAGCTGGCTCGACAGCCACGGATGCAAGTCGCTCAGCGAGATAGTGGGGTGTCTGTAATAACAAAAGTTTAGGGTTACAAATCCGTAACCCTAAACCAACACAAAAACTAAACTAGACTTTTGATTGACAATCATTGCGGTTTCACAACCCGATGATAGCCAATTGCAAAGTTACTTTTTTATTTTTATTCTGCAAGAAAATTACAAAAAAAAGTAAAAAACGCTTTTTTGCTTTTCACGTCACAGGGCTTCCTCACTGCGGAATCTCCCTTCAGCCAGTCCCTAAACCCAGTTTTTGCGGTGCGTGTACGCCCTTCGCATGGTCGTACATCACATGAAGTACGCTTGTGCGGCATATGACGTACGTTCGTACCGCATGTGATGTACGAACGTACCGCATGTGGTGCGCCACTGCAAGAACACCCTGCGCACACCGCCCAAACGCCGTTTTCGGGGCGTGAAAACGGTGTTTGCGGCGAGTCGCTTTTTTCGCTTTGATTGTTTGGAAGACTCTATAAAAAGCAGTAATTTTGCCCCTGTTAAAGAGTATAGCCCGGTTGTAACGGGCGCAAACATTATAAATTATGGTCAAAATAACTTTTCCCGACGGTTCTGTTCGCGAGTATGAACAGGGAGTAACGGGGCTTCAAATCGCCGAGAGCATATCGCCGGCTCTCGCACGCAACGTTGTAAGTTGCGGAGTGAATGGCGAGACAGTAGAGTTGAACCGCCCCATCAACGGTGACGCAACAATCGCTTTGTACCGCTTCGAGGACGAGGAGGGCAAGCACGCGTTCTGGCACACGTCGGCACACTTGCTGGCCGAGGCGCTTCAGGAACTCTATCCCGGCATCCAGTTCGGGTTCGGTCCGGCCATAGAAGCCGGCTTCTTCTATGACGTGCTGCTGCCTGGCGGCGAGCAGATACGCGAGGCTGACTTCCCGAAAATCGAGCAGAAGATGCTCGAACTGGCAAAGAAGGACGAACCGCTCGTTCGCAAGGAGGTGTCGAAGGCCGACTCCCTGAAGGAGTTCGCAGCCGACGGACAGACCTACAAGTGCGAGCACATCGAGCAAGACCTTGCCGACGGCACGATAACAACCTACACCCAGGGCAATTTCACCGACCTGTGCAAGGGTCCGCACCTTGTCAGCACGGGCATCATAAAGGCTGTCAAGCTCACTTCCATCGCCGGAGCTTTCTGGCGCGGCGACGCCAAGCGCGAGCAGATGCAGCGCCTTTATGGCATCTCGTTCCCCAAGAAGAAGATGCTCGACGAGTACCTTGTCATGCTCGAAGAGGCCAAGAAGCGCGACCACAGGAAGATTGGCAAGGAGATGGAACTGTTCATGTTCTCCGACAGAGTGGGCAAGGGACTGCCCATCTGGTTGCCTAAAGGTACGGATCTGCGCCTCCGTCTGCAGGACATGCTGCGCAAGATACAGCGCAAGTTCGGCTATCAGGAAGTGATAACGCCGCACATCGGTTCCAAGAATCTCTATGTCACGTCAGGTCACTACGCACACTACGGCAAGGATTCGTTCCAGCCCATACACACGCCAGAGGAGGACGAGGAGTACATGCTCAAGCCGATGAACTGCCCTCACCACTGCGAGGTGTTCGCGTGGAAGCCGCGTTCATACAAGGATCTGCCTTTCCGCTGTGCGGAGTTCGGCACTGTCTACCGCTATGAAAAGAGCGGCGAGCTGCACGGACTGACCCGTGTGAGGTCGTTCACGCAGGACGATGCCCACATCTTCTGCCGTCCCGACCAGGTCAAGAGCGAGTTCCTCAGCGTGCTGGAAATCATCCAGGCCGTGTTCTCAATATTCGGTTTCGCCGACGATCAGGTGGAGTTCCAGATTTCGCTGCGTGACCCTAACGACAAGGAAAAGTACATCGGTTCCGACGAGATATGGAATACTGCGGAGCAGGCTATCATAGACGCCTGCAACGAAAAGGGCATCAAGGCCCGCGTGGAGCTAGGCGAGGCAGCCTTCTACGGTCCGAAACTCGACTGCATGGTGAAGGATGCGATAGGCAGAAGGTGGCAGCTCGGCACGATACAGGTGGACTACAACCTGCCGCAACGCTTCAAACTGGAGTACACGGCAGAGGACAACTCCAAGCAAGTGCCAGTGATGATACACCGCGCACCGTTCGGTTCGCTCGAGCGTTTCACCGCTGTGCTCATCGAGCACACCGCCGGACACTTCCCGTTGTGGCTCACTCCGGATCAGGTGGCCATACTTCCGATCTCCGAAAAATACAATTCCTATGCCGCAGAAGTGCGTGCACGGTTTGATGCGCAGGGCGTGCGCGCCTTTGTGGACGACCGCAACGAGAAGATAGGAAGGAAGATCCGCGACAACGAACTCAAGCGTATTCCCTACATGGTAATTGTCGGCGAGAAGGAGGCGAACGAAGGTCTGCTCTCCATGCGTCAGCAGGGCGGCGGCGAGCAAGCTACCATGCCGGTGGACGATTTCATAAAGAGAATCAAGGACGAAGTAGCCAAACAGCTTGAGGCTACCGACATCTGATAAACCAAAACTAAGCGATAGCCCCGGCTATCGCTTAGTTGTTTTATGTGAAAAAAGTTGCTGTTATAGAGACGTTGCGCCGTTTATCTCAGCATACTGTCAAGTATTACCATTGCAGCCATAGCCTCCACGATGGGCACGGCGCGCGGAACGACACACGGATCATGGCGTCCGTGCACGGTCAGAGAGGTCTTGTTGCCTTCAGCGTCGACCGTTTGCTGTTCGGTCAGGACGGTTGCCACGGGTTTGAAAGCCACCCTGAACCAGATGTCCTGTCCGTTGCTTATTCCCCCCTGTATGCCTCCGCTGTGGTTGGAAAGGGTCGTTATGTTGCCGTTTTCAGCCGTGAAGATGTCGTTTTGTGTGCTTCCGTGTCCGCTGACACCGGCAAATCCCTCGCCGTATTCAAATCCTTTCGCGGCATTGATGCTTAGCATGGCGTAGCCCAGACAGGCGTGCAGCTTGTCAAACTCCGGTTCGCCGAGACCTGCGGGGCAACCCTTTATGACGCATGTGACCACACCTCCCGTGGTGTCACCCTTGCGCTTCAGTTCCGTCACATATTCCTCCATGGCGTGCGCTTTCTCCTGGTCGGGGCAGCGCACGACGTTGTCTTCCGTGGTGGAGAGGTCGAGTTCGCGGTAGTCACGGTCGGTTGCGATGTCGCCTATCTGGGATGTATAGGCCTGTATGCTGATGCCTTTCTGCTTCAGTGCGAGTTTCGCCAGCGCACCGCCGACACAGCGGCTGATTGTTATGCGCGCCGAAGAGCGGCCTCCTCCGCGGTGGTCGCGTATGCCGTATTTTGCCGTATAGGTGAAGTCGGCGTGTGAGGGACGGAACACACTGCGCAGGTTGTCGTAGTCTGAAGAGTGCTGGTTGGTGTTTCTGACGATAAATCCTATCGGGCATCCTGTGGACTTTCCTTCAAACACACCGCTCAGAATCTCCACCGTGTCGGGTTCTTTCCGCCCTGTCGTTATGTGGCTTTGTCCCGGCCGGCGGCGGTTGAGCTCCGACTGGATGAACTCTTGGTCTATCTCAATGCCGGCAGGCATGCCGTCGACAACGCCGCCGATAGCTTCGCCGTGGCTCTCTCCGAAAGTGGTGAGCGTGAATTTCCGTCCGAAAGTATTCATTGTCTTGTGTCGTTTCCTGTTAGTCCGTGCTTATGAAGCGCAGTGCGAGCAGCCGCCTCCGCAGCAGTTGCTGTCCTGGCATTCGTCATCTTGGCAGTTGCCGGAGCCCCCGCATCCTCCGTCATCACAACCGCTGCCGCAGCATCCGCCACCGCTGCAACCGCCGCAATGGTGCATGGTGAGCGACATGACATCTTCGTCGGTGGCAGGCCGCGACTCTATTATCTTGCCGCTGACGAGCAGGTCTTTGCCTGCGAGAGGGTGGTTGCAGTCCACCTTGACGTGGCTTTCGCCGACCTCAAGAACCTTTGCGCTCACCCTTTCCCCGTTCTCGTTCTGTAGCGGGATGACTGCTTCGGGACGGATTATCTCGCTCATGAACCTGCCGTTGACGCTCAGATATTCCTTTGGAATCTCTATTACCGCATCGGGACAGTATTCTCCGAACGCCATTTCATGGGTCAGTCCCAGTTCGTAGTTGTCGCCTGTGGCAAGCGACAGCAGTTTTTCCTCCAATGCGTCAAGGGGAATCATGCCTATGCCCGTGATGAGTTTCATGGGCTGGTCTTGCTGGGTTGACTCTATCAGAACGTTCTTCCCGCCGGTGATGTCATACATTTCGTATGACGTGACGATATATTTCTTTGGGTTTGCTCGCATTTTCCTTCTTGTCAATTGTTTATACAAAGATACTGATTTTATCCGGAATACTTGCCGATACAGATGTTTTTTGTTTATTTTGCAGTGCAAAAATGACATGGATAATGGCTTGTAGGCATCATTTTGTTCGTATGTTTCTCGTGGCGGCGTTGTGGTTTCCGCTCTGCGTGTGCGCCCAGCGTGCCGCACTCGTGAAGATGTCTCCGTCGGTCAGACAGATTGTCATGCAGCGCAATGCATCGCAGAGCAAAGGCATTGCAGCCGTGTCTTCAGGGAAACATCCCATGCTTACAGCATTCGTTAAGGTGGAAGGCGATGCCTCGGACGTGCTGTCGCGCAACGGATGCAAGACGCTCGCCGCATTTGACGACATACTCATTGCACACCTGCCGGTGACAAACCTGGAGACGATAGCCGCCGACAGACGGATAAAGAGGATAGAGGCGGCGTGCGGAAATGAACTTCACAATGCCGCCACAAGGGCGGTGCTGAATGTCAACGCCGTGCATGAAGGCAGGCAACTGCCGCAGGCTTTTACCGGCGAAGGCGTTGTCATGGGCATACAGGATGCGGGTTTTGACCTCACCAATCCCGATTTCTATTCCTCCGACATGCAGGACTACCGTATCAAGGCATTCTGGGACATGCTGTCGACCGACACCGTGGGGAGTGCTTTTCCTGTGGGCAACGCCTACGAAGACAAGCAGTCAATCATGGCCTATGCACACAGCCGCGACTCCGAACTCATAGGGCACGGCACCCACACACTCGGCACTGCGGCAGGAAGCGGATACGGCAGCATATACTCAGGCATGGCTTTTGGCAGTGACATTTGTCTTGTCAACAATGTCGTCAGCGACAACATACAGCTCGTCGACGAGGCGGACAGGTACAAATACACCAGTGCCACCTCGCTGCTTGGCTTCAAATACATTTTCGACTATGCCGAGTCGGTGGGCAAACCGTGTGTCATATCCTACAGCGAAGGTTCGCGTGAGGACCTCTATGGTGACGACCTGTTGTGCAACGAGGTGCTCGGCAAACTTGTCGGACCGGGCAGAATCATTGTGGCGTCAGCCGGCAACAACAACGCCAGCCCCTCGTATATCCACAAGAAGAAGGGCATCGGCAGTGCCGGAACATTCCTCGAGATATGGGGAAACCAGTTGTATTTCATGGCTCAATCCGACCGTGAGTTCACCGCAAGAATGGTTGTCTACGGCTCGAAGCGTGACACTGTCAACGTGTCGTCTTCGTGGCTGTGCCAGCAACCAGACTCTCTGGCTTCCGACACCATTGAGGTGGACGGACAGGAATACATATTCCAGTATGGTGCCTATCCCTCAGCCTACGACCCTAACCGCCTTGTGGTGGAGTATGCGGTGTCGGGGCCTGACCATATCGGCATGAGTTCAGTATGTCCGTTCAGTGTGGAGTTCATCGGAACAGGCGCAGATATAGAGGTTCACAAGGTGCGTGGCAATTTCGTAAGCCGCTCCGTCAACCCCTTGCTGTGCCAGGGCGAGCGCAGTCATGATGTCAGTTTCCCGGCCTCGTCGCCTCATGTCATAGCGGTGGGGGCTACGGCATATTCCACGGGATATATGGACATGAACGGCAAAACTGTCACCTACGATTACGGCACGGATGGCGTCAAGGCTTCGTTTTCTTCTGTCGGGCCGACCATGGACGGCCGTACCAAACCCGATATCATGGCTCCAGGAACTAATATAGTGTCCGCTGCGAACAGCTATTTCTTTGAAGCCAACCCCGAATCTCCGCAAGTCGGTGACCTCGTGGGGAAATTTGAATATGGCGGACGCACATATTACTGGAAGGCGGACACCGGCACTTCGATGTCGTCACCGGCTGTCGGCGGTGCTATAGCACTGTGGCTTCAGGCGCGTCCAAACCTCACGCGCGAAGATATAACGGATGTATTGGCACACACCTGCACTCATCCCGACGAGTCGTTAGACTATCCCAACAACCAGTATGGATACGGTCAGATAGATGTCTACCGCGGATTGCTCTACCTGTTGGGTATTGACGGCATCGAAGGTATCAGCGGTCACCAACCCGAAAGTGTGGAGTTTGCAGTGTGCGGGGACAGAAGTTTCAGTGTGAGTTTTCCGTGTCCCCTCAACCGGACGGCGGAAATCAGGGTTTACAACACGTCTGGTGTGTTGCTGCACACAGAGAAAGTGGCGGCAGGAACGCAGTCCACGCTCGTCAAACTGCCTGATTGTACGAGTGGGGTAGTGGCAGTGCAGGTGTCGGGTGACAGCCGTGAAACCACCGGGTCGACACTTATGCGGTTTTGAAGCATGATGTCGGCCATTGCGTGTTGATGCAAAAAAATATTGGCAGACAGACGTGAAACTCATTTTTTTTTGTAATTTTGAACGCATAAACCGAAATTACCGTTTATGGCAAATTATTTTATAGGCAACCTTTGGTTGGTTTGGTTGATTATCAGCATCGTATGCGTGATAATCGAAATGACATCTTTCGATTTCTTCGTCACATGTTTTGCCATTGGTGCCCTTGGCGCTATGGTCGGTGCAATAGTCGGTCTGCCGCTGTGGATGCAGATTGTGGTGTGGGCGGTAATATCGGTATTGAGCATCATGTTCATCCGTCCGGTGCTCACGAGCCACATCCATGCCAGCGACGACAAGCGCGTTTCCAATGCCGATGCACTCATCGGAAGAACGGGAACGGTGATAGAGACAATCGCGGCTGACGGTTTCGGCTATGTAAAAATCGACGGTGACGAATGGCGCTCGGTGGCAGCCGACGGCATGGAGATAGCAAAAGGCGAACGCGTGGAGGTGATTTCGCGCGACAGCATAATACTGACAGTAACTAAAATCTAATCATTATGTCTTTCCTTGCAGCTTTTCTTGTAGTACTGGTAGTGCTGGTACTCATTTTCATTAAGAAGACCGTGGTCATCATACCGCAGTCAGAGACACGTATCATAGAGCGTTTGGGCAAATACCACGCAACGCTCCAGCCGGGCATAAACATCATTATCCCGTTCATCGACAACACCAAGACCGTGGTGGCAATGGTGCGCGGACGCTATGTCTACTCCGACTGCATCGACCTGAGGGAGCAAGTCTACGATTTCGACAAGCAGAACGTCATCACCAAGGACAACATCCAGATGCAGATAAACGCCCTGCTGTATTTCCAGATAGTAGACCCTTTCAAGTCGGTCTATGAGATTAACAACCTGCCGAACGCCATAGAAAAACTCACGCAGACTACACTGCGTAATATAATAGGTGAACTCGAACTCGACCAGACACTCACTTCGCGTGACACAATCAATACCAAACTGCGCTCCGTTCTCGACGATGCCACCAACAAGTGGGGCATTAAGGTGAACCGTGTGGAGCTCCAGGACATCACGCCTCCGCAGAGCGTGCTCAACGCAATGGAGAAACAGATGCAGGCAGAGCGCAACAAGCGCGCCACAATCCTTACCTCCGAAGGTGAGAAACAGGCCGCCATACTCCAGTCGGAGGCAGACAAGACAGCGGCAATCAACCGTGCCGAGGCTGCCAAGCAGCAGGCCATACTCCAGGCGGAGGGCGAGGCTACGGCACGCATACGCAAGGCTGAGGCTGAGGCAATAGCCATCGAGAAAATCACGGAGGCTGTGGGCAAGAGCACTAATCCTGCCAACTATCTCCTCGCACAGAAGTACATACAGATGCTCGAGCAAGTTGCGTCGGGCGACAAGACCAAGACCGTCTACCTGCCATATGAGGCTACTAACCTCATGGGGTCGATTGGCGGTATAAAAGACCTGTTCAAATCAGAATGAAAATAGTAATCATGACAGGGGCGCGACCTAATTTCATCAAGGTCGCGCCCCTTATCCAAGCCATCGTTTCCGCACAAAAAAGCGGCAGAAACGTGGAATATGCCCTGCTGTATGCAGGCAGTGACAACGACAAATCGCTCGAGGGCTCTCTCTTCGAGGAACTGCAGATGCCCCGGCCGGATGTGTATTTCGGCGTCGACAGCCACGACACGATAGAGATAACGAGCCGTGTGATGGAGCAGATGGAAAACTATCTCTCCGCCAATCCGTGCGACGTGGTGATCGTTGTCGACGACCTTGCGTCGACCATGGCGGCAGCCATCGTGGCAAAGAAGCACGGCATTAAGCTCGCACACCTTGTGGCAGGCACGCGCAGTTTCGACATCAATATGCCGAAAGAAATCAACCGGCTTGTCATCGACGGTCTTTCCGACTTCCTGTTTACGGCAGGAGTGAGCATCGGAACGACAGCCACGCCTGCCAAGATATACAATGTTGGCAACATACTCATAGACACTTTGCGCCAGAACATAAGCCGTTTCCGCCGTCCGCAGATACTGTCGGACAAGGCTGTGGACGACTTCGGCTATGCCGTACTTACCATCAACCGCAAGGCACTGCTCTCTTCTGAAGACAAACTGCGTGCAATGGTCGGGGCTATATCCGCCAAATCGGCAGGACTGCCGGTGATAGCGCCGCTGCGCAAACCGGCAAGAGAGTTGGTGGAACGGTTCGGACTGGACAATATCATCACGACAGAACCGTTGCCGTATCTGGAGTTCGGCTACCTCACTTCGCATGCCCGTGTCATCATAACCGACAGCGGCAACGTGGCGGAGGAGGCGACCTTCAACGGCATACCGTGCATCACGCTCAACAACTACACCGAACACATAGAGACTGTGAAGCAGGGTACCAACGTGCTTGTCAATGAGGATGTGGAGCTGTTGGCAGAAACTGTCACCTCGATACTGTCGGGAAATGTAAAGAATTCGTCCATTCCCGACTACTGGGACGGACGTACCGCCGAGCGCATATTGCAGACGCTCATGGACAGATGTGGCTGATGACTGTGGGGATGACGCATTTACAGTGAATTAAATAATGTTATATACTGACACATTGCTGTGTTATAAATTTGCGGAATCGCTGAAATGTTGCTAATTTTGCAGCGAAAAGGGGAGGTCTGTCCCCATGCCAGATGACAGGTAAACATTTTATATAAATTATATAAATCATTTTTTTTAACTATGAAGATTTCAAATGTACATGCTCGTGAGATTCTTGATTCACGCGGCAATCCTACCGTTGAGGTAGAGGTAACACTCGAGAATGGTGTAATGGGACGTGCAAGCGTACCGTCAGGTGCTTCTACTGGTGAGAACGAAGCACTCGAATTGCGTGACGGAGACAAGAACCGTTATGGTGGCAAAGGCACTTTGAAGGCTGTTGACAACGTGAACAACGTTATCGCTCCGGCTCTGAAGGGCGACTGCGTACTCAACCAGCGCGCTATCGACTACAAGATGTTGGCTCTCGACGGCACTCCTACAAAGAGCAAGCTCGGCGCTAACGCTATCCTCGGTGTTTCTCTCGCAGTGGCACAGACAGCGGCTAAGGCTCTCGGTCTTCCTCTCTATCGCTACATCGGTGGTGCAAACACATATACTCTTCCTGTTCCAATGATGAACATCATCAACGGTGGTGCTCACTCTGACGCTCCTATCGCATTCCAGGAGTTCATGATTCGTCCGGTCGGCGCTCCTAACGAGAAGGAGGCTGTACGTATGGGTGCAGAGGTATTCCACGCTCTTGCTAAGCTTCTGAAGAAGCGCGGTCTCTCTACAGCAGTAGGTGATGAGGGTGGTTACGCTCCTGAGCTCGATGGCATCAACGACGCTCTCGACAGCATCGTACAGGCTATCAAGGACGCAGGTTATGAGCCAGGCAAGGACGTGAAGATCGCTATGGACTGCGCAGCTTCTGAGTTTGCTACTTGCGAGAACGGCGAGTGGTTCTACAACTACAAGGAGCTCAAGAATGGTATGCCAAAGGATCCTAACGGCAAGAAGCTCTCTGCTGCTGAGCAGATCGACTACCTCGAGGAACTCATCACAAAGTATCCTATCGACTCTATCGAGGACGGTCTCGACGAGAACGACTGGGAGAACTGGGTGAAGCTCACATCACGTATCGGTGGCCGTTGCCAGCTCGTTGGTGATGACTTGTTCGTAACTAACACTAAGTTCCTCCAGAAGGGTATCCAGATGGGTGCAGCTAACTCTATCCTGATCAAGGTTAACCAGATCGGTTCTTTGACAGAGACTCTCGAGGCTATCGAGATGGCTCATCGTCATGGCTACACCACTGTGACCTCTCACCGTTCAGGCGAGACAGAGGATACCACTATCGCTGACATCGCAGTAGCTACCAACTCCGGTCAGATTAAGACTGGTTCTCTGAGCCGTACCGACCGTATGGCTAAGTACAACCAGCTCATCCGCATTGAGGAGCAGCTCGGTGACGCAGCAAAGTACGGTTACACCAAACTGAAGTAATCATTCACGCACCGACAAGTGCTGATAACAATAAAAGAGGAGGATAGCCCATGGTTATCCTCCTCTTTGCATAGTAGTTGCAGCGTCCCCACTGCAACTATATTTATGTAGATTACGCTATTTGAGACTTCTTTCTTGAGTGGTACAGCGAGGGCGTCGTACCTACTATGAGTACCATTTTATGTTTACTTGCTTTGCTCTTATTTCCCATGTAGTTTGTAATAACACCCAACAACTTGTGCCTTATTATTGTGGGGACTGCCAAAATGTGGTAATTTTGTATGATGTTTGATAGCGCCGGCTATTTATGATGTCGACGCACATTAATATAATCCAACAATACATACAAAAGCATTATGGAAAAGAAGACTTTTGCTGTTGATGGCATGAAATGCTGTCATTGCGAGATGAAAGTGGAGGATCGCGTAAAGGGAATTGACGGTGTGGCATCTGCGAAAGCCGATCGTGAGGCAGGAAATGTCACTGTGGAATATGACGCTGCCAAGGTGTCGGCAGATGACATAAAGTCTGCCATTGAGGATGCCGGCAACTATGAAGTAGTGCTCTGACCATAATGAAGCAGACGATTCCGGTCATTGGCATGGCGTGTGCCTCATGCGCTGCCAACGTGGAGCGCAAACTGCAGTCGCTTGAAGGTGTGTCTTCCGCATCGGTGTCATTGCCCCTGCGTTCCGTGCAGGTGGAGTTTGACACCTCGAAGATAAGTCTTGAGGTGATGAAAAAGGAGGTCAACGCTATCGGCTATGACCTCGTGATAGAGACAGACCGCTCCGCAGACGAGATAGAAAGGCGTGAATACAGGCTGTTGTGCCGCCAGACGGTATTGGCGTGGCTGTTCTCCATATTGGTCATGTCGGTGTCCATGCACTGGATAAATGTGGGTGACGACAGCCAGGCGAACCAGATATCCATGCTCTTGGCGCTTGCTTGCATGGTCTGTTGCGGTGGTCAGTTCTACCGCACGGCATGGAAACAGCTCCTCCATGCTTCTGCCAACATGAACACGTTGGTGGCGTTGTCCACCGGAATAGCGTTTCTTTTCAGCACCTTTAATACCTTCTGGGGCGACCACTTTTGGGGTAGTAACGGTATAGAGTGGCACACCTACTTCGACTCATCGGTGATGATAATCGCCTTTGTCCTTACAGGTAGGGTGCTGGAAGGCAAGGCGAAGGGCGGCACGGCTTCGTCCATACGCCGCCTGATGGGTATGTCGCCAAAGACGGCCCACATAGTTGAGCAACGAGAAAAGATGGATGCCGATGGCAATGTCACCGTTCCTGCCGTGGTGAGGGAAGTTCCTATTGCCACCATTTCCAAGGGTGACGTGCTCGAAGTGCGTCCAGGCGAGAAAGTACCTGTCGACGGAGAGGTCGTGGAAGCGGAGAGTTTCATGACCGCCGATGCCGCTTACATTGATGAAAGTATGATAACCGGCGAGCCTATTCCTGTGGAGAAGCGCAAGGGGATGAAAGTTCTTGCCGGCACGATACCCAGTCAAGGCAAGTTCATAATGCGTGCCCGGCAGGTAGGAGAGGGCACTGTTCTGGCGCAAATCACACGCATGGTGCGTGAGGCACAGGAGTCCAAAGCCCCCTTGCAGCGCATAGCCGACAAGGCAGCACTCGTGTTTGTGCCGACCATAATGGTTGTTTCGCTTGTCACGTTCGTACTATGGCTTTGTTTTGGAGGTATGGCATATCTGCCGCAAGCTATCATCTCTGCCGTCGCAGTGCTTGTGATAGCGTGTCCGTGTGCCATGGGACTTGCCACGCCTACTGCCATTATGGTGGGCATAGGCAAGGCTGCCGGGCGGCAGATACTCATAAAGGATGCTGCTGCACTGGAGAAACTGCGTAGTGTGAACGCACTTGTCATCGACAAGACAGGCACTCTGACGATACCCAACAAAGATGTGGACTTTACGAAATCCGATGAACTCGGTTTCGAACAGCGTGAAACCCTGAAGCCGAATGCCCGTGAAGCGATAGAGAAACTGCACGGCATGGGCATCGAGGTCTACCTTATGAGTGGCGACAAAGAGGATGCCGTGCGCTATTGGGCGGAGAAAGTGTCAATCCGAAACTACCGCAGCATGGTACTTCCGCAGGACAAGGAAGACCTTGTCAGACAACTTCAGTCGGAAGGAAAGACCGTCGCCATGGTGGGTGACGGCATCAATGACGTGCAGGCTCTTGCCCTTGCCGATGTTGGCATCGCCATTGGCAAAGGTGTGGATGTGGCGTTGGATGCCGCCCAGATGACCATTATGGGCGATGACCTCTGCGCTTTGCCCGATGCCGTCCGCATCTGCCGTCAGACGGTGAGGATGATTTGGCAGAACCTGTTTTGGGCGTTTATATATAATATGGTGTGTATTCCGCTTGCGGCAGGACTGCTCTATGCTTTCGGGATAGAGTGGCAGATTACGCCTGCATTGGCAAGTGCCCTGATGGCAATGTCGAGCATAAGCGTCGTACTCAACAGTCTCCGTCTACGATATATGCGATAGGCCGTCTCCGTAAGACAACCTATCGCATATAATTACAGTAGAACAGAAAAACCTTATTTTGCCTGGTCTTTCAGCAACTGGCGGAGTGCCTTTGCCGAGATGACCTTTCCTGCTACCTTGCCATCGGGTGTCACAAGGACAAAAGCCGGAATCCAGTGCAGTCCGTAGCTCTTTGCTGCGATGTTGTCGTGCCACTTCGGTTCGAGCGTACTTACCTGCGGCCATTCGAAAGACTCCTTTTTCAGGAAATCTTTCCACGCCTGTTCCTCTCGGTCAAAGGAGTAACCGAGAAACTGCACGTCGGCATTGTTTATCTGCACACCCTTGTATTCCTCAAAGACTTTCTTGAGTTCGGGAACCTCCGCACGGCAGTCACCGCACCAAGAAGCCCAGAAATCCACCACTACATATTTGCCTTTGTAGTCGCTAAGCCTTATTTCAGTGCCTGCAGTGTCCTTGGCGCAGAAATCCGGAGCAACGGTGTCAATCGCTATTTCGGGCAGATATTCGGGATGGTTTTCCGCTACAGTGTCGACATATGCGGTATCCTCACTGTCAGATTTTGGTGTAGTCTTGTTGCCGCAACTCATGGCTGTGACGGCAATGACGGTTAACATCAGTAGTTTTTTCATATGTTCTGTGGATTGTTTGTCGTTGTTTCAGCCGGTGCGGCATTGCCTCTCATCTCGTTGCCGTCGTCGTCATACTGCTTGCGCTTGCCTACTGGAGGTTCACTGAGAGTGATTTTCACCACGGCAGTGCGGTCAAGACTGCGTGCGACAGCTGCCTCAAAGGCATCCATGTGACTAGGAAGGAAACGCTCGCTGATAGCCTTGAGGGCGATGACTTTCTCGTCATCGTCCTCTATAATCTCCGCTTTTCCGAATGCCACTGCCGATTTGAACTCCAGAGTAAAGGAGTTGTCCTTTGGACCTGCCATGGGCTTGCATTTGGTGACAGCGGACAGGCAGACATCAGGATGTGCCTTTATGGCATCCAGTTTGTCACCTGCCAGTGCACTGTGGAAGTAGAATGTGGCATCGTCAGTGCGTGCCAACGACAGCGGCAAACCGTATGCCGTGCCGTCAGCGCGTGTGAAACTCACCGTTATGTACGGTGCTTTGTCGAATACCTCCAATGCGAAGGCGGCATCCATCTCACGTTTTTTCTTTCTCATTATTGCAGTTTATTGCAGTTTGAACTTTGCTTTCAACGGCAGATTGTCGGATGCGTTGCCCACAAGAGCGGTGAACTCGCCATCCTCAGCCTTCCAGTCATGAGCCTTTTCGTCAAAGAAGCTCAGAGCCTTGCGGTCTATCTGGATGCTCACTTCCTTGCTTTCGCCGGGATTGAGATACACCTTCTGGAAACCTTTCAGTTCCTTGTAGGGACGCTCAACCGACGCTTTCGCATCGTTGATATACAGTTGCACCACCTCTGCACCGGCTCTGTTGCCGGTGTTCTTCACCGTGACGGTGGCGGTGATAGTGCCGTCTTGCGTCATGGTATTGCTGCTCAGACGCAGGTCGGAGATGCTGAATGTGGTGTAGCTCAGTCCGTGCCCGAAAGCAAACACCGGTTTTACCTTCTTCAGATCGTTCCAACGGTAGCCCACGAACACGCCTTCCTTGTACTCTTCATCGATGATTGTGCTGTCAGGACGCCATGTGCCGGGATATGTGCCGAGTGCGTGTGCGGCATAATCCTCCAGTTTGTCGTTCCATGTCATAGGCAGTTTGCCCGACGGATTGGCGTCTCCGCAGAGCACGCTTGCCAGTGCTTCGCCTGCCTCACTGCCGATAAACCAGCCCTGAACGATAGCCGGCACTTCCTTTACGAAGTCGAGATGCGCCGTGTTGCCTGAGATTTGCACATAGACGACATTCGGATTTGCCTTTGCCAAAGCCTTGACCACGTTGTTCTGACCGTAGGGCAGGTCGTATGACTTGCGGTCATGCCCCTCGGCATCCTGGTAGTCAGATTTGTTGAGTCCGCCGAAGAAGACCACGAGGTCGGCTTTTTGCGCTGCGTCGCAGGCATCCTTTATGAGTTGCTCGGCAGAGCGGCTGTCGTTCAAGTCCTGTCCGGTGGTGACACCGTTGTACTCTCCGCCGACGTCGCCCACATAGCCGCGCTGGTACTCAACCTCCACTCCGTCTTTCTGCAGACGTTCGCGCAGACCGTCGAGAGGCAGTATCTCTTTCTGCACCTTCAGTGAAGACGAACCGCCGCCCACGGTCATCATCTTTATGGCATTTTCGCCTACGACGAGCACTTTCTTAACTTTCCGTGTGTCAATGGGCAGCAATGGCTGCTGTCCTTTCTTCAACGGAGAGTTCTTGAGCAGTACTATGCCCTCCTCGGCAATCCGTTTTGCCGTGGCATAGTGCTCGTCAGAGCAGAGGAAACCGAAGCCCTTGTTCTTGTTCATCGTAGTGCGGTAGAATGTACGCAGCACTCTGCGCACCTTGTCATCGAGACCTTTCATGGAGTATTTGCCCTCGATGATGCCCTTCATGTATGGGTCTGCCATGTAGTATTGGTCGTAGGCGTTCGACTTGCCCCAGTTAAGTCCGTTGGTCCAACTGCCGAACTCCATGTCGACACCGTGGAGCACAGCCTCGTCAGTGTTGTGCACGCCGCCCCAGTCAGACACTACCACACCGTCAAACTTCCATTCTCCTTTCAGGATATCGTTCAACAGATACTGGTTGGTGCAGTTGTGCTGGTTTTTGTAGAGGTTGTATCCGCCCATGACTCCCATTACCTTGGCGTCCTTGACGGCGGCGTAGAATCCGGGAAGGTAAATCTCGTAGAGGGCACGGTCGCTCACTATGGCATTCACGTTGTTGCGGTATTCCTCGTCATTGTTGAGTGCGAAGTGCTTGACACAGGCGGCTACACCCTTCGACTGCAGACCGGTGATATACGGAACCACCATTTTTGAGGTCAGATAGGGGTCTTCGCCCATATACTCGAAGTTGCGTCCGCCGAGTGGAGTGCGGTAGATGTTGATGCCGGGACCGAGTATCATGTCCTTGCCACGGTAGAGTGCTTCCTCTCCGAGAGCCTTTCCGTAGGCAAGTGACATCTCCGGATTGAATGTGGCGGCGAGGCAGGTGAGGGCAGGAAACGCCACACACGAATCATTGGTCTGCCCAGCCTGTTCCCATTCATCCCACAACACGTCGGGGCGGACACCGTGAGGACCGTCGTCAGCCCAGAAGTCAGGAAATCCCAAACGCTTCACTCCAGCCGAAGAGAACTTCGACTGGGCGTGAATGACGCCTATTTTTTCGCGCAGTGTCATCCTTGACAAGGCATCCTCGATGCGCTCTTCCACAGGTTTCGTGTCGTCAAGGTAGACCGGTGTCTGTGCATTGCTCTTCTGTCCGAAGGCAGAAACCATGAGCGCACAAAGTATCAGAGTCTTTTTCATAACGTTGCTGTTATATTGAAAACGTTGTTTTCTCGATTTTGTTGTTCCGTGTTTTACTTTTTCGTAATGGTGAGTACTCCGTTGTTGCAGCCGCTGGTGAGGTCAACAGTGAACACATAAGTGTCGCCGTCCTGCAACGTTACGCCGTCAATGAGGTATATGTTGCCGTTGTCATGACCGTCGTTACCGTCACCCACAAGGAATGTGTCGCTTGATGTAGACAAGTGGTAGTCGGCAGCAGTACCCTTGAATTCGATGCCCCAGTTAGCCTGGCCAAAGAACTTGAAGTTGATGCCGGTAGCCGTGAGTTGCTTGCCTATGGTGAGTGTAATCTGGTAAACTTTCTCTGCTATAGGGGTCAGACAGTAGTCATAATCCTCGCCTGTCCACCAGCCATGCACCGTGTTTGCCTTTACGGACGGCTTTCCGATACATTCGCTACCGATAATCCACAGTGCGCCAGAGCCGTCGGCTGCCAGTGTGCCGCTTGTAGTGGCATCGTTCATCGTCCAGATGCGGAAGCCGAGATTGTCGAAGTCTGCCTTCACAGTGTATATTCCTGTGAGAGCATTGAATGTGTATGTGCCGTCACTGTTTTTTGTGAACCAGTCGGAATCGTAGTACCAGCGTGACGAGTTGATGATAGCCTCGCCCGCAAACTCATAGTTGTGTCCCTGGACGAGTTCTCCCACATAGACATTATCGGTCTTTGAGAACACTATCTCTGTTGCTGCTTCGGGGTCAGACTCTGTCGGTCCGTAGGCGTAAGTGAGCACATTGAAGCTCACCTTGTTGTTTCCCTTGTTGCCGTTGAACTGGATTTCGTCCGTCACACCTTCGCTGATGTCGTCGTTGCCCTGCCCGAATGTGATTTCCGTTCCGTTCTCGCCGACCTTCGGAGCGATGAAGTGCCCCTTGAAAGTGCGGTTTGAACTGCTGTAAGTGCCGGTGAACAGATAAGGGTCAGATGCGCTCGCGGTCAGCGTGAGTTCAGCTCCCTTGCTGTCGACGAATGTGATGTGGTCATAGTGGGGACGTGTCAAGGCGAGGTCAACGACCTGTTCGGTCTTGGTCAACTGGATGTTCTGCAGCACAAGGCGAACCTGCGCATTGCCGTCAGGCACATTCTTGTAGAGCGGAGCATAGAGAGCCACCTTGTATGAACCCTCGGTCTTGGTGCGTGTGACCTGCGAAGACACTTGCTCACCGCCGTATTCCATGTAAGCCTTCAGGGTGGAAAGGTTCACTCCACCGGCATCAGAACAGTTGACAGTAAAGAAGATGCTGTCGCCAAACTGTGCGGTTGCGGCCAGTCCCTCTACCGAAATCACTGGTTTGCCGCCGCCCTTTTTCACTTCGTCATCATCGCTGCAGGCAGTGGCGAGAACCACTGACATGAGCAAAAGAAACAGATATTTCAGATTTTTCATAATGATACCTCCTTATTGTTTAAGCCATTTTACGGAAGAAACGCCCTTGGCGGGAACTGTCACACGGACGTAACTGCTGCCGTCACTGATGTTGACGCTCTTGTCATTGTCGCCAGTGTTGACAATCACAGCACCGTAAGTGCCGTCAGGATTGAGGAAACAGGCGTTGATGATGCTCGTTCCTGCTATGTTGCGGCTCGTGCCGAGGCGCACGGCACCGCTCTCTGCCGCTGCCGACATGTGGGCAATGATGTAGTAGTGGGAGTTCTTGTTCACCGTCTTGTAGTTCGTCTGGTCGATGTCGAGAGCGCCGTAGCACGTCTGACAACCGCCGTCAAGGTTCGGACTTTTGTTCAAGTCGAGCATGAAGTTCCACACGATGACTGCCTTGCACATCTTGTTCACTGTGCCGAGTGCAACGTTCTTCATGTCTGCCATCAGTCGGGCGGAGAGGTTGCGGCCGTCGTTCCACTCGCCGATAGACGACTCCGAGAAGATGAGCGACTTGTCCGATGCCTTGCCGTAGACGTCTGTCAGTTCGTCGTTGCTGCCGCCATAGTCGTGGAAAGCCGCTCCGACTACGAGTTCAGAACCCTCGAAACTGTTGCCCAGAGCATTGTATATCTTGACCGGATAGTCATCTTGGCTGCTGTCGTTGGAGTAGTCGTAGTTGTGGTCATAGACGTAGATCTGGGTCGAGATGCCCGCTTTCTTGAAGGCGGAAGCCATACTCTTCACCAGCAAAGCCTCCTCTGCCCAAGGCATATAGGTGGAAGCGCAGTTTCCGGGGTTGAGTGGCTCGTTCTGAGGAGTTACCGCATAGATGTTGATACCCTCGTTCTTGAACGCCTCGACGAATTTTACGAAGTACTGGGCGTAGGTGTCGTAGTACTTGGGATTGAGGTGTCCGTCGGTCCAGGAGTCGTAAGGAGTGAGGCTTGCAAGGCTCTTCACCTTCATCCACTTGGGGCAAGTCCATGGGCTGCCGATGATTTTCAGGTCGGGATTGATAGCCAGTATCTCCTTGAGAATGGGTATCACATATTCCGTTTCGTCCCTATAGAGGCGGAAATTGTCAAGTCCTTCCTCATCGCAGAGGGTATATTCCGTGCTGGAGAAGTCATTGCATCCGATGGAGATGCGGCAGTAACTCACGCCGTAACCGTCGGTCTTGGAGAATGTGCGGGTGAGAAGGTCGGTGCGATCTTCCTTCGACATCTTCAGCAGATTGTAGCATGAAGCGTAGGTGATGGCATAACCGAAACCGTCGATAGTCTGGTTCTTCTGTGTCAGATCCATCTGTATGGTCGACGGAGACAGACTTTGTCCTGTGCAGACATCCGTTTGCTCCTCGAAGAGACTGTAGTTGCCGTCCGCCGTAGTGGTGAACACGACAGCCTTGCCGGCTTTGGGTGCTCCCGTGGGGAATGGGTCTGGAGTAATGTCAACAGTGTTTTCGCTGCTTCCGCACGCCGTAAGCGCAGTTGCCATCAATAGGCTGAATATATTAATCATTTGTTTCATAGTCAGAATATTAATAACCTGGGTTTTGTACTAAGTTGGAGTTTTGGTCGAGTGCAGTCTGCGGAATCGGCAGGAGATAGGAGTTCTCGTCAAACTTCTTCTTCTGTGCCAGTCTGCCGGAGTCCTTCGCATAGACGGCGTTCATCACGCTCTCCACCTTGTTGTTGCGGCAAAGGTCGTACCAACGTTCGCCTTCCATGGCGAGTTCCAGACGGCGTTCGTGCATCACAGCCTCAATCATGGCATCCTTTGATGATGTCTTGTCGCTTGTGAGGTTGGCCAGTCCGGCACGTGTACGAATCTTGTTTACCAGTGCAGCGGACTTCTCGAGTTCGCCCTTATATGCGTATGCCTCGGCTTCAATCAGTATGATGTCGGCGAGACGGCACTTGTAGATGTTGTTGTAACCGGAGCGCAACTTGTACATGAACGCATAGTTGGAAGCGGGATAGTAGTTGCTCCATGTGCAGGACTCGAAGTGTACGGTCTGGTCAAGACGCTTTGTGTCGCCCTCACTCTCGTAGTCTGCGATGAGATTGCGCGACGGAGTGATCCACTTAGCCCATGTGAAGTAGTATTCGGGGTTCTCTAAGCAACGGCCGAACATCCACGATGCCCATGTGCCGGCACCGACACTCCAGTGCAGTTCGAGTATTCCCTCGCTGGTGTTGCGCTTCACGCAGTCACCGTTGGCAAAGCCCCAGAGGGTCTCGAAGTCGGGTTCGAGTTCAAGCCCGGGAGTAGCGATGACCTCGTCAGCGTACTTTATGACCTTGTCATAGTCCTGTGCAGTCTTCTCGGCATACACTTTTGCCAGATAGGCTTGTGCCGTTGTCTTCGACATGACGGTGCGGTCGGTGGTCGAGAAGTCAGGAGCATACTGTGCGCCGAACTCCAAATCAGAGATTATCTGGGCGTATGACTCCTCCGGAGTGTTCTTCGGCGGATAGTAAGTGGGGTACACTTCCTGCACGTTCTCTGCCGTTATGGTCTTGGCAATGGAGGTGATGATAGGGAACGAACCCCACTCGCGCGCCATGTCAAACATCGCTATGGCACGGAAGATGCAGCCCTGGGCTTTCATCTTGTTGTATTCGTCCTGTGTCACCTTGCCGTCCTTGAGCAGTTGGTCGAGTCCGTTGATGAGCACATTCGACTGTGCGATGTCCTCAAGGAAACGTGTCCAGTCGCGGCTAAGCACCGAGTTGCTGGCGTCAATGGTGTTGGTCTCGTAAGGCTCAACTTCTGCGCCGGTAGTTCCGGCATAGGCATTATCTGAGTGAGACTCCGCCACAAGGAGTTTGTCAACGTACCAGTGCTCCACACGAGAGCGGAACAGCTCATACAAGTTGGTGAGTTGGTCTTCGGCTGCCTGCTTGTCTTTCAGCACGGCAGTACTTTCTTCGGTCTGTTTACCCTCGGTTAACTCCGTAGGGGTGGATATCGGTTCGTAGTCAAGTGTACAGCCTGTCAGCATCATGACAAGCGCACTTCCGAGAACGATTCTTTTATTTGTCTTCATAATATATGTTCCTCCATGATTAGAATTCTGCCTTCAGGCCAAATACAAACGAGCGGCACATCGGGTATGTACCCCAGTCGATGCCTTGTACAGCACCGCTGTTGCCGTACTGGTTGACCTCCGGGTCCATGCCTTTGTAGCCTGTTATGGTAATCAGGTTGGTAGCACTGACGTAGGGCATCAGGCGTGTGAGGTGAATCTTGTTGATGATGTTGCGCGGTATGTCATAACTCAGGGAGATGTCCTTGACGCGCAGATAAGAGCCGTCTTCAAGGAAATAGGTGGAGTTCTTCATGTCAAATCCTGCCTTTGGAACGCTCGTTATCTGTCCGGGAACTTGCCAACGGTTGAGCACTGCGGTGGTCTGGTTCTTTCCGTCGTACATTCCCTGGGTCTCCATCTTGCTCACGTTGTAGATGTCATTGCCGTAAGAGCCTTGGATGAGGATGCTGAGCGAAAGACCGTTCCATTTGAACGTGTTGGTCAGACCATAGGTGAAGTCCGGGTTAGGGTCGCCTATGTAGGTGCGGTCTGACGCACTTATGATGCCGTCATGGTTGACATCACGGTACATGAGTTCTCCTGTCTCGGGGTCAACACCGTCGGATATGTAGCCCCAGAAACTGCCGAGGGGCTTGCCGGGAGTATTTCTCACCACATAATCGTTCACATAGTCGGTGGTCTTAGCATCGTAGTAGACCTGCGTGAGCATCAGTCTCGTCAACTTGTTGCGGTTGAACGAGATGTTGAAATCGGTGTTCCATGAGAACTTGCCCACAAGATTCTTTGAGCTGACGCTAAATTCCCAACCCTTGTTAACGACGTCGCCGCCGTTGTAGGTGAGGCTTGTGGCAGCCGCAGAGCCTGCCGGCAGGGTGACGGTCATAAGCATGTTGGTGGTCTTCTTGTAGTAGTAGTCCGCCGTGAAGGTCAGTCTGTTGTTCAGCACGGTAAGGTCTATACCTATGTCAGTCTGGTTTGTGGTCTCCCATGTCAGCTCGGGGTTGCTCAGCGTAGACTGTGAACGGGTGGGGACAGCGTTGGCGTCGTAGCCCTCACCGAACCACTGTATGCGGTTGATGCTGTAACTTGCGAGATAGGAGTAGTCTCCCAGTCCGCTCTGATTACCGGTCTGGCCCCAGCCGCCGCGTATTTTCAGGTCGTCGAGCCACTTTATGTCCTTCATGAACTTCTCCTCTGACACACGCCAAGCTGCCGAGAACGAGGGGAAGTAGCCCCAACGGTGACCTGGAGCGAGCTTTGATGAACCGTCGGCACGCACATTGGCAGTGAGCAAGTAAGTGTCCTTGAGGTTGTAGCTTGCGCGTGCGAAGTAAGACATTATCGCCCAGTCGGAAGCCGAAGAGCCTGTTCCTGTCCAGCTGATCTTGTTCGCAGCGTTGAGGGTCTTTATGTCCGCATCGGCATAGTTGGAACCGTTTATCCAGTTGCCACTGTATTTCGACCCTGTCCAAGAGGAGCCCACCATGATGTCAAGACCGTGTATGCCGAACCGTTTCTTGAAGTTGAGGATGTTGTCCCACACCATCACCGTGTTGATAGTCCTTGCATCGTAGCCCGTACCGTAGTTGTCACGTCCGTTGCCTGTCTTTATCGGGTCGAGGAAATTCATGGTTGTGCCTTGCGTACGGTCAAAAGTGTACTGGCTTGTGAGGGTCAGTGTCTCCGGCAAGAAGGTGATTGTGGCTTTTCCGGAGGCGAGGAACTTGTTGTAGGAAGACTTGTTGTCCTCTGTGCGCGACAGGTTTTCCGCCGGCGAGGTGATGTTTACGCCGTAGAAGTTGTTGTAGTATCGTCCCGGATTGGCGGTGTCCCACACGGGCGCATAGGTGGGAGTGTTGATGATGGAGGTGACGACACCGCCGCGGTTAGAACCTGTTCCGGAGATGATGCCGGTGCCTTTGTATGTGTAGTCGCTGTATGCAACGCTTGCGTTTACGGTCAACCACTTGTTGATGTCGTTGTCGATGACGGCACGTACATTGTATCTGTCAAAATTGCTTGACTTCAACACGCCGCTCTCACCGGTATATCCGCCGGAGAGGAAGTAGCGCAGTTTGTCGTTGCCGTTGGTGATTGACAGCTGGTAGTCCTGCACTACGCCGGTGCGGAACACCTCGTCTGCCCAGTCCGTCTGGTCTGTCAGGTTGTTGGGAAGTTTCACTATTCCGATCTCATCCTGCAGTTCCTTGTACTGCTGGGCATTGAGTGGTGTCTGGTTGTTGCGTACTGTGTTTGCCGAAACGTGGGCGTTCAGGCTTACCTTTGCCACGCCTTTCTGTCCCTGTTTGGTGGTAATGATGATGACACCGTTGGCTGCACGTGAACCGTAGATGGCTGCTGAAGAGGCGTCCTTGAGTACTTGTATAGACTCAATGTCGTCGGCGCTGAGGTAGTCAATGTCGGTCAGGGGCACTCCGTCAACCACATAGAGAGGGTTGTTGCTGCCGTTGAGCGATGTAGTACCACGGACACGCACTGTCGGCGACGACCCCGGCTGACCGTTGGCTTGGGATATCTGCAGACCGGCAGCCTTGCCCTGCATGCCCGAAACGGCACTTACTATGGGGCGTGTGTCGAGGTCTTCCGTCGATACGGACGCCACGGCTGTGGTCACGTCCTTGCGTTTCACCGAACCGTAGCCGATAGCCACCACCTCGTCGAGGGTGTTGGCTTCTTCCGTAAGTCCGATTGTCATGTCCTTTGCAGCCTTCACCTCCAAGGTCTTGAAACCTATGTAGGTGATGCGCAGCATGGCTCCTTTCTTCACGGAAAGGGCGAAATGACCGTCGATATCGGTCACCGTACCGTTCTGTGTACCGATTTCCATGACGGAAGCCCCTATTATCGGCTCGTTCTGGGAATCAGTCACAGTGCCGCTCACTGCCTCCTTCTGTGCGAAGGCGGCAACTGTGAGCATCATGGTCAGAAGCGTCGAGAAGGCGCGTCGTGCCAATGTTGTTCCTTGTTTCATAGAATTGATGTTTGGGTTTGTGTTAAATTGTTTCCTATAGAGTACGAAAAGGGCATATACGCACAGTTTGGTGTCCGTATGCGTACATGCCCCGCGAAAGTTTCAACCTGTGCCCTGCTACAGGGCTTGCCGGTTTTTAGTCGTTCACAAGAACCTTCTTGCCGTTGACGATGTTAAGGCCTTTCTGTGCCTTTTGGAGTTTCTGGCCTGCCATATTATATATGGTGTCCTTGCCTACGGTGGTCTTCAGCAGTGTGATACCGTCGGTTGTGGTGGTGACGGTGATGTCTGCAGACTGTGCGTCATCTGCCACTACGAGCACGACATGTATGTCGTATGTCTTGCCAGCTTCACCTACTGTGAAGTTATTGTTGTTGTCTGCGCGTGCACAAGCGTATGTTTTGCCGAAGTCAAGAGCCGTAGGAGCGTCCTGTGCAAGGAAGCATGTCCATGACTTGTCAATGGAGATTTTGAAGTTCTTTCCGCCCGGGAATGCTTCCACATCTGTTGTCCAGCTGCCGTCAGTCTGCTGTGTCAGGAATGTTGCCGTATTTGTGTCCCATCCCTGGAAGTCGCCTATGAGACCGTAGGAGTGTTCTTCGGCTACTGTGCCTTCCACTTTCAGCGTGGCATTGCCGTCCTCGAGAATTGTCAGGGTGAACTTCGCGTCTTTCAGGTGCACGCCAGTAGCGAAACCAGTGTTGTCTCCATCCTTTGTGAGGTCATAGGTATTGCCCGGCTGCATCTCCATGCCACCGCCGCCGAGAGCGTTCGTCCAACTGTTGTTCTTTATGATTTTCCAGTCTCCGTAGATGTCGTCAATGGATGCAGTGTAGACATTGTCGCCCTGATAATCGAATTTCAGAGGATTGTTTTCGAATGTCCAACCGTTAAAAGTACCTACCATCATGTAACTGTCAACGACGGTCTTGTCTACTGTGACCTTCTCGTCGGCGGTGATTCTGAAGTAGTCGAGCGAACCGTCAGAACCGGGATAGAACTCGAATTTGACGTTGTGCAGGGTCACATTGTTGTTGACTGAGCCAAGGTAAATGTTGCCTCCTTTGAGCGTAAGGGTGTTGTCCTCGTCCGTAGAAATAGGATCGGCGATGCCGTATTCGTAGTCCCAACCGGAAGTCCCGGGATTCTTGATAATCTTAAATCCCCATTCGCCTGTGGTGAACTCGTCGGCAGTTGCCACATAGCCGCCGTCCTGCTCGGTGAAGGTGATGCAGTTGTTCTCAAGACTCCAACCGTTGTAGTCACCGGTAATGATGTAAGTGTCGTCAGCAAATGCCAGTCCTGTGGAGGCAATGAATGCTGTCAAAAGAGTAAAAAATTTCTTCATACGTTTTAGTTTTTAATTTAAAGTGTTTTATGCAATGTCCTTGAAATCCGGGAAACCTGCCACATTATTAATATGGTGGGCAGGTGTATTTCCCGACCTCGATTGCAAAGATAAGAAAAGAAACGGCATAAAACATAATGACAAAGGGGTGAAAGTGGATTTCGTGGGAGTGTGTCTTGAGGTAACATCCTTGTTGTCAGAAAACAAGCAATATCGTGGCGACATTGTGAAAGTGGATTAAAAAATGTGTTTTTTATCACTTTTGCGTTATAAAAGTACAGTAAAACCGATATATATACTTATCTTTGCCACCATGGAAACGCAACTGTTGAATATGGGAAAAATACCGTTGGCGGCTTGTTGCAAGGTCTTTCTGGCTCTCATTCTTGCCTGTGTGCATGGAGTGGGGGCTGAAGCCCATGACCTGGACTCGATATATGCCGTGCTTGACACAGAGGTCGCAAATTCGGAAAAATACATTGCCGAAAAGGAAAAACAGCTGAACGGGCTGACGGAGACAATAAAGAAGAGCCGCAGCGACGAGGAGCGCTATGAACTCACACGGCGTCTCTACGAAGAGTTGAGCTCCTTTGACAACGCCCGAGCCAAGGACGCACTCCACGAGTGCCTGGCTTTGGCGAAGAAACTCGGCAGTTACGAGAAACAGGCGGATGCCTATTCCTGCCTGGCATACCAGAATTCCGCCACAGGCTATTATAAGGAGTCTCTCGACTGGTTGGCAAAAATAGACGAGCGGAAACTGACATCCCGCGTCCTGCCGTTCTACTATTTCGTGTGTACACACGTCTATGGCGAGCTCGGACGCTACAGTGACGATGCGTCATTGGGGCAGGAATACTACAGACAGTCAGACTTCTACCGTGACAAGTTCTTCGCCGTGGCTGACCATGCGTCGTCGGTCTACCGCCAGCGCATGGTGTCGTCACTGTTGGGCGGCAACCGTCTTGCCGAGGCCGACAGCCTGTGCCGGAGCTGGGAACATACCATCGGGGCGGCGTCACGCGACTATGCCATAATGGCCTATTACCGTTCGGAGATTTGCCATATACGCAATGACGTGGACGGACAGTGCTATTGGCTCGCCCGGTCTGCCATATCCGACTGCCGGAATGCGGTGACCAACCAGGCCGCACTGTGGTCTTTGGCGCAGCTGATGAGTACTGGCGGTGACCTGAAACGCTCGCGTACATATATGGAATACTCATGGATGTTCGCGTCGAAGTTCGGCGGACACACCCGCTCTTGGCAGATTTCGCCCATAATAATCGCCATGAACGAGAACTACCACAAGGAATTGAGCGACACCAACCGCAACCTCACGGCTCTCCTTGCATTGGTGAGCGTGCTGGCCATATTGTTTCTTGTGTCGCTGCTGTTCCTCTACAAGCGCAACCATCAGCTGTACGTGGCCCGCAACCAGTTGGGGCACATCAACGACAAACTGGCCAGTCTCAACCGGCAACTGCACGAGTCGAACGACAAGAAAAACCAGGTGAACCAGCAGCTGCGGGACTCCAACCGCGTGAAGGACGAGTACATAGCGCAGTTCCTCAGCCTTTGTTCCAAGTATATCGACAAGATGGACGCGTTCCGCATGAAGGTGAACCGCAGGCTGAAGGCCGGTCAGTACAAGGAACTGCAGAGCATGACCGGTTCCGAAGAGATGCGCGAGGAGGAGGCAAAGGAACTGTTTGCCAATTTCGATGCCGTATTCCTTCGGCTCTATCCCAATTTCGTGGAGCAGTTCAACAGTCTTCTCCGGCCGGAATGTCACCAGTCGCTGGGACCTAACAACGAGCTTACCACCGACATGCGCATGGCTGCCCTCATCCGTCTGGGGGTGGATGACAGTTCCAGCATTGCCGAGTTCCTCCGTCTGTCGCCCAATACCATCTACAATTACCGTGCCCGGCTGAAGTCGCGCAGTGCCGGCGACCGCGACACGTTCGAAGAACGCATCAAGGAAATAGGCCTTTAGACAACTGTGTAACCGCCGTTCCTGTTGCCTGAAAGCGGCGTTTTTGCAGGTTGTTCACGACCGTGGGCCGGTCGAACCACGGTCGATATCCGGTCGAACCACGACCGTTATTCGATCGGACCACGACCGATGCACCATTACGGGAAGACAGGCTGCGCACTGCAAGAAGGCATGTCGCACGCTGCCATGACGGTTGCGGCGGATGACAAACGGCAGGATTCCGCACAGGAAGACGACGGATTGTGACAATATTTCCGCATGAAATGATATTTTTACAACTTTCTCTTGCCGGAACGGAATAAATGTATTACTTTTGCCCCCGATAACGACAAAGAGACAATGAGTAACGTATCTTACGCATCTTTTTATTACTTCTACTTTTACTTTGCAGGCAATTGTGAAGCGGGAAGTTGCGTATAGATTTCAACTTAAGACAAGATAAGGCAAATGCTAACGTCAAAGTCCCGCTTCAGAACATGAGGCGGGATTTTTTCATTTAACACAAAAGGAAAAGTGAGAAGAGTAGCCATACAGGGACGCAAGGGGTCGTTCCACGACATAGCGGCGAGAGAGTATTTCCGTGATGAACAGTTGCAGGTGATCTGCTGCGCCACTTTCGAGGACGTGTTCAGGGAAATGGAGAAGGACCCGACCATAATCGGCATGATGGCAATAGAGAACACGATTGCCGGTTCGCTGCTTCACAACTACGAACTGCTGCGTGCTTCGGGCGCGGCAGTGGTGGGCGAGTACAAGGTGCACATCGAACACTCCATCTGCTGTCTGCCCGAAGACGACTGGAACACGGTGTTCGAGGTGGATTCGCACCCCGTGGCACTCATGCAGTGCAGGGATTTTCTCGCCAAGCATCCGGAGTTCAAGGCGGTGGAATGCGAAGATACGGCGGGCTCGGCGGAGAACATCAGCCGCGGGCAACTCAAGGGCCACGCCGCCATATGCCACTCTTCGGCTGCGGAGATGTACGGCATGAAGGTGCTCGAAGACAAGATCGAGGACAACAAGCACAACTACACGCGCTTCCTCGTGATGTCAAATCCCATGAAGGCGGATTTCCTCCGCCAGCCCGACAAGGCGGACAAGGCGAGCATAGTGTTCTCGTTGCCCCACTCCGAAGGGTCGCTTTCGAAGGTGCTGACCATACTGTCGTTCTACGACATCAACCTCACGAAAATCCAGTCGCTGCCCGTCATAGGCCACGAATGGGAATATCTGTTCTATGTGGACGTGACGTTCGACAACCTGACACGCTACCGCCAGAGCATCGACGCCATAATTCCACTCACCAGCAAACTTAAGATTTTAGGAGAATACAAGTCATGTTGATACAGCCAGCAGAGCGCCTGTCGCTCGTCGAAGAATACTATTTCAGCCGCAAGCTGAAGGAGGTGGCACAGATGAATGCCGCCGGAAAGGATGTCATTTCGCTCGCCATCGGTTCGCCGGACATGCCTCCCTCACCGCAGACAATAGACAAACTGTGCGAGGTGGCACGCCAGCCGGAAGCCCACGGCTACCAGCCGACAATGGGCACGCCCGAGTTGCGCAGCGCCATGGCGGGCTTCTACCGCAAGACATACGGTGTGGACGTTGACCCGAAGACGGAGGTGCTGCCGCTGATAGGGTCCAAGGAAGGCATCCTGCACACCACTCTGGCACTCGTCAACGCAGGTGACGAGGTGCTTGTGCCCAATCCCGGCTATCCCACTTACACGTCGCTGAGCAAGATACTCGGCGCAAAGGTGGTGAACTACAACTTGTCGGAGGCAAACGGATGGCAGCCCGACTTTGACGAACTGGAGCGGATGGACACGAGCCGGGTGAAGATCATGTGGACCAACTATCCCAACATGCCGACCGGAGGCAATGCGCAGATGGAGACATACCGCCGCCTTGTGGACTTCGCAAGGCGCAGGGGGATAGTCGTAATCAACGACAATCCCTACTCATTCATACTCAATGAGCACCCGATGTCGATACTCCAGGTCAACGGGGCAAAGGACTGCTGCCTGGAGTTCAACTCCATGTCGAAGAGCTTCAATATGCCCGGATGGCGTGTGGGCATGGTAATCGGCAACAGCGAAATCATCTCCTGGATACTCAAAGTGAAGAGCAACATCGACTCGGGCACTTTCCGCGGCATACAGCTTGCGGCAGCCGAGGCGTTCAACACCAACACTCCGGAGTGGCACAGGGAATACAACATCGACATATACCGCCGCCGCCGCGACATAGCGGAACGGATAATGCACACCCTCGGGTGCAGTTTCGACCCTTCACAGGTGGGGATGTTCCTGTGGGGAAAGATACCTTCGCACTACGGGAACTGTGAGGAACTGACTGAAAAGGTGCTCCATGAGGCGAGAGTATTCATCACTCCGGGGTTCATCTTCGGCAGTAACGGCGACAGATACATACGCATCTCCCTCTGTGCAAAGGAGGAGAAGATGAATGAAGCATTGGAAAGAATAAAAAGAATATAAAGTTATGGAACTGAAACTTAAACCATTAGGATTGCCAAGCGACAACGAACGGCCTTTCGTGATAGCCGGTCCTTGCAGCGCAGAAAGTGAAGAACAAGTGATGACAACAGCCCGCCAACTGGCTGACAAGGGATGCCACATGTTCCGCGCAGGAGTGTGGAAGCCGCGTACAAAGCCGGGCGGATTCGAGGGACACGGCGAAAAGGCGCTGCCGTGGCTTGCCGAAGTGAAGAAGGAAACGGGCATGCTGGTAGCCACCGAGGTGGCGACACCCGAACACGTGGAGCTCTGTCTGAAATACGGAGTGGACGTCCTGTGGATCGGAGCACGTACTACCGCCAACCCGTTTGCCGTGCAGGCACTTGCCGACTCACTCCAGGGAGTTGACATACCGGTGTTTGTGAAGAACCCGGTGAACCCCGACATCGAACTGTGGATTGGCGCGCTGGAGCGCATCAACCGTGCAGGAGTGGAGCGTATAGGTCTCATTCACCGCGGTTTCTCAAGCTATGACAAGAAGATATACCGCAATCTCCCGATGTGGCAGATACCCATTGAACTCCACCGCCGCTATCCTTCACTGCCGATAGTGTGCGATCCGAGCCACATAGGAGGACGCCGCGACCTCATAGCTCCGCTGTGCCAGCAGGCCATGGACCTCGGTTTCGATGGACTGATTGTGGAGTCGCACTGCTCGCCCGACGAGGCTTGGAGCGACGCATCACAGCAGGTGACCCCCGATGTGCTCGACTATATCCTCTCGTTACTTGTCGTCCGCGACGAGATAGTCACCACTGAGGGCATCACGCAACTGCGCCGTCAGATTGACGAACTGGACAACCAACTCATCGAAATCCTCTCCAAGAGAATGCGCGTGTGCCGTGAGATAGGCCAATACAAGAAAGAACACAACATGACAGTGCTGCAGGCGCAACGCTACGACGAGATTTTGAACAAGCGCGGCGTACAGTGCTCCATGTGCGGAATGTCTTCCGACTTTGCGGAACACATCTTCAAGAACATCCATGAGGAAAGTGTGCGCCAGCAAATGGAGATAATAAACAAGTAGAAGACATGAAAATCCTTGTGTTGGGAGCCGGCAAGATGGGCTCGTTTTTCATCGATTTGCTGAGTTTTGACCATGAAGTGGCGGTCTATGAAAAGGATGCGCGGAGGATGCGCTTCGTGTATAACTGCCAGCGTTTCACTTCTCTGGACGAGATAGAGGAGTTCAAGCCGGAGCTGGTTATCAACTGCGTCACGCTCAAGTACACCCTCCAGGCTTTCGAACAGGTGTTGCCGCACATTCCCGAAACGTGCATCATCAGCGACATAAGTTCCGTAAAGACCGGTCTGAAGGAGTTTTACGAGAGTTCGGGGCACCGCTATGTGTCCACTCACCCCATGTTCGGACCGACCTTCGCCAACCTTAACCAGTTGTCGGAGGAGAACGCAATCATCATCAGTGAGGGCGACTACATGGGCAGGTGCTTCTTCCGCGACGTGTACAGCCGCCTCGGGCTGAGCATCTACGAGTACACGTTCGACGAGCATGACCGCACTGTGGCGTACTCCCTGAGTATTCCTTTCGTCAGCACTTTTACTTTTGCGGCGGTCATGAAGCCGCAGGACGCTCCCGGAACGACGTTCAAACGTCACATGAGAATAGCCCGCGGCGTGATGGGCGAGGACGAATACCTGTTGCAGGAGATACTGTTCAACCCCTACACACATGACCAGGTGGCGCAGATAAGGACCGAACTGAAGGAACTGCTCGACATAATAGACCACAAGGATGCCGGCCGTATGCATGACTACATAGCCAAGATACGCGCCAATGTGGAAAGCCAGAAGAAATGATAGCTGCCCTCCTGCTTTACGTATTCACTCTCGTGGAACTCAACTGCGAGAATTTCTTCGACACAGAGAATGACTCCGTGAAGCAGGACGGGCAGTTCACGCCCGAAGGCCTATATCATTGGACACTGGCAAGATACTGGAAAAAGGTGAACCACATAGGGCAGGAGATTGTCGCCTGCGGCGAACAGGACGCCGGCACGTTCTCCATTCCCGACCTTGTGGCACTGTGCGAGGTGGAGAACGACTCCGTGTTGCACGACCTCACACGGCATTCCATGCTCCGCAATGCCGGTTATGAGTGTGTCGTGACCGACTCTCCCGACGAGCGCGGCATAGATGTGGCTCTGCTGTATTCGCCGCTGACGTTCGGCTACATAAAGAGTTATCCCATACGCATACCGCCTCTGAAGAACATGAAACCCACCCGCGACATACTCTATGTCGAGGGACGCACCGCACTGGGCGACACTCTGCACGTTTTCGTGGTGCATGCCCCGAGCCGTTCGGGCGGCGAGGTGGAGACACGTCCGAACCGTGCGCATGTCACGAAGAGGCTCGCCTTGTCCGTCGATTCCATAATGTCGGTAAATCCTGATGCCAACATCATTGTGGCAGGAGATTTCAACGATGCTTGTGACGGACGCAGTATGGGCGTGCTGTATGATGCCGGTCTTGTGCCTGTTTCAAAGGGTGTGAAGGGCAGGAACGGTGCGGAGGGTAGCTACAAGTACCGTGGCGAGTGGGAGACGATAGACCAGATACTGCTCAGCGGCAGCCTTGCCGCGGATGCAGAATGCCGTGTTCACGATGCACCCTTCCTGCTTTGCGAGGACGAGGACTATGGCGGAGTGCGCCCGTTCCGCAATTACCGGAGCATAAAATGGCAAAACGGCTTCAGCGACCACCTGCCGCTCGTTGCCAAATTCCGGATACCTTGAATATGTGCAACGACAACCTACACATATATATAAGGTGTGTGCAATTTTATAAACAAAGAATTTAATTTTGGTTAAAGCCCCGGCGCTTTGTGCCAAATTATCCCACGGATTGGTTAATTTTGTGTGTTAATAGAATATTGAGTGTAACATACAATTACCGAATTACATCCAATCATGTTTGAAAATTTAAGTGACAGATTAGAGCGTTCCTTCAAGATACTCAAGGGAGAAGGCAAGATTACCGAGATAAATGTTGCCGAGACGCTGAAAGACGTGCGCCGTGCGCTCCTTGATGCCGATGTCAACTATAAAGTAGCCAAGACCTTTACCGACACCGTAAAGCAGAAGGCTCTGGGCATGAACGTGCTGACAGCCGTCAGACCGGGGCAGCTTATGGTGAAGCTCGTGCATGACGAGCTGGCCAAACTCATGGGTGGCGAGGCGACTGACATACAGTTGCAGGGACACCCCACAGTCATCATGATGGCAGGTCTCAATGGTGCAGGTAAGACCACCATGAGCGGTAAACTCGCCAAACTTCTGAAAGAGAAGCGCGGAAAGAAACCTCTGCTCGCCGCTTGCGATACATTCCGCCCCGCCGCAATGGAACAGTTGCGCGTGTTGGGAGAACAGGTCGGAGTGCCTGTATATATGGAACCCGAAGCAAAAGATCCTGTCAAGGTCGCCCTCAACGCCGTGCAGGAGGCGAAAGCCAAAGGCTATGACGTGGTGATAGTCGATACCGCAGGTCGTCAGGCCATTGACGAGGAGCTGATGAAGCAGGCTCAGGACATAAAGAATGCCGTCAATCCGGACGAGATACTCTTTGTGGTTGATGCCATGACTGGTCAGGATGCCGTGATCACAGCCAAGGAGTTCAATGAGAGGCTCGACTATACCGGTGTCATACTGACAAAGCTTGACGGCGACAGCCGTGGCGGTGCGGCCCTCTCAATCCGCACTGTTGTGACCAAGCCCATAAAGTTTATCGGTATCAGCGAGAAGATGGACGGCATCGACGTGTTCCATCCGGTGCGTATGGCTGACCGTATACTTGGCATGGGTGACGTGGTTTCGCTCGTTGAACGCGCCCAGGAGCAGTTTGACGAAGAGGAAGCAAGGAAGTTGCAGAAGAAGATCATGAAGAACAAGTTCGACTTCAATGACTTCTACAACCAAATCCAGCAGATAAAGAAAATGGGTAACATCAAGGATCTCGCAGGCATGATTCCAGGCATGGGCAAGGCTCTGCGTGATGTGGATATCGACAATGACGCCTTCAAGGGCATAGAGGCCATTATCCAGAGCATGACCCCGCACGAGCGGACTAATCCCGATGTGCTCAACCAAAGCCGTAAGCAGCGCATAGCAAAAGGCTCCGGCACTAATATAGAAGAGGTGAACAGGCTTATCAAACAGTTTGGACAGGCAAAGAAAATGATGAAACTCGTTTCCGGTTCCGGCATGAAGAACATGATGGGAATGATGGGACGCATGAAGAATATGCCTGGCATGCCCAAGATGTAGCCTTTGGTTTCTCCATGCGACGGCGGCATACGGCTGCAGCCGGTGGAAACAAATGACACGATATGGAAATAATCGACGGAAAGGCTACTGCCGCCGCCATAAAGGCGCAGATAGCCGATGAGGTGAAGAAAATAATTGATGCCGGAGGCAAACAGCCCCATCTCGCAGCAGTGCTTGTGGGGCATGACGGAGGTTCGGAGACGTATGTCAAGAACAAGGTGATTGCCTGTGAACAGTGCGGATTCAAGTCTACGCTCATCAGATACGAGGAGAGTGTCACGGAGGAAGAACTGTTGCAGTGTATCGACAGGCTCAACCGCGATGCCGATGTCGACGGTTTTATAGTACAGTTGCCGCTTCCCAAGCATATCGACGAGCAGAAGATAACCGAGGCAATCGACTTCCGCAAGGATGTGGACGGCTTTCATCCCGTCAATGTCGGGCGCATGGCGATAGGCCTGCCTTGCTTTATATCCGCCACGCCATTGGGTATATTGACACTCCTTAAACATTATAACATCGAGACATCGGGCAAAAAGTGCGTCGTCATAGGACGTTCCAACATTGTGGGCAAGCCTATGGCGCAGCTGATGATGCAGAAACAGTACGGCGACTCCACCGTGACGGTGCTGCATTCCCACTCCAAGAACATCAAGGAAGAATGTGCCTCGGCAGACATAGTGATAGCTGCCATAGGTCGTCCGGGCTTTGTGACGGAGGACATGGTGAAGCCCGGATCTGTCGTTATCGATGTCGGCACGACGCGTGTTCCCGATTCTTCACGCAAGAGCGGATTCCGTCTGTCGGGTGATGTCGACTTTGAGAATGTCGCCACGAAGTGTTCCTACATCACACCGGTTCCGGGCGGAGTAGGCCCGATGACAATCTGCTCGCTCATGCTCAATACCCTGAAGGCGGGGAAAAAGGAGATTTATCCGGCGTGAGCAGGCTCTGCCGCGAAATTTGTTGTGTTATGACAGCGGAGGAATACTATCGGCAAGGAAACGATTTCCGGCGCAGAGGAGATTTCAAGGAGGCGATGGAGGCTTACATGAAAGCCGTCTCGATAGATCCGGAATCACCTGCAGCCACGGCAAAACAAATGCTTGAAGACCAGTATTCGTTCTTTTCTAAAGACTATTACAATCCGTGATATGAAAATAAAAGGTACCATTTTAATTGACACAGAGCGGTGCAAGGGATGCAACCTCTGCGCTGTGGCATGTCCAAAAGACGTCATCGCGATGTCGCAAACCAAGGTGAACCATTTCGGTTATTGCTTTGCGGAAGCGGTGAACATCGACGAATGTATCGGATGCGCCTCTTGCGGCATCGTGTGTCCTGACGGTTGCATCACCGTGTACAAGAAGAAAATGGAGGAATGACAATGAAAGAAGAACAGGAGATATTGCTGATGAAGGGTAACGAGGCGATAGCCCATGCCGCCATACGCTGCGGTTGCGACGGCTATTTCGGTTACCCTATCACCCCCCAGACCGAGGTCATGGAGACCCTTGCCCTGCTCAAACCGTGGGAAACCACAGGAATGGTGGTTTTGCAGGCTGAGAGCGAGGTGGCAAGTATCAATATGCTGTATGGCGGAGCCGGTGCAGGAATGCGCGTGATGACCTCGTCGTCGAGCATAGGCATAGCCCTCATGCAGGAGGGCATATCCTATATGGCAGGAGCAGAACTGCCGGGCGTCATCGTCAACGTGCAGCGCGGAGGACCGGGACTCGGTACTATCCAACCGTCGCAGGGCGACTATTTCCAGGCTACAAGGGGTGGTGGCAACGGCGACTACAATGTCATTGTGCTTGCACCTAACTCCGTGCAGGAGATGGCGGACTTCGTTGACCTCGCCTTTGAACTGGCTTTCAAGTACCGCAACCCGGCAATGATTCTCTCCGATGGTGTCATCGGACAGATGATGGAGAAGGTGGTGCTACCTCCAATGAAGCGCCGCCGCACTCTGGAAGAGGTGGAGGAGCAGTGTCCGTGGGCAAGTACCGGGCGGAAGAACGGACGTCCCAAGAACATCATAACGTCGCTCGAACTGCGTCCGGAGGAAATGGAGAAGAAGAACATCGCACTCCAGCGCAAGTATGAACAGATTAAGGCATCGGAAACAAGGGCGGAACAGATACTCATGGACGATGCCGAATACATAATCGTTGCTATCGGTTCGGCTGCCAGAGTGTCGGAGAAAGCCATCGAACTTGCCCGTGCAGAGGGCATCGCAGTGGGGCTTTTCCGTCCTATAACCGTGTGGCCTTATCCGGAAAAGGAGTTGCAGGCCGCAGCCAAAGGCAAGAAAGGCATCCTCGTGGTAGAGATTAATGCCGGACAGATGATAGAGGATGTGCGTCTGGCAGTGGGCAGTTCGCTGCCCATAGAGCACTATGGCAGAATGGGAGGAATCATTCCCGAGCCGGAAGGAGTGCTGGATGCACTGAAGCAACTGATAGCTAACGTAGGGAGGAAATAAGGATGGAAGATATCATAAAAGAGGAAAATCTCGTTTACCGTCGTCCTGCATTGCTCAATGACAACCGCATGCACTATTGCCCCGGATGCAGTCATGGCGTGGTGCACAAGCTCGTTGCGGAGGTCATAGAGGAAATGGGCATGGCTGACAAAGCCATAGGCGTGTCGCCTGTAGGATGCGCAGTGTTCGCATACAACTACATTGACATAGACTGGCAGGAGGCTGCCCACGGCAGAGCACCGGCACTTGCGTGCGCACTGAAGCGCCTTATGCCTGACCGTCTGGTCTTTACCTATCAGGGTGACGGTGACCTCGCATGTATCGGAACGGCGGAAACACTGCACTCGCTCAACCGTGCCGACAACACGACACTCATCTTCATTAACAATGCAATCTACGGCATGACGGGCGGACAGATGGCTCCGACCACACTGCTGGGGCAGAAGACAGCGACGTGTCCTTACGGCAGAGTGCCCGAAATCCACGGTTACCCGATCAATATCACCGAAATGGCGGCGCTGCTGCCCGGTGCTTGCTATGTCACAAGGCAGAGCGTGGAGAGCGTTGCCGCCATACGTCAGGCCAAGAAAGCACTGCGCAAGGCATTTGAAGCCAACATGGCTCACAAGGGTTCGTGCCTTGTGGAGTTTGTCGCAACCTGCAACAGCGGTTGGAAAATGTCGCCTGTAAAGGCTAACGAGTGGATGAAGGAAAACATGTTCAAGCAGTATCCCAAGGGAGACCTCAAGGATACGACCGAGCTGTAGCATCGGCACTTTGTCCGTAACCAATTATTGAAAAGAATGAAAACTGAGATAATAATATCCGGGTTCGGCGGTCAGGGAGTGCTTTCCATGGGAAAGATTCTCGCCTACAGCGGACTCATGGAAGACAAGGAAGTGACTTGGATGCCGGCATACGGGCCGGAGCAGCGCGGAGGAACAGCCAATGTGACTGTGATAATAAGTGATAGCCGCATTGCGTCGCCTGTGCTGAGCAAGTATGATGTGGCGATAGTGCTCAACCAACCGTCGCTCGACAAGTTTATGCCTAAGGTAAAGC
>CAVHUR010000007.1:63621-77814 GCA_963639575.1 uncultured Spirochaetota bacterium
CGGCAGAGATGAAGAACCCGAAGGTGTTCAACATGATTGTACTCGGTGCACTGCTTAAAGTCTGCCCCATAGTAAGCACCGACGGATTGCAGAAGGCTCTTTACAAGTCGCTGCCGGAGCGTCACCACAATCTCATACCACTTAATATGCAGGCTGTGGAAGAAGGAATGAAAATGACCAGTCTGGATTAATCCAAGGCTGGTCATTTCCTTTTATACCCCGACGGGTGTCAGGAGAGTTGCCGTGCAGGTCATATCACGCACTGCAACTCTTCTTTGTTTTCCGCTTTTTTCAGACTGATGGTATCGCCGGGGGCAAGTTCTCCCGAAAGGAGACGCTCGCACACGGTGTCTTCGATGTACGATTGTATGGCGCGTTTCAGCGGTCGTGCGCCGAACTGTACGTCGTATCCGTGCTCGGCAACGAATATCTTGGCGGCATCGTCCAGTTCAAGCCGGTAGCCCATGGCCTCCACACGCTTGAACAAAGGAGCCAATTCGATGTCCACAATTTTCTTTATCGCCTCGATGTCGAGTTGCTCGAATGTGATGATTTCATCCAGACGGTTGAGAAATTCGGGTGCAAACTGTTTCGAGAGAGCCTTTCTGATAATGTCATTGGCATGTTGTTTGTCGCTCTCTGTCCGGACAAGACTGTTTGCGGCACCGCTTGCCGTAAAACCTATACCGCGTCCGAATTCTTTCAACTGACGTGTTCCGGCATTTGAAGTCATTATTATAATGGTGTTGCGGAAATCCACCAGTCTGCCGTTGCCGTCGGTCAGACGACCTTCGTCGAGCACTTGCAGCAGCATGTTGTACACGTTGTGGTGCGCTTTCTCTATCTCATCGAGCAGTATGATGGAGTAGGGGTGACGCCTGACACGCTCTGTCAGCTGTCCGCCCTCGTCATATCCGACATATCCCGGAGGTGCGCCTATGAGGCGCGAGGTGTTGAAACTCTCCGTGTATTCGCTCATGTCGATGCGTATGAGGGCATCGTCTGCTCCGAACAATTCCTTGGCAAGCTGTTTGGCAAGGTAGGTCTTGCCCACGCCGGTCGGTCCGAGGAACATGAAAACACCTATCGGACGGTTTGGCTCGCGCAAGCCTATGCGGTTGCGCTGTATGGCTTTCGTTATCGTTTCTATGGCTTTGTCCTGGGCTATCACCTTTGTCTTGAGGCGCTTGTCCATCTCTCTGAGGCGTATGCTCTCGCTTTCTGCCACCCTCTGGACAGGCACTCCGGACATCAGCGACACCACTTCCGCCACGTCTTCTTCGGTCACATCCGCCACGACACCGCTGTCTCCGTTCTCCCATTCCGCCTTTCTCTCATTGAGTTGGTTCTCAAGTGACGTCTGGCGGTCACGGTAGGCGGCGGCCAATTCGAAGTTCTGGTTCGCCACAGCCTGTTTCTTCTTGGTGTCGGCAATCTTCAGTTGCTCCTGCAATTCAGCAATGTCGGCAGGCAGATCAGTGTGTTTCAGATGTACCTTGGAACCTACTTCATCGAGGGCGTCAATGGCTTTGTCGGGAAACTGGCGGTCTTGTACATACCTGTCCGTATAGTTCACGCACGCCTTCAGCGCCTCTTCCGTGTAGTGCACATGGTGATGCTGTCCATAGCGCGGTGCTATGTTGTGGAGTATCTCCAGCGTTTCCGCATTTGAAGTCTGCTCCACCATCACTTTCTGGAAACGCCGTTCGAGTGCTCCGTCCTTCTCTATGGACTTGCGGTACTCGCTTATGGTCGTTGCGCCGATGCACTGTATGTGTCCTCTGGCGAGTGCCGGCTTCATCATGTTTGCGGCATCCATTCCTCCGGGAACACTTCCCGCACCCACGATAGTATGGATTTCGTCGATAAAGACGATGACGTCTGGATTGTCTTCGAGTTCCTTTATGAGTGCTTTCAGGCGCTCTTCAAACTGTCCGCGGTATTTTGTGCCTGCCACTATCAACGACATGTCGAGGTTGAGCAGACGTTTGTTGAACAGCACGGGTGACGTTCTTTTCTCCGCTATCATTTGCGCCAACCCCTCCACAATGGCGCTCTTGCCTACACCGGGTTCCCCGATGAGGATGGGATTGTTCTTTTTCCGTCGGCACAGAATTTCCGTTATGCGCAGTATCTCCTTGTCTCTTCCGACCACAGGGTCGAGTTTGCCTTCTGCGGCAACCTTTGTGAGATCGACGGAGAAATTGTCGAGCACGGGTGTTTTCGACACCTTTCTCTGCGCCTGTTGGGTTGTGGCTGTTTGTTTCTTGTCGGAATCCATGTCGTCCATCAAGATGTCATCATCGTCATCATGGACCGAATTGGAGACCGTCCCGTCCTCTCTTACAGGATGAGCCTGCAGGTATTCATTGTAGTTCTGGTAGTTCACGTTGTTGTCGTTCAGCATTTTCCGTATCTCACTGTCCGTGTTCTCATCGAGCATAGCGAGCATCAGGTGTTCTTCACCGATGAATTTTCTGTTCCGTCGCCGTGCTTCCTGTACGGCGATACGCATTATATTGCTTGCGCTCTCGTTGAGTGACAGCACCCCGGAATGCACGTTTTCAAACATTCCTTCCCCTCGTATGCTCTGTTCAATCTCGAATTTCAACGACTGCAAGTTTACGTTCATGCGGTTCAGGGCAGTGCAGATACTGTTGTTCTGGTCGCTGAGTATGCCCAACATCAGGTGTTCTGGCCCGATGTCACGGCTGTAGAGGCGCAAAGCCTCCTCGCCGCTTTTCTCTAATATCTTTCCTAATTGCGGAGTGAAAAATGTCGGCATATTCTGTATTTTCTTTAGTCTTTTGAATTGTTTTCGATGTCTCCTGTGGCAAAATCCGTGCCATTGTGGACTGTGACATGCAGGATTCGCATTGTCGCTACCTGCCTTTAACACCTATCTCTCAATGCGAAAATACTAATAATTATTAATATGGCTGACACGAATGGCGTTTTTTTATGATTTTATGGTAACTTCGCACTAATGGAATACGGATATTTAAGGAAAATTGCACTTTCGCTTACGGCTTTGCTGTTCTCTGTTTTTGTCTGTGCCCAGACGGCGGTAAACCAGCGCTATCTGGACTACATAGACCAATACAAGGACATTGCCATAGAGGAGATGTTGCGCTATAACATTCCTGCAAGTATCACTTTGGCGCAGGGACTGCTTGAGAGCGGGGCTGGAAAGAGCGAGCTGGCGGTGAAGGGAAATAACCACTTCGGCATCAAATGCCACGGTTGGACAGGCAGATCCGTATATCATGACGATGACGAAGCACAGGAATGTTTCCGCGCATACGACACTGTTCTCGACAGTTACGAGGATCACAGCAAGTTCCTCAGGTCGGGCAAGCGTTATGCATTCTTGTTTGAACTTGACCGAACTGACTATAGGGGGTGGGCGTATGGGCTGAAGTCGGCAGGCTATGCCACCAGTCCGACATACGCCAAATCATTGATTAACATAATCGAAACCTATGGACTGTACAAATATGACAAGGCTCGTTCATACGACAAGTTCATAGTCACTCATCTGCCGAAGAATGTTTCGGGCGGTTCACTGGCCGGTCCTCATAATATAAAAAGGTGTAACAAGAACTATTATGTTATCGCAAGAGACGGCGATACATTCCGTTCGATAGGCAAGGAACTCGGTATGTCCTACCGTCAACTGGCTCGTTACAATGAGCGAAACAGGAAAGACGTGCTCCGGAAGGGTGAAATCGTGTACCTGAAGAAGAAACGCAGCAAGGCAGACAAGTCGTTCAGAAATGTTGGTCATGTGGTTAAGCCGGGCGAAAGCATGTACACCATATCCCAGAAATACGGAATACGCCTGAAGAGCCTGTACAAGAAGAATCATCTGACACCTGATTATCAGATCAGCGTGGGTGACAAGCTCCGGGTATATTGACCGTCGGCAAACCGTTTCCCCAGAACCTGCCAATGCCAAGTCCTACCGTTCGGGAATCCAACCGTTACGGTAGGCGTAGAGCAACTCTTTGAGGTCGAACACCTGACGCTTCAGTTCACGTCCGCGGTCAGTGTCAGCCACCAGCATGCGGTGGTCGCTCAATTCCACTATTTGGGTAGTAGACTTGATGTCGGTGCCGTTCTTTATCGCTTCCTCTGTACTTGTGAACGGTTCGTGCTGCACAAGTTGGAAACCGCGTGAGTGGTACACCAGCGTGTAGCCGGCAATGCCTGTCTCCTTGTGATAGGGCATGGAGAAACCGCCGTCTATCACCATCAGTTTGCCGTTTGCCTTTATCGGATTTTCCCCGGAAGCCACATGCACTGGCACATGACCGTTGATGATGTGCCGGTGTTCGCCCTTTACGCCGAATATGTCGAGCAGGTTGTCAACCACATTCTCGTCGTTGCGCAACTTGAAATAATTGCCTTTCTCCTCCTCATGGGTTGCTTTGTCGCTGATGAAGTAACGCTCGAAAGTCGCCATTTTAGACTTGTTGAAGAGCGGACTCTCCGGTCCGCACCACAGGTAGAGGAAATAGTCCTGTGCGAAAAGCCTTTCCTCCTCGTCGCTGTCGGGTTGGAACGCTGTGCGTATGAGCCTGTCCGTTTCGTCAAGCAGTGCCCTTCCGGAGAACTTGTTGCCCTCGCTCACCTCGACATTGCTTGGAGTTCCGTCTTCGTCAAGCGGTATTGCGGCATGATAGAGCAGGTTGTCGTTAACGATGGTATACATGGAACCGTTGCGGAGAAGCAGTCTTATGTGCCGCTGAAGTTTCTCGCTTACCTTGAACGAGTGTGCCAGTTTGTTGATCAGCAGCTGTTCTTCTTCCGTGAACGAGTATGGGTCATCGGGATTGATTGTGGGGAAGTTGTTGCTCTTGAGCGGATATTCCTTGCCGTCCAGAGTGATAGTACCTTTCGTGTAATCTATATTGTTGAGTAACAGACGGTCGTCCATATTCCAATAGGAATGCCGCTTGATGACCATTCCTTCTGCCTTGAACTGTAGTATGCTGACTGCTTTGTGCATCTGCGCTGTCAACCGCAACGTCTTGTCATCGAGCTCTTTGTCGCCCAAGACGTGTGGGGCGAACTCTTCGCATGGGTCATCCTTGTATGTGTCAATGGCGAATGTGGCGAGCGGCATGATGCTGATGCCGTAGCCGTCTTCCAGAGTTGTGAGGTTGGCATAGCGCAATGAGAGGCGCAGAACATTGCAGATGCAAGCCACATTTCCTGCGTATGCGCCCATCCAAAGCACGTCGTGGTTGCCCCATTGGATATCCCAGCTGTGAAACTGGCTAAGTGTGTCGAGGATGATGTGTGCCCCCGGACCTCTGTCGTAGATGTCGCCGAGGATGTGCAACTGGTCGATAATCAGCCTCTGTATGACGTTGGCGATGGCTATGATGAAGTCATCGGCGCAGCCGGTTGATATGATAGTCTCCACGATAGCCTTGACGTAACCCGTCTTCTTGCTTCCTGCGGCACTCTCGTGCAACAGTTCCTGGATGATGTAGGAGAAGTCGGCAGGCAGTGCTTTGCGCACTTTTGAACGTGTATACTTGCTTGACACCTCACGGCAAATCACCACCAGCTTCTCTATGGTGTCATGATACCAGGCGGAGAGGTTCTTGTCTTGTGACTTGATTAACTCGAGTTTCTCCTCCGGATAGTATATCAGTGAGCAGAAATCTCGTTTTTCCTGCAAGGTCATTACCGAACCGTAGATTTCGTTCACCTTGCGTTTGATGTTTCCCGAAGCGTTCTTCAGCACATGCAGAAACGCCTGGTGCTCACCGTGAATGTCGGCGAGGAAGTGCTCTGTGCCTTTCGGCAGGTTGAGGATAGCTTGCAGATTGATAATCTCCGTGCTTGCTGCTGCAATGGTAGGAAATGATTTCGCAAGTAGCTCCAGATATTTTCTGTCGCGTTGAAGGTCGTATTTCGGCATGGTATATTAACTGATTAATAGTTGGTGACAAGGTCGAGCATCTTCTCCGACACCTTGTCTTTCTTGTAGATAATGGGCATGAAACCTTCTGTCAGACCGGATTTCTCCATCATGACATACTCCAGGTGCTGGGTGAACACATCGAGTTTGATGAGTTTCAGCACCTCGGCCATAGTGTCTTCATTGTAGTTGCTGGCGGTCATCAGTGCCGACAGCTTGTCCAGAAAGGTCTGTGGCAGATTTCGCCTCTGGTACAGGTATTGGGCATACAGTATGTTCTTGCATATCTCCTGTATGGCCTCGTCCTTCTCCTTGAGCAGTCCTATTCTCCGGTTCACCTCGTTCCACAGTGTGACATCTGTCCGTTCCATGGCTTCTTTGTAAATTGTCTTGTAGCTGGAAGCCATCTCTTGTGCGGTGGTAGTTGTGGTGGTGACAGCATTGGGGACGAGATGCAGGTTCTTGATGTCATGTCCGCTGAGCAGTTCTTGTTCCATGCTTCCAGATGCAACCGTAGCTGAGGCTTTGGAAGCCAACTTTACATGTGATGACGCCGGGTTGTACCAAGGTGACAGAGACCCAAGTGGAGTGTACACCAACGATATGAACCGCTTTATGGCATCATTGGCTGTCTTCGCCGCATTGGCATTCCACGCTCCGATGACGTGTACCACATCGGGATTCTCATCGGTCAGAATGATGTCGTTGTCATTCTCCAGTTCAGCCGCAAGCAGTTCCTTTGTTTTCCGGGAAATGCCGTTGTTGTCGATGTCAACGGTGTTAATGATGTTCAGTCTCATATCTTATGGCAAGTGAAATCATTGCTGTCAGTCTTGAAATAGCGCATCTTGTCAGCAAGCGAGTGCCACACTGATGCCAGTTCAAGGGGGATAATCCGCCATGCGGAGATGTCGGCATTGAACGCCTTGACGGCCTTTACACCCGCAAAGGTTCTGCCTGCAATGAGCATGACTAACGCTGCCAGTGCGGTGGCGAGCAGTATGTAGTCGCCGAAAACGGCTGCCGCAACGGTCGAACCGACGGTGGCAATCAATGTCAGATGCAGCAACAGCATGTCAAGGCGTGCCTGTAGCCCATGGCTTGCATTGCGTTGCATGTGCTTGCATGAGTGGATGTGAAACACGCATAGTCTGTGCCATTGCTTCTTTGTCGGCCTGTCTTCCACAAGCGAACCTTCCGGAGACGTGACTACTGCGGTTGTCCCTTTCCGTGCGAGCTTGTTTACGATGAAGTCAAACTCTCCTCTCACGATGTCAAGATTGCCCCGGAAGCCGTCCTGGTCGATAAATTCGCTCTTGCGGAAAGCCAGGTTTGCGCCGTTGGCACAATACGCCGTGCCTTTCCTACACTCTCTCCACAGATACACGAAATGCCGCAGTCGGTAGAACCGCATGTAGGACAGGGCATCCTTGTCGTAGTTGGAATAGCCTATGACAAGGTTCTTGTCAGCAGAGCATTTCCTGCTTATCTCCTTCAGCCAGAGCCTGCTTGTCGGGTATGACTGGCTGTTCACCAGCACGCACCACTCGTTTGCAGCCGCCTTGATGCCCAGTGTGACTCCTAACTTCTCCCTGCTGATATAGCGTGACGTGTCGGGAATGAAGGTTGTGGCAAGGTGCGGATTGTCTGCGAATTTCTTTATCGGGTCATAATCTTTGGCATTGCTCTTCTCTTTGACCACGATGACCTGAAATCCGGGCTCATATTCCTGATCGAGAAAGAGTGGCAGGTTGCGTTCGAGCGCATCCATGTCACCGTTCACCATCACGATAACGGAAATGGGCATCCCCTTGTCACCGTTCTCAGAACCGCCTTCCCCGGAGTCGTCTTTCTTCGTTTTGGGGATTCTGAAAAACGGGTTCGCTACATTGCCGGCTATTGTCAGCAACAGCAATGCGGCACATGATATTATCGTAACAGTTGAAATCATGATGCTTACAGTTGTTCTGTGATGTATCCGACAGGCAATTTCCTGCAGTTGTAACCGCTTGCCATAATCTCGCCGTATGCCCCTGCGGAACGTATGGCGATAATGTCACCGCGATGTGCCTTGTTGATGTCGATGGCTTTGGCAAAGACATCGCTCGACTCGCAGATAGGTCCCACGATGTCATAAGTCTCTGCCGGCTCATCGCTCGTGATGTTCTCAATCTTGTGAGATGCCTGATAGAGTGCCGGACGTATGAGATCCGTCATTCCGGCATCTACTATACAGAACTGCTTGAATGTCCCCTGCTTCACATACAGCACCTTTGTGATGAGCGAACCGCACTGTCCGACCACGGATCTGCCCAGTTCGAAGTGTACCTTCTGACCGTTTCTGAGGCGCAGGTGGTGCGCATAAGTGTCGAAATACTCCTTGAATCCGGGGTATGGTTCACGGTTCGGGTGATCGTAGCTGATGCCAAGTCCGCCGCCTACATTGATGTTTTCCACCTCGATGTGTTGCTCCTCCAGTTTGTCAAGCAGTTCATTTATCCTGTTGCACAGTGCCTTGAAGTCAGTCATGTCCAGAATCTGGCTGCCGATATGGAAGTGCAGACCGATGAAATGCACGTTTTTCATTTTTCTGGCAATGCCGATGACCGTCTCCATGTCGTCCATTGCGATACCGAACTTGTTCTCTGCCAGACCGGTAGTGATGTTGGCATGCGTGTGTGCACCTACGTTCGGATTGATGCGGAAAGCCACGTTGGCAACCTTGTTTTTCTTTTCTGCCAACTCGTTGATGACCTCCAGCTCCGGTATACTCTCTACATTGAAGCAGAAAATGTTCTCGTCAAGTCCGAGGTTTATTTCCCAGTCGCTCTTGCCGACACCTGCAAACACTATCTTATTGGCGGGAAATCCTGCATTGAGAGCAGCCGTTATCTCGCCGCCACTCACGCAGTCTGCACCGATGCCGCTGCCGCTTATTATCCCGAGAACTTTCGAGTTGGCGTTTGCCTTGACTGCATAGTGCACCTCAAACCCTTCGTGCTTGCCTGCCTCGGCATTTATCCTGCGCAGTGTCTCGCGCAGAACTGCTGTGTCATAGTAGTAGAACGGTGTCGCCACACCGCTGAATCTCTCCAAAGGGAATTGTCCTTTCATAATATAACTGATGTGGTCTTTTACTTGTTGAAGAGCATGTCGCTCAGATTCTGCATGGCCTTTTTCTTGTCCGAACTCTTGATTAGGAACGATATGTTGTGGTTGGAACCGCCATAGGATATCATTCTGACAGGGATGTTCTTCATCGCATCGGTTGCCATGGTCTCAAATCCCACATTGCTCCAGTCCAGGTCTCCCACAACGCAGATTATGCACATGTCCTGGTCGACAGCCACTGTGCCGAACTTCTTCAACTCATCCACAATCTCGTTCAGGTGCTTGTCGTTGTCGATAGACATGGATACGCCCACCTCGGATGTCGCTATCATGTCGATAGGAGTGTTGTAGCTTTCGAATATCTCGAATATCTTTCTGAGGAAACCTGTGGCAAGCAACATTCTCGAAGACTTGATCTGGATTGCCGTGATGTTCTCTTTTGCTGCCACTGCCTTGATCTTTCCCTTCATGATGACATTGTCGATGATTGTTCCCTTGGCATCTGGGTCCATTGTGTTGAGCAGTCTCACCGGTATGCCTGCGAACTTTGCCGGCTGTATGCAGGTGGGGTGCAGAATCTTTGCACCGAAGTAAGCCAGTTCGGCAGCCTCGTCGAAGTTGAGCTGATGCACGGCTTCTGTCTTGTCAACCACACGCGGGTCGTTGTTGTGCATGCCGTCGATGTCGGTCCATATCTGTATTTCATCTGCGGGAAGAGCCGCTCCTACAAGGCTTGCTGTGTAGTCCGAACCGCCTCGCTTCAGGTTGTCTATCTCTCCATAGGCGTTTCGACAGATGAAACCTTGGGTGATATAGATCTGATAACCCTCGTTCTGCTTCATCGTGGCATCCAGTTTTTCCTTTATGTATTCGGTGTCCGGCTCCGAGTTCTTGTCTGTTCTCATGAAGTCGAGAGCCGAAAGCAGCACTGCGTTGAAGCCCTGTTCCTTCAGATAATTCACCATCATGTTGGTGCTGATGATTTCACCCTGCGCCACGATGGCTTTCTCCTCGAAACTCGTGAACAGTTCTTTCGTGAACGAGCGCAGGTATTTGAACTCGCTGTCGAGGAGTTCGCGCATGGCGTTCTTGTACTCTTTTGTGCTGTAAAGTTCCTCTATGTGTATGAGATACTTTTTCTCCAGCTGATTGATAACCTCGTTAGCTCCCTCTGGATTCTTCTTGTAGAGATAGTTGCTTATCTCCACAAGCGAATTGGTAGTGCCCGACATAGCTGACAACACGACAAAAGTCGATTCGCCGCTCTTAGTCACCAATCGTGCCACATCCTTCATCCTCTCTGGCGTACCCACGGATGTGCCACCGAATTTCATTACTTTCATAAAATCTTCTCCTATATTATTTTTTTACCTCTACTATTTTTCCGTCTTCGCAATTGTAGACGATTCCCGGATACCGGTCTATCATTGCCAGGTTGTGGGTGGACATGATGACCGCCGTGCCGTTCTTGCTGATTTCCTTCAACAGCCCCACTATCTGTGCCGCAGTTTCCGGATCTAGATTGCCAGTCGGCTCGTCGGCGATGATAATCTTGGGCGCATTGAGCAGCGCACGTGCTATCGCTATTCGCTGTTGTTCTCCTCCCGACAGTTCATTGGGCATTGCGTCTTTCTTACCCGACATGCCCACGGCCTCCAGCACCTTGTCTATGCGCTCCTCGATTCTGTCCTTGTACTTCCACTTGGTGGCTTTTAGCACAAACTCAAGGTTCTTTTTCACCGTGCGGTCGTGCAGCAGTTGGAAATCCTGGAAAATGATTCCCATTTCCCTGCGCAGTGCAGGCACGTCCTTTCTCTTTAGTTTGAGCATATTCCTGCCGAGCACTTCTGCCTTTTCAGCTTCGTCGTCATACAGGTCAAGTTCGGCGTACATGGTCTTGAGGAGTGAACTCTTGCCTGAGCCCACCTTGCCCGTTATGTATATGAACTCGCCCTCGTCAGCCTTGAAGTCGGCATGGTCAAGCACGAGGGTGTCGCCTTGGTAGACGTTTACTTTGGAATATTCGATAAGCATATTCTTCGCGTTCTGTTGTTCGTTTTGTCAGTGTCGGGTCGCTGATCAGTGCTTTTTCCACCCCGGATTGTGCCTTTCTGCCAACTCCGACGCCATATCTTCGATGCGCAGTCCCTTGGATGTCAGCAGTACGATGAGGTGATAGAGCATATCAGAACCTTCGTATATGAGGCGTTCGTCAGTGCCGTTGCAGGCTTCGATGACCAGTTCCAGCGCCTCTTCGCCCACTTTCTGCGCCATGCGGTTAAGCCCGTCCTTGAACAGACTGGTGGTGTAAGAACCCTCAGGCATCTCTTCGTGGCGTTTCTCTATGAAGTCCTGCAGCTCCGTGAGGAACAGCAGCGGGTTCTTCGTATTGCTTTCTCCCCAACAAGTGTCAGTGCCTTTGTGGCATGTAGGACCGTCGGGATTGGCTTTTACGAGCAGAGTGTCGTTGTCGCAGTCCACCTTTATGTCGACCAGATTGAGATAGTTGCCTGAGGTTTCACCCTTTGTCCACAGCGTGTTCCGGCTGCGGCTCCAGAATGTGACCTTGCCTGTTTCAATTGTTTTCCTGTATGCTTCCTCGTTCATGTAGCCGAGCATAAGCACCGTTTTCGTCTGTGCGTCCTGCACTATTGCGGGAACAAGACCGTTCATTTTATTGAAATCGATTTCCATAATCAGAGTTGTTTCTTTGTCGTTTTATAATCTCACGCAGATGTTTTCGCCTTTCAGGTATTCCTTGAGTTTGGGAATGGCTATCTCGCCGAAGTGGAATACCGACGCCGCAAGGGCTGCATCCGCCTTGCCGATGGTGAAGGCGTCACGGAAATGCTCCATTTTGCCAGCTCCGCCCGATGCTATCACGGGTATGGACAGGGTGTCGGCGAGCTGTGCGAGCGTGTCGTTGGCATAGCCTTCCTTCACTCCGTCGTGATCCATCGAGGTGAACAGTATCTCTCCGGCACCCCTTTCCTGGGCTTCATGCGCCCAGTCCAGCAGTCCCAGTTCTTGCCGTTCCCTGCCTCCTTTGGTATAGCAGTGCCAGCCGTCGGCATCGTGCCGGGCATCAATGGCGCAGACACACACCTGTGAACCGAACCTGCTGGCTATCTCGTCGATGAGTTCCGGGCGGCGTATGGCGGCGGAATTGACGCTCACCTTGTCCGCTCCAGCGCAGAGCAGACGCTCCACGTCGGCTATCTCGTTGATGCCGCCGCCCACGGTGAACGGTATGTTTATCTCTGCAGCCACGCGTGTCACCATGTCGGTAAAGGTCTTTCTGCCTTCAAACGATGCCGTTATGTCGAGAAAACATAGTTCGTCAGCTCCTGCCTCACTGTATGCCTTGCCCAGTTCGACAGGGTCTCCGGCACTGCGCAGGTTGACAAAGTTCGTTCCTTTCACTGTCTCCCCGTTCTTCACGTCGAGGCACGGTATGATTCTTTTTGCTAACATCGGGTCAGAATTTCAGACGTCCTTCATAATAAGCTTTGCCGAACACGACAGCGGGGATGCCCGCTTTCTCCAGGTCTTCGATGTCTTCGTTCGACGATATCCCGCCCGAAGCGATGAGGTGGATGCCTGGATATGCGGCCATAATCTGCCTGTACAGTTCAGTGGCAGGACCTTGCAGAGTGCCGTCTTTACTTATGTCGGTGCAGAGTATGTTCTTCACGCCGGCATCAATGTATTTTTTCAGGAATGGCAGTAGTTCTTCTGTGGAGTCCTCTTTCCAACCGTTTATCGACACCTTGCCGTTTCTTGCGTCAGCCCCGAGGATGATGTGCCCGGCTCCATACTCGCTGAGCCATGACATGAACAGGTCGGGTTGGCTCACTGCGATGCTGCCTATTGTCACGAGCGTTGCCCCTGCGTCAAAGGCTTTTCTTATGTCGTCGCCGCTTTTTATGCCTCCGCCGAAATCCACGGTCAGGCTTGTCTGCGACGTTATCTGTCGCAGCACAGCGTCGTTGACGATATGTTTTGACTTGGCACCGTCAAGGTCTACTACATGTAGTCGGGTGAACCCCTTGGCTTCAAACTCCTTTGCCTGTGCCACGGGGTCTTCATTGTAGACGGTCTTCTGGTCGTAGTCGCCCTTCGTGAGCCTTACGCATTTGCCGCCGATTATGTCAATGGCCGGAATAAGTTCAATCATTTTTCGTGGTGTCAATTTCGAGGAAGTTCTGCAAAATCCTTGTTCCTACCTTTCCGCTTTTCTCCGGATGAAACTGGCAAGCGTAGAAATTGTCCTTGTGCAGGGCGGCGGAGTAGGGCAGGATGTAGTCGCAGGTAGCGATGGTGTGCTCGTTTTGCGGAACATAAAAACTGTGCACGTTGTAGATGAAGTCATGTTCGCCGATGCCCTCAAAGAGTTTTGTCTTCAGGTCATATATGGAGTTCCATCCCATCTGCGGCACTTTGTCCTCGTGTTTCTTCGGTTCAAACCGCTTCACATCTATCGGAAAAATCCCCAGGCAGTCCGTGTTGCCCTCTTCCGAATGGCTACACATCAGCTGCATACCGATACAGATGCCGAGCACAGGCTGGCGAAGTGAGCGGATTACGGTGTCAAGACCGTGGCTGCGTATGTATTCCATGGCAGTCGACGCCTCCCCTTGTCCGGGGAACAACACGCGGTCTGCCCGCCCCAGAATCTCTGCGTCATCGGTCAGCAACGGCTCTACTCCGAGACGGCGCAAGGCATTTGTCACCGAATAAATGTTTCCCGCATTGTATTTGACTATTGCAACCTGCATTTCTCTCCTTATTATATATAAGCATTGCAAAGTTAGTAAAAATCCCCAAAACGAGCGAGTAAAATGGCACAAATGCAGAGCGAAGTTACCAATAGGGCTGACACTATGGATGCAAAAAAGCACTTTTGACGTACGAAACAATATTTATTCAGAGTTTATTCCTTAATTTTGTAGTTGCGGACCGAAATCTGCAAGAAAACAAATAGCCGCTGTTTCCTGCCATGCAATATTTTTTCCTTATACTGATTTGTGTGATTGCAGTCCCTGTCGTCATTACTGTCGTAGTGCGAAAGAAACTCCTTGGCAAGTCGGAGAAACTGACGGAAGAACTCAACGGCATACCTCCGTACAATGACATATATAATAGGG
>CAVHUR010000008.1:0-75004 GCA_963639575.1 uncultured Spirochaetota bacterium
CTTGCTCCTGCTTGTCGTTGTTGATGTAGCCGAAGGAGATCATGCGGATGCTCTTCCCATTGCGCTTGCTCTTCACGATGCAGCTCAGATGACCCTTGACGGGACTTACTATCCAGGTGGTGTTATTGACGGTGTCGCTCAGCTCGTCTATTTGCTCCTTGGTGGGCAGCCGCCACTTGCCTCCCCATTTCACATGAGCCACGTCGTCCTTCTCTTGAAGTATCGTGTAGGTTTCGGGATAACCGTTAGCCCACTGATAGTTGCCCTTGGAGTAAGACATCTTAGTCTCGGTCTCTCCCCATGCGTAATAATCGGTGGCGAGGGAGTCTTGCTCACCGCCCACGTTCACGGTTGACCACATGGTGCCCGAGGGCAGACCGAGATCAACATACCCATGCCCCTCGTGTGTGGGCGAAATGTTCTCTACCTGTCGGCCGCAACCTGCGATAACGGTCAATGCCGATGCTACCATCACCAACGGCAAGAGCATCGTCAAGCCGTTTCGAAATTGTTTTTTGTTCATTTGGTTTTTGTTTTATTGTGTTAGTAAGGGAAATTTGGTTTGCAATCGTTTTGCATTTGCAAATATGGGATTAATCAGCTAAGAATATCATAAATAATGTTTTTCGCTTATTCACTCATCATTCCCGATAGTTCATTTCTCTCCCAAGTATTCATTGCTTTGCCCAAATGTTGTAAAATCAGGATGATTGTTATCCAGTTGAGATAAAAATAAGTACTTTTGAACAAGAATAGATAATCCTGTACGATGAAAAGACTTTTGCATGAAATGACAAGGATGTATTTTGGGTTACTTGCATTGGGATGGTACGTGTTGCCCTCGTTTGCCGTCAATACAGTATTGCCCGACAGCATGGTGACGGAAGACAAGGTATACGAATACACCTTCTCCAATACGCCATTGGCTGAGCAAATCATGGCGGAGTTACGTAAGCAAGGCAAACAGTCCGTACACGAGCTGGACATCACGGAAGGTGACTTGTATTACAACACCGGACGCTTCATCATGGCTACACGCTTCTATAAGAATGCCCTTGATGCCAAACCCATAAAGAAGGACATGTGGAAGACCATGAAAATATTGCATCGCCTGATTTCGTGCTATGATGGACTGTATGATGAAGAAAAGAAAGCAGAGACCGTAAAACTCCTGATGCGTGATGCCAAGCAAGTGGGCGACCGGGGAATGGAGTCTATAGCCTTGTTCTATTTGGGCAAGAGCCTCCATGAACAAGGGACAAAGGAACGTGGCTATTCCTATATGTTGCAAGCCTTGGATATGATGGAAAAGTCGAATTACGATCGCAAGTATGACAATCTGCGAGCCGACTGCAACGATTTGCTTATCTGCTATGAGCGAGACCAACGCTATGAGGATGCCTTGCATGTGCTTGCCAAACTGAAAAAATATTTGAATGCCAAGACTACGGGTGAGGCAGACATGGAAGGTCTCTATGAGCAAGAGAAGTGCAAATGGCTTGCCCATCGTGCTGTGGTGTGCTCCAAATTAGGTCAGGAGAAGGAGGCAAGCGAGGCTTATATGGAGTTTAAGGGGATGGGACGCGTAAATCGGCGGTATGCTTATTTGATAGTACCATATCTTTTCGACCGGCATCGCTATCAAGACATCGTGGAGATGTGCAAGCAACGCGAGCAGGAGATGCTGGGCAAGGGCGACACCATCAATTTGTATATGTCTTCTACGTTGAAATTCTATGGCATGGCATATCGGGGGCTGGGACAATATGACAAAGCGGCAAACTATTTTGAACGACTTGGTGTATTGCGCGACAGTCTGCGTATACGGGAACTGCGCAGTACCTCGCAGGAGTTGTCGCTTATTTATGATGTCAAGGAAAAGGAGGCGCAAATAGCCCATCAGCGTTGGATACTTGTGATAGTCATCGGCATTCTGGCTGCACTTGTTGTTATTGGTGGTGTTTTGGTATACAATAATCGTGTCATCCGAAAGAAAAATATTTCTCTAGTTGCCAATGTAAAGGAGGCTATGAGATATAAGGAGGAGTTGGAAAGACAGAATCACAGTACACTGCCGGAAAATACCAATTTGGTTGACAGTGAGAACCGGGATTTGATATTGTTTGAACAAATTAAGGGAAAAATCATTGGCCAAAAGTTTTTCCTCGACAACACTTTCTCCCGCAAGGCACTGATGGACGAGTTTAATATCCCTGCAAATAAGTTTGCCGGTTTGTTCCGTCAATTTACCGGCAAAACTTTCAGTGAATACATCAATGACCTGCGTATCGAATATGTGGCAGAACTTCTGCTTTCAGGTAAGTATGCCAGCGTGGAAGATCTGTTGAAAGAATGTACGTTTATCTCATCGACTTCGTTGTATCGTCTCTTTTCGAAGAAATATGGTATGACACCGCAGAAATTTCTCAGAAATGCAAGGTTATGTTAAAATGGCAAACATCTTAGGACTACTCTTGCCTCGGGTTTGTATCTAAAAAGTTACAAATAGTCAGAGGAATATTCCAACGTTCAGCTATTGTTTGTAAATTTGTGGCAGAAAATAGAACCTGGAATACAAATAGCTGATACGGGTACGAATGACAGTCAAATAGAGAATGGCATTTGGAACGTTGTGAAAAGTTTTATGAACGTAGAATTTAATGTAGATTACGGTGTGGTTTCGGGTCAGGAACTGCAGATAAACATAAAGGGCACTGGCGGTAAGGATGTTTGCCAGCGCATGACATCGTCTGACGGATACCATTGGACAGCCGTTCTTTCAGAGCCGGAGAACCTGCCACAGCGGTTGGATTATTGGTATGGTGTTGTCAGAAATGGTGTAGTCGAACGTTGCGAATGGCAGGTTGAGGCACACCGATTGGTGTTTGACGGCGTAGAAACGGGGAGTATTGTAATCCATGACAAATGGATTGACATCCCGGAAGATGCTTTTCTATATTCGAGTGCATTTACTGATTGTATCGCAAATGACAGACCAACGGAAGAGACGCAACGCTTATATGACCGGACGGTGCGTCTCAAGGTGCGTGCGCCGCAGTTGCGCAGAGGTGAGAAGTTGTACTTGACCGGTGCAGGAGGACTGTTGGGCAATTGGGAAAAGACCGAAGCTTTACCGATGACAGAGTGCAATTACAGGGAGTGGAGCATCAATCTCAATGCAGACAAGATAGATGGAAACTCATTGGAGTTTAAGTTTGTAGCGATGAATGCAGACAAGTCGTCACTCGTATGGGAAGTGGGCGACAACCGATGGGTGGATGTGACGGAACGGAAAGATCATAACCTGCAGGTCTATGAATTGCCGGAAGCGCATTTCACTATAACTCCATGGCGTGGAGCTGGCACTGTCGTTCCTGTCTTTTCATTGCGTAGCAATCGTAGTTTCGGTGTCGGTGACTTCGGTGACCTGAAGTTGATGGTTGACTGGCTGGAGAAAACAGGACAGAAAACATTGCAGGTGCTACCGATAAATGATACTACCGTTGCGCATACGTCTGCCGACTCCTATCCTTATAGTTGTATAAGCATCTATGCGTTGCATCCCCAATATATCGATCTTAATGCGCTGCCGCCTATTGCAGACAAGGCGAAGAGGACAGAATTTGAGGCTTTGCGCAAGGAACTTAATGCGTTGTCGCAGATTGACTATGTGCGTGTGAATGAGGCGAAGACCGCTTATCTGCGCCTGTTGTTCGCCCAAGAGGGAAGAAAAGTGTTGCAATCGGAAACCTTTGCGAAATTCTTTGATGCTAACAAATATTGGCTCGCCCCTTATGCCGCCTTCTGTTGCCACCGTGACGAATATGGCACCGCAGATTTTAGGAAATGGCCTGTCAACAAGACTTTCACCGAGGCTGACCGTAGGAAACTGGAGCGTCCGGGAACAAAAAACTACAAGGAAGCTGCATTCTTCTATTATGTGCAGTTTTGCCTTGACGCACAGATGCGTGACGCGCACGAGTATGCCCGGCGGCACTCTGTCATATTGAAGGGCGACATCCCTATTGGTATCAACCGCAGTAGTGTGGAGGCATGGGTAGAGCCTTACTATTTTAATCTTGACAAGCAGGCGGGTGCACCGCCGGATGCATTCTCGGCAGACGGGCAGAATTGGGGATTCCCGACTTATAATTGGGAACGAATGCTTGAGGACGGTTGCCGTTGGTGGGTAAACAGGTTCGACAAGATGTCGCAATACTTTGATGCCTATCGCATAGACCATGTGTTGGGATTCTTCCGTATATGGGAAATACCTATAGAGTGTGTCCATGCCACTACCGGTCAGTTCTCTCCTGCGTTGCCGATGAGTAAGGACGAAATAGAGCATTATGGTCTCCAATTCTGTGAAGAACTGTTCACCAATCCCTATATAACGGATTTCGTGGTTGACGACACGTTCGGTGACAACGCCCAAAAAGTGAAGGAGCGGTATCTGGACTGCATAGGTCAAGGCTTCTATAGGATGAAATCTGAGTACGACACACAGCGAAAAATAGAGACGGAATTTCGCGATGCGGCAGATAAGGAAGCCATTTCGGTGCGTGATGGTCTGTATTCATTAGTTACTGACGTGCTGTTTGTGCGTGACAGCAAGGACTGCAATATGTATCATCCGCGCATATCTGCCCAATCGACCTATATCTACAAGTCGCTTGATGAGAATGAAAGGCACGCATTCGATAATCTGTATGAAGACTATTTCTATCACCGTAACAGTCAGTTCTGGTATCGTGAGGCAATGAAGAAACTGCCTTTGCTCACGCAGTCAACACGTATGCTGACATGTGCAGAGGATTTGGGCATGGTGCCGGAGTGTGTGCCTTGGGTAATGAAAGAACTGCGTATCTTGAGTTTGGAGATACAGTCGATGCCTAAAGAAATGTATGTCCGTTTCGGAAATCTGGCGAAGAATCCGTATTGCAGCGTGGCGACAATCTCAACGCACGATATGCCGACATTGCGCCAATGGTGGGATGAAGATATGGAATGTACCCAAGACTATTACAATAATGTGCTGCAAAAGTCAGGCACAGCCCCTCATCCGCTGTCAGGAAGTGTTGCTGCCGACATTGTGAATGCCCATTTGGCATGTCCATCGATGCTGTGTCTAATCAGCATACAGGATTGGTTGTCTATGGATGAAGGTCTTCGCCTGGCTGATGCAGATGCCGAGCGTATAAATATACCTGCCAATCCGAAGCACTATTGGCGCTATCGTATGCATGTAAGTATAGAAACGCTGCTAAATGACGAGGCGTTCTGTTCCAAGTTGAGGGAGATGGTGAAAGACGCTGGCAGATAAACGAACACTGTCAACGTCTTTCACCGGAATTTCTCAGATGACGTTCAGCCCGATCTTCTTTGCTATTCCATTGCGGTACTGCTGCATCTTGGAATATTCGCTTACGATTTCGTGTGCCTCTTCAGTGTCAAACTGAATGGTCTTGAGTTTTTCTTTCAGTACCTTGAGCTTGTCGTCCACATAGATAAGGCGCAAGTCAAGAGTGAGGTGCTCGGCTTGTTGACGCAGCTTTTCCATAGCCTTGCGCAGACTGCCTTCCTTGTCAAACTTGCTGTAGATGTCCTCATTCCGGTTGCTTTGGTTCAGCGCATACCTGTCAACAGACAACTCCGTGGCAATCCTGCTCAGTTCGATGTCGTTGTGGTTGACAAAGTATGTGTCTGCCACAAAGCCTTCTTCACCGCAGTGTTCATAGGCTTCTTCGAGTATGCGGCGATAATGTGGGTCTTGCAGTGTTATGTTGTCGCTTGCCAAACTGAGGTAGATGAATTGTGCCACGGTGACGTTCACCTTGTTGTTGTTCTCGTCTACTGCATCATCAATACATACCTGTTCTCCGCTCCTCACTACCAATTGGGCTATCATCCGTTCGATCTTGGCTTGTGCAGACGCCTGTTCTGGTGTGGGGGCAATCGGTGCGCTGTTGGCAGAAGCCTTTTCTCCGCCCCCCCGACTCTGGCTGATGATGGTGTTCATGCGGTTTATGAGTGCCATCTCTTTTACGCCCGTGTGTGATGCACACTCGTGTATATAGGTGTCGCGTAGTATCTGATTAGGCACTACAGCTACGCTCTGGATGATAGAGTCGATAGCTTGTGAACGCAGTTGTGGGTCGGTCTGCCCCTTGAGAAGACGGTTTATCTTGAACTGTACGAAATCTTCCTGGTTTTGTTCCACATATTTGCGAAACTCTTCTGCCGTGTGTTTGCGTGCAAAGCTGTCGGGGTCATCACCATCAGGAAGAAACAATACTTTCACGTTGATGCCCTCTGCCAATAGCATGTCAGTACCACGCATGGCAGCATGGATTCCTGCGGCATCACCGTCATAGAGTAGGGTGATGTTCGCGGTGAACCGGTGGAGCATGTGAATCTGGTGTATTGACAGTGCCGTTCCGGAGTTGGCGACCACATTCTCGATGCCGCACTGGAACATGGAAATTACGTCCGTTTGTCCTTCGACAATGAATACACGGTCTTCGCGGGCAATTGCTTTCTTTGCCTGGTATATTCCGAAGAGTTCACGCTCCTTGTGATAGATTTCCGAATCGGGAGAATTGACATACTTTTGATTTACTCCTTTGGTGCGCGAATCAAGCACTCGGGCGGAGAATCCAACCACTTTACCGCTGAGACCTATCCATGGAAATACAACACGGTCGGAATAGCGGTCGATGAGATCGCCATTGTCGGCACGATAGCAAATGCCTGTTTTGACAAGGAAATCGGCATTATGACCATTTCGGAGAGCTGCCGTTGCCAAGGCATGGCGGTCTTTCAGATCGTAGCCAAGACGGAACAGGCGTATCGTGTCATCCCGGAAACCGCGGCTCCGGAAATATTGCATGCCTAAAGCTACGCCATCGGGGTCGTCGTGAAGTTGGCGTTCGAAATAGTCGGCTGCCCAGTCGTTGACGATGAAAAGAGACTCACGCTCATTCTGTTGCTCCCTTTCTTTGTCAGAGAGGTCTCGTTCGTGAATTTCAATTCCATACTTCTTTGCCAGCCAACGCAGTGCCTCGGGGTAGGTGAGTTGCTCATGTTCCATAATGAAACTTATAGGGTTGCCTCCCTTTCCACATCCGAAACAATGACAGGTGCCACGCGCCGGACTTACCATAAACGAAGGTGTCTTCTCATTGTGGAACGGACACAATCCTTTATAGTTAGCTCCGCTTTTTCTCAGAGTAACGAACTCGGAAACCACCTCCACGATATTGGCAGCTTCTTTAATTCTGTCGACGGTGAGTCGGTCTATCATTATGTACTGTTGGCTTTTGTGATAAAACAAGATGCAGCACCGACTTGCGGTCTGCATCTTGTCTTTTGTTAACCGTTTTTGTTCCTAATTGATCGTTACTTACGGTAGTCAGCAAGATCGGCAGGAGTTGCACTCATGATGAAGTTGTAGTGCTTCTCCACCTCTGCTGATGCCCAACGTGTGTAGATGCGTGCCGACTTGCCGAACAACTCGGCATTTTTTGATGCGTCAGTAATAAGGAGATTTGCCATCAAAGTGGAGGCAACCATCTCGTAGAGGTGACGTGAGCAGAAGTCTTTGAATTCATCGCTGCCGTCAGCATGCACCTTTTCAAGAGCTGCATTAAACTTCTTTGCCATCTCCTTGGCAATGTTGCGCTGTGCCTCGAACTCGGGTGCAGTTTCCTCCAGCTCATACTGTGCTATCACCGAACTGTAGAATCCGTTGGTGATGTAGCGGATTGCAGCAACCGTCTGCAACTGTGTCGTTCCCTCATATATGGATGTGATGCGCGCATCACGGTAGAGACGTTGGCATGCATACTCCAACATAAAGCCGGAACCGCCATGAATCTGTATGCCATCGTAGGTGTTCAAGTTTGCGTATTCAGAGTTCATTCCCTTAGCAATAGGCGTGAATGCATCGGCGAGTTTGGAGTACTCCTTGCACTCGGCACGCTCTTCGGGAGTGAGTTTGCGCTCGCGAGAGATGTCCTCAAGAGCCTTGTATACATCTACATAACGGCTTGTAGCGTAGAGAATGGAACGCCCTGCGTCGAGACGGGCTTTCATCAGCGACAGCATATCGTACACTGCCGGGAAGTTGATGATTGCCTTTCCGAACTGACAACGCTCCTTAGCGTATGCCAAAGCCTCATTGTATGCGCTCTGACTGATACCTACAGACTGTGCGGCAATGCCCAGACGGGCACCATTCATCAGTGCCATGACATACTTGATAAGTCCGAGTTTGCGGCTTCCGCACAGTTCTGCCTTGGCGTTCTTGTATACCAATTCGCAGGTGGGAGAACCGTGTATGCCGAGCTTGTTCTCTATGCGGCGTACCTCAACACCGCCGTCACGCTTGTCGTAGATGAACATCGAGAGACCGCGACCGTCGCGTGTGCCCTCCTCGGAACGTGCAAGCACGAGGTGAATGTCACTGTCACCGTTGGTGATGAAACGCTTACAGCCGTTAAGACGCCAACAGCTGTTCTCCTCGTCAAAAGTAGCTTTGAGCATGACGGATTGCAAATCGGAGCCTGCATCAGGTTCGGTGAGGTCCATGGACATTGTTTCACCCGAACAGATGCGCGGGATGTAACGCTTGTGCTGGTCTTCATCGCCAAATTCATAGAGCGTCTCAATGCAGTCCTGCAATGACCAGATGTTCTCGAAACCGGCATCTGCGGCGGCAATCATCTCGTTTATGGCAGTGTAAGGCACGGAAGGGAAGTTGAGACCACCATAGCGACGTGGCATGGTGACACCATTGAGACCGGCCTTTACTGTGGAATCAAGATTCTCATAGGTCTTGCTTGCATAGCGCACACGACCGTTCTCGCAGTGAGGACCCTCTGCGTCCACATCCTCTGCATTAGGCCAGATAATGTTTGCGCAGATGTCGCCGGTGAGTTCAAGCACGCGGTTATAGTTGTCGATAGCGTCCTCAAAGTCCTGAGGAGCATAGTCGAACGTGTCTTTGTCGGCATAGTTGCGCTCCTTGAGCTCAACGATATGTTTCATCAAAGGATGACTAAGATAGAACTTAATCTCCGGATTGTCTGTATAGAAATTAGCCATTTTTACTTACTGTTCTTCTTGTAATACTTAATCATCTTTGGAACTACCTCTTCTACACTGCCAGTGATGATGTAGTCGGCAATCTTGTTGATAGGCGCATCGGGGTCGGTATTCACGGAAACAATAATACCTGAGTCCTGCATTCCGGCAATGTGCTGTATCTGACCGGATATTCCGAATGCGAAATAAACCTTCGGACGGACGGTCACTCCAGTCTGTCCTATCTGGCGGTCATGGTCTACCCAACCGGCATCAACGGCTGCGCGTGACGCTCCGACCTCCGCATGGAGTTCGTGTGCAAGTTCAAACAACTTGTCGAAACCTTCTTTTGAGCCAACTCCATAGCCGCCTGCAACAACGATGGCAGCACCGTTTAGGTTATGCTTGGCAGCCTCAACATGACGGTCGAGAACTTTTACCACATATTCCGTAGAGGGAACATACTTGGCGACATCGTGGCGGATGACTTCGCCTTTGTAGTTCTCGTCAAGCACTTCTTTCTTCATTACGCCCTCGCGTACAGTTGCCATCTGTGGACGATGATCCGGGTTGACAATCGTAGCTACGATATTTCCGCCGAAAGCAGGGCGAATCTGATAAAGTTGCTGTTCGTAGTGGAATGACTTGACCTCGTCTCCGACACGTTTCTTCATGTCGAAATCGCCGATTTCAAGTTCTGTACAGTCAGCTGTAAGACCGCTGTGGAGGGCGGAACTTACGCGCGGACCAAGGTCACGACCTATGACTGTAGCACCCAAGAGGGCTATTTGCGGCTTTTCTTCCTTGAATAAGTTCACAACAAGGGCAGTGTGTGGATTGCTGGTGTAGGGGAACAGTCCCTCGGCATCAAATACATGCACTTTGTCTACACCGTATTTCAATACTTGGTTCTCCACGCCTTCCAACCCTGAACCGGCGATGATACATTCCAACTGAACGCCAAGAGTATTGGCAAGTTTGCGTCCTTTGGTAAGGAGTTCGAGAGAGACTTCCTTGACAGTAGTGCCTTCTATCTCGCAATATACAAATACATTATTCATAGATGTTGTCTCCTTTACGGGATTAGCCGATAATCTTTTCGTTCAACAATTCAATGATTACATTCTCCACATCCTCATCAGAACCGGTCAGTGACTTGCTCTCCTTGGCTTTGAAAACAATGTTCTGCACGGCCTTCACATTTGTCGGAGAACCAGCCTTGCCTATCTGTGCAGGGTCTGCCTCAATGTCAGCTGCGCCCCACTGTGTGATTGTGAGGTACGGCTTTTTTGCAAGAACGTCAGCAAGAGTTTCCGTTTCTTCAGCAGTACGCTCTGCTGTCGCTTTGGCGTTCTTGTATTTCATCACACGCTTGGCATTGCGCGGACGGCACGGAGCGGCGCTTCCGTTTACTGTGACGACCAATGGTAACGGAGCTTCCACTGTTTCCACGCCACCATCAATGTGGCGTTTGATGACCACCTTGCGTGTTTTCTCGTCGAGAGAGATGATTTCCTCTGCGTATGTCACCTGGGTCAGTCCGAGCTTCTCGGCAACCTGAGGACCCACTTGGGCAGTATCGCCGTCAATGGCTTGGCGTCCTCCCAAAATGATGTCATAGTTTCCGATTTTCTTTATGGCTTGAGCCAAGGTGTAACTTGTGGCAAGTGTGTCTGCACCACCGAGCGGACGGTCGGTTATGACATAGCCTTCGTCAGCGCCGCGATAGAGAGCTTCGCGTATCACTTCGGCAGATTTGGGCAGACCCATGGTTACTACTGAAATGGTAGAGCCTGGAAACTGGTCTTTCAGACGGAGTGCCTGTTCCAGTGCATTGAGGTCATCAGGATTGAAGACTGCAGGAAGGGCTGTGCGGTTGACAGTGCCTTCGGGAGTCATGGCATCGGGACCAACGTTTCTTGTGTCCGGCACTTGCTTTGCAAGTACTACAATTTTTAAACTCATTTGTATAAAAATTAATTTTTTATTTCCTTGCTGTAATAATACGCACTGTGTGCGTTTAAGACTGTTAGGAGTGTCAATTCAAAGGGCAAAATTACGAAATATTATCCGCTCATGCAAATAATAGTAATATAAATGCACAGAAAGCGGCGTACTGTGCATAAATAAATGGGATATGGATTGTTGGATATACAGATTGGAAAATGCATAATTTGTATAAGAAGTGGTATTGTGTCGTAAGTTGCAAATATCGTATTTACAGATATCAGGTCACGGTTGTGGACTTTTTTTAGTATATTTGCAACCATTATGAAGACTTTTTCTCACCTTATTATATTGTTGCTGTCGCTTTGCCAGATGACGGTCTCAAAAGCGCAGAACGTAGACCATGATTCTCTGATTGCGTTGTTGCCCGACAGTTTTGTGGTAGATTCCGTACATGAGATGACATTGCCTTATCCCCAACGAGCTGTTCAGAGAATAGACAGCCTGTTGGGACATGCCATGTTTGAGACGTCACAGGTCGGTCTCATGGTGTATGATCTGGATGCAGACTCGGTACTTTATGCTCGCAATGAACGGCAGTTAATGCGTCCAGCTTCCACAATGAAACTGCTCACCGCCATAACTGCACTTGACTGTTTGGGAAAGAATTATCGCTATTCCACATCCGTTTATTATACTGGCGAATGTGACTCCACAACGCTGCGGGGCAGTATATATATAAAAGGTGGCATGGATCCGTCACTCGAAGACTATGACCTCGATTGTATAGTGGAGGAAATCGCAAAATTGAAGATAGACACTATTGCTGGTGATATCGTTGGAGACCGTTCCTTTAAGGATTCGGGGTTGATGGGAGAAGGCTGGTGCTGGGATGACGACAATCCTGTATTGTCGCCATTGGTATACAAGAGAAAGGACAACATGCTTGACATATTGCTTCAAAAATTGCACCGTCAAGGGATAGTGGTCTTGGGTTCGTGTTGTGAAGGAAAAGTCCCTTCCGATGCAAAAATGCTGACTGTGCGCTATTCGCCTATAGAACCGATACTGACAAAGATGATGAAAGAGTCGGACAATCTGTATGCCGAGTCTATGCTCTATCAGGTAGGTGCATTGTCAGGGGGCGCTTCTACCGCTAAGGCAGCGCAACATGAGGAGAGGAACATCTTGGAGAAGGCTGGACTGAAAGCGTCCGACTATCGGTTGGCGGACGGTTCGGGGTTGTCGCTCTATAATTATTTGTCGGCGGAATGTGAGGTTATGTTGTTGAAATATGCCTACCACAATAAGAGCATTTTCGGAACTCTCTGCCAGTCACTTCCCTGTGCAGGTGTGGACGGAACGCTGAAACGGCGCATGAGAAATACTCCCGCCCAAGGCAATGTCATGGCAAAGACAGGTACACTGACAGGCATCTATACTCTGGCAGGTTACTGTATATCCCCCGAAAACCATATGCTGGCATTCTGCATCCTCAATCAGGGTGTGATGCATGCTGCCAATGCACGCACATTTCAGGATCGAGTATGCGTTGCCTTGTGCAAATGAAGATGAATTATATACTGGCTATGATACACATTGAAACTTATAGACCGGAGTACAAGGAGGACTTTATCCGTTTGAACAGAGAATGGATAGAATCATTCTTCAGAATAGAAGCGTCAGATGTCGAGACCTTTTCGCATATTGATGAAATAGTAGAACAAGGTGGGCAAATCTTTTTAGCTGTCACGGATAGCGGTGAGATAGTAGGGTGTTGCGCTCTGAAACATCATGTCGGAGAGCAGTCTTATGAACTTGCAAAGATGGCAGTTTCTCCTCGTCATCAAGGCAAACATATCGGGCACGCACTGGGTACTGCCGCTTTGGAGTATGCCAAACAGAATGGCGTGCAAAGAATTTTTCTCGAAGGGAACACTCGTCTTAAGGCATCCATAGCCTTGTATAGGAGTCTCGGTTTTGCAGAAATTCCATTGAAAGGCAATGCCTATGAACGATGTGACATACTTATGGAATTCAAATTGTAAAACTGCCGTGCTAAGCGTTTTTGTTTAGCCATTTCATAAAGATGAGCCATATTCCTTTCCCGGGTAAAGCTTTTTCCATACGCTGTCTGCCATAGAGGGCGAAAAGTTCCGAGTTATTGCTTGTGATATACCTCCCAAGCTTACCTATCTCCCGTTTTTTTGCCTAAGATGTTCTTCTTGATGGTCATGATTTGAAGACAGACTATGCCACATTGTATGGAATCATGCAGATGTGTTATAAGGAAACGTTTTACAATCTTTCTTTTTCAGCAGCTCCTGCATCCGTCATTACATGATGCTTTAACTTGTTATGAGGGTGCAAATTGTAGATAATAGAGAGTTGTACTGAGCGAGTTTTATAACTCCTATCTTGGGTCATAATGTTTATAGGCGAGTATAATGTGTACCTATTATGGTTATCATCCAAGATGTCATTGAACTGGAGCTGAATTTGCAAATTGTTGTTCAGGAGTTTTTATAAGCCAACAAATTAAACTACATTAAACTATTTGTTAGACGTTAATCTCAATCACCGGATGTCTCTATGTGGTATTGCCTACCCATAAAGGCAAATCCGACTCTCATTTCCACAAGAAATTGCTTTGTAGATAAAAAAGATGTTTGCAACAGTGATATCTGTGGGATAATTTTCGTAGCTTTGTGCAACAAAGAGTTATCATTATGGCACTTAACAGAGACAAAGACCTGAAATTGTATTATTCCATAAAGGAAGTGGCTGCCATGTTCGGCGTTAACGAGAGTGCCTTGCGCTATTGGGAAAAGGTGTTCCCGCAGATTCAGCCTAAGACAAACTCGCGCGGCATACGCCAATATACCAAGGAGAACATCGAGGAAATACGACTTGTGTACAACATGGCGAAGGTGCGCGGTTTCAAACTCGATGCCGCCAAGAAGATGATTAGCAGCAATCGGCAGGGCGTGGACAAGAGTGCCCAAGTCCTGGAGCTCCTCATTTCATCGCGCGACAAGTTGGTTGATTTGAAGAAGCAACTTGATTTATTGGTGTGAAAGGGAAGAAGTATAGCTTCTGTTGATATTGAAAGATACAAAGAGGGGGCATCCTCATAGAGATGTCCCCTCTTTTTTATTGCGCGGAAATTAATTTCTTATTGTGCGAAAGCCGATTTCCTTGTTGGTAGATTGGTTTCTGCTACTTGTCTGACGATTAGAAATCACAGAGCTCAAGTACCTTTTCCACTGCGGCGTCAATGCCTGTGGTGTCCTTGCCGCCGGCTGTAGCGAAGTGCGGAGCACCACCGCCGCCGCCCTTGATGAGCTTGCCAGCCTCACGCACAAGTTTGCCGGCATCAAGCCCTTTCTCTGCTATGAGATCCTTGCTTATCATCACGGTGATGAGCGGTTTGTCGTTTGATTTGCTGCCAAACACGCAGAACATCTTTTCGGGAAGCAGGTTTGCCACTTGGAAAGCAAGGTCTTTAACGAGATTGCCGTCCATATCAGCCACGAACACGTGCTTGACAATCTTCACCCCATTTATTTCCTTCGCACTTGCAACCATCTCGTCACGCACCTTTAGGAGTCTCTCCCGCATGTAGTCATCGGCTTGCTTCTTCAGTGCAGCATTCTCTTCGAGCATCTTTTGCAGTGCTGTTTGCACATCTTTTGTATTGAGTATCTCGCGGATAGCAAACAGTGTGTCCTCCATGTTATATACGCTTTGTTCTGCCGGTGCACCCGTGATAGCCTCTATACGGCGTATTCCGGCTGCTACGGAACTCTCTGACACGATGCGCACAAAACCGAGTTCGCCGGTAGACTTGGCGTGACAACCGCCACAGAATTCGACAGAGTCTCCGAACTGTACTACACGCACGTTGTCTCCATACTTCTCGCCAAACAATGCAATGGCACCGAGCTTCTTTGCTTCTTCGATGGGCACATTGCGGTGATCCTGCAGCGGAATGTTCTGGCGGATGCGCTCATTGACAAGCTGTTCCACCTTGCGCAGTTCCTCGTGGGTGACTTTCTGGAAATGAGAGAAGTCGAAACGCAGGTATTCCGGAGTGACGAGCGAACCTTTCTGCTCCACATGGTCTCCGAGCACTTCCTTTAGAGCCTGGTCCAAAAGGTGGGTTGCGGTGTGGTTGGCCTCTGAGGCTTTGCGGCGGTCAGTGTCTACGCAAGCCATGAAATCCGCCTCCGGATTTTTGGGCAGTTCCTTTACGATGTGGACAGTCTGACCGTTCTCGCGTTTCGTGTCGATAACTTCCACCGTCTCGTCCTCGCTGACAAGCACGCCCTGGTCGCCCACCTGACCGCCCATTTCGCCATAGAATGGCGTAGCGTCAAGTACGATTTCAAAGTATGTGAGCTTCTTTTGTGCCACCTTGCGGTAACGCAGTATGTGGCACTCGTATTCCGTATAGTCATAGCCGACGAACTGCTGTTCGCCTTCTTTCAGTTCGATCCAGTCGCTTGCTTCCACCGAAGCGGCATTGCGGGCACGCTCTTTTTGCTTCTGCATTTCCTCGTCAAACTGCTTCTCATCCACAGTGACGCCGTTCTCGCGGCAGATGAGTTCGGTCAAGTCAAGAGGGAAACCGAAGGTGTCAAAGAGACGGAATGCCTGAGTGCCGTCAAGCACTGTTTTTCCTTCGGACTTAAGTGTCTCGATGGAAGCGGACAGCATGGAGATGCCTTTGTCGAGGGTGCGGAGGAACGAGTCCTCCTCTTCCTTAATCACTCTTCCTATGAGTTCACGCTGTGCAGGGAGTTCCGGATATGCCTCGCCCATCTCGTTGATGAACACAGGGAGTATCTTGTACATGAAAGCTTCCTTCTGTCCGAGGAATGTGTACGCATATCTCACTGCACGGCGGAGAATACGGCGAATCACGTATCCTGCCTTCGCATTGCTTGGCAGTTGTCCGTCGGCAATGGAGAATGCCACGGCGCGCAAGTGGTCTGCTATGACTCTCATTGCCACATCAACCTCCTCTGTTTTGCCGTACTCCTTGCCGGAGAGACGTGCTATTTCCTTGATCATCGGTTGGAAGACATCAGTGTCGTAATTGGAGTGCTTGCCTTGGATGGCGCGCACAAGACGCTCAAATCCCATGCCGGTGTCAATCACGTTCATGGAGAGCGGTTCGAGTGAACCGTCCGCCTTGCGGTTGTACTGCATGAACACGATGTTCCATATCTCAATCACCTGTGGGTCGTCCTTGTTCACCAGTTCGCGTCCAGGTGTTTTTGCCTTTTCTTCGGGTGTGCGGCTGTCGAGATGAATCTCCGAGCAAGGTCCGCACGGACCGGTATCGCCCATCTCCCAGAAGTTGTCGTGCTTGTTGCCGTTGATGATATGGTCTGCAGGCACGTGCTTGAGCCAGTATCCGGCAGCCTCGTCGTCACGTTTCAGGTTCTCTTTCTCGTCACCTTCAAACACGGTTACATAGAGGTCTTTCGGGTCAAGTTTCAGTATGTCGACGAGATACTCCCATGCCATGTCGATGGCACCTTCCTTGAAGTAGTCGCCGAACGACCAGTTGCCGAGCATCTCGAACATCGTGTGGTGGTAGGTGTCGTGTCCCACCTCTTCCAGGTCGTTGTGTTTTCCGCTCACGCGCAGGCATTTCTGCGAGTCGGCACGGCGGCGCGGCTCCGGGTCACGCGTACCGAGGATGATGTCTTTCCACTGGTTCATGCCTGCATTGGTGAACATCAGGGTAGGGTCGTCCTTTATTACCATCGGGGCGGAAGGCACTATTGTGTGTCCTTTCTGCTCGAAAAACTTTTTATAACTCTCGCGTATTTCTTTTGCAGTCATCATATCTGAAATTCCTTAGTCTTAATATGTTGCAAAGTTACAAATAATCTCCGTAAAAGTATTGGCGTGTCCTTAAAATTCAAAGCTTTTGTGGATGCGCTTATAATATATATAATGTGTAAAGCCTCTTGTCCGTATTTGGCGGTGGTGTGACATCCGTTCTAAAGGCTTGTGACTTCCTTCAGGTCGTCAATGTTCCTCAGGTTGTCCATGATGGCATTCACTTCGTCGCGGTCGTGGACACGCAGTTCGATAGTCCCTTCGAAGATTCCCTTGTCTGAACTGACAGTAACCTTACGTATGTTTATGTCCATCTTTTCCGATATTATTTCCGCCACGTCATGCAGTATGCCTTTCCTGTCGATGCCCTTTATCTCGATTGTGGCTTCAAAGAGTATCTTGCGGTGCATGTTCCATATCGCATCCACAATCCTGTTGCCGTAGCTTGTCTTCAAGCGGTCTGCCACGCTGCAGTCCCTGCGGTGTATTGTAATCTGCTTGTTGTCGGTGATAAATCCGAGAATGTCGTCCCCCGGGATGGGGCAGCAGCATGTGGGATAGTTGTAGGTGTCGATGTTGTCGTCGGTGACGATGATGGCTTCTTTCTTGTTAAAGTCGCTTCCGACGATGAATTTGCCTTGCTGCGATACGGTCTCTTTTGGCTTGTCGCTTTTGAGGAACGGCAGATATTTGCGCCATTTGCCGCTCTCTTTCTTGCCGTTTATGTTCTGCAGGAACTTGTCATCAAGTCCGATGTTGCCTTGGGCAATCTCCACAAACAGGTCTTCGCGTTTCTTCAGGTTATACGCTTCGCACAGTTTGTCGAGCAGCGAGATGTTCGCTTCGATGTTCTTTTCAGCCAACCATTCGCCCAACATGGTCTCTCCGCGCTTCTGCAGTTCGCGTGTTTCGCGCCGGAGAGCGGTCTGTATCTTGGTCTTTGCCTTGGCGGTGGTGACGAAATCTATCCACTCGCCGTGTACGTGCTGCGATGTTGAGGTGAGTATCTCCACTTGGTCGCCGCTCTGCAAATGGTAGCTCAGCGGCACCAGTTTGTGGTTTACCTTTGCTCCGATGCAGTGTGTGCCGAGGAAACTGTGTATCTGGAACGCGAAATCCAGGGCAGTACAGCCTGCCGGCATGGTCACTATCTCGCCCTTCGGAGTGAACACGAATATCTCGTTGGCAAAGAGATTGAGCTTTATGGAGTCAAGAAAATCCATGGCGTCAGGCTGCGGATCTCCCAATATCTCCTTTATCGTGCCTATCCAGTTGTTGAGTTCCTCGTCGTCATTGATTTCCTTTCCGCCCTCCTTGTATTTCCAGTGGGCGGCAAACCCCTGTTCTGCCATCTCGTCCATGCGTTCCGAACGGATCTGCACTTCTATCCAGCGGCCTTGCTTGCTCATCAGTGTGACGTGCAGGGCCTGGTATCCGTTGGCTTTCGGATGGTTGAGCCAGTCGCGCAACCGGTCTGGATGCGCCGTGTAGAGTTGGCTTATGGCGACGTAGATACGGAAACACTCGTTGATTTCGTCCTCGGGTTTGTCGGGCGTGTAGATTATCCTTACTGCCAGGATGTCGTAGATTTCCTCGAATGTCACATGCTTTGTCTGCATCTTGTTCCAGATGGAGTAGGGACTCTTCAGGCGTGCCTTGATGACATATTTTACCCCCATCTTGTCAAGAACTTCGCGTATTGGAGATGTGAATTGGCTGAACAGCTCGTCGCGCGACTGCTTTGTCGAAGCCAGTTTCCTCTCTATCGAAGCGTATGTTTCGGGGTGTTCGAACTTGAAACTCAAGTTTTCCAGTTCTGTTTTTATCTTGTTCAGTCCGAGGCGGTTTGCCAGCGGGGCATAGATGTAGAGCGTTTCTCCGGCTATCTTGTACTGCTTGTTTGCCGGTTGTGAGCTCAGTGTGCGCATATTGTGCAGCCGGTCGCAGATCTTGATGAGTATCACGCGGATGTCGTCACTCATCGTCAGAAGCAACTTTTTGAAATTTTCGGCTTGCGATGAAGCGTGTTCTCCGAATATTCCGCCAGATATCTTGGTCAGTCCGTCGACAATCTGCGCTATCTTCGGACCGAACAGGTTTTCGATGTCTTCAGTCGTGTAGTCCGTGTCCTCCACAACGTCGTGGAGTAGGGCGGCGCATATACTCGTGCTGCCAAGTCCCATTTCCTCGATTGCTATCTGTGCTACTGCAATCGGGTGCATGATGTACGGCTCGCCCGACAGACGTTTTACACCCTTGTGGGCTTGTCTCGCAAAGTTGAAAGCCTTAGTTATGATGTCGACTTTCTTGCGGTGTGGTGATGCGAGATAGGTGTCAAGCAGATGCTGGAAGGCATCGTCCACCATTTTTTCTTCGTCACCGATAACGTTGTTCTCTGTGCTCATTGCCGTGTGACTTTATTGTTTAGGGTTATTTTATGCGCAGTTTCTTGCCGGCACGGATACTGCTTCCCTTTATGCCCGGGTTGAGTTTGCGCAGTTTCGATACGGTAGTGCCGTTGCGCCTTGCTATATCCGACAGCGTGTCACCGTTCTTTATCGTTACAGATCTGCCTCTGGAGCGCTTGCTGCTTCTCGATGATTTCTTTCTTGCGGAGGACTTTGTGCTTGCCACGACCGTCTCGTCAATCTCCACCGTGCTGCGCTTTGTCAGCAGTTCGTCGGCACGGTAGGCATAGATGGAGTCCTGTTTGTCGATGAACGAGAGTATGTCTTGCGACTTCAGCCGCAGTATCGACGGATTTGAGTTGCCGTTGATGATGTTGCGCCTGTACTGCGGATTTAGCGTTTCTATTTCCTTGACATCTATCCCGAGCACATTCGCTATCTGGTCAAAGTGCACGTCTCGGCTTATCTGTATCGTGTCCGTATGCGCCGGCAACGTGGTCTTCATCGGGCAGATGTTGTGGTCGCAATAGTAGTTCATTATGTAGTTGGCGGCTATGAACGCCGGTACATATCCTCTCGTTTCGTGGGGCAGATATGGGTAAATCTTCCAATAGTCCTTCACTCCGCCTGCTCTGTGTATCGCCTTGTCCACGTTCGCCGGACCGCAGTTGTAGGAGGCTATCACCAGTGCCCAGTCTCCGAAAATCTTGTAAAGGTCGGACAAGTAGTGTGCAGCGGCATACGATGCCTTCACAGGGTCGCGCCTTTCGTCCACGAGTGAGTTTATTTCCAACCCGTAGTTCTTGCCTGTTCCAAGCATGAACTGCCACAGTCCGGTGGCTCCCACACGCGACACGGCTTTGGGGTTGAGTGCCGACTCGATGACGGGCAGGTACTTCAGTTCAAGCGGCAGACCGTAGCTCTCCAGCGCCTGCTCGAAGATTGGCATGTAGAGATTGGAAGAACCGAGCATGATACTTACCGAACGGCGCAGTCTGCCCGAATAGCTGTCAATGAAACGCTGCACCACTTGGTTGTAGGGCATTTCTATTACGGTGGGCAGTTTGCGCAGTCTCTCCTCGTAGACTGACGGGTCGTATGTCGGGTTTATGTCGGGGAAGTCGCAGTCGACATCGTTTTTCAGGTAGGTCTTGGTGTTGTACAGGTGGAGCAGACTGTCCACTTCGGCAATCATGGCCTCGGGCATGTCTATTTCATCGTCGTCACCTTCGCCGGCGTTTTCCGTGCTGTCGTTGTCATCATATGCTTCTGTCACTTCCAGGACATTGTTGTCGGTGTTGTCATCCTGTGCCTGCGACATTGTCGGCAGAGCCATGAATATTGCGGAAATAAGTATGTGTAGTTTTCTCATTTGCTGTATTTGTTCTTAGAAAATCAGGCTGCACTGCAATCCGATGTTGCCGTTCTTCAGTGTCCGGCAGCCTGTTCCGTTGGTTATGGACGTAGGTTCTATGCGCATGGTCAGATTGTCGGAGATGTCAAATTCCGACAGCGAGGCGTCTACATAGGCGTCAATGACGCTGAGGGCATACACTCCCAGTATGCAGAAGAAACTCATGTCGCGGTATCGGCGAAAGCGGTCTTTGCGCTTGCTGAACAGAGTGGTGTAGCGCTCTTTGTTGCTTTCGTCTATCGTTTTGCCGAAATGCAGGAACTGGTCATAACTGTGTGTGCTGTCGTCATCGTCGGTCAGATCGAGATAGGCCTGCTTGTAGTCCTTGTACATCTGGTTGTTCCATGACCAGGCATAGGCGCATCCTACAAATCCGCCGTAGAAAATCGGCAGTTTCCAGTACTTCCTGTTGTATATCTGACCGCCGCCGGGGAAGACCAAGGCCATCCACATCGCTTTCTTCGGGCTTGGCTTCCATTCCGCCCAATTGCGCTTCAGCTTTGTCTGCTTGCCCGACAGCGTGCTCAGGGAGTCGGCGTATATGACCTTCTCCTCGCCGATGGTGTCGGGTGTCACGGCAGAAAATGTGCTGTCGGTCTGGGCATATGCCGTCAGCGGCATGGCGCATCCGACCACCGCCACTATCATTGCGATGTATTTTGACAGTGATTTCTTCAAGGGGATTACTGTTCCTTAATCTTTCCGAGCAGTCCGATGAGGCTGTTGAGTTCCTCCTCGCTGTCAAATGGAATGTCTATTTTCCCTTTGCCTCCAGCCGTTATCTTTATCTTCACCTTTGCGTTGAGGGCTTTCTCGAGATTGCGTCTGTATGGCTCATACTGCTTCACGAGTGCCACTGCAGACGTCGGCTTCTTGCTTTCTGCCGTTTCTTCGCCTTCGGCTTTCATCCGTTGTGCCAGTTCCTCCACCTTTCTCACGGAGTATCCGTTCTTCACTACCTCCTTGAAAAGTTTTACCTGTTGCGACGGACTTTCTATCGACAGGAGAGCCCGGGCGTGCCCCATGTCAATCTGTTTCTTCTGGAGTGCCATCTGCACTTGTGCCGGCAAGCGGAGCAGTCGCAGGGTGTTTGCCACTGCCGTGCGGCTTTTGCCCACTCTCTGCGACACTTTCTCCTGTGTCATGCCCTCGCCTTCCATGAGCTGTTGGTATGCCAATGCCACCTCAATGACATTGAGATCCTCGCGCTGGATGTTCTCCACGAGCGCCATTTCCATGATGCTTGCGTCGTCGAGAGTGCGTATGTATGCCGGTATGGACTTCAGTCCTGCGAGCTGTGAAGCGCGCCAACGGCGTTCGCCCGCTATTATCATGTAGCGGTTTTCCGACACCTGGTGCAGGGTGATGGGCTGTATGATGCCGATTTCGCTTATGCTGTTGGCGAGTTCCTGCAGTGCAGTCTCGTCGAAATCACGCCGCGGCTGGTTGGGGTTGGCCTCTATCTGGTCTACCGGTATCTCGCTGATGGTGCTGCTGCCCTCGGTCTTTACCGTTTCGGTAGAGATGAGCGCGTCAAGTCCTTTGCCCAGTGCGGGACCCTTGAGTTTCGTGTTGAATTTCTTTTTTACCGCCATCTTGTTCAGCTGTTTTTGGCTATTATCTCCTTGGCAAGCGACAAGTGGTTCTTCGCTCCGGTGGAGTTTGCGTCATACAATATCACCGGCAGTCCGTGCGAAGGGCTCTCCGACAGTTTCACGTTGCGCTGTATCACGGTCTTGAACACCAGTTCCTGGAAGTGGCGTTTCACCTCGTCGTAGATTTGGTTGGCAAGTCTCAGACGGCTGTCGTACATCGTGAGAAGGAATCCCTCTATCTCCAGACTGGGGTTGAGGTTGCTCTTTATGATTTTTATCGTGTTGAGCAGTTTTGCGATACCCTCCAGGGCGAAATACTCGCACTGTACAGGCACTATCACAGAGTCTGCCGCTGTCAGGGCGTTCACGGTGATGAGACCGAGCGACGGACTGCAGTCGATGAGTATAAAGTCGTATTCGTCCTTTGCCGGCGCAAGTATGCGCTTCAGCACAGTCTCCCTGTCTTTCAGGTTGAGCATTTCTATTTCCGCCCCGACAAGGTTGATGTGGCTTGGCACGATGTCCAGTCCTTCGATGTCGGTGGTGTATATGGCCTCGTGGATGTCAACGTTGTCGATGATGCATTCGTATATGGAACTCTCCACTTCCGTGAGGTCTACGCCCAAGCCGCTTGACGCGTTGGCCTGCGGGTCGACGTCAATGAGCAGGACCGACTTGTCCAGTGTCGCTATCGAGGCGGCGAGGTTTATGGCCGTGGTGGTCTTTCCCACACCGCCTTTCTGGTTTGCCAATGCTATGATTTTTCCCATTTTAAGAATAGAGATTTTTCTGTCTGCGCTGTCCTACATTCCGTTGCGCGGATGCCGTGCCGGCGGCGCATCGTGTCGGAAACGCATATTGGTTTTACATACAAAGGTACTAAAAAGTATCTAAAGACTATATTTGCGTTTTGAGTTTTTAGCATAAATCATAATTTTTAACCCATTCCACCTATGTAGATGCGTGCATTGCGCGAGTGTGATTTTTTATTAAGATTTGTGTAAAATCGGGCTTTTCTCACGCAATTGGTGTAACTTTGCATTGTAATGGACTGTCTGCGCAGTGTCCGCAGGGACTTTGTCTTGCGCAGGCGGCGTCTTTATGTTTCGTAAAATGGAAGAAAAACGTCCGCTAATTCTTATCAGCAATGATGACGGCTATCAGGCCAAGGGCTTGAAGTCGCTCGTTGACATGGTCTCCGACATGGGAGACATCATCGTGTGTGCCCCCGACAGTGTCCGTTCGGGACAGTCACGCGCCTTTACAATGCCGATGCCTCTGACACTGAATCTTGTGAGCGAAGAGCCGGGAAAAACCGTTTACCGCTGTTCAGGCACGCCTGTCGACTGCGTGAAAATGGCTTACAGTGAGGTCTGCCCGCGCCGTCCCGACCTGCTGTTGGGCGGTATCAACCACGGCGACAACTCGTCCGTAAACGCCCAGTACAGCGGAACGGTGGGCATAGCCATAGAGGGAGCGATGCGCGGAATACCCTCCATAGCCTTCTCTCTCTGCGATTTCCGTCAGGATGCGGACTTCAGTCCGATGCGCGAACTTGTGCGCAAGTATGTCAAAAAGGTACTTGCTGAGGGACTGCCGCACTTCTCTTGTCTCAACATAAACTTCCCCCTGACCGACGACTACCGTGGCGAACGTGTCTGCCGCATGGCGCTCGGGCACTGGCGGAAGGAGATTGTCAAGCGCGAGCACCCGTCCGGAGCAAGCAACTACTACTGGATGTCGGGCTTCTATCAGAACGATGAACCGGAGAGTAACGACACCGATGCCTGGGCACTGACGCACGGTTACGCCTCCGTGACGCCCCTTACTGCCGACATGACGGACCACGCCCTGTTGGAAAAGATGCTGCGCGGATGAAATATTACCTCATAGCCGGCGAGGCTTCCGGCGACCTTCACGCCTCGCGGCTGATGCGTTCCCTGAAGGAGGTAGACCCCAATGCCACATTCCGTTTTATCGGCGGCGACAGGATGACCGCCGAGGGCGGCGAGCGTGTGCGCCATTTCAAGGAGATAGCATATATGGGTTTCGTTCCCGTAATCATGCATTTGCGCACCATACTGAGGGCGAGCAGGGACTGCAAGCGTGACATTGTGGCATGGAAGCCCGATGCCGTGATTCTCGTTGACTATGCCGGCTTCAACCTCGACATAGCCAGATTTCTGCGCAAACGTTCGCTTCGTGTCAAGGACAACGCTCTTGGCATGCACCATTTTGACCGTCGCCACCACACGGTTTCTTCCGGTTCGCATCATTTCTCGGCCGATGCCGGTCGACAGTCGCCTGCCGTTTTCTATTACATCTCGCCCAAGATATGGGCTTGGAAGGAAGGCCGCATAAAAAATTTCAAGCGTGATGTGGACGAGATGTTCTGCATCTTGCCCTTCGAAGTGGACTTTTTCGAGCGCCGACACGGCTATAAAGTGCACTATGTCGGCAATCCTACAGCCAATGAGGTGAGCGATTTCCGGCAGTCATACCATGAAACTTCCGCTCAGTTCCGTGCCCGCCACGGACTTGACGGCCGTCCTGTTGTGGCGCTGCTTGCCGGAAGCCGCCGGCAGGAGATAAAGGATAACCTGCCCATGATGACGGCAGTGGCTGCACGGTTCAGGGACTGTCAGTTTGTGCTTGCTTGCGTCCCGACGGTGGAAACGGCTTTTTACGACAAGTATCTTGGCAATTCCGGTGTGAAGAGAGTGACCGGCGAGACCTACGAACTGCTGTCACATTCCACGGCGGCTCTTGTCACAAGCGGCACGGCGACACTTGAGACGTGCTGTTTCAACGTGCCTCAGGTCGTGCTCTACAAGACCCCGCTGCCTCCGGTTTCACGTTTTATATGGGACCATTTCTTCTCTGTGAAGTACATCTCTCTTGTCAATTTGATAGTCGGACGCGAGGTTGTGGCGGAGATGATGGCGGAGAAATTCACTGTGGACAAGGTTGCCGCGGAACTCGAAAAAATCCTTCCTGGCCGGCGTGAACGCGACGTGATGTTCTCCGGCTATTTCGACGTGCAGAAAAAAATAGGCGGCACTGTCGCTTCCGACAATGCCGCTCATATAATGGTGCGTTCGCTCTTAAACCACTGACAGGGTGTAGATGTAGACCACTGCGGCGGGAATTGCCAACAGTGACGAGTCGAAACGGTCGAGCATACCGCCGTGTCCGGGCAGTATGTTGCCCGAGTCCTTTATTCCTAATGTGCGCTTGAATAGGCTCTCCACCAAGTCTCCCCATGTGCCGAAGAACACTACGGTCAGTCCGAGACCTATCCATTGCGCCACGCCGAGGCCCGACGCATGATCCGGCTCGATGCTCCACACCAGCACCGACACCGCTACTACCAGTATGCCGCCGCCGATGCTGCCTTCCCAACTCTTTCCCGGACTGATGCGCGGAAACAGTTTGTGCTTGCCGAAAAGTGAGCCGCTGAGATATGCGCCCGTGTCATTGCACCACAGGAAAACGAATATCATGAGAGGCAGAAGCCAGTAGAACTCGCCCTTGTAGTATGCCAGTATGTATATGGTAGACAGGGGTAGGGCGATGTAGAGCTGGCTCATCATGGCGTATGCCCAGTCGTTTATTGGGTCAGCCTGCTTGAGATAGAGTTCCGAAATGAACAGGTAGATGATGGTGACAAGGTACGGGATGAATACCACTGCCGTCGTCAGTCCCGAGCAGAACCCCGCCATTGCCACCGACAGGAACACTCCTGCCGCAGAGCAGATGAAGCGGTTGATGTTCACGCCCTGCCTTTCGTTCACCAGTCCGGCAAACTCCCACACTGCCATTCCCGTTATCAGGGCAAACAGAAACGCCATTGCTATGGGGCGCATGAAGCTGACCACCATTATCGCCACATAGATGATGCCTGTTATGGCGCGCACTATCAGATTCTTAACCTTTGGACTCATTGTTCTTATCGTTGTTTTCCGGGGTGTCGTTGTCGGTGCTTTGGCTGTCGGCAGTCTCTGCTTTCACGTCGCCGGAGTTGCTGCTGTTCTGCAGGAACTCGGCCTGTGCCTTCTTCACTTCGTCCGGCATGTTGTCGAGCGAGAGCTTCTCCGCCTTGCGTTTTTCCTCCTCCGCCTTCACCGCCTCGTTGGCTTCCATGATTTCTTCTGTGCGGCTTACCCACGGACGTTTGCCGAATATCTTCTCCACATCCTCCGCATAGATGACCTCGCGGCTGATGAGCAGTTCCGCCAGAGCATTGTGTCCCTCACGGTGTTCCATGAGTATCTGCTTGGCGCGGGAGTACTGTTCGTTAATCATCTTGAGCACCTCGTCGTCCATAATCTTCGCTGTCGTCTCCGAATAAGGACGCTGGAACTGGTAGTCCTGGTTGTTGTAGTAGCATATGTTCGGCAGTTTGTCGCTCATGCCGGCGTATGCCACCATGCCGAAGACGGACTTCGTGGCTCTCTCAAGGTCGTTCATCGCTCCTGTGGAGATGTGACCGGTGAACAGTTCCTCCGCTGCGCGTCCTCCGAGAAGTGAACATATCTCGTCGAGCATCTGCTCTTTGGTCGTTATCTGGCGCTCTTCGGGCAGATACCATGCCGCTCCCAGAGCCTGTCCGCGCGGCACTATGCTCACCTTGACAAGCGGGTTGGCAAATTCACAGAACCACGATATGGTGGCGTGGCCGGCCTCGTGCAGCGCTATGGTGCGCTTCTCCTGTGCCGTCATCACCTTGGTTTTCTTCTCCAGACCGCCTATTATCCTGTCCACTGCGTCGAGGAAATCCTGCTTGCCTACTACCTTGCTGTCGTGTCTCGCGGCAATGAGCGCAGCCTCGTTGCACACGTTAGCTATGTCGGCACCCGAGAATCCGGGGGTCTGGCGGGCCAGGTAGTCCACGTCGAGGGTGTCGTCGGTCTTTATCGGACGCAGGTGCACGAGGAATATCTCCTTGCGTTCCTGCAGGTCAGGCAGGTCTACATGTATCTGCCGGTCGAATCTTCCGGCACGCAGAAGCGCCTTGTCGAGCATGTCGGCACGGTTGGTTGCGGCGAGGATTATCACTCCGCTGTTGGTGCCGAAACCGTCCATCTCCGTCAGCAGGGCGTTCAGCGTGTTCTCGCGCTCGTCGTTTCCTCCCATGGAGGCATGGTTCGCACGCGCACGTCCCACAGCGTCAATCTCGTCGATGAATATGATGCACGGACTCTTTTCCTTGGCTTGGCGGAACAAGTCGCGCACGCGGCTCGCGCCGACACCCACGAACATCTCCACGAAATCGGAACCGCTCATCGAGAAGAACGGCACTCCGGCTTCACCGGCGACGGCTTTCGCCAGCAGTGTCTTGCCCGTTCCCGGAGGACCCACGAGCAGCGCGCCGCGCGGAATCTTGCCTCCCAGTTCGGTGTAGCGCTCCGGATTCTTCAGGAACTCCACTATCTCCTGTATCTCCTGCTTCGCTCCTTCCTGTCCTGCCACGTCCTTGAAGGTGACGCCGATGTCGCTTCCCTTCTCGTACATCCGGGCTTTGCTCTTGCCGACGGAGAACACTCCGCCCCCGGCACCTCCTGCTCCGCCGCCCATGCGGTTGAAGATGAAGAACCAGACGAGCACAAGCAGGATTATCGGACCGAAGTTCAACAGGAACGCGAAGAACCCGTTTCCGCTCTCGTTCTTGTAGCTGTAGCTGCTGAGAGTCTTGTTTTCTATCTGCTGGTTGAGGAAGCTTTCCAGTTTGTCTACGCTTCCGAACTCGACCGTGACATACGGGTTCTGTCCCGTCTGGCGGGCTGTCTGCCGGAACACATCGCGGATGTGCTGTCCCTTGACATACATCTTCAGCGTGCTCTCGCTCTTGTTTATCACAATGTTGGAGGCGTACCCCCGCTCCACATACTGCATGAACTGCGTGTAGGTGGTCTTTTCTTCCGTTGCGCCTGTTGCCAGTGCGTTGCCTCCGCCGGTAAAGAACAGGATTGCCAGGGCGATAATCACCATGGTGTATATCCAGTTCATGTTGAACCGCGGCATCTTAGGCAGCTTGTCGTTTTGGTTCATGTCAGTCTAAATCTGCTATCTTTGTCAGTTTGGCATCCTCCCACAGGTGCTCCAAATCGTAAAATTCCCTTGTCTCGGGGGTGAAGATGTGCACCATGACATCGAAATAGTCGATTGCCACCCACACGGCTTCTTCCAGTCCCACGCAGTGCTGCGGTTTCTCGTGCAGTTTCTCCCGGCAGCGGTCGGACACCTCGCCGGCGATGGCTTCCACCTGTGTGGGCGAGTTGCCCTCGCATATAATAAAGTAGTGGGCGATAGCTCCGTCTATTCCCGACATGTCGGCTATGACGATGCCGTGCCCTTTCTTCTCCTGTATGCCTTCCACTATGGTGTTTACCAAAATGTTTTTCTCGTTCATCTGTGTTGTGTTGTGGTTTTGTAATGTCTGCTTCTCATGCATGTGCAAAGACCGTGCCATACGCCTGAATGCCATGCGTCTGCAAATTTAAGCAATTTTGTTGATAACGCGTGCCGGGCTCTTGTGAAAGAACGGACGTGCCTTGCCGTTTTCACCTTTTTTAGAAAAAAAGCCGCCAAAATCTTGCACGGATGAAAAAAACGGAGTACCTTTGCACCTGCAAATGAGAAATCATTCGCTGCAAGGGAGGGGTGCTCCCGCAACAGTTTGGGATATGGTGTAATGGTAACACAACAGATTCTGGTCCTGTTTTTCCTGGTTCGAGTCCGGGTATCCCAACAGATTGCCAAGCCGGAAAGCCTTTTTGGTTTTCCGGCTTGGTCGTTTTTGTGCTGTCCGTAGTAGTTGCGGCGTCCCCGCCGCAACCGTTCTCGTGTCGCAAAACATGCTTTTGTGTTGTCCGTAACCACAGTCCGCGTGGTGGCTCATCATGTGAAGTACGAGCGCATCTCATGTGATGTACGAACGTATCTCATGTGTAGTACGAACGTACTTCATGTGATGCGCCACCGCCAAAACACCGCTTTCGCACCGCCAAAGCGCCGTTCCCGCAGTGCCAAAACATCGTTTGGACAAAACCGGAGAACTCATTCCGCATTATGGAAGGTCTGCCGGGTGTAAACTATTTTTAACGTGCTGCGATGCCGTTTTTAACGAGGTGCGGTGCCGTATACCGCCCTTTTTGATTAATTTTGTTGATTATAATACTTATAAGGTGGCGTTGGCTGCCGACGGACAATATACCCGGAAAACTGATTATGACAGATAGGAAATTTCTCATCACCGCCTTACTGTGCGTGTTGTTCCCCTTTGCGGCGATGTCGCAGAACTATTCGTCGATGTGGAAACAGTTTGAGAAGGCTTGCGAAAAAGACCTTCCGCAGGATGAACTCGCCGTGTTGGCGAAGATTAGAGACAAGGCCCGCAGTGAAAAGGACTATGGGCAGTTGCTGAAATCGGAACTGCAGACGATGGCGGTGCAGTCAATGGTGTCGCCCGACTCGCTGCTTCCGCAGCTGAAACGCTACGAGGCCGTTGCCGCCAAGGAGGGTGACTCTGTGTTGGGCGCAGTCTACTGCTCCACGCTGGGACACATCTACCGCTACTACTGGGGTGCGCTCGACATGCGCGAGGACAGTGCCAGGGCAGTGGCACGGCAGTATTACGGACGTTCGCTGGGCAACCCGAAACGGCTGGCGGCGACAAAAGCCGGCGGCTATGAACCTCTTGTCGTCGATGGGGACGGTTCGTCGGTGTTCGGCGATGACCTGTTGCATGTCCTGGCAATGGAGGCAGAGGAGTATGGACTGATGCATGACTACTACCAGAAAGCGGGCAACCGCCCTGCCGCCTGCATCTCCGCATACTACCAGACACAGAAAGAGCGTGCCGAAGACCTGCGCGAGGTGAAGAAGTCAAAGTATCTCGCCACCATCGATTCGCTCATAAACGTCTACCGTGATCTGCCCGAAGCCGGCGAGCTTGCCATTGAGCACTTCAACTATCTCGACGGTGCCACCGACGCATCGGCACGCGAAAAGGTGGAGTACATAGACTATGCGCTTGTCAACTGGCCTGCATGGCCGCGCATGGCAGTGCTGAAAAACGCACGCAACAGGCTCACCTTGCCGTCGTTCAACGTAAACATACCGAAGACGCTGGTCATTCCCGGACAGGAGATACCGGTGTATGTCACGTCGCTGACCCACCTCGACAGGCTGGTGATGAACGTGTATAAGGTGAACATAACGGGGGGCGACAACTTCAATCCCAACAATCAGGACGACTACAATGTGCTCCGCTCCAAACTGTCCTCCAAGCCCGTGTGGAGCGACAACCGGGTGTACTACGGACTGCCGGAGTACCTTGAGGTGAGGGACACCATGACCATAGCCCCTCTGCCGGCAGGTGTCTACATGGTGGAATTTACCACCGACAACAATGACGTGGCGGTGGAGCGCTCCCTGCTGCACGTCTCCAACCTGCGGCTTGTCAGCATGGGCTTGCCCGGCGACAACATCCGTATGGCGGTGCTTGACGCTACCACGGGCAAGCCTGTTGCCGGAGCGAAGATAAAAGTGAACTTCCGCGGCTGGAAAAACCACAAGTGGGTGAAGGACCAGCGCACCCTGACCACCGAAAGCGACGGCGAGGTGACATTCTCGTCGACCCTCTCGCCTGAGAAATATCTTGTCACCACCGCCACCGACAAGGCGTTTCCGTGGCAGAGCATCAGCAGTGGCAGGTGGATATACGGCAGTAACAATGTGACAAAAAACAGGGAGAAGGAGACGCACATCTTTACCGACAGGGCGATATACCGCCCGGGACAGGCGGTCAAACTGTCGGTTCTGGCTTTCGACTACTACTCTCCCGAACAGTGGCAGGTGGCAGAAAACTGCACTGTGCACCTCACTCTGCGTGACTCTAAGCGCGGAAAAGTGACGGAGAAAGATGTCGTCACCGACGAGTGGGGCGTGGCTTCGGCGGAGTTTCCTCTGGCGGCTGACTGCGCCACCGGACGCTACAGCATACAGGCGAAGGTAGGCGACGCATACAGCGGCAGCGGCTCTTTCCGTGTGGAAGAGTACAAACGTCCTGTCTTCAGCGTCACTTTCGACGAATACAAGGAACCCTACAAGGAGGGCGACACCATCCGTGTGAAGGGTTGGGCAAAGACTTACTCTGGCGTGGCAGTGCAGAATGCCGCCGTGAAATATGACGTCAGGAGCATCTACAGGGCATGGTGCCGTGTGGACAATGCCGACAATGGCACTTATTTCAGCGGCAAGGCGGTCAGCGGCAACGACGGTTCGTTCATCCTCGAAGTGCCTGTCAAGATGCCGGGCGGAGCCAGAAAAGGCACACGCTTCGCCACTGTAGTGGTCAATGCCACCGTCACCGACAATGCCGGCGAGAGCCACTCGGCAGAGGCGAACTATCCAGTGAGCGACAAACCGGCGGCTTTCATGCTGCAGGACTTTGCCGACAAGCAGTGCCGTGAACGGCAGAAACCGTTCAAGTTCGCCTATCTGAACAATGCGGGCAAGGAGATAGCCGCCGAAATGACCTACCGTGTCGATGACGGCGCACCTGTCCGGGTGAACACCAACACCGAAACGGAGATTGACATTGCCAATGTCAGTTCCGGCAGACACCTGCTCACGGCTTGTTGCAACAGCGACACCCTGAAACAGGAATTCATAGTGTTCTCGCTGAAAGATGCCAAAGCGCCGGTCGACACCGCCGCATGGTATTACTCGACCACGGGCATCAACTCCACATACGCCATGAAACGGGGCGAGGCGGAGTATATCCATTTCGGTACGACAGAGCGTGACCAGACTGTGCTCTATGCTGTCGCGTCCGACACGACACTGCTTGAGTCGGGACAGTTTGTGCTCGACAACGAGGCATGGACACGCACCGTGGAATACAAGGAAGAGTGGGGCGACGGCGTGGCAATAAGGTATGCATGGGTGAGAAACGGCGAACTCTACACCTACGAACAGCGCTATGCACGCCCGACAGTGGAGAACAAGCTCACCGTGGAGTGGAAGACGTTCCGCGACAGACTTGCTCCCGGTCAGAAGGAAGAGTGGGTCATGACGGTGAAAAACGCTGACGGCACTCCGGCAAAGGCACAGACCATGGCGGTGATGTACGACAAGTCGCTCGACACGTTCAGCCCGCACTCCTGGGCAATAGACCACAGCGTGGTGTATTCCTCTCCCTACATAATGCAGCAGGCAGGATACAACACCGCACCGGCACGCCTCTACGGCGAACAGACACTGAAGTACCTGACAGAACCGCAAATGGAGTTCAGCCGGCTCGACATACCTGCCATGACCGGCGCACGGATATTTGCGGACAACATAGCCTTGTGCGGCACCGGCACCGGCAAGGTGTTCGCCATGGCAAAGTCTGCATCGGCGAAGCAATCGTCACGCTCGGAAGTGGCGACGGACACCGCAGAACCGTTGTCGCTGGTGGCTATGGAAAAGGCGGAGACGGCGGAAAACCAAGACGAAACATCCGTTGGCGGCACAGAGGTGCAAGTCAGGGAGAACCTGAACGAGACGGCCTTCTTCATGCCGCAACTCGTCACGGACAAGGCGGGCAACGTTTCGGTGAAGTTCACCCTGCCCGAAAGTCTCACCACATGGCAGTTCATGTCACTCTCGCACGACAAGCAGATGAACACAGGGCTGCTCACAGGCACTGTCATGGCACAGAAGAAACTGATGATACAGCCCAATATGCCGCGCTTCGTGCGCATGGGCGACAAGGCGCAGATGTCGGCTGTCATCACCAACAACCACGATAGCGAACTCTCGGGAAAGGCTTGCATGCAGCTGCTGCGCTCCTCCGACGGCAAGACAGTGGCGAAATCGGAAACGCGTTTCAGTGTGAAGGCAGGGGAACAGACCTCCGTGACATTCTCCATACCCGACAACCTGCAGGACGATGTGTACGTATGCCGCGTCACGGCGCAGTCGTCGGGATGCTCTGATGGGGAGCAACACCTGTTGCCGGTCCTCTCGGACAAGGTGGAGGTGACCACCACAAGGGCGTTCACACAGGTACAGCCGGGCGAGAAGACCATCGACCTCGGCACACTCTACGGCACAAAAGCGAGCAAGGAATCGCTCAAGGTGGAATACACCGACAATCCGGCGTGGCTGATGATTGAGGCTCTGCCGGCGGTGGGAATACCCGAATCGGAGAATGCCATATCACTTGCCGTGGCGCTGTATGCCAACAGCATCACGGAGAAGATAAAGGGCCAACTGCCCGAAGACACCACTCTCAACCGCCTGACACCGGCTGCCGCCAACAGGATAATAGGTCAACTGGCCAACCTGCAGAATGCGGACGGCTCGTTCTCTTGGTTCGCAGGGATGTTGCCATCCAACTATGTGACGCAGGCGGTGGCAAAGATTCTCGCGCGGACAAAGCACCTTGGACTTGCCGAATCGAGCGTAAAGCCGATGCTCAAGCGGACAATGGACTACCTGGATGCGGAGATGTCGGAATATGTGGCAAACCTGAAGAAGCAGGAAAAGGGCAGCAAGACAAAGCCGACACTGTCGGACATGGCTCTGGACTACTTGTACATACAGGCAATAAACGGTGAGAAGGTGACGGGGACGGCTGCTGCAAACGCCGCGTATCTGCTGTCTTTGGCTGACAACATGTCGTCTGGTCTCTCCATCTACGGCAAGGCAAACATGGCGATAGTGTCGGCTCTGCACCCGGTGAAGACCAACCGCGAATATGCAAAACAGCTCCTTGAGAGCGTCCGCCAGTACACGGTGCAGAGCGAAGACATGGGTCGCTACTTCGACACTCCAAAGGCTCACTACTCATGGTGCGACTATAAGATTCCCACGCAGACGGCTGCCATCGAGGCATTGCAGACGTTGACACCCGACGACAGGCAGACTATAGCCGACATGCAGCAGTGGCTGCTGCAGGAAAAGCGTACCCAACAGTGGAACACCACGCTGAACACGGCTTCCGCAGTCTATGCTTTCTTCAACGGTTGGAACTTCTCCACCAAGGCAAATGCTGTGGAGGAAGGCACCAAACCGGTGGAGTCTACACGCCTGTATGTGGACAACAGGTTGCTGACGGGTGGTGAAACGGTGTCGGGAAAAGGCTGTTTCAGCCGGACACTCGACGGTCGCCACTCCTCGTTTAAGGCTGTGAAGACCTCGGACAACATCTCATGGGGAGCAGTCTATGCCACCTGCACGCAGTCCGTGGACGACGTACAGACAGACGGTGAGAGCCTCTCCGTGAAGCGCGAAATACTCGATGCCGACGGCAACAGACTTACTTCCGCACCGCAGGTGGGACAGACGGTGAAGGTGAGACTTACGGTTGTGGCGAAGCGTGACCTCGACTTTGTAGAGATAACCGACAACCGCGCCGCATGCCTCGAACCTGTCGTGCAGACCACAGGCTACCGTAACGGTCACCATGAAGCGCCGCACGACAACAAGACAGTGTACAGTTTCGACAAGTTTGCCAAGGGTAAACACGTCGTGGAAACTGACTACTACATAGACCGCGCCGGCGATTACAAGTCGGGAACGGTCACTGCCAAGTGTCTCTATGCACCCGAATTTCAGGCTCGGGACAAGGGACTTGATATAGAAACAAAATGACAAGATGAAGAAGATAATAGTTCCTGTGCTCTTGCTCCTGCTTTGCGGCAATGCGGAGGCACAGAAGATAAAGGCGTCAACGGAAGTACTCAACATCGGACAGGTGCAGTACTGCCTGCCGGCAAGCGGAGTGTTTGAACTGAAAAACACGGGCAACAAGCCTCTCGTGATATCCAAGGTGGACACCGGGTGTGGTTGTGCCGTGGCGTCATTCCCGACAGATCCGATAGAGCCGGGCGCGAGTTTCACGGTCAATGTGACTTATGACGCGAGTATGATGGGGCATTTCAGCAAGTTTGTCGACATCTACAGCAATGCCCCGGGCAGTCCTCTCACCCTGCAGCTCAGCGGAGTGGTGGTGGAGGAAGTGCAGGACTATGTGGGCGACTTCCCCATTTCGCTCGGCTCTCTCACGGCTGACTGCAATGCGATAGCGTTTGAGAATGTACATCTGGGAGAGAGACTGCAACAGCGTTTCCATGTGTTCAACCCCACGGGAAAGACTGTCCAACCGCAGATAATGCACCTACCGAACTATCTGAAGGCTGAGGTGTCGCCGTCGAAAGTCGCCCCCAACCGCTCGGCGGAGGTGACAATCACTCTGGACTCGCGCCTCATACACGACTTCGGATATGAGTCGACGCAAATCTATCTCGGTGCAAACCCGGGCGAGAAAGTGTCGTCGTCGAAGCAGATAGACGTATCGGCGATATTCCTGCCGGCAAGGGTCACCCTGTCTGACAAGCAGAAAGCCGTTGCGCCGAAGATTGACATGCCGCGCACCGACTTGGACATGCCGATAGCCGACGGCAAGAAACGGACGGAGACAATATCTATCCAGAATACGGGAAAGAGCCGTCTGGAGATACAGCGGATGCAGATGCTCACGACAGGACTGAAGGTGGAACTCAACAAGACGTCGCTTGACCCGGGCGAAACGGCACGCCTCAAGATAACGACACTGCCGCGCCAGCTCAAACACCTGAAGACTATGCCGCGCGTACTGATGATTACCAATGACCCGGACAGGCAGAAGGTGCTCGTCAATATTAATATAAGGTGAAGATGCAAATAGAGATTGACGACAATTCGGGATTCTGTTTCGGAGTGACAACCGCCATAAATAAGGCGGAGGAACAACTGGCGGGAGACGGCACGCTCTATTGTCTGGGTGACATCGTGCACAACGGCATCGAGGTGAAAAGGCTGGCTTCCAAGGGACTGAAGACAGTGGACCATGAGCAGATGGAGCATCTCCACGATGTCAGACTGCTGTTCCGTGCCCACGGAGAACCGCCGAAGACGTATGAGGTGGCGGCTGCCAACAACATAGAAGTCATCGATGCCACCTGCCCGGTGGTACTTGCACTGCAGCGCAGGATAAAGAGCCAGTTCACGCAGCATCCCGATGCGCAGATAGTAATCTTCGGTAAGAAAGGTCATGCGGAGGTCTTGGGACTTGTGGGACAGACCAACCAGAAAGCCATTGTCATCGAAAGTCTCGACGACGTGCACAAGTTGGACTTCTCGCGCGACATCTACCTCTATTCCCAGACCACCAAGTCGCTCGACGAGTTCCGCCGCATCGTGGACTACTGCCAGCGGCACATATCACCCGAAGCGGTATTCCGCAGCTTTGACACTATATGCCGTCAGGTGGCGAACCGTATGGCGAAGGTGAGGCTTTTCGCCGCCAAGCACGACCTGATACTGTTCGTCTGCGGCAACAAGTCATCCAACGGCAAGGTGCTGTTCGCCCAGTGCCGGGCGGTGAATGCCAACAGCCATCTCGTGGAAAGTCCCGACAGCATAGACCCCACATGGCTCCGGGGCGTGAAAACTGTCGGCATCTGCGGTGCCACCAGCACTCCCAAGTGGCTCATGGAGGAGTGCAAGCAGGCAATAGAAGCAATGGAAAAGCCCGCCAACAAGGAATAAAGGAAATGGACTATACTAAGATAAACATCGACGATATAGAGAATTCAACTCTCCGAGAGGCAATTTCCGAATACGGAGAAGGGATTATTCCTTTTTGGAAAGATGTCGTGTATTCCCGTAAATACAGGTTGGAAAGCCGTCGGTACATAGGATGCAAGGCAAAGTTGACGGACTGGATATTTGATGTGGTACAAAAGGAAACGGACGATGTACATGTCTTTTGCGACATCTTTGCAGGGACAGGGTCGGTGTCAAACAAGGCAATTCACCTGTACCAAAATGTCATTATGAATGACTTTTTGTATTCAAACAACATTCTGTACAAGGCTTTCTTCGCAGAGGGAGAGTGGAATGAACGGAAACTGACAGACCTGATAGATGCGTTTAACAATATTGATCCGAATGAAATAGGGGAGAACTATTTTTCCGTAAACTACGGTGACAAATATTTCGACATGGTTTCGGCGAAACTCATCGGGCATATCAGGGATGTCATAGAGGATATAAAATGCACCCTGACAGAGAAGGAATACTGCATCCTGATAGCGTCTTTGATATACAGCATGGATAAGATAGCCAATACGTTAGGACATTTTGAGGCTTATATAAAAAAGGAGATAAAACCGAAGAAATTTATCATGAGGCCAATCGACTGCCAGAGTATAAGCGGAATAAAAATCTTTCAGGAAGATGCAAATGCGTTGGCAAGGAAAGTTCATACGGATGTGGTGTATATGGATCCGCCTTATAATTCCAGGCAATACAGCCGTTTCTATCATGTATATGAGGTGCTTGTGAAATGGGATAAACCCGAGTTGAGGGGTACGGCAAGAAAACCTAAAGAGGAAAACATGAGTGATTATTGCCGGGTAAAAGCATTCAATGCCTTCACGGATCTTGTGGCTCACATAGACACGCGGTATATAGTGGTTTCCTATAACAATACATATACGTCGAAGAGCACTTCATCGCAGAACAAGATAAAGTTGGAACAGATACAGGACGCATTGGACAAATGTGGGGAAACAAAGGTGTTCACACATTCGTACAACCCGTTTAATGCAGGAAAAACGGAGTTCGCTGACCATAAAGAATATTTATTTATCACAAAGGTTGACAATGAGAAACGGAGTCGCTCGTTCTCCTCTATTCTATGTAGGTGACAAGTATAAACTTGTAAAAGAGATAAAAACTCACCTGCCAAAGGATATCAAGAGATTCATAGAACCTTTTGTCGGGGGCGGTTCTGTGTTCATGAATGTGGAGGCAGAGCATTTCTTGTTGAATGACATCGATGCAAACGTAATCTCAATCCATAAGATGCTTTGTGGATATATTGGGAAAACGGATGCCTTTTTTGATGCTTTACGCTTATACATGTTTTGGCGACACGTTCGAGTATAAGCCTAATTACATCTGCGATGAGGCCGGTATACCATATTCGCACGCTCCCGGCAATATCGGGGATATCGAGATTTATGACAAGGACAGATATTGGCTTATAGAAGCAACACTCATTCGTTCAAAACACCAACAGGTGAACAACGAGACTGTAAATCTGTTTAGGCATATCGATACATCCCGAAAGGAGAACAAATACCTGACGCTTGTCGCACCCTATATACATGATGACACAAAACTAATCTTCAGTGTCGCTTCCGTTATAACGATGATTCAAGCAGACAACATCTCGCTGTATTCGGACTCGCAGACTACTATGGAGTTTGTAGATAGGGCAAAAAGTGGAAAATACTTTGCTACGATGCGTTCCGAAAATAGGGAGTTTGTGCTGAAACTAAGGGAAAAATTGAATTCAATCACAGTGTTGTGATAGAATCAATTTTATGCAACCGCTTACAGCAATGCCACGACAGAGGGGGTGAGCAGGGCGGTGAGGATGCCGTTGAGGGTCAGTCCCAGGCTGGCATAGGCACCGACGAACTCGTCGCGCTCCATTGCCACGGACGTGCCGAGGGCATGTGACGCCGCCCCCATGGACAGTCCGCGCGCCATGGGATTGCTGATGTGGCCCACCGACATAATCTTGAATCCTGCCACTGCACCTATCAGTCCCGTTATCACCACTATGGCTGCCGTCAGCGAGGGGATGCCTCCGAGGGTCTGTGTCACCTCCATGGCTATGGGCGTTGTCACCGACTTGCTCGCCAGCGACACCGTGACGATGTGCGAGGCGCCAAGCAACCGTGCGGTAAGAACGACGCTTACGATACCTACCAGACAGCCTACCATCTGCGACGCAAGTATCGGTATGAACTGCTTTTTGATTTGTGACAGTTGCAGATACAACGGTACTCCGAGTGCCACTACGGCGGGTTTCAGCCAGAAGTCAATCATCTTGGCACTCTCATAGTAGGTGTCGTAGGGGATGTCACATACGGAAAGAAACAGGATGATAAGTCCTATGGCAATCAGTATGGGGTTGAGCAGGATGAAGCCTGTCTTGCGTTGCAGCAGCTTGGCGCCCTGGTAAACGCCGAAGGTGAGTGCCAACAGGAAGTATTGGTTGGTTATTATGTCAGTTGCCATGGTTCTTTCGTCTGTCTTCGAGTTTGTCTTTTATCTTCGTTGTAATCTTCTTTTCCCCTTTTGCCACCACCTGATGGGTATGCCCGGTGACGAGTAGCACCAGGGCGGTGCTGACTATCGTGGCACCTATAATGGGGATTATCTCTGCCTTAATCAGTTCGAAATGCATCATCAGAGCCACGCCTGGCGGCACGAAAAAGAACCCGAGGTTGGCTATGAGGAAATCGGTAAGTCCCCTTACCCATTCCAGTTTGATGACTTTTGCCTTCAGCAGCAATGTGAGCAGCAACATTCCGATGATGCTCGAAGGCAGTTTTATTCCGGTGAGCATTGTAGTCAGTTCACCTAAAGCCAAACATCCGAAGAGGATGAAACACTGTCTGACCATGTCGTTCTTGTCGTTTTTGTCGTCCTGAAAAACTCTTGTAATATAACCGGATGCAAAGGTACGGATAATAAACGACACGGTCACGCCTTGGCACGGCAATCCTCCTGTTCGCCGCAGAAACTATTCCTATGTCAAGATTAGCGGATGTTTCTCCGGTCAACAGACGGTGTTGCGTGGGGAAGGACGCAGGAACGGCATCAGTACTTGAATACAGAACCGCCGACAAACTCGCGCATGATGGAGGTCGGTGGTATCTCCTTGTCGCTGACGGGCAGGAAATAGTGGATGAACTTGCGCAGTCTGTGGGCTTCGGAATATTCCGGACAGCAGCGCGGAACACTCGAAAGGATAGGCTCGGCATGATTGCGCAGTACGGCGAACTCTATGTTCAGCGCTGAGTTGAACATCACGTCGGCATTCTCCTGATAGGGGTTTATCCACAGGTCTTCGGCGTCGCACACGCTCTTCCACTGCCGTATGGTCTCCTGTGCGGTAAAGGCGTCCTTGTTGTAATCACGGATTATGCGGCGCAGAAGCCGGTTGTCCGACGGCGGGATGCAGTTGTGGGAGTCGAGCGAGACGCTCGTCAGGGTCGAGACGAATATGCGGAACTTCATGCTGTCGGGAATTTGCGCCGTCAGCATGGGGTTCAGGGCGTGTATGCCCTCGATGATCAGCACCTTGTTGTCGTCCAGTTTCAGCCGTTTGCCGTTGTACTCTCGCTTGCCGGTAACGAAGTTGTACTCCGGCACTTCCACCGTTTCGCCGTTGATAAGTTTGCTCAGATGCTCCGACATGAGGTCGCTGCTGACCGCCTTGATGTTGTCAAAGTCATACTGTCCGTTGGGCAATAGCGGCGTGTCGACACGGTTTACGAAGTAGTCGTCCGTGGAAAACGATATGGGACGGAGACCGCAAGCGAGGAGCTGGACGGACAGCCTCTTGCAGAAAGTGGTCTTTCCCGACGACGAAGGGCCGGTGATAAGCACCACCCTGCATGGGTCTTTCTCCAAATGGAAACGGCGGTTTATCTCTTCTGCAATCTGGACTATCTTCTTCTCCTGCAGTGCTTCCGACACCTGAATCAGCTCCGATGCGTGTCCGCGTTGTATCGCCCTGTTGACATCGCCCACGTTTGACAGGCGCATGATGATGTTCCATTTCAGGTTCTCAGTGAAGATATCGAATGTCTTGGGCTGCGGTATGGGGACGGAAAGGCGTGCCGGGTCGTTCTTGTCGGGTGCCAGCAGAAGCATTCCGTTGCCGAATTTCTCCAGTCCGAAGAGCTTGATGTAGCCTGTGGAAGGTGCCAGACAACCGTAGAAATTGTCGGCTGTGCCGTCGAGTGAGAAGTAGTCGCTGTAGAGCTGTCCTGATGTTTCGAGCAGTTTTACCTTGTCGGGAAAACCTTTTTCGCGGAATATTTTTACTGCGTCTTCTGTGGTCGCCTCTATCCTGTGGAACGGAATGTCGGCATCCACCAGTTCCTTCATGCGGACGAGAATGGCTTTCACCTCATCTTCGGTTGGCGCACTTCCGTCGTGTTTCTTGAAGTTGCAGTAGTAGCCGTGTGATATCGGGTGCTCGAAAAACAACTTGCTTCCGGGGAAAACGTCTTGTGCCGCCTTGTAGAGAATGAAGCACAGGGAGCGAGTGTATGCCCTCATGCCCGACGGATCGCTGATGTCCACGAACTCGACATCACGGTTCTGGTACACCCGGAAGCGGAGTCCTTCCGACACATTGTTTACTTTTGCCGAGACGACAGGATACTTGAACTTGAGTTCGGGATAGGACTGCAGGATTTCCAAAAGGGTCGTTCCGAACGGAAATTCCTTCGTCGCCATGTTGTTTTTGCAGCGTATCTGTAGCATGAGAGGGGTTGTTAGGTGATGCAAAGGTAATTGAAATGACGCACAAAAGAAAGTGGACAGCCATGTTTTTTGTACTGTCGGCACTATTTCGGCGGTCTTTCTGCCTTTTGTACACGGAATGTCCAAAAACTTCATTCGGGTGGTATCCGTTTCCGTATTTTATTGCTAAATTTGTCATGTAATAACTGCTTGACCCGAATATGGACAGGAAGACATTCATAAAAACCGGCGGAATGCTCGCCCTTGGAGGCGTGACTCTCGGTCTGCAGTCATTCGACTCGAATATGCCGAAGGGCGATGACTGGAAACGGAAACTGTGGAAAGGCGTGAAGCCGACCGCACAATCGGATTTCCCGTTGCACGATTTGCACGTCCATGCGTCGGCAACCCAGACCTACGAAGACATCGCCCAAAAAGCCAAGGAGCATCATTTCGACTACTACGGCATCATGTTCAACGGCACGCGTCCTACTCCTGCCACCGACGAAAGTCTGCAGAAGTTCCTCGACGACACCGCTTCGCTGGGCTGCTACCGTGGCATGCAGAACATGAAAATGGGGTGGACGGCACGTTTGAGCGAGGATGTGTACAAGCATATAGACTACTTTTTCATGGATCCGCAGATGATTCCCGACGGCAACCGCTACGGTGACACGCTGGAAGTGTGGGAACATGACTGCTACGTTCCGGACCTTGAGGATTTCATGCAGACCAATCTCAAGCACTACCAGAACGTGTTGAGCAATCCCGAACCTCTGGACATATTCGGCTGGCCGTTGTATCTGCCTCCGTGTGTGGCACGTTTCTACGATAAGGCATGGACGCGCGAGCGGCTTGAAACGGTGGTGGAAATGTTGGTGAAAAGGAAGGTCGCAGTGGAGATAAACGACTTTGCCCAGACCCCTCATGAGGAGTTTATACTGATGTGCAAGAAGGCCGGACTGAAGTTCGTTTTCGGTTCCGACAGCCGCGACTACCGTTCTTTCCGCCTCGACTTCTGCAAAAGGATAGCGTCGAAGTGCGGTCTGACAGCATCGGACTTCTGGAAACCGACAAGAAAAGCGTACGATGCAAAAGCGGAAAACGCTGTCGTGCCCCCATTGCCAATAAAAGAAAAACAGACAAAAATGACAGATAAGGATTTCATGCGGCAGGCGATAGACCTGAGCATAGACAATGTGAAGAACGGCGGAGGACCGTTCGGCGCCGTCATAGTGAAAGACGGCAAGGTGCTGGCGAGCGGTGTCAACCGTGTCACTGCCAACAATGACCCCACCGCACACGCCGAGGTGAGTGCCATAAGGGCGGCGTGCGCCAATGCCAAGACATTCAAGTTGGACGGCTGCACCATATATACTTCGTGTGAACCGTGCCCCATGTGCCTGAGCGCAATCTACTGGGCGGGCATCTCAAAGATATATTACGGCAACACGAAGCATGATGCCGACAAGATAGGATTTGGCGACAACTTCATCTATGAGGAACTCGACAAACCGTCGGACCAGCGCACCATTCCTGCCGAACCTCTCATGCGCGAGGAAGCGCAGCAGGCTTTCGCCGATTGGGAGAACAAGGCGGACAAGGTGGAATACTGATTTTTGCCGTCCGTAAGCGCATTGGTGCGGAACAGGTTTCACGTCAATGCGTCATGTCGCACACCGCACGGAAATAGCCCACGCTCTCGGCTATGCCCATAAACGGGTCTTTCATGTCTTTCTCATACTCCAGGCTGCATGACCCGGAGTAACCTGTCTTTCGCAGCAGAGCCACGAAACGGCGGAAGTCGATGCGTCCGCGCCCGAGTTCTATGGCGTGGTCAGCCTTGGTGTTACCGGTGACATCCTTCAGGTGAATGTCAAAAATGCGTGAGGCATAACGCTTCATGTCCTTCAGCGGGTCTTGGTTGTAGCGCAGGTCGTGCCCTATGTCGAGGCACATCCCCATGCGCTTGTCGCGCTTGCAGATGTTGTTCCAGATGTCCGTGGCCGACGGATAGAGCGGCATGTCAGGCCCGTGCAGGTGAATGGCAAGGCGGATGTCGGTGGCGATGACTTTCTGTTCCACGTAGTCGAGGAGTTCGTAATTGGGCACTCCCACTATCATCTTCACTCCCACACGTTGTGCGTAGTCGAAGGCTCTGTCCACTTCCGCTTCCGTCTTCATGTAAATCGGACCTACCGCATAGCCCGTAACGCCGTGGCTTGCGAGCTTCTCCTTGAAATCGGCAATGGTCTTGTCGTCTGCATTGAGCGGCAGATGAAAGTCCTTTATGCACAGCCAGTGCACGCCGAGACGCTGCATCGTGTCGAGCGTCTTGTCTATGTCGAAGTTCACGAAAGTGTAGCCTGCCATGCCAAGGTGGAACTTGTCGGTCTTGGGAGCTGGCTTCATGTAGGGCGTTTCCTGTTGTGCCAATGCGCAAAAAAGCGGCAAAAAGAACATGGCAACGGATAGCAAGGTTCGTTTCATGATGATTCGGGTTTTCAGACACGGCAAAATTAATATAATATAATGTGGCGCCCAAAATAATGAACCCTTTTCTTTGGTTGTCCAAAGATATATTTTTAATTTTGCGAGAAATTATATCCTCCTTATGCGAAAATTCTTCTGCGCTTTTGTATTGGCGGCAGTTTCGTTTGCGACTTGCCGCGCCATAGACCTGACAAACAATATTTCCGGTGACTATACGGGCAAGGCGGACACGCTGGACTACTGCTTCGTGGAGAACTTTCTGAACAAGGACAAGGGCACATTCTGGTCTACTCCGCAGGATGCGGGGGGCAGTTCGTGGAACATCTACTGGCAACAGGCGCACGCTATAGATGTCATTGTCTATGCCTACGAACGTCAGAAAGACAGTGACCCGACAAGAGCGGTGACCTACAAGAACTATATCCGGAAGTGGTACACCAACCATGCCAACAACTACTACGGCGCTACTTTCGAGAATCCGTTTACCGATGACATGGCGTGGATATGCCTCACGCTGCTGCATATGGGCGAAGCTTTGGAAACGGAGAGGTATATGAGCACTGCCAAAACGGTGTACGACAAGTACATAATCACCCGCGCATCGTCCGAAGGCGGCCTGCATCTGCCGTGGAATACGGACAAAAACGATGACGGAACATACAAGAACGCCGACGGAGGCACTTGTACTGAAGGACCGGCATGCCTTGTTGCCGCCAAACTTTACCTGAAATACGGAGACGAGAACTACCTGGAGAACGCCAAGGACTTCTACAATCACATGATCGAGGCGCACTGCTACGACGACGGACGCGTGGGTGAGCCGCCGTTGTCCTACACCAACGGCACTTTCGGAGAAGCCTGTCGGTATCTCTATCACATAACCGGCGAGAACAAATACAAGGAAAAGGCAGGGCTGTTCATCTACTATGCCTTCAACAGTACACGCAACGGAAATAACGGAATCCTCCGCAACGAGGGCGAAAACATGGACAACAGCATCTTCAAGGCTGTGCTCATTCCCTATGCGGTGAACTTTGTCCTCGACGAAAAGATGTCCGCCATCCGCCGCCAATCTGTACTCAAATACATCCAGAAGAATGCGGACTCGCTGTGGGAGAGGCTTGACAAGAGCCGCTATCCCGCCATGTTCTGTCCCTTCGGCTGGGCGGAGACCTACGATTACGGCAGTTCCGGCTATGCCTCAATGGGGGCTATGGCGAGCGGAGCGTCACTTTTCGAGAACACTGTGCGTATGCACAACACACTGTTGGCAAGGAAGACAGCTTCCGGAATCGGTACTCTGACCGGTTCGGGCAGAACCTATGACGACGGCAACTGCTACAACATGGCCGGTCAGAAGGTGGATGCCGGCTACAATGGACTGGTAATCAAGAACGGCAGAAAGGTAATCAACAGATAGCGGACAGCACAACATGCAATTGAGAAAGGGCGTCAGAAATATCTATAAAGTGGTCTTGCCGCTGCTGCTTGGCGGTGCCATACTTTACTGGATGTACCGCGATTTCGACTTCAAAGCCGTGAGACGTGTGGCTACGGAGGAGATGAACTGGTGGTGGATGCTCGCTTCCTTTCCTTTTGGCGTGCTGGCACAGACATTCCGCGGGTGGCGTTGGAAACAGACGCTCGAACCGCTTGGAGAGCGTCCGAGGACTTCCACCTGCGTCAACTCCATTTTCCTGAGCTATGCGGTCAGCCTTGTCATTCCGCGCATCGGCGAGTTCGCCCGCTGCGGAGTGCTGAAACGCCAGGACGGAGTGTCGTTTCCGAAAGCCGTGGGCACGGTAGTCATGGAGCGTGCCATAGACTCTCTGCTCGTGATAATTGTGACCGGACTGGTCATAATGTCGCAGTTGGGCATCTTCAACCGCTTTTTCAACGCTACTGGCGTAGACCTGAAGCAGACCTTGTACGGCTTTTCCTGGGAGGGATATCTCGTGACAGCCGCTTGCGGAATCATCGCCTTGCTGTTCATCTTCATCCTCCTGCGCAGGCTGGCACTCTATGAGAAGGTGAAGCACACGGCGAAAGGGCTCTTCGAGGGAGTGACTTCGCTGAAGAACGTGCGCAACATTCCCCTTTTCATATTCTTCAGCGTGGCCATCTGGATGAGCTATTTCCTTCACTATTACCTCACGTTTTTCTGTTTCGAAGCCACGAGCGGACTGGGCGTGATGTGCGCTCTCGTGACGTTCATCGTGGGCAGCATCGCCGTGATAGTGCCCACCCCCAACGGTGCAGGTCCCTGGCATTTCGCCGTAAAGACGATGCTAGTGCTCTATGGAGTTGCCGCCACCGACGCCCTCTACTTCGTCTTGATAGTGCACACGGTGCAGACACTGCTGGTGATAGCGCTTGGCGTGTACGCATGGATACGGATTTCATTACAAAAAAAGATATGAGCGAAATTAAAAATCTTAAGCCTGAGTGCATCTGGAGAAACTTCGACGCACTCACACAAGTGCCCCGTCCGTCGGGACACCTCGAGAAAGTACAGCAGTTCTTGCTGGAGTTTGCCAAGAAAGTTGGTGTCGAAGGCTTCCTCGATCCTGCCGGCAACGTGGTCATGCGCAAGCCTGCCACACCGGGAATGGAGGACCGCAAGGGTGTCATACTGCAGGCTCACATGGACATGGTGCCGCAGAAAGCGCTGACATCTGACCATAATTTCGAGACCGATCCTATCCAGACGCACATCGATGGCGACTGGGTGTATGCCAACAACACCACTCTCGGTTCCGACGACGGTATGGGCGTGGCTGCCATAATGGCCATAATGGAGTCGAAGGACATGAAGCACGGCCCGGTGGAAGCACTCGTCACTGCCGACGAAGAGACAAGTATGGTGGGTGCAAACGCACTGCCCGAGGGTGAACTCCACGGCGAGATACTCCTCAATCTCGACACAGAGACCGAGGGCGAAATGGTCATCGGCAGTGCCGGAGGCATCGACGTGACAGCCACACTGCAATATAAAGAGGTGGAAACCGACCCGCAGGACGTGGCTCTGAAGATTACCGTAAAGGGGCTGAAGGGTGGTCACTCCGGTCTGGAGATAGGCGTGGGCCGCGCCAACGCCAACAAACTGCTTGCCCGCGTGGTGGAAGACATCATCTGCAGCGATGAGGCTCGTTTGGCTTCATGGCACTGCGGCAACATGCGCAATGCCATTCCGTTCGAGGGCAGCGTAGTTGTGACACTGCCGCAGGAGAATGTGGAGTCGGTGAAAGCTGCCGCCAAGACCTGGGAAGACACTTTCAACACTGAATACAAGGGCGTGGAGAACACTATCAGCGTAATCGTTGAAAGCGTCGAGACACCAAAGACTGAAGTGCCGGAGGAGATACAGGACAACCTCGTTGACGCCATCTATGCTTGCCACAACGGCGTTCTCCGCTACATTCCGTCCATTCCTTCCATCGTGGAAACGTCGAGCAACCTCGCCATTATCGACATTGACGGCGGCGAGGCACGCATAAAGATTCTCGCGCGCTCGGCTTCCGAGAGCCAGAAGGAGTGCATCTCTACGATGCTCGAAAGCTGTTTCTCGATGGCTGGCATGAAGGTAGAGCTTGGCGGAAGCTACGGCGGTTGGGACCCGAACCCCGACTCTGAGATAATAAAGGTCATGGAGAACATCTATGAACGCGAGTTCGGCAACAAACCGACAGTGACCGTTGTCCATGCAGGACTGGAGTGCTCTGTCATACTGAGCAAGTATCCGGGTCTCGACATCGTAAGTTTCGGTCCTACGCTTGAGAGCCCCCACACGGCGAAAGAGCGTTGCCAGATTTCCACAATGCCCAAGTTCTGGACTCTGCTCCAGAAGACATTGGAGGAAATACCGGCAAAATAAGCCATAAGACAACCTTTGTCAAGGGCGGAAATCTCGTTGTTGAGGTTTCCGCCCTTTTGCGTTTCCGGCGAGGGAACGCACACCGCATTATCATAAAAAATGACACTTTTTGAGCACAGGATTTCTTTTGCTCACTTTTTATTAGTACATTTGCAGCCGAAATTTACACAAGTAAAGAAATGGACGATTATCACGCGGAAACTATAAATTCGTAGACGTGGGGCTGTCAAGTCTCCCGTCCACATTATTATGGAGGCCTGACAGAAATGAAAACTTATTGGAATACCAATGGCTGCCTGAAGCAGATTCCCGAGTGGGAACCCAACTGCTGGGTGCAGGTTACGTGTCCTTCGGAAGAGGAACAGCGTGCTATTGAAGAGAAATACCAGTTGCCCGACTACTTCATTTCGGACATCTCGGATACCGATGAGCGTGCCCGCTATGAGTACGACGACGGTTGGATGCTCATCATTCTACGTATACCCTATGTGAAGGAGGTGCGTTCGCGCACGCCTTACACCACCGTTCCGCTGGGTATAATCCACAAACGCGACGTCACGATAACCATCTGTTTCCACGAGACAAACATGATGATAGACTTCGCCTCCTACCAGCAGAAGAGGGCAGAGGGGTTCACCGACTATGTGGACATGATATTCCGGCTCTTCCTGAGTTCCTCCGTGTGGTACCTGAAACGCCTGAAACAGATATCGGCACTTATCGAGAAAGCCAAGGCAAACCTCGATCAGGGGGTGAACAACGAGAGCCTTATCGGACTGTCAAGGCTTCAGGACTCGCTCACTTATTTCCAGACATCCATCCGAGGCAACGAAAACCTGCTCGCGAAACTGAAGTTCAAGCTGCAGGTAGACGAGCTTGACGCCGACCTGATCGAAGATGTCAACATCGAGATGAACCAGGCGCGCGAGACAACCAACATCTACTCGCACATCCTCGAGTCCACCATGGACACCTACCAGAGCATTATCAACAACAACATGAATACGGTCATGCGTACGCTGACATCCGTAACCATCATACTCATGTTCCCCACACTCATCACGTCAGCATTCGGCATGAACCTCGTGAACGGCATGGAGGAAAGCCCCTTTGGCTTCATCATAGCCATAGCCATATCCATAATCGCCGCCATAGGGTCGTGGTTCATACTGAAATACAAGAATTTATTATAGAAAAAACATCCGAAACAAGGGGGAGGTAAGATATTTTTATTACCTTTGCCACCATTAATGTGCATTAACATCTACTCATAAACGCAGACCTGAAATGATGGACTCTCAAGAAACAAAGAAGATTTATGCCTCCAAACAGGAGGTCATTGATCGCGCGAAGGAAATCGCCGACAACAAGGAATACGTTGAACGCGAAGAACTCGACCTGCTTAAAAACGTGTTCTACAAATTGCTTATCGCCGAGAGCGATGCCAAGCAGAAAGCTTATCTGGAGGCTGGAGGCGACCCCGACACCTACGTTGCAGAGCGCGATTCCGACGAGGAGACCTTCAAGAACATCATGGCTCAGGTGAAAGAACAGCGTGCGGCTTACCTCCAGCAGCAGGAGGAGCAGCGGAAGGAGAACCTCAAGCGCAAACTCGAAATCATCGACAAGATAAAGGACATGGCTACATCTCCCGATGAAGCCAACCGCACATACAAGGAATTCAAGGCGCTCCAGGCGGAGTGGAAGGAAATAGGCGCAGTGCCGCCGGAGAACTCCACCGAGGTGTGGCGCAACTACCAGCACATCACGGAGCAGTACTACGACCTGCTGAAACTCAACTTCGAGGCACGCGACTACGACTTCAAGAAGAACCTCGAGGCAAAGACCGCCATCTGTGAGAAGGCAGAGAAACTTGCTGAGGAGCCTGACGTGGTCAGCGCATTCCACCAGTTGCAGGAGCTGCACAACCAGTATCGTGAGACCGGACCTGTGGCAAAGGAACTCCGCGAGGAGATATGGAACCGCTTCAAGGCAGCAAGCACCGTCATCAACAAGGCACACCAGCAGCACTTCGAGGCTCTCCGTGCCGGCGAGGAGGAGAACCTCCGCAAGAAGACAGAACTCTGCGAGAAGGTCGAGGCGATAGCCGACGAACCCAACGGAAGCAATGCCGACTGGGACAAACACTCCAAGGAGATCATCAGCCTGCAGGCTGAATGGAAGCAAGTGGGCTTCGCACCGCAGAAGATGAACGTCAAGATATTCGAGCGCTTCCGTGCTGCCTGCGACCGTTTCTTCACTTCCAAGGCAGAATACTACAAGCAGCTGAAAGCCACTTTCAGCGAAAACGCCGACAAGAAGCGTGCCATCATCGAGAAGGCAAAAGCCCTTTCCGGCAGCACCGAGTGGCGTTCCACAGGCGACAAGCTCATAGCCTTGCAGAAAGAATGGAAGACCATAGGCGCCGTGCCCAAGAAAATCGGCAACCAATTGTGGGAAGAATTCCGTGCCGAATGTGACAAGTTCTTCGAGGCGCGCAATGCTGCCAACGCCGGAAGTATCAATGAGGAGAACGGAAACCTGGAGAAGAAGAAGGGCATCATAGAGCAAATCAAGGCTCTTGCAGAGGAGGCAAGCGACGCCATACAGGACAAACTGCAGGCTCTGAAGGACGAGTACAACAGCGTTGGACACGTTCCTTTCAAGGAGAAGGACAAGCTCTATGAGCAGTACCGCACCGCTCTCGACACCGCATACGGCAAGTTGCGCCAAGGCAACAACAGCCGCCGGCTCGGCAACTTCAAGGCTTCCATCGCCAAGAAAGGTGAAGACACCATAGGCGGAGAACGTTCACGCCTGATGAGATACTACGACACGCTGCGCCAGGAGATACAGACCTACGAGAACAACCTCGGTTTCCTCTCGGCATCAAGCAAGAAGGGAAACTCCCTGGTCAACGAGATCGTCCACAAGATAGACAAGTTGAAGGCAGAACTTCAGCTCACCAAGGACAAGATAAAGGCAATAGACAGCCAGAACAAGGAATAGTCTCTGTAGAGGGACGCAATGTCCAACTATCAGTTAACAGTCATGAGCATAAGACATTTTGCACTGTCGGCGACATCCGCCGCAGTGCTTTCGGTAGCGTCATTACCTGTCTTTGCACAGACAGACAGCCGTCCGCGGCTGTGGTCGATAGAGATGGGGATAGGCGGCGGAAGCCTTGAGGCCAACAGTCCCGACGGTCAGGACTTCTACATCTCCGATGACCAGTACTACAATTACTATCTTACGGGCAGTTATTTCCTCAGTAAGAGGATTGCGCTTACAGGCGGTATCTATTTCCGGCAGGACGGTATCGTCACCGACATGTCCGACGGCATCGGCCTGAAAAAGGTGAACCGCTGCGGTCTGTCGGCAGGTGCCAAGGCATATCTGCTGTCCAACAAGTGGATAATACAGCCGCGCATAGGAGCCAGCCTGCGCACCAACGTGCTCAATCTGGGCACGTCGACAGGCACGGAAAGGCATCTTGCGCAGGAGGGCTACCCCGGTAGCACGGTGGAACTGCACTACGATGTGCAGTGTCCGGCACTGAGCGTAAACCCGAGCGTAGGCGTTGACATACGCCTGCTCAGCACCCTTTCCCTCACCTTTGACTACAATCTCTACTACGGTTTCTGGGGACACAACCGTTCGGAACTGCGTTTTCTTGACGGCCCGCGCATAGGGCAGTCCGCCGTACACAGCGACAGCAACCTCAGCACAGGCTTCAACATCGGCCTGAAACTGGACTTCCCGACAAGGAAAATCACCTCTTCCACGCGTGACAACCTCCTCATGATGTTGTTCTATCTGTTTGCCCCAAGCTATTATTAGTATTTTAATCGTATCCGGAAAGAGGTTGCGGCGTTTGCGCCGCAACCTCTTTCCAGTGTTGAACTCCTTTTGTTATGTAGACGCGGGGACGCGTCTACTACTGCCGTTGGCATTTCTCGAATGGAAAGGTTAGTAGTTGCGGCGTTCCCGCCGCAACCCTCTATAAGAGAGAGATGCCTTGGCTGGCTTTCCGTAAGCGGTGCTTGGACGGTGTCAAAGCGCCGTTTTGGTGGTGGCGCACCGACCGTGGTTCGACCGAACCACGGTCGGTGTTCGTTCATACCACGGTCGTTATTCGATCGTATCACGACCGATGCGCCGTCGCGAAAGCGCCGTTTTCGGAGCATCTCCACACTGTTTTTGCAGTAGTCGACGCGTCCCCGCGTCGAACTTGTTAATGGAGTTGGTCTTGTTTGAGGGTAGACGCGGGGACGCGTCTACTACTACTATACTTTTGTTACAAGAGAAAATCTCCAAACAAAAACGGGCACGGCGAGGACGCTGCACCTATTAACAATAGTAGTCGACGCGTCCCCGCGTCGAACCAAAGGAGGGTAGTGCAAAAACAAAAGGAGGTGCAGCGTGAGTGCTGCACCTCCTTGGTGTATGTCCTTTCCTGCGAAGACGCAGGAAATGGTGTCATGCCGTTATGCCTCTGCGGCAGGCTCTTCGAGCGACCAGTCTTCCTGTGTCTTGCGGATGTAGGTCTTGTAGCGGCGCTGTGCGGCTGCCTTACAAGCGTCATACAGTTCCTGTGCCTCTGTCGGAGCGGCCTTCTTCAGTGAGAGGAAGCGTACCTCACCCTCGAGGAATGCCTGGAAGTTGTCCCAGTTGGGAGCCTTGGAGTCGAGCGTGAACGGGTTCTTGCCCTCTGCGGCAAGTGCCGGGTTGTTGCGCCACAGGTGCCAGTAGCCGCACTCAACGGCCTTGGCTTCCTCTGCCTGGCTCTTGCCCATGCCGCCCTTAGCCTTCAGTCCGTGGTTGATGCACGGTGCGTAGCCGATGATGATGGACGGTCCGTGCCAAGCCTCTGCCTCGCGGAATGCCTTCAGACACTGTGCCTGGTCTGCACCCATTGCTACCTGTGCGACGTACACGTTGCCGTAGATTGACTGCATCAAACCGAGGTCTTTCTTGCCCACACGCTTGCCGTTGGCCGCGAACTGGGCAATAGCGCCGATAGGAGTAGCCTTGGATGCCTGGCCGCCAGTGTTGGAGTAGACCTCCGTGTCGATGACAAAGATGTTGACATCTTCGCCCGATCCGATGACGTGATCGAGACCTCCGTAACCTATATCATAGGAAGCGCCGTCGCCGCCGATTATCCATTGCGAGCGCTTGACGAGGTAATGGTCGAGTTCTTTCAGCTTCTTGCAGTCCGGGCAACCTGCCTCTGCGCCCTTCTCGATGAGCGGTTTCAGTGCGGCTGCCGCTGCCTTCGAAGCGTCAGCGTCGTCCTTGCCGTCGATCCAAGCCTGTGCTGCAGCCTTGAAGTCAGCAGGAACATCCTCGCTTGCTATCATCTTCCCGAGTGTCTCCTGGATGCGTTTGCGCATCTTCTTTGTAGCGATTACCATACCGAGACCGAACTCGCAGAAGTCCTCGAACAGTGAGTTAGCCCATGCCGGACCCTGTCCCTTGGCATTCTTTGTGTAAGGTGTGGAAGGTATGGAGCCAGAGTAGATTGACGAACAACCGGTAGCGTTGGCAACAATCTCACGGTCGCCGAAGAGCTGGGAGATGAGTTTGACGTAAGGAGTCTCGCCACATCCCGAGCAAGCACCTGAGAATTCGAAGAGCGGAGTGGCAAACTGCGAGTTCTTCGGGCTCTGCTTGATGTCGATGAGATCCTGCTTTGAGGTCACGTTCTTCACGCAGTAGTTCCAGTTCTTTGCCTCCTGTGCTGCTGCCTCAGATGAGTCGTCGTAAGCCACCATCTTGAGTGCCGGGCCGCCGAGACGCGGATTGCCCGGACATACATCGGCGCAGTTGCCGCAGCCGAGACAGTCTTTCACGCCCACCTGCATGACAAAGTGCATGCCCTTCAGGGCTGCCGGAGCCTTCATGTCGATAGTCTGACCCTCGAAGCCGGCCTTCTCCTCGTCGGTGAGAACGAACGGACGGATGCAAGCGTGAGGACAAACGAACGCACACTTGTTACACTGTATACAGTTCTCTGCTGTCCATACCGGAACAAAGCCGGCAACACCGCGCTTCTCATAAGCGGCAGTGCCCTGCTCCCAAGCGCCGTCCTCGATGCCCTTGTAGGCTGAAACCGGCAGGTCCGCACCGTTCTGTGCGTTGATGACACGCACGAGGTTCTTGATGTAAGCCGGTTCGTCGGTCTCTACGACAGCGTCGTCTTCCAGGTTAGCCCATGCCGGATCAACGGTGAGCTGCTTGTATTCGCCGCCGCGGTCAACGGCTGCGTAGTTCATGTTGACAACGTCTTCGCCCTTCTTGCCGTAGGACTTGACGATGGCTTTCTTCATCTGCTCCACTGCAAGGTCTACCGGTATGACCTCCGTGATGCGGAAGAATGCGCTCTGGAGAATGGTGTTCGTGCGGTTGCCGAGACCGATCTCCTGTGCTATCTTGGTAGCGTTGATATAATATACGGTGATGTTCTTCTGGGCAAAGAGGCGCTTCACCTTGTTAGGAATGAAGTTCACGAGCTCCTCGCCGTCGAAAATGGTGTTCAGAAGGAACAGTCCGTTCTGCTGCAGACCGCGTGTCACATCGTACATGTGCAGGTAAGCCTGAACGTGGCAAGCCACGAAGTTCGGGGTCTTAATCTGGTATGTGGAACGGATAGGCGTGTCTCCGAAGCGGAGATGTGAGCATGTGAAGCCTCCTGACTTCTTGGAATCGTAGGAGAAGTAGGCCTGGCAGTACTTGTCGGTGTTGTCGCCTATGATCTTCACAGAGTTCTTGTTGGCACCCACAGTACCGTCAGCGCCGAGACCGAAGAACTTGGCTTCGAAGATGCCCTTGCCTCCGAGAGCCATCTCTTCCTTGACTGGGAGCGAGTGGAATGTGAGGTCGTCGTCGATGCCGATGGTGAAGTGGTCTTTCGGTTGCGGCAGTGCGAGGTTCTCGTAAACGCCGATAATCATTGCCGGAGTGGTGTCGGCAGAACCGAGACCGTAGCGTCCGCCGACGATGAGCGGAGCGTTCTCCTGACCGTAGAATGCGTCCTTGACGTCAAGAAGCAGCGGTTCGCCGTTGGAGCCGGGCTCCTTTGTGCGGTCGAGCACGGCGATGCGCTTCACTGTCTTGGGCACTGCTGCGAGCAGGTGCTTTACTGAGAACGGACGGTAGAGGTGTACTGACACCATGCCGACCTTCTCGCCGTTGGCGTTCATGTAGTCGATGGCCTCGCGTGCAGCCTCTGTGGCAGAACCCATAAGGATGATTACGCGGTCGGCATCGTCAGCTCCGTAGTAGGAGAAGAGCTTGTATTCACGGTCTGTACGCTCGGAGATGGCAGCCATGTACTTCTCTACTATTGCCGGAACGGCGTCGTAGTAGCGGTTGCAGGATTCGCGGTGAGCGAAGAAAGTCTCCGGATTCTCCGCCATACCCTTGGCTTGCGGATGCTCAGGTGACAGTGCGCGTGAGCGGAACTCCTCTACAGCCTTCATGTCAACGAGGTCGCGGACATCGTCCTCCTCTATCAGCTCAACCTTCTGGTACTCGTGCGATGTGCGGAAACCGTCGAAGAAGTTGATGAAAGGTACGCGCGCCTCAATGGCTGACAGGTGTGCCACTGCCGAAAGATCCATGACTTCCTGGACAGAACCTTCGCACAGCATTGCGAAACCTGTCTGCCGGCAAGCCATGACATCGCTGTGGTCACCGAAGATACAGAGAGAATGTGACGCCACAGTGCGGGCGCTGACATGGAAAACCGACGGAAGAAGCTCGCCGGCAATCTTGTACATGTTGGGAATCATCAGCAACAGTCCCTGCGAAGCGGTGAACGTGGTCGTCAGTGCGCCAGCTTGCAGCGAACCGTGAACGGCTCCCGCTGCACCGCCTTCAGACTGCATTTCCTGTACAAGCACAGTGTCGCCGAACAGATTCTTGCGGCCTTGCGCTGCCCACTCATCGACATGCTCTGCCATAGGAGAGGATGGGGTGATGGGGTAAATGGCTGCGACCTCGCTGAACATGTAGGCTACATGACCGGCACAGGTGTTGCCATCCCAAGTTACAAATTTCTTTTCTTTTGCCATAACAAATTTATATGTGTATTAAAACATGTGTGTGTTGTCCGAAAAACAGGCTTCTCAATAGAGGAAACCCAAGAGCCAGAGCGGCAGTTTGTTGCCAAGCCCCACCTCGGTGTTGTACCGGGCGTAGTAGCAATCGCCCTGATACTTTATCTTCTTGTCGGCAAGTGCGTCGCAAATGCGGAACTGCAGCTTGCCGTCTATGATGTAGTTCTGCTCCCTGCCGCGCTGGTTCACCTTGTGGTCTTTCCACAGGCTGTTCACGAAAAAGGTCTCCATGGCCTCCTGGGTGGACGTCTTGATGGGGTAGATGGCGTAAAGCAGGTTGGAGTTGTGCATCATTATCTTCGACGGCTTCTTGGGAAACGTCTGCCCCACAGGGTATATCATGTTGATGAGACGGGCGTCTGCCAGATACTTGACATAGTTCATCACCGTCGCCCTGCTGGTCTCTATGGCGTTGGCAAGGGTGGAGACGTTGGGCGCTTTGGGCCCGTCGAGAGCCAGAAGATAGAACAGTTTCTTTATCTTTGTGAGGTATTTGAGCTCTATTTGCTTTATCAGGAGAATGTCAACCTCGGTCATCATGTTCATTGTCTTGAGGAGATTCTCTGAGAAATTCCTCTTTTCGAGGAAGAAAGGATAGAACCCGTGGTGAAGATAACCCTCGAAATACTTCATCGGACTGGTGTGCGGCAGTATCTGGCGGACCAGTTGCTCGTGGTTTTCGAGTATCTCGTCGAGGGTGTAAGCACGGAAATTGTTTCCTGTCATGAGGTTCAAGTATTCGCGGAAAGAGAATCCGCGGAGGTTGTAGCTTTCCACTATGCCTCCGATTTCTTCGTTCTCCTCTTTCAACCGCATGACACTCGAACCGGTAAAGACAATCTGCAGGGTGGGGTACAGGTCGTAACAGCGCCGCAGTTCGATGCTCCAGTCGGGCTGCTTGAACACCTGGTCGATGAGCAGACATTCGCCTCCGCGCTTCACGAACTCCCCGGCAAAGTCAACAAACCCCCTTCCCTGGAAATAGAAATTGTTCATGTTCACATAAAGGCAGCGCCTGTCGTGGGCACCATAATGCTCTTTTGCGAACTGAAGCAGGAAGGTTGTCTTTCCGACACCCCTTGTGCCTTTTATTCCGATAAGGCGGTCATGCCAGTTGATTTCGTCCATCAACGAACGACGGACATTGGCAGTGGAAGATTCCACCAGATTGGCATGCGTTTCATAGAAAGACTCCATAACGTTCTGTTACTGTCGGTTTGCTGTTCTTCACCTCTGATAAAGATAAGACAAAGTTACCAAATAATTCCGTAATTGCAAAGTGTGGATTGCAAATATAAGATTATTTTTATATTTTTGCAGAAATTATCGACACAGGCTTAGAGCTATGTACAGACTGCATGTCTACAACCCCGAGCATGACATAGCTCTGGGTAAGAACACCCGGAACTTCACTCCTCCGAAGGCGGCTGCCATGACACGGCGTGCCTATGGGCATTTTCCGGCTTTCTGGGCAGCCGACGGCGACTGGATTCTGGTGGATGACGTGCAGCACGCACAGCGCATGCTCGCGGCGGAAACACGGCGTCATGCGGATGTGAAGTTCGTGTGCTGGAAAGATTTGGGCAATATCTCGTCCGGGCAATTGCCGTCGGAGATATTGCCGTGGGGGTGGGACGGTCTGCTGGTTGGCAGGCTGTTGCGTGCCAATCCTCTGTTTTCGGCACTCGTGCCAAGCCAAGAACAGCTCGACACGATAAGGCGACTGAGTTCAAGGGAGTTTGCCGCCGATGCGGTTTTGCCGCTTTTGACAGACCTGAACCCACATCTTGTCGGTGAAGCGCATCCTGCAAGGTCGATGGAAGAACTGGAGACCGTGATTGAAACCACCGGAAAGCGTGGCGTCGACGGACGTGTCGTGCTGAAATCGCCGTGGAGTTGCAGCGGCAGAGGGGTGCGTGTGGTCTCCGGAAACATGACGGAGAGTCTGCGTGGATGGTGCCGCAACATTCTCGCAGAGCAGCATCTGGTTATGGTGGAGCCGTTTTTTGACAAGGTGTGTGACTTCGCCATGGAGTTCATGTCGGGCAAGACTGAAGGCACGACCTGTCTTGGACTGAACCTTTTCGACACCAACAACGGTGCTTTCACGGGGAATGTGGCTGGCACGGAGGCTGACAAGTGCGCCCGATTGGGCAAGTTGGTCGACGTGCGGTTGCTCGACTTGGTGCGCCAGACCATTTCGGACATCACGTCAAAGGAGTTTCATGGTAGATATGCAGGGCCGTTCGGGGTGGACATGATGATAGTGCGTGACGGTCGGGAGATGAAGATACATCCTTGCGTGGAACTTAACTTGAGGCGCACAATGGGTCATGCCGCGCTGTAAGCCGGCACTGCAAGGAGAGTGAAAACCGTGAAACGGTGTGTTTAATCCTCAGGATAGACGAGGTGGGACTCGTCTATGTTGTCGAGAACTTCAAGGAATTTTTTCGCTTCGTAGCGTGCCATCGGCAGGTTCATGAGCAGGTGGTTGCCGCAGTCGCGGGCGGTTGCTCCAGGCACGTCGCCCTCAAAAGTCGCGATGAAACGGAACGTGCGCTTCATCAGTTCCACGATGTCGCGCGACTGCAAGTCGCCTTTCAGCAGCAAGTAGTTGCCGGTCTGGCATCCCATAGGTCCCCAGTAGATGACCTTGTCTTTCCATTCCGCATCGTTGCGGAGGTAGGTTGCCGCCAGATGCTCTATGGCGTGGAGTTCCGGAGCGCCCATGACAGGTTCGCGGTTAGGCTCTTTCATGCGGATGTCGAAGGTGGTGATGACCTCGCCGCCGACCGAATCCTTGCGTGATACATATATGCCACGCAACAGTTTCTCGTGGTTTATGGTGAATGAAGGAATCTTTTTCATAGCGAAAGACGTGTGAGGAAATCGTGCAGAACATGGAAACTGCCTTCGGCAATGCGGTCCCAGAAGTCGAAATACTGTTCTCCCTTGCTGCTGTCGAGCGGTATGTCGCTGATGATGCGGAACGATATGAACGGCACTGAATAGACGTGGCAGGTCTGCGCTATGGCGCCGCTCTCCATGTCGATGGCGAGAGTTTCGGGGAAGTGATCGAGGATTTCGCCCGCCTTCTGCTTCGTGTCGACGAACCAGTCGCCCGATGCTATCAGGCCGGTGGTGACATTCTCTATCGCGGAAGCGGTGTCCACGAGCCGCTTGTCACAGGTGAAGCGCGCCGGCATGCCCTGTATCTGCCCGTAGGCATTGTCGCTGAAGCAGTACACGTCGTGGTAAACCACCTCGTCGCTTGCCACAACATGCAGGCGCGGAACTTTGGTCGTGGCGCCTCCGGCCACTCCGCTCGACACCACGCAGTCGGGATGAAACAGGTCTATCATCTCCACTGCACCGATGGCAGCGTTCACTTTGCCGATGCCGCACTGCTGTATGACCACCTGTTTGGTGTCGTCAAGTGCGCCGGTATAGAATTTCTTGTTGTGGATAACTTCCTCTTTGAGACCCGAAAGAAGCGGAAGCAACTGCTCCAGTTCCTTCTCCATGGCTAATATGATGCCTATTGTCATTGTGCCGAAATGTTTGTGTCGTTCTGTAAATGCGAGACGCAAAGGTATCTAAAAACGGCGAAAAGGCAAAGGTTTATTTGTTTTTTTCGTGCTATTATGGTAATTTTGTCGACAATAAGAATATGGGTTACAAGGACAAGATAACACAACAGACATGGCACCGGTCGTCCGGGCGTGACGCCGGAAGACGCTCCCGGACAGACAGGGGCGGTGCGGCTGGCAATGCCGGACGCGGCTTGGTGACACCGAAAAAGAACCTCGGACAGCACTTTCTGATAGACCTCGGCATAGCAAAGGCGATAGCCGACACTGTGGACGCCTATCCCGACGCCCCCGTATTGGAGGTCGGTCCCGGCATGGGGGTGATGACACAGTTCCTCATACCCAAGCCCCGGCAGCTGAAGGTGGTGGAGATAGATCGTGAGAGTGTGGCTTATCTCAACGAAAATTATCCTGATTTGCAGATTATAGGCGGTGATTTCCTCCGGATGGACCTGTCCACGGTGTTTGACGGACAGCCATTTGTGCTGACCGGAAACTATCCTTACGACATCTCCTCGCAGATATTCTTCAAGATGATAGACAACCGCGACCTCATTCCGTGCTGTACAGGCATGATACAACGTGAGGTGGCTTTGCGCATAGCATCGCAGCCCGGCAACAAGGCTTACGGCATTTTGTCGGTGCTGATACAGGCGTGGTATGACTGCGAATATCTGTTCACGGTGGACGAAAACGTGTTTAATCCTCCGCCGAAAGTGAAGTCGGCGGTGATAAGGATGACCCGCAATGCGACCAAGACCCTCGGTTGCGACGAGCAACTGTTCCGTAGGGTGGTGAAGGCTACATTCAACCAGCGCCGCAAGATGTTGCGCGGCTCACTCCGTCAACTGTTCAATTCGGACAATATGCCAGTCCCCGAGTTTTTCGCACAAGACATAATGACCATGCGCCCGGAGCAACTTTCCGTTGCGGATTTCGTCAGTTTGACCAATATGGTGGCGGCTGTCATTTGATAGGCTGCTGTTTTTAATTCGTTGATTTTATGGGAAATGCCAAATCAGACATATATGAAGGGCTGCTGAAACAGGTGAAGTCGCTCATTGAGAACGAAACTGACGAGACCGCCGTGTTGGCAAATGTCACCGCCGTAATGGCGGCTGCATTTCCCGAATGGTTGTGGACAGGGTTCTATCTTGTGAGAAACGGCGAGCTGACAGTGGGTCCTTTTCAGGGTCCGGTGGCATGTTTCCATATAAAGAAAGGTAGGGGAGTGTGCGGCACTGCGTGGGAAAAGGATGAGACGATAGTCGTTGACGACGTGGAGAAATTTCCCGGTCATATCGCCTGTTCATCATTGAGCCGTTCCGAAATAGTCGTTCCTGTTCACGATGGCGACGGAAATGTAGTCGGCGTTTTGGATGTCGATTCCCCTCAATTGGGTACATTTGACCATGCGGACAAGACTTATATGGAGCAAATTGTACTTGTTGTGGCGGCACAATTGTATAAAAAACGATAAAAAGAACACTATTTCCGCAAAGTATTCTTTGTGTTCTTGTATTATATAAGTAATTTTGTCACCGAATTAATTATATATGGTACATTATTCTTATGAGTGAAAAGAATATCCAAGAACTGCTTGGCGATTTTGGAGAAGACGAGAAGAAGCAGATTCCGATAGACTATATGGACAATGACATACTGTTCATTGAGGAACTGGAATCGCTCCCGAATCTCTACGCATCCAAGCTGAAGGTGAATGTAATATGCTCGTGCATCAAGGGGAAAATGGAACTTGACGTCAACGGGGTGCACTATGAGGTGGGTGAGGGCTGTGCTCTGATTTGCCCATCCGGGGCTATCGTGGACAAGGTACTTGTCAGTCCGGATTTCAAGTTCATGGTTCTATGCCTTACCGACCGCATTATCCAGTCGCTTCTGACCTCGAACATGGACATATGGAACAAGGCTGTCTATGTGAGAAAAGAGCATGTGGTATTGCCGCCTGAACCTGTTGCCGACAAGAGATCAATGCTTATGGGGTGGCATTTCGTGGAGATAGTGCGCTCGTTGCTTGCCTTCAAGGAGAATCCGTTCCGTGCGGAGATGCTGCGTTCCATGCTCCAGATAGTGCTGCTTTCGTTCTGCGCGCGCCAGACGGAGAAGGAAAAGGAAGAGCAGGTATGCCAGTCCAAGGCTGTACGCTCGCCGCAAGGACAAGTGCTGTTCTCCCGTTTCATGGAACTTCTGCGTGAAGAAGAGATAAAGCACAGGCCTGTCTACTACTATGCGGGCAAACTTTACATATCGGCAAAATACCTCTCCTTCATATGCAAAGAGGTGAGCGGCAAGACCGCAAACGACTTCATCCAGACGGCAGTGGTGGATGAAATCACGCATTACCTGAAGAATACGGCTCTCTCGGTCAAGGAAATTGCCGACCGACTGGGCTTCCCCAACATCTCGTTTTTCGGCAAATACGTCAAGGCGCGCCTCGGTATGTCGCCCAACGAGTACCGCAAACGCTGTTATAACGAACAAGTTCAAAAAAACCTCTAAATCATTTGCGTGGTTGGAACATATTGGCTACCTTTGCGTAAAACCCTAATTAAACGACTTTGATATGATAGATGTAAAAGCTACACTGAGTGAAGCCGGCGAGCGAATGGAGATGAGTGTCATGTTCCTTGACGAGCAGTTGTCGCATGTGAGAGCCGGTCGTGCCAACGTGGCTATCCTCGACGGCGTGCGTGTAGAGAGCTATGGCTCCAAGGTTCCGCTCAACCAGGTTGCCAATGTGTCTTGTCCCGACGCGCGTACGATAGCAATCAAGCCTTGGGACAAGAAGCAGATACGCGAGATAGAAAAGGCTATTATGGACTCGGATGTGGGTATCACTCCGGAGAACAACGGCGAGGTGATTCGCCTGAGCATACCGCAGCCGACAGAGGAGCGCCGCCGTGACCTCGTGAAGCAGTGCGCCAAGACCGGCGAAAAGGCAAAGGTGACGGTGAGAAACATCCGCGCAGAGGTGAAGGAAGCACTGAAGAAAGCCACCAAGGACGGTCTTTCCGAAGACCTTGAGAAGGATGCAGAGGGCGAACTTCAGAAGGTTCACGACACCTATATCAAGAAGATTGACGCCTTGCTTGAGGCAAAGAACAAGGAAATAATGACCCTTTGATTTGAAAGGACTTGTCGTTAAGAATACCGGCTACTGGTATACGGTGAAGACCGACAGTGGTCAGACCATAGACTGTAAGGTCAAAGGGAATTTCAGACTCAAAGGTATACGCAGTACCAACCCCGTTGCGGTGGGTGATAGAGTAACGATTTTGCCCAACAGGGAGGGTACTGCTTTTATCACAGACATAGAGGATCGGCGCAACTATATTGTCCGCCGGTCGCAGAATCTGTCCAAACAGAGCCACATCATCGCCGCTAACGTAGACCAGGCGTTTCTTGTTGTGACCATCAATCACCCCGAAACATCACTCCATTTCATAGACCGCTTCCTGGCATCTGCCGAAGCTTACTCCGTGCCGGTTACGCTTGTGTTCAACAAGACCGACCTTCTCACTGAGGAAGAACTGCACATGCAGGAGATGACAATGAATCTCTACGACACCGTAGGCTACCGGTGTGTGGCGATATCGGCGGAGCGAGGTGACGGCACAGAAGCCCTCCTGCCCTTGTTGGAGGACAAGATAACGCTGTTCAGCGGCAACAGCGGAGTGGGGAAGTCTACCCTCATAAACCGCCTGATACCGGGTGCGGAGTTGCGTACGGCCGACATTTCCGATGCGCACAACACCGGCATGCACACCACGACATTCTCGGAGATGCTCGAATTTGCGCCCCTCGGCAAGTGGGGAGCGATAATCGACACGCCGGGAATAAAGGGTTTCGGCTCGTTCGACATACAGCCTGAAGAGCTGACAAGCTATTTCAAGGAGATATTCCGTTTCTCCGCCGACTGCCGTTTCAGCAATTGCACCCACACCCACGAGCCCGGTTGCGCCGTGCTGAAGGCTCTCGAAGACCACTACATATCCCTTTCCCGCTACCAATCGTATGTCTCCATGCTCGAAGACAAGGACGACGGGAAATACAGGGCGCCGTATTGACGCTCACGCATCTGCCGCTTTTCTTTTCCGTAAAGGCAGGTGAGCGGCGCAAGAACACAACATCTTATGACTACAAACACAGTTACACGCAGTGCATCCGACATCTTGGCCGATGCGGCATCGGGTCGGAGCAGGGTGTGTGTGCTGCTGTCGGGCGGTGTCGACTCGGCAGTGGTGGTGCACGTTTTGTGCTCTAAGGGCATCAAGCCCGATTGTTTCTACATCAAGATAGGTCCGGAGGAAGAGGCGGAATGGGACTGTTCGTCGGAAGAGGACCTGGAGATGTGCACGTCGATAGCCCACAGGTACGGCCTGAAACTGGAGGTCGTGGACTGCCACAGGGAATATTGGGACAAGGTGACACGCTACACCATGGACAAGGTTCGTGCCGGCTACACGCCCAATCCCGACGTCATGTGCAACCGTCTGATAAAGTTCGGGGCTTTCTACGACAAGCGCGGAAAAGACTACGACCTCATCGCCACGGGGCATTATGCCTGTACGGAAACGGATGAGGCAGGGCACAAGTGGCTCTGCACAAGTCCCGACCCGGTGAAAGACCAGACCGATTTCCTCGCCCAGATATACGACTGGCAACTCCAGAAGGCAGTTTTTCCGATAGGAAACATGACCAAGGAGGAAGTGCGGAGCATTGCCGAGCGCGAGAAACTCGTCAATGCCAAGCGCAAGGACTCACAGGGCATCTGCTTCCTGGGCAAGATTAACTACAATGACTACCTCCGCCGCTATCTCGGCGAGAACCCCGGTCCGGTGGTGGAACTTGAGACCGGCAGGAAGATAGGGGAGCACCGGGGACTGTGGTTCCACACTATCGGCCAGCGTAAGGGGCTCGGCTTCGGCGGAGGACCGTGGTTCGTGATAAAGAAGGACATCGCCGCCAACACGCTGTATGTGTCCAACGGCTACAATCCTGATGACGCCTACAGCGACCAGTTCACCGTTCACGACATGCACTGGCTGACTTTGCCGCTGGAGTTCGGCAGTTCCCGCAAGGCGGACATCACGTTTAAGATTCGCCACACATCCGATTATTTCCATGCAGAACTCGAAGACATGGGCGACGGAACCTACCGCGTACATTCCGCCGTCCGTATCCACGGCGTGGCTCCGGGACAGTTTTGCGTCATCTATGACGAAAACCACCACCGTTGTTTCGGTTCTGCGGAAATCACGATATAGCCTTTCAGCCGAAGCCAACACGGTTTTGTGCCTGACGGCAACCTTACAGACATTTACATGAAACTAAACAGAAACTTAAATAAAACCGTTATGAGAAAGAACTTGTTGTTTGGTCTTGTTGCCCTGCTTGGCGCTGTTGCCACGGCGCAGGCCCAGACCATGGAGGAGTGGGACGATGTCAGCGTGACCGGCATCAACCGTGTGACAAGCCACGACCTGAGCATTCCCTTTGCTGACGCAGCCAAGGCTAAGACCCTCGACATGAGCCAGTCGCCCTATTATCTCGACCTCGACGGCACATGGAAGTTCCATTGGTCGGCCTTGCCCACCGGAGTGCCCGGGAAATTCTATGCCGCAGACTACGACGACACAGCCTGGGACGACATCACAGTGCCCTATCCCTGGCAGGTGTACGGCGTGCGCAACGGCAAGTCCTGGGACAAGCCGCTCTATGTGAACACACGTTATCCGTTCACCTACACCTCCGACTACAGTGTCATGGCAGACCGTCCGGACGACTACACGTACAACAACGCCATGAAAAACCCCGTGGGTTGCTACCGCCGCACGTTCCAGTTGCCTGACGGATGGACAGGACGGCACACCTACATCAGGTTCAACGGTGCCGGACACGGCTACTACCTGTGGGTCAACGGCGAGTTTGCCGGTTATGCCGAAGACTCGTATTTGCCGAGCGATTTCGACATTTCCGACAAGGTGCACGAAGGCACCAACACCGTGGCAGTGCAGTGCTACCGTTTCACGAGCGGCTCTTTCCTCGAGTGCCAGGACTATTGGCGTCTGACGGGAATCACCCGCGACGTCTACCTCTACTCCGCTCCCGACAGCCGCATAGGCGACTTCTTCTTCTACACCACAGCCCTTTCGGCAGACAACACCGCCGCTACGGCGAAACTCAACGTCAGTGTGGCGGCGGAACAACTCGACGGACTGACCGTCGAAGCCACTGTCAGCGACGGTGACAAAGTGCTGAGCCAAACCTCCACAGCCGTCACCGGGGCGGACATCTCGCAGGACATCACCGCCACGGGCATAGAGTGCTGGAGCGCGGAGAACCCCAAACTCTATGACCTCACGCTGCGCCTGCTCGGCGAGAACGGTGCAGTGGACATCAGGTCGTGCAAGGTAGGTTTCCGCACAGTGTCCGTCCGCAATGACGGAGCATTGCTTATCAACGGCAACAGGGTCATCATCCACGGCGTCAACCGCCACGACTTCAGTCAGGAGACAGGCCGTACGGTGAGCCGCGAGGAGATGCTTCAGGATGTGCTGACGATGAAGCGGATGAACGTCAACGCCGTCCGCACGAGCCATTACCCCAACAATCCTTATTTCTACGAACTGTGCGACAAATACGGTCTCTATGTCCTTGCCGAGGCTGACGTGGAGTGCCACGGCAACACAGGACTGAGCAGCGTCGACGCATTCCGTGCTCCCATGGTGGAGCGCAACCGCCGTCATGTGCTCACACTGCGCAATCACCCCTGCATATTCGGTTGGAGCGCAGGCAACGAAAGCGGTGGAGGCGACAACTTCCGCTATGTCATGAACACCATAAAGTCCCTCGACACGAGCCGCATCACCCATTACGAGGGCAACAGCACCTGGAGTGACGTGTCGAGCACGATGTATGCCAACTACGACTACATGAAGAGTGTGGCCATAGAACGCTACAATGCCTACAAGGGAGGTGCCGCGCAGCGCCCGCACATCCAGTGTGAGAACACCCATGCCATGGGCAATGCCATGGGCAACCAGGAGGACATGTACCGTGAGATATACGAACCCTACCCGGCAATGGCGGGCGAATTTGTGTGGGACTGGAAAGACCAGGGACTCCGAATGCCTGTTTCGGGCAAGACAGGAGAGTATTACTGGGCTTACGGAGGTGACTTCGGCGACAACCCCAACGACGAAAACTTCTGCTGCAACGGTGTCGTGCTGCCCGACTGCACGCCCACGGCGAAGACCTATAACATGAAGGCGGTCTACCAGCCGGTGGATTTCATCATGCAGGACAGCCTCTCCGGCACGTTCAAGGTGAAGAACAGACTGCAGCAGACACGCCTCCGCGATGTCGACACACGCTATGACATCATGCAGGACGGCGTGGTGGTGAAGAGCGGAACGGTCGACCTCGACCTTGCGCCGGGCGACAGCACCGTAATAACCATAGACGACTGCAAGACCATAGCCATGAGTCCGCAGAGCGAATACAACATCCGCTTCGTGACCACACTGCGCAATGCCACGCCGTGGGCGGATGCCGGACATGAGCTGGCGGTGTCGGGAGCGGAACTGAGAAAGGCCGTAAACCGTACACCTTATATATATAGCGGTGACGCGACGGTGACTGCGGCGTCGACAGGCAAGTATCTCTGCACGGTGACAGGCGACAACTTCACCGCCACATTCAGCAACGGCACTATCAGCAATTATGTCTATGGTGACACCCGGCTTGTCAGTTCACCGATGAAATTCAAAGTGTTCCGTGCACCGACGGAGAACGACAAGGCGCGCTCCGGTGCCTGGGACAACCTCGGCATAAGGTCTCTCTCGCAGACCCGCGGCCCTTGGGAGGTGACGGAAGATGCCGAACACAAGTGGGTAGACTTGACTGCCACCGACACATACAAGTCGTCCAACGGCGCGGCTACATTCTCCGTAGCCAAGCGTTTCCGTGTCTATCCCGACGGAGTAATCAGCGTCAGCACCGTCACCACACCCGGCACGCCCGGTCAGGTGCTGCCGAAGATGGGCTTCAGACTGGAGATGCCCGGTGCGGTAAACAACATGGCGTGGTTCGGATGCGGTCCGATGGACAACTACCGCGACCGCCGTGCCGCCGCACTTCCCGCCATCTACAACAGCACGGTGGACGCTCAGTGGACCAACCACATACGTCCGCAGGAGACAGGCAACAAGGAGGACGTGCGCTGGCTCGCCCTTACCCGTGAGGACGGCATAGGCTTGATGTACGCCGTTCCGGGGCGCATGGCCACCACCGTGGGACACTGGAGAGCCGAAGAACTCTACACTTCCTCCAACGTCAGGGTGAAACATCCCCATGAATACCGCTTTACCGACAATACAGTGGTCAGCCTCGATGCGTGGAACCGTGCGCTCGGCAATGCCTCATGCGGTTCTGACGTGATGAGCCGCTATGAGATAAAGAGCGCCGAGACACCGTTCAGTTTCGTCATAATGCCACTGCAGAAGCCTATGACCGAGGCTGAACTGGCGGCGAAAGGCCGCATCGCCAATCCCGTGTGCGAGCCAGTGCTCATTGCCGACAACGGCTACGGCTACGCCACAATGACCACATCGGCAGCCGAATCCACGATAATGTACAGTGTCGACGGTGGAGACTACACCGCCTATACGGGCGAACCGGTGGACATGCGCCGCGGTGGTGTCGTCAGGGCATACGCCACAAGCGACGTCAGGGCACAGAGCATGGTCACGGAGCACACTTTCGGCTACTTCGTCGACAAGGCTGACTGGAGCATTGTCAGCTATGACAGCCAGCAGGGAGGCAACGAGATTGCCACCAATGCGATAGACAATGACGAGAACACCATATGGCACACGAGCTACAGCAACACCACTCCCGACTGTCCGCACGAGCTGGTCATCGACATGGGACACACCTACCGCGTCAGCTCCTTCAGCTATAAAGGGCGCAACGACGGCTCCAACGGACGTGTCAACCGCTATGAAGTGTATTTCAGCAACAACCCCAAGGTGTGGGGAACGCCCTCTGCCGCCGGCAACTTTGACAACTCCAGCGACATCCAGTCAGTGGATGTCAACGGACGTCCGGAGGCCCGCTACATGAAGTTCGTGGTGAAAAGCGTGGTCGACAACCGCCGTTTCGCCTCCGTGGCGGAACTCTATGTCAGGGCGGAAGCCATGGTCGACGACCGCGAGTGCGCCCTCTCGCCCATCAACACCGCCCACTCCTACAGCATCAAAGAGGTGCAGTCGGGACTTTACCTGCACTATGCCGTCGACTCCAACGAAGGCCACTACTGTCTCGGCACATTCTCCGGCAGCGACCGCAACTACCGTTTCAATTTCCAGAAGGTCAGCGGTTTCGCGTCGCTCTATAGGCTCAAGAACAACACACGCTATGTCTGCCGTGATGCCGATGCCGCATGGCGCGTCAGCTCATCGCTCACCGCGGGCACCGATGCCGACGGATATGTGCAGGTGGAACAGCTCGACAACGGCAACGTACATCTGCGTGCGGCATGGCAGGAGAGCCGTCTCTTCAATTTCGACTCGCGCAATAACGGTTCGTATGTCTACAGCGACAAGGCCACCGGCGCCGAGTTCGTGCTGGAAGACCTCACCACAGGCATAGGCGGTGCCGCCGTCCGGCCGTCCATGACCCTGCGCAGGGAGGGCGACAAGATGTCCGCCTCGTCAGCCACAAAGGCGCGGCTCACCATCCATTCCGCCGACGGCACGCTCCGCGACAGCTGCCAGGTCAAGGGCAACGCACTTGTGTCGCTGCCCGCAGGGCATGGTGTGTATCTCGTCAAACTGTCCGACGGCAGCGAGAGCCGCACCATGAAAATCATCCGATAGGGCGCTTGTGCGGTGCAAGACATACGTTCAGGCACCGCGAAAGCACCGTTTGCATGGTGGCGCATCATATGTGATACGAGCGTGCGGCATATGCCGTACGCTCGTGTTGCATATGCCGCACACTTGTACGGCATATGGTGTGCCACCGCCAAAACACCGTCCGTGGAGTGTGAAAACACTGCATGCCGTGTCTGTGTAAGGACCTGTTGCAGACGAAAGGGCTGAGATTGGTTCGGGATTGACATAAAAATGTGCGAATCTTAGCATCCCCATACGTCATACCGCATAACTTTGCACCGGTGAATGACACCGTCATGACACATAATCTATTATTAACTGACAACAGATGAACAGAATTTTTACCCACGGACTTGTGGCGTTGGCGCTGGTGATGACTGCCGTGCAGTCGGCACGGTCCAATCCGGTCGAGTTGAAGAACCTCTACGTGCAGGTGGAGGCAGTGCCGCTCGGAGCAGGCGAAGTGTATGTAGCCTCGCGTCCCGACCATTCCTCCTATGTGAAGGAATCCACGGGATGGGGCAGCGTGTCGTCGATGAAAGCCACGGTGGAGAACAACGGCAGCGACGTGGACGGCGCCTCCATGTATGAGGCAGTGGTGCAGGCCAAGCCGTCGGAAGGCTATGAGTTCGTGTGCTATTCCTATGAACCTGAGTTCGGCAACGGCATCTTCCTTGCCGCTGACATCTACCGCGAGGCGTCCTCTACAGATGCCGACACGCGCCAGTGGACCTACGCCACCGAGGCAATGGGGGTGAACGGCACGGGCGCAATCGTCAATGTGGTGTCGCCACTGCGCAATGACGGCAACTCCGATGCACCCGGCAAGGACAAGCTGTTCAGTGAGGGCACATGGTCGGACACCCCCGACCGCTACATCTACGCCATATTCCGCAAGACGGGCGACACCTATCCCATGCTCGACGAGCTGCTTCCCGTGGAAATGATAGCTGCCGGGAGGAAGGACAGGGACGGCCGTGCGCATGACACGGCAGGGCGTCCTGTCGGTGACGGCTATAAGGGACTGGTAATCGTAAACGGCAGAAAATATATCAGAAGATGAAGAACATATCCGTAATATTGACCGTTGCGGCGTTGCTTGCGCACGGCGGCAAGTCGCTGGCACAGGAAGTGGACCTCAACCAAGAGCCCGTAAAGGACCTCTATTTCGACTGGGTGGGAGCGGCTCCCGCCAACAGTTCGGTGGGCGTCTACCGTGACATCACCTACTGGAACCTGTTCGCCATGCGCCAGAAAGGATGGAACGGAGGCAACGACTGCAACTCCATTCCGCTGCCCGACGGCAACACACTGTGGACTTTCGGCGACAGCTATTTCGGCAGGATATCGGAGTTCCGCAACCGCATGCAGTACAACAACCGTCCGCACAATGCCGCCCAGGTGCAGGTGCAGCAGGGTGAACTCTACGGGGCTGACGATTTCGTGACGCTCAACGAGTATGTCTCCACCAGCCAGAACAATCCGGTGTACTACTACAAGGGCAAGGACTGGGTGCGTCATCCGCAGGCTACGCTCCGGCAGAGCGACATCGACCTCGGACTGATTGACGACGTGCACTACCTCAGACCGGAGGACGGCACGGTGGTGCTGGCGGGAGGCGAGACCCGTCTGCAACAGATATTCTCGTCGTACGGCAAGGATGGGGAGCGCGACGGACTGTATGTCGTGGAGTTCGGAATACAGGGCGCCCCCACAGACAAGGGCTATCTGATGGAGCTGTCAAAGGTGAAGATACCGTTTGTGGCAGACTATGGACACGCCATACTGGAGGACGGAGGCCGCAACTACCTCTATGCCACAGTCAAGCAGACCGGCGCCAGCGGCTACAACACAGTGGTGGCGCGCACCAGCGGACGCTCCCTGCGCAGCCAGTGGGAATATTACATAAAGGACGATGCCGGCAACTACAACTGGCAGACGGAATTCCCGACAGCCGAGCAGGTGGGACGGTCGAAAATCAACGGGGCTGTCAAGACCTTCGGACCGAGCGTGTTCAGGTATAACGGCAAGTATTTCATGGTGTCGCAGACCGCTTCCAACGGAAACATACAGATGTCCATGGCCGACAACCCGTGGGGTCCTTTCAAGGTGCAGCGCCGCATCTACACCGTCAGAAGCGACGAGGCGGTGGTCAACCACGTGTCTGTACATCCGCAACTGTCGCGCATGGGCGAGCTTGTGCTGTCCTATGTCACCGAACCGGAGGGTGTGACCGTCTATTCGAAGGGCAGCGACGGCGAAGCCATAGCCACCAGTCTGACGGGTGAAGAGCGCAACCACAACGGTTGGGGAAGCGCTTCCCTCAACCAGCCGCATTTCCTCCGCATATTCAACTGGCAACAGATGTTCGGCATTGCCGACACCGGAGCCATGCAGGATGCGGGGCTTGCGGAATGGGACACCGAAGATGCCATACGGAGCGCAAGCCTTTCCGATGGCAGCGTGAAGGTGTATCCGTCGACAGTGAGCACCTCGTTCTCCATCGACGCACCTGCCGGAGTGGCCTACACATGGAATGTCATGTCGCTCTCGGGGGCAGTGGCAAAGTCGGGAAAAGCCTCGGGCAATACCCTCGTGGCAGTGCCGGAACTTGCCAAGGGCATATATGTCGTGACCGTGGAAGAGGGTTCTGACAAGACAACAGCCAAGATAATCAAACAGTAGAATCATTATGAAGAAAACCATATTGTCGATAGCGATGCTCTCGCTTGCCATCTCATCCGGAGCACAGAAACCTGATTTGGACGACCCGCGCCTCGACGGCATCGAACTGGAATACGTGGGACGCGACCTCGCGAAAATGGGCGCATACGTCTACAGAGACCTTACCTATTTTCATCTCTTTGCCAGTCACATCGTGGGTTGGAACGGTGCGGACGGCTGTTTCTCCTATTCCTTCCCCGACGGCAACACCCTGTGGTCGTTTGCCGACAGCTTCACGGGCATGGTGACGGAATACCGCAACCGCAACAGAGCCAACAATCTCGTGCGCAACGCGGCGATGGTGCAGACCGGAGAGCACTCTTGGCGCGACTTCTACCAGTTGGGAGAGTATGTCAGTCTTGACCCTAACGACCGCGACCGCTACGGAAAGATGAAGACTTGGCTGCGTCATCCCGGCGCGTCACTTACCGACGAACAGATCAACAACGGCGAGACGGACTCCAACCTGCTCTATTGGGAGAGCGACGGAACGGTCGTCAAGCGTGACGGCAAGCCCATTCTGCAGCTGATGTGGGGCGCCGTGGACAACACCATGACAAGCAAGGGACGTGCCATGACGGAATATTCACTCGAAGGAAAACCGGGAGACGAGGGCTACATGAAGTTGCTGGCACACTACACCGACGCGGAACTGAAAAACCAAATCAACGGTTTCGTGATGGAGAGTGAGGACGGCTACACCTACGTCTACGGCAATTGCAGCAACGGACTTGGAGGCTATCCCACCGTGGCGAGAGTGAAGGGGCATGACTTGCTCGGCACTTGGGAGTATTACACCGCCACGGCAGAGAGCGACGAATTTGCCTGGAGAGCCGACTATGACTCCACGCTCCCGATAGAGAAGCTCCGCATCTCGACGGAGTGGGCTATCAACTACGGCGTGTTCAAGTACGGTGACTATTATTATATGGTGGGAATAGGCATCACCGGCGGCGATGTCACGATAAAGCAGGCGGAACATCCCTGGGGACCGTTTACCAAGAACTACGCCCTCTTCCGCATCCCTTCGGAACACGCCATGGCATACGGAGCGTTCGTGCATCCACAGTTTTCGCGCACCGGCGAGATAGTGGTGTCCTACAACATGAACCCCAATGACCTGACGGAATATTCGCTTAACGACGACGGAACACTGAAAGAGAGCGTGCACAACGGATTTGCCCGCAACTTCAACGACCGCGAGAGTGCCGACCTCTACCATTCGCACTTCATCCGCATATTCAATTGGCAGAAACTCTACGGAGTGCCCAACACAGGTCCGATAGAAGACCCGAACAAGAAAATATGGTGAAAAAACAACAGTAAAAATAACCTGGTGCAAAGTGCCGGTTGCTGTATTATTTTATAACTTTGCTTCCGTTAAGCAACAACACTAAAACATCAGGACTATGAAAAAGTATCTTTTTGCAATGTTTCTCGCCGTCTCCATGGCGGCGAACGCACAGGATCGTGCCGACCGGCAGTCGCTCGACAATCCCGAAAGTTTCTCTCTCATAATCATGGGCGACCCTCAGGGGTATGTCAAATACGACATCAACCAGCCCATTTTCGAACTTACCACCTGCTGGATAGCCGACAATATCGACAACCTGAATATCAAGGGGGTGCTCTGCACCGGTGACATGGTGGAGCAAAACGAGAACATCTGCATGAACAGGAAGATGCTCAACCAGACCTCGGAGGAAATGTGGGAGTCGGCGTCACGGTCGATGGCAAGGCTCGACAACAAGGTGCCGTACTTCATTTCGGGCGGTAACCACGATTACGGACTGCGGAGCAGCGAGGACGGACGTACCAAGCTGCCTGACTATTTCCCATTCAAGCGCAACTCCACATGGCGCAATATCATCGTCAGCAACTATCCCAACCGCGAGGGCAGGGTGTCGATAGAGAACTCCGCATACGAGATGCAGGTGCCCAACTGGGGCAAACTGCTCATCGTCACCACCGAGTTCGCACCGCGCGACGAGGTGCTGGAGTGGGCAAAAGGGGTCATCACTGACGAGAAATACAAGGATGACAAGGTGATATTCATGACACACTCGTTTCTCGTAGAGCGTACCGCGAAGCGCACCGACAACGAACCTTACAAGATTACTCCCCGCAATTGGGGGCAGCAGGTGTGGGACAAGCTGGTCTCGCAGGTGCCCAACATCGACCTCGTGGTGTGCGGTCATTATGGCAAACCGGGCGATTTCGAGAACTCGGTGGCTTACCGCGAAGACAAGAATGTGGCAGGCAACACGGTGCACCAGATGATGTTCAACGTGCAAATCCTCGGTGGCGGATGGGAAGGCAACGGCGGTGACGGTTGGCTGCGTATCCTCGAGTTCCTGCCCGACGGACATTCGATACACGTGAAGACCTATTCTCCGCTCTTCGGAATATCGCCCACCACACGCCAGTTCGCCCATCGCACAGGCAAATGCGATGACTTTGTGATAAAGATAGAGTAGGGCGGCTGTGGCCGAAACACAATAGAGGAGGACTTCAACGGAAGCCCTCCTCTATTCGTTCTTGCTGTCTGTGGAGCTGGCGGGAGTCGAACCCGCGTCCAAACAGGGAAACCATACGCTTTCTA
>CAVHUR010000009.1:0-65955 GCA_963639575.1 uncultured Spirochaetota bacterium
ACTTAAAATCTTCTGCTCAATTTGGGCGTGCGGGTTCGAGTCCCGCTCGCGGCACGAACTAAATAATATAATTATGCGTAAGAATTTCTTCCTTTCCGTTTCAGCGCTGACGGCTTCCATGCTCATCGTTTCCTGCTCCGGGAAAATGGGCGCATTGTCATCCGATTACTTCACTGTCACCCCCAATCCGCTGGAGAGCCAGGCCGGCAAAGTGCCTGCTTCCATTGTCGGGAGCTTCCCTGAGAAGTACATGAAGAAGAATGCAGTGGTGACGGTAGTTCCCGAACTGCGCTACGGAAACGGCGAGTCCACACAGGGAGAAGGTGCCACCTTCCAGGGCGAAAAGGTGACCGGCAACGACCAGACCATTTCCTATCGTCTCGGCGGAAGATACACCATGAAGACCAATTTCACATATCTGCCGGAGATGCAGAAGAGTGAAATGTATCTCACTTTTAAGGCTCGCGTGGGCAAGAAGAACGTGAACATCCCCGCAGTGAAGGTCGCTGACGGTGTGCTTGCCACGTCCGAACTCTACAAGAAGACCATACTGAGCGACGGCGGATGCCTCGCTCCCGATTCTTTCCAGCGCATAACACAGCAGAAACAGGAAGCCAACATCAAGTTCCTGGTAAATCAGGCCAACATCAGAAAGTCCGAGTTGCAGAGCAATTCGGTAAAGGACTTCGTGGAGATGCTCAAGAAAATCAACGCCGACAAGGAGCGCCTGAACATCCAGAACGTGGAAATCCAGGCATACGCGTCACCTGAAGGCGGATATGACTTCAACAACAAGCTGTCCGCAAAGCGTCAGGACGTGACCGAGGGATACGTGAACGAGCAGCTGAAAGCTACCAAGGTGGATGCCGGAATCGACGCACACTACACGGCACAGGACTGGGAAGGCTTCCGCCAACTGGTGGCTGTGAGCAACATCCAGGACAAGGATGTCATCATCCGTGTACTCGAAATGTACAAGGATCCGGAAGAACGCGAGAAGCAGATACGCAACATGAGCGCAGGTTTCCAGGAACTCACACAGGGCATCCTGCCTGAGTTGCGCCGCTCAAGAATGATTATCAACTACGAGACAATAGGCCGTTCGGACGAGGAAATCCTCAAGCAGTACAACTCTGACCCGTCTGCACTGAACGTGGAAGAGCTGCTCTACGCTGCCACACTCGTTGAGACCAACGCCGAGAAGACCGCCATCTACAAGAAGACAGCGTCACTCTACAAGAAGGATGCACGTGCCGTCAACAACCTCGCTTCCATGGCCATGCTCGACGGCGACACCGATGCAGCCGGGAAATACATCTCCCAGGCCATCGCCATCGACCCGAAACAGGCTCAGGCATATGCCAACCGCGGTTTGCTGAAACTTGTCGAAGGCGACGTGAATGCGGCTGAAACGGACATCGCAAAGGCATCAACTCTCGGTGATGTACGCTATGCGCAGGGTGCGCTCGACATTGCCAAGGGCAACTACAAGAACGCCGAGAGCAACTTCAAGGGCGAGAGCACGAACAGCGCAGCACTGGCTCAGATTCTCAACAAGAACTACGCCCAGGCAGTGGGAACACTCGACGAGGCAGCTAACAAGAACGCTGTGAACACCTATCTGCACGCCATTGCCGCTGCAAGACGCGAGAACAAATACGCTGCAAAGTCATATCTGAAGGAAGCACTGGAGCAGGATCCTTCGCTCGAAAGCTATGCTGCCAACGACTATGAGCTTGCAATAACAAGAGAATAAACACTTATCGACAGATGAAGAGACAAGGTCTGCTTCTTCTTCTCACCCTGATTTTGGTTTCGTGCGGGACTGACGGCAGTCACTTCAAGATAGACGGCCGCCTGCTCAACCTCAATCAGGGTGAGTTCTATGTATACAGTCCCGACGGTCTGACAAGCGGAATGGACACCATCCATGTGCGTGCCGGTCGTTTTACCTACGAGACACCGTGCGACAATCCCGGCACTCTCGTCATCGTATTCCCCAATTTTTCCGAGCAGCCGGTATTCGCCCGGGGCGGCAAGACCGTCGATGTGAAAGGCGACGCATCCCACCTGAAGGAGATGAAAGTGACCGGCACAAAGGAGAACGAGCTCATGAACAAGTTCCGCGAGCAGTCGTCCAACGCTTCACCCGATCAGGTGAAGCACTTCGTGGAGCTGTTTGTCGGCGACCACCCCGAGTCGTTGGTGTCGGTCTATCTGGTGCAGCGTTATTTCGTCCGCACCTCTCTGCCCGACTACGACAGGGCAGTCCGCCTCTACCGCACAATGGTCAAGGCGCAGCCGCAGAACGGACGGCTGGCGCAGGATATGAAGTCGCTCGAAACGGCGGCGCAGAGTGGGGTGGGCAAGAGGTTGCCTGCCTTCACGGCAGTCGCCACCGCCGGCGGCAAGATAACACAGGCTGACCTCGGCAAGGGCAAAGCCATCATCTACGTGTGGGCGTCTTGGGAATACGAGAGCTGCAGCATGCAGCGCATCATACAGGAGGAACTGGCTAAGTCGGACGGCAAGCTGAAAGCCCTCGGCGTGTGTCTTGACATGTCGAAATCGGAGTGCGCCAAAGTCATGGAGCGCGACAACGTCACCTGTCCGGTGGTCTGCGAGCAGATGATGTATGACGGCAAGACCGTCCGCCAGCTCGGTTTCTCGTCCGTCCCCGACAACATACTGCTCGACAACGGCAAGATTACGGCGCGCAATGTCACCGTATCCGAACTGCGCGACATGCTGAAATAGGCACTCTTTCCCCTGTTGCATACACCGAAAACCACGTCATGTTAGTAAAAACCTATTGCGCCGCAGTCAACGGACTGGAAGTGACCACCGTGACCATAGAGGTCAGCATAACCAATGGAGTGATGTATCACTTCACCGGTCTGGGCGATACTGCCGTGCGCGAGGGGCGTGACCGCATCAGTGCCGCCATGCAGTACAACGGCTTCCGCTTCCCCAAGGGCGACATAACGGTCAACATGGCGCCCGCCGATCTGCGCAAGGAGGGCAGCGCTTTCGACCTTCCGCTGGCGATAGGTCTGCTCGCAGCCAATTCCAACATAGAGACCGAGCGTCTCGCCGACTACATGATTGTGGGCGAACTGGGACTCGACGGCCGACTGCAACCGGTCAAGGGAGCGTTGCCGATAGCCATAAGGGCGCGGGCGGAGAAGTTCCGGGGGCTGATTCTTCCCAAGGACAACGTGCGCGAAGCCGCCGTCGTCAACAACCTCGAGGTCTACGGCATGGAGACGATGATGGATGTCGTCAACTTCCTGACGGGCAAACAGGCGTTCTCCCCATGTGTCGTCGACACGCGCAGAGAGTTCTACGAACAGCAGTACAACTTCCCCCTCGACTTCGCCGACGTGCGCGGCCAGGAGAATGTCAAGCGTGCCATGGAGGTCGCGGCGGCAGGAGGCCACAACATGATAATGGTAGGTCCGCCGGGCAGCGGCAAGTCCATGATGGCCAAGCGGCTTCCTTCCATACTCCCTCCGCTGTCGCTTGCCGAGAGCCTTGAGACCACCCAGATACACAGTGTGGCAGGTAAGCTCAAGGGCGGGACGTCACTCATCTCGCAGCGACCGTTCCGTTCGCCCCACCACACCATCTCTGAGGTGGCGCTCGTGGGCGGCGGCGCCACACCGCAACCGGGCGAGATAAGCCTCGCCCACAACGGAGTGCTCTTTCTCGACGAGCTGCCCGAGTTCCACAAGGCGGCTCTCGAACTGCTCCGCCAGCCCCTTGAAGACCGCCGCATAACCATCTCCCGCGCCAAGTACACGCTGGAATATCCCTGCTCGTTCATGTTCGTGGCGTCGATGAACCCCTGTCCGTGCGGCTATCACGGCGACCCCACGCACAACTGCGTGTGCACTCCGGGGCAGATACAACGCTACATGAGCCGCATCAGCGGACCTCTCATGGACCGCATAGACATCCAGTGCGAAATCTCCGCCTTGCCTTTCAAGGACTTGTCCTGCACCGCCCCGGGCGAGCCGTCGGCATCCATCCGCGAGCGTGTCATCGCCGCACGCGCCGTCCAGACCGCCCGTTTCAGCGGCGTTCAGGGTGTCCACTGCAATGCGCAGATGACCGAACGCATGATTCACCAGTATGCCGAGCCCGACACACAGGGACTTGAGCTGATGCGCATAGCCATGGAGCGCTTCTCGCTCTCTGCCCGCGCCTACTCCCGCATCCTCAAGGTGGCGCGCACCATTGCCGACCTTGACGGCGCGGAAAATGTCGGCAGCAGCCACATAGCCGAAGCTATCACCTACCGCCAACTCGACCGCGGCGACTGGGCAACGAGGTAACAACGATGAACAAGATAAAGAGTGAACAGCGGACGGTGGAGCTGATGATACGTCTCTACTGCCGCAGGAAAGAGGGCAACATGACTTTGTGTCCGGAGTGCAGTGAACTTCTCGACTACGCTCTCCGCCGCCTTGAGCGGTGCAAGTTCGGCGAAGGCAAGTCCACTTGCAGGAAATGTCCCGTCCATTGCTACAAGCCGCAGATGCGTGATCGCATACGCGAGGTCATGCGCTGGGCCGGTCCGCGGATGCTTTTCCTGCATCCCGTGGCGGCATTGCGGCATCTTTTTCAGTGACACTCCTTGTTTCAGTTTGACGCGAAGACGCATCAACCACTATGATTAGTAGTAGACGCATCCCCGCATCTACCGCAGATGAATCCCAAATTCCCGATAACGGCTTGCGGCGTGGATGCCGCAGCGACAGCGGTTTTGGGGGTGCGGAGCGCGGGGACGTGCCGAATACTAACCTAATATATGACAGCTGTTGTCGTTTTCGCCGGGGTCAGTCGCCCCAGAATTCTCCGTTGGAGTTTGTGAGTTGTCTCACATCGTCGTCTTTGTACTTTTTATTGTCGTCCGCAATGGTCAGTGATGTATTGAACATTACTGCGTCCGCGGTCACGTTGCAGACGGTGGCGGTGGGGATGATATATTTCTTCTTCATGATGGATGTGTGTTTTATTTGATAATGACTTTCATGGTCTTGTTGCCACGTTTCACGATGTTGATGCCCTTTTGCAGTCCGTCGGTGCGGCGTCCCTGCATGTCGTAGTATTCGGTTGGTGCCGACGTGTTGTCCTCGGCGGTGCTTATGGCTGTCGGCTCTTCGTCGACAAACAGGCTGTAAGCCTTGGTGAGGCTCTCGTCGCCGGTGGAGTTTTCCTTGACATAGGCACGGAACTGCTTTATGCCCACGGCGCTTGTGGCTGTCGACTCCAGCAGTCGGGTGGTGTTCATGAGCATATCGTTCTTCAGTATGTAGCAGTTTTTGTCCTTCGGGGTGAACATCTTCTTGGTGTAGGTACCCACGAGTTGCAGCGTGCCGTCTGTGGTTGACGAACCGTCAATCGTGACGCATGATGTCGTCGTGCCGGTAGTGGTGAGGGCGATACCGCTCGCCGACCTGTCCTTACGGATGATTACTGGTAAGCCGGCAGGCAGTGTCCCGCTTAGTTCTTCCAACTCTATCACGTCGTCAGCCTGGCTTGTCAGGCGGTAGGCTTTGAATCCTGTCGCGCCGTCGAGGTCGATATCTATCGGCAGACAGAGCGTTCCCCACTCGGAAGTCATGTCTCGGCTGTAGGTGGCAGTGCCCACCGTCACGTTTTCGGTCAATGTCAGTTCTTTGTCGTCAGTGATGTCCAGATTGTCGATGGCGAGCGTTTCGCCTGCGGCACCAACGATTTCACTGCCGTTGGTACCCACTTTCTTGGTGAAATAACCTGTCTTGTAGTTGGCGTAATCCACACCTTTTTTACTTTCATCGTACGCAATAGCACCCTTTAAATTATAGCACATATCGAATGCAATGTTGCCACTCTCGGGCATTTTGAACTTGTCGCTAACATAAATAGTAGTGAGTGCGTGACAACCACCGAACATACTATTCATTGTTTTCAGATTTTGTGTGTCGAAACCTGACAAATCCAATGAGGTCAGTTTGAAGCAACTTCCAAACATATTGCTCATATCTGTGGTATTGGAAGTGTTGAGATTCTCTATGCCCTCTATTGTGGCGAGATTGACGCACGACTGGAACCAAAAATAGCATGTTGTCGGAGACTGGTCCTTGAAACTCTTGTCGAACACCACCTTGGTGATATCTCCATTTCCCTTTGAAGTGTTCCATCCAGGTATGTTAGAACCCCAGTTATATCCGTAGTCACCATCCTGCTTGTAGTAACTGTAGTAGAATGTGAGGGTGTTGCCAGTCAACCTGATGTAGACACTGCGGTTGCTCTTGTCGGTGAAATAGCCCGTCTTCGTGCAGTTGGCATACTCCTTGCCGGTCTTGGCGGCATCGTAGGTGATGTGTGAACGCAGCGATGTGCAGTCAAGGAACATATCAGTGTCATTGGTCACATTGTCGATAGAAAAGCCGCTACCGGCAAAGATTGTCACGAGCGATGTGCATCCGTTGAACATGCCTTGCATATTGGTGACTGCTGCTGTATTGTAGTTAGTGAGGTCAAGTTCCGTCAGCGCAGAACATCCGCGGAACATGTCACTCATATCTGTTACGTTATCGGTATTGAACTTGGAGATATCAAGAGCGGTAAGCGCCGAGCAGCCGTTGAACATTCCCTGCATGCCGGTGTCGGTGACGCTGGCGGTGGTGAACTTCGGCATGATTAATTCTGTGAGACTTGAGCAACCAGAGAACAGATTGGCCATATTGGTCACCTTATCTGTACTGAATGTGGAGAGGTCGAGTGACTTGAGCGTGGAGCAGTTCGTAAACATGGAGTACATGTCCGTGACGTTGCTTGTGTCAAATCCTGTGAGGTCAATCCACTTGAGAGAAGAACATCCGTTGAACATGCCCTGCATGTCGGTGACGCCGGTGGTGGTGAAGTTGGAGGGGTCCAGCAGTTGGAGCGACTGGCAGTAGGAGAACATCTCGCGCATGGAGGTCACCTTCTCCGTATTGAATGTGGACAAGTCGATGTTGGTGAGCGAGGAACAACCGAAAAACATGCTCTCCATGTCGGTAGCCTCGGACGTGTCGAGATATTCCAGACCCTCGATGTCCTCGATGAACACTCCGCCTGAGAACCATTCATGGCAGGTCTGCGGACGGTAGAAGCGGAAATCCTCGTCTATCACCACCTTCTTGACAGCAAACTCCTTCAGTTGGCCTATCCACGCAGGCCGTCCCTCCTCGGTTGTAGTGAAGTCGAAGTAGCGTGAGGAGGATGTCTCCGTGTCAGCGGTAGGGTCGGCGATGTCGGGCATCTTGCTATAACGGAAGTATAGCGTGTTGTCCGTGTACTCCACATAAGGCGAGGGAGTAAAGAGCGTAAACTCCGATGCCTGCACGCAGTTGGACTTGTTGGCATCGCGCACGGCAGTGATGACCCACTTGAAATATTCGTATTTCTCGGCGGTCTTGCAACTATAGGTGCCGGTCATGCCCTGGTCGCCCGTGAGCTGAGTGTCGTCTGTCACCTCGTCGATGAGTGTCCAGCCGGCTGTACCCGTCTTGCTGGTGGGTCGGTCGTTGCGTCCGTAGAGCGCCCATGTCATGGGGTTGCGTGCCAGGTTGAGGTCGTATGTGTCGTCACCGGTGGTGATGGCGTATCCGCACACATGAATAGGCTTGCTCGCCTGGAAGGTTACCACCAGCGGTTTCCTTAAAGTAAAATAGTTGAGATGCCACTTGGTAGAGGTGTCACCGTCGAACAGGTTTTGCGGAAGCTGGTTTTCGTCGTAGCCTGTGTCACTGCAGTCGGTTAACACAGTGTAGGTGATGTCGTCCGTGGACGTGTCTTCCGCCATTGCCACGAATGGTGCGGCAATCATCAGAAGGATTGGCAGTAATGCCCATAATGTCTTTTTTGTATTCATCTGTAGGCTGATTAATATATAAATAATGGTGAAATCGTGTCTTGCGCAGTATGCGTTGCGGGGAAACGAGGCGTGTTTCCCCGATGCAAATGTACGCAAAACACTCTGTGCCTTGCAAATGAATACCCGGCGGCAACGGCGATTTTGCCGATAGGGCAGTGAATTGTTGTCAATGGGACACTCGGCGCGTGTGGCGCACGGAGCGGTTTTGCGGATAGGACAAGAGCCTTTGTCAACAGGACAAAGTGCGCTGCCGCTCTATCCATTTGCCTGGAGTGACGCCCTCCGTCTCCTTGAATGTGCGGCAGAAATAACTGGTGGAGAGGTAGCCGGCCTGTGATGCCACGTCGGCAAGTGGCATGTCGGGCGACTCGGTCATGACCTGCTTGGCGTAGTCAAGGCGCAGACTGTTGATCCATTCACGGAATGTCATGCCGTAGTGCACGTTGACAAAACTGGAGATGTAGGTCCTGTTGGTGGCGGTGGCGCGTGCCATGTCCTCTATGGTGAGGCCACCCTTGGTGTACTCCTTGGCGTCTACCCACTCGCGGATGTGGCGTTCGAGGATTTCCTCCTGCGCCTTCGACATGCCGGTGACGGCATGGCACGTGCTGCCGCCGGAGGCGTCTTCGTCGGCAAGTGATGTCTGCGATGCGGTGTCAAGTGCCGGGTCAGTGTCTTCGGCAGAACCAATGGCACCCTCCACCTGCTCGTAGAACAGCAAGTAATTGGAGTATGACACGTAGAGGTATATATAAAAAGGTATGGCGGAAATAATCCAGATGAACACATAACGGCTGGGAACGAAGGTGAAGGCTCCCTGTCCCACGCCGAAATAAACTGCCCAGTAGGTGAACGCCGACATCCACCGTATGTAGGCTGTCACGTTGTCGGCATAGTAGTTGTCGAGCATCCGGGCGGCTCCGCGGAATGTGATGAAGACGTGGCGCGCCACCTTAATGGCATAGACAAAGAACAGAATGGCGATGAATACGGGCACTGCCTTGTGCATCAGGGGGGCAATTTTACGCTCCACAGTATGTGGGTGACCGTGCAGTAGACCGCCCATGCGGCGATGTGACGCACAAACCGCTTGCGTGTGACATAGCTGCGGTCGAGCAATAGCATCAGTGCGCTGCCGAACAGCCACACCGCCAGCCAGTAGGTACACAGGTTCATGAGGATGGCGTCCACGGGATCGGTCAGGCGCGGGGTGACAAACAGATGGATGGAATAGTTGATGGAGAGGTTGATGAGAGCCGCTCCCATCAGCATGCGCGACCGCCGGTAGTACTTCACTGCCGGTTTGTCGGGCAACTTGCCGAAGATAAACCGGTAGCTGAAGAATATCATCAGCGTGAGTGATACGCACAGTGAGTAGTTATAGATTTCCAGTTCCATATATTGCCGAGCGTAGTACGTCTTTTGCAAAGATAACTTTTTCCGCCCGGAAAACAAAGCTCCACCTCGGGAAAAAGGTTTTGTCGCCCTATGATTAGTAGGTGCAGCGTCCTCGCTGCACCCGTTTCGTCTCCTTTTAGCATTGATTAAGCGCACCTGAGACAGAGTTTTCTGCTGCAACCTATCATTAAATAAGGAAAAAGAAGTAACTTTGCATCAGTAAAGATACATTGTTCGCTCATGACAAAAACAACGTTGGGCACACGCCTACCGAGAAAACTGGAACAGAAAATGCAGACCGTAGGCGAACAGATAAAGCTGGCACGGCTGCGCCGAAACCTCAGTATTGCCCAAGTGGCGGAACGTGCCACCTGCTCGCCACTCACGGTTTCACGGATAGAAAAGGGCGTCCCTACTGTCGCCATAGGGATATATCTGCGTGTGCTCTATGCCCTGCAGTTGGATGACGACATCCTGTTCCTTGCCCGGAAAGACGAGTTGGGACATGCCTTGCAGGACATCTCGCTGATAAAGAACCGCGAACGTGCTTCCAAGAAAGGGTGACATTATGGAATTGTTGTATGTTTATGCCGATTTTGACTGGTTGAAAGCACCGACGCTTGTCGGCGAGTTGGGCTATGAATCTCTGCGCGGTTCCGATTCCTATTCGTTCCGTTTCGATGACGGTTGGCTCCGTCATTACGGCAATATCATGCTCAGTGCCGACATCAACAACTACCCCGGACAACAGTACACGCAGCCTGAGAGGGACATTTTCGGCTGTTTCGGCGATGCGTTGCCCGACCGTTGGGGGCGCACGTTGCTCAATCGCCGTGAGCAGATGCAGGCGAAGGAGGAGCGTCGTCCCATGCGCAGGCTTTCCTCTTTCGATTTTCTCAAGGGAATAGACGATGCCTCACGCATGGGTGGATTCCGCTTTTGCCGCAGCAAAGACGGTGTTTTCATCAATAGCGACAGCACATTGCGCATACCGCCATTGGCGGATGTCAGGTCGCTGTTGGCTGCAAGCCAGGAGTTTGAACGTTGTGAAGATACCAATGTATTGCCGGAGAAGAGATGGCTGCAGCAACTCGTCCATCCCGGAACTTCACTCGGCGGAGCACGCCCGAAGGCGGCTGTCACGGACGAGGCTGGGACTTTGTATGTGGCGAAGTTTCCCTCACGCCATGACGACTACGACGTTGCCTTGTGGGAACACCTCTGCCATCTGTTGGCGGCAGAAGCCGGGATAAAGACGGCGAAGACAAGTGTCATGGCGGCGGGAGGGCGTTACCACACGTTGCTGTCACGGCGTTTCGACCGCAATGCTGCCGGACGGCGCATCCATTTCGCCTCTGCCATGACGATGCTTGGACTGACCGACGGATGCGATGCCCAGAGTGGCAACGGCTATCTGGATATTGTCGATTTCATATTGCAGAACTGCTGCGATGTGCAAGAGAACCTTCAGGAACTCTATCGCCGTGTTGCGTTCAACATCATGATGCGCAACACGGATGACCATTTCCGCAATCACGGCTTCCTGTTGACCCCCCGCGGGTGGACACTCGCCCCGGCTTACGACATGAATCCGACGCTCAACGATTATCAGAGCCTGCTTGTAAACTCTTCTACCAATGTGTCCGACCTGCAGGTTCTGCTGGATTCTTCCGATGAATACATGATAACCAAGGACTGCGCCCGGCAGATTGCCGGTGAGGTTGCGGCGGTCACACTCCATTGGCGGACACTGGCGACACGCCTTGGCATCCCTGTCCGTGAGACGGAAATGTTTGATTCAGTATTGCCGAAAGGTTGAAATCTCCGTGAAGATCTTTCTTTTTGAGTTGAGCGGGGACGCCGCAACTACTATGAATTGTGCTTGATTTGACGCGGGGACGCGTCAACTACTATTGTTAGTAGTTGCAATTGCGATGATTGGCGGATACTGCGCATTTATGTAGTAGTTGCAGCGTCCCCGCTGCAACCAGTCGTTCGGGTTCGGAAGTTCTGCTTGGAGAGATGCGGCGGGGACGCCGCAACTACTACGAATTGTGTCAGGTTTGACGCGGGGACGCGTCAACTACTATTGTTAGTAGTTGCAATTGCAGTTGTTGGCGGATACGGTGCATTTATGTAGTAGTTGCAGCGTCCCCGCTGCAACCAGTCGTTTGGGTTCAGAATTTCTGCTTGCGATGATGCGGCGGGGACGCCGCAACTACTACGAATTGTGTCAGGTTTGACGCGGGGACGCGTCAACTACTATTGTTAGTAGTTGCAATTGCAGTTGTTGGCGGATACGGTGCATTTATGTAGTAGTTGCAGCGTCCCCGCTGCAACCAGTCGTTTGGGTTCAGAATTTCTGCTTGCGATGATGCGGCGGGGACGCCGCAACTACTACGAATTGTGTCAGGTTTGACGCGGGGACGCGTCAACTACTATTGTTAGTAGGTGCAGCGTCCCCGCTGCACTATGCTTGTTAGTGAAGGAATTAGAGAATTGTTTGACGCGGGGACGCGTCAACTACTACAATAATAATAGAGGTAAGGACCGTTTATCCGTCCCCACCTCTATTATTATAACGGTGTGCCGCCGCAGCGGACACACCGTCCGTTGCATGCGGTTATTCCTCTTCCTCAAACACCCACTCGGGTACTTCCTTCGAGAGTACGTCGTAATCCTTGCTTGCGGGAGTGCTGTTCACAGACGTGCAGATTATGTCGCATGCGCCCATGGCTACGATCTCGGCAGCCGGAGCGGTGTATTTCTTTGTGTTGTTCATATCGTGTTGTGCGTTACAGGTTATTTTACTATGAATTTCTTGCCGTTCTTGATGTAGATGCCCTTGGTCATGTCGGCAGGGTTGACCTTCACTCCGCTGAGCGTGTAGATGTCGTCGGAGGCGGTGTCAGCGCCGATGTTGTCGATGCCGGTGGTCTCGCTGTCGCTGAAGAACAGTGCCTTCGACTGTGATGACATGTCTTTGAGATAAGCCTTGCCGGCAGGACAGGTGATGGGATCGGCGTCGGTGACGATGTAGAAAGCCACGCCGCTGGTCTGGTTCTGCATGACGTAAGCGCCGGCAGGAACGCTTGTGGCCTCACTGCAACCCACGAGTTTGTTGCTCTCGTTCTTTGTCGGTGCGAGCAGAGAGTGTGTGTACACCTTGTATTCGCCTGCCTTGCCGTTGAGGAGAACGCCCTCGCCCTCGGCTATCACGGCAGCGTCGGTCTCGGTCAGGGTAGTGCCGTTCTCTTCAGTTCCGGTGATATACTTCGTCACGGTGCCGTCGCCCACGACGCAGTTTGCCGTTGCGCAGTAGGTGCCTTTGCCCGCTTCGGTGATTGTGACAGTCTTGCCGGTGTCGGTAAGCTTGATGTAGTCAACCTTTATTGTGTAGACGTATGCCTGTCTGCTATTCGTGTTCTGTATGATTATGGACGGAACGATACCTGCCCATGTCACCTTGTTGTTGGAGATAGATGTCTCTATGCCATTGCATGTCCATACTCCAGCATAGTTCGTTGTATTGGATACAGATAATTCTGTTCCCGTTATGAGGTAGCCTTCTTTTGCCGTGATGGTTATAGTAGAGTTTTTGTAGATTTGTATATAAGTGTTAGAACTGTTTGCATATGCATCACTTGTAACTATCGCGATGTTGTCTCTATCTACAATAAAACCTCCAGTATTTTCTCCGGAATGTCCTTTTCCTTTGATGTCTTCATCGGTGGCATTGAACGTCTCGGTCATTTCTGATGCGTCATTCACCTCCAGTGTGTAGGTGATGACCTCGGGTATGCCGTACTCAGTGCCTGCTGTGGCGGAGATGGTGATGGTAGTTTCGCCCTTGGCTACAGGGGTTACGGTCACCGTCTTGGTGTCTGCGTTGTATTCGGCAGTAGCTGCATCGGTGTTGGAAGATGCTACTGACACTTCGCCGTCGCCGACATAGGTCAGCGTATAGGTGTCGGTGTTGTCGGTGTTGAGTGTGGTTTTCGGGGCAGTCTCGGTCTTGAGGGTGGCAACCTTGGCCAGTGCGGTCACATCGGTGGGCATGAGCTGGAGTGCGTTGTTATAGCCCACAACGCCCGTGACGTCATATTTGTTGCCGTCGATGAGTGACGGGTTGGTCTTCAGACCGTCGTAATAGGCGATGGTTTTGTCGCTTGTGTCGGTGAAAGTGGCGTTTGCCTTGTCGTAGGTCACGTTCTTTATGGTGACGTACTTGCCGATGTGGATGGTGTTCTTGTTGTTGCCGTTTGTCTGCAATGTCTCGATAGATGTCTCTGTCGGGGTCAGTTCAGTACTTGTAATAGTCAAGCCTGTGGTGGAGAAGTCTTTGATAGCGTAAGAGCCTTTTGACAGGAGCAGTGTCGCGTTCTCTACTTTTCCGTTGATGACATTTCCTTTTTCAAGTCCGCTGACTCCGCTGACAAACATTCCGCGGTTGCCGTCGTAGATGTAGGCATTGCTGCCTGTGACGCCTGTCACTGTGGCATTCGTGAAAGTGAGGTCTGCTGTTATGCTCTCGATGCCGTTGTCAGCCAGTTTGTCTATTTCGTTCTGCATGGTCATGATGTCCTCGCACTCTCCCTTTATCGTGAGGGTGAATTCGGCGTAACTTGAGGCGTAGGTGTCGTTGCCGGCATAGTCTGCTCTGATGACGGCTGTTCCCGGGCTCTGTGTCTTGACTGTGCCGTCCGCCTCGACGGTGGCAATCTTCTCGTTGGTACTGCTGTATGTCACTGTGGCATCCGTGATTGTGGTGCCGCCTGCCTCCACTGTTGCGGCTGCAGAAACCTCTCCGTACATTACCGTTGTCAGGCTTGAACCGGTCACGCTGGTAAATTTCGTGTCCGTTCCAGTCTTGCCGTCATTATTTACATAGGTCACTGCCACCTTCTGAATCCTCCAATGACCTTTTGTTGCTGTATTCGTGAATGTGACAGAAGATTCCCCGTTGTCATCTTTGGCAGTCCATGACACCGGTTTTGTAGATGTATCTAAAGTTCCGGAACTTACACTAATATCGGATGCTGAGGTTTTATCGTATGACGATATGGTGATTTGCAGCTTTGCGATCTTCTTGCTTTCAGAAGATACAGTGAATGAGTTGCTTCCATAAATGCGGACTGCAGTTCCGCTTGTATAGTATGTTGGAGAGGTTGAATTACTGTTTTTTGCATATGAAATGGAGCAATTGCCACCATTTGTCGTAATGCTTTCGAGACTTTGCGCATTGCTGTATCCCTGTGCAGTCAGGTCTATCGTCTCATCTTGCGCTACCGCTTTACCCCCCCCTATGACGAGTGTAAGGAGAAGCAGTAGTGTGGTTTGTAAATACTGTTTCATTTGTTTGATTTGTTTGAATGGTTTATAAATGTTTGTGAAATAATCGGTTTCAACAAAGACCAGCGTCGTTTTCGTGTAGGGAATCCGCTTTCCGGGGTAAAAGCAAGCGTATTCCGTTGATGCCTACAAAGTTACCGCTTTTCTGCATAAAACCCAAATGCATTTGCAGAAATGAGCCGTTTTTTCTCCAAAATGTAACATCCCGGTCATATTTTGGACATTTCCACTGACTTTTTTCGTCTGTCCCCGCTTTTCCTCTGCCTCTGATTCGCCTTGGCGGAGCGTCCTGCAGCGTTTTCCGCAGCCTACGGATGTCGCCCGAAAACCGAAGATTGTGAGAATTTGTAATATTCCGCCTGAAAAGATTGCGAGAATTTGTAATGTTTTGGCAGAAAAGATTGTGAGGAAACTGAATTTTGCATTACCTTTGTATAAGATATTCTGCACTCGGGCAACAGAGAACAAGTTCTCTTGCCGCTCGTTTGTACAATCTTTGCATAAAGAAACAACCGACAGTATATATAATATGGTATTCAAAAGGAAACTGTACGACAAGTTGCTCGAATGGAAGCAAAACAGACAGGGGAAGACTGCGGTCCTGATAGAGGGAGCGCGCCGTGTGGGAAAGTCGACATTGGCGAGGCAGTTCGCAGAGAATGAGTATGACTCGTATGTCATGATTGATTTCTCTATAGTTAAGGATGAAATCATCGAACTGTTTGACCACATAGCGGACTTGGACTACTTCTTCCTGCAGCTCCAGTTCAGGCTGGGCGTGTCGCTGAAGGAGCGCCGCTCGCTGGTGATATTTGACGAAGTGCAGAAGTGTCCCAAGGCACGGCAGGCGATAAAGCACCTTGTGGCTGACGGGAGATATGACTATGTGGAGACGGGTTCGCTGATTTCCATCCGCAAGAACGTGAAGGACATCCTGATTCCGAGTGAGGAGGAGAGGATGTACATGTATCCCATGGATTATGAGGAGTTCAAGTGGGCGCTGGGCGACACCACCTCCACGCCGCAGCTGAGAATGCTTTTCGACAAGAAGATGTCGATAGGCGATGCCGTCACACGCAAGTTGATGAGGGATTTCAGGGTCTACATGGTTGTCGGCGGAATGCCTCAGGCCGTCAGCGCATACATCGAAACCAACAATCTCATGGAGGTTGACAGGGTGAAGAGAAACATAATCCAACTCTACGAGGACGATTTCTACAAGATAGACTCTTCGGGCAGGCTGTCCTTGCTCTTCGATTCCATACCGGCGCAACTCAGCAGCAATGCCTCAAGATACCAGGTGGCGAGTGCCATAAAAGGGAGAACCGGTTCGGAGAAAGTCATGCAGCTGATTTCCGAACTGCGTGAGTCGATGACGGTAAACATATCCTATCATGCCAACGACCCGGGCGTCGGCATGTCCCTGACAATGGATTTGGACAGGTACAAGATGTATGTCACGGACACGGGACTGTTCATAACGCTTGCCTTCAAGGACAAGGACTTTACGGAAAACATCATCTACCAGAAACTGATGACCGACAAACTGGATGCCAACTTGGGATATGTCTACGAAAATATGGTGGCGCAGATGCTGACGGCAACAGGCAACAAACTGTTCTATTACACGTTTCCGACAGAGACAGGCAAGCACAACTACGAGGTGGATTTCCTCCTGTCGCGCGGCAACAAGATATGTCCTATAGAGGTGAAGTCGTCGGGTTACAAGCGCCACGCCTCGCTCGACGCTTTCTGCAACAAGTTTTCAAGTAGGGTGCTCCAGCGGTATCTCATTTATACGAAGGACTTGCAGAAAGACGAACAGACCCTGTTGCTGCCTGTCTATCTGACTCAATTCTTGTAAAAACGCATTTTACGCCCTGAGCGAGAACTTCACGGTGAGCCCGCCTCCCGGGGTTATCTCCGCCGAGACGGTGCCTCCGTGCACTGCCACGGCGTTCTTCACTATCGCCATGCCGAGCCCCGTGCCGCCTATCTTGCGTGAGCGTCCCTTGTCCACACGGTAGAAACGCTCGAAAATGTGCGCCAGATGCTCCGGCGCGACGCCGCATCCGTTGTCGCTCACGGTGAAGTCGTAGGCGCGCGTCTCGCACCTTCCGCCGTTGCCGGACTCCTCTCCCTCGCTCTCCGCACAGATGATGGATATCCTCGTCGCGCCCGTGGCGTAGGCTATGGAGTTGTCGATGAGGTTGCGGAATATGGAGTACACCAGACTGTAGTCGCCCGGGATGAGTATCTCGTCGGGCACGTTGAGTGTCGGCGTGATGCCCCGCTTTTCCAGTTCCAGTGCCGTGTCGTCGAGCACGGCGTCAATGACAGTCCTCACGTCTACCGTGTTTTTCGGCTTGCCCTCCACCTCCTTGTCCGCCACGGCATCCAGTTTGGTCAGTGTCGACATGTCCTGCAGCAGGCGGCACATGCGCTCGCTCTGCTCGTAGCAGCGCTCCATGAAGTGGCGCCGCTTGTCCTCAGGCAGGTCGGGCGTGTTGATCATCGTCTCCAGATAGCCCTGTATGCTGGCGGCAGGGGTCTTCAGTTCGTGCGCCGCATTTTGGGTCAGCTGCCGCTTGAGCCGCTCCTTGTCCTCCTCGGAGTTGCGCAGTTGCCAGTAGAGTTTTATTATTGTGTGCGATATGTCGCCCAGTTCGTCGTCGGGCACACGCTGTTCCAGCTGTTTGTCAAACTCCTCTCCGCGCTCGGCTTTCATGGCGAACTGCCGCAGATAGCCTATGTGGCGGCTCACCCGCTTGGTGTTGCTGTAGAGCACGAAGCCCAGCACTATGGTCAGTATGAGTGTGAAGTAGACGTAGGTGTAGTCCGCTTCCAGGCTGTTGGTGAGGGTGGCGGAGTAGGGGATTGCCGACCTTATTATATATGTGCGCCTGTCTTTGCCCTTGCCGACGCTGAATTTCGTGGCTGAATAGAAATAGGTGTCGTTGGTCGTCCGTGACAGTCGCTTGATGTCATAGCCGCTGCCGTTGGCGAGAGCCTGGCGTATTTCCTTGCGCTTCAGGTGGTTTTCCATGCCCCCGATGTCGTCGTTGCCCGAGTCGGCTATCACCTTTCCCCGTGTGTCGACTATGGTGATGCGTATGCCGTTGGTGTCGCGCGCCCCCACATACTGCCGCAGTTTGTTTTCCGACACTATGCTGTCGCCGAGCCAGTGCATCACTTCGTAGTTGTCGGACTGGAGCACCGCCTGCATGATGTCTATCTTGTAGCGTTTCTCGCGGTCATACTGGTAGACGACGAAGCAGAGCGCAAAGAGGACGAAAACTGTTCCCACGCTCACAAACAGGTTGCCTTCGAATGACTTTGTGCGGATCATATTGATAGCGGATTGGTTTGCCGTGTGCCGGCGGCGGTGTGTATGCAAAGGGGGAAAGCGCGGCTTTCCCCCAGTGTTATTTCTCGAAAAGGTAGCCGAAACCGAACCGTGTCTTCACGCATTTGCCGTAGCTGCCTATCTTCTTGCGTATGCGCGTGATGTTCACGTCCACCGTGCGGTCGGTCACATAGGTGTCTCTCGGCCATATCCGTGCCAGTATCTTCTCGCGCGAGTACACCTTGCCGGGGTTGCCCATGAGCAGTGCCAGCAGTTCGAACTCCAGTTTGGTGAAGTTCACCTCCGTGCCGTCGACCGTCACCGACTTCTTGCCGATGTCGAGCGTCAGCCCCTCGAAGGTGATGATGTCGCTCTCGCCGTCCTCGTCGAGCGCACTGTCCGACGTGATGCGGGGCAGTTTCGACGTGCGGCGTATCACCGCCTTGACGCGCGCCTTCACCTCTTTCATCGACAGCGGTTTGGATATGTAGTCGTCGGCACCGATGTTGAGACCCTTCACGGTGTCGTCTTCATTGTCGAGGGCGGTAATGAATATGATGGGGATGTGTGCCCTCTCGGGGTCCGACTTCAGCATGCGCGCCATCTTGAATCCCGATATCTCGCCCATCATCACGTCCAGGAGGATGAGGCTGAACTCGTTCTCGCCGCTGTTTTCGGGCGAGTGTATGGTCTCGAGAGCTTCCTCCGCGGAGTTGGCGGTCACCACTTCATAGCCCTCGGTCTCGAGGTTGAACTGCAGGATCTCGCAGATGTCCTGCTCGTCGTCCACAACAAGTATTCTGTTCATATTGCCCTTTCGTTTGATGATGCAAAGTTACGTCATACCTGTTACAAAAGTGTTACTATCGTGTAACCAAGTCGTTAATTCTGCTACTTGCCCTTCAGCTCCTGCACTATGTTGACCACATAGTCGCCGATTTTCTCGCACTCGCAGATGAAGTCCACATAGAACACGCCGAGCTGGTAGTCGTATTCGTGGTTGTTGACGGCCTGCAGGTTCTCCGCCTTGAACGCCGTGCGCAGCTCGTTCAGCTCCGTCTCGGTGGCGTAGTGTGAGGTCATGTTGATGGACTTGGGGTCTTTGTCGAGGTCGGCGCGCATCTCGTCCATCGCCTTCTCTGTCACCCGGAGCATGTCGTTGATGTGCCGCATCTGCCTTTCGGTGTAGTGCAGGTTCTGCATCTCGCGCTTCCTCTCGAGCGTGCGCCCCAGGTGGTACATCGAGTCGCCTATGCTCTCCATCTCGTCCACTATGCGCATCATGTGGGTGATGTCCGCTTTCGACTCGTCGGAGAGCCGTCCTTCCGACACTTTCGACAGGTAGTTGGCTATCTCCACCTCCATGTTGTCGGTGATCTGCTCATATTTGCCCACCTTGGAGAACAGTTCGGCGAACTCTGCCGTCTTGTTCGTGACGAGCAACTGCTTCACCATGGTCATCATCTTCATCAGTCTGTCGGCGAAGACACCTATCTCCTTGCGTGCCGCAGCCAGCGAAAGTTCGGATGTGGAGAGCATACCTCCCGAGATGAACAGCAGTCCCTTCTCCTGTTTCTCGTTCTCCTTGACGGGGAGAACCCAGCAGATGAGCTTTTCTATCTGGTTGACAAACCATATCAGGAGCAGCGTGTTGAACACGTTGAAAGCCGTGTGGAATGCCGAGAGCAGGTACATCTCGTTGTGGCGGACGTGCATCACGTCCTGCACGAACCATGTCACGGCGTCGCAGAAAGGATAGAACATCAAGAGTACTATCATCACTCCGAACACGTTGAAGAACGTGTGCGCCAGTGCCGCGCGGCGTGCCTGCGTGTTGGCAGTGAGCGACGCCATGAGCGCGGTGATAGTAGTGCCGATGTTCTGACCCATGGCGAGCGCCGCCGCCTGGTGGAATCCGAAGCCCGGGATGTGCATGTCGAAGAGCATCAGGGTAATCGCCATCGTAGCGGCGGAAGCCTGCACTATCATCGTCACAATGGCTCCCACCAGCACAAAGAGTATCATCACCCAGATGCTGTCGCCCGACACGTGCTGCAGCATGTTGGCCACGATAGACCCTATGTCGAGTGCTTCGGCAGACTTCTGCAGGTAGTTGAGACCCATGAACAGGAACGCGAAGCCGAACAGGAACTCTCCGATGCTCTTGCGCTTGTTCTTCGAGGAGAAGATGAGCGGCATTCCTATCGCCATGATTGGTATGGCGAAGGTGGCGATATCCATCTTGAAGCCTATGGAGGAGATTATCCACGCCGTCACCGTGGTGCCTATGTTGGCGCCCATTATCACCCCTATGGCCTGCACGAGCGACATCAGTCCGGCGTTGACGAAGCTCACCACCATCACCGTAGTGGCTGAACTCGACTGTATGAGCGCCGTCACGGCGATGCCCGTGAACACTCCCATCACCCTGTTGCGGGTCATCATGCCGATGATGTTGCGCAGTCTGTCGCCGGCAAACTTCTCCAGTCCCTCGCTCATTATCTTCATTCCGTAGAGGAAGAGGGCGAGCGCACCCAGTAGGCTTAATAAATCAAGAATCATATAACGGTTGTATGTGTTGCGTAACAGCGTGTCTTTGATGTTACAAAGCGATTACAAAATTAATACAAAAAATGACAAAAGTGCATGCCTGACAGTTAAAATTGCGAACGAAAGTAAATATTGCCGTGCCGTCCCCGCAGTGTTCCTGCACCGCACAAACGCCCTCTGCGCACTCCGTGCACACCGTTGTGACGCCCTGAAAGCACCGTTCGCGTGGTGGCGCAACACATGCAGTACGAGTGTGCGGCATATGCCGCACGCTTGTACCGCATATGCCGCACGGACGTACGCCATATGGTGTACCGTCGCCATAACGACGCTTTCGCGTCGGACAACGGCAGGTGCAGCGTCGCCGCTGCACCCTTTTTGCGGCGTGGCAGTTGCTTTTTCGTGATATTCTTCATAACTTTGCATCAGCGTGCGCACAGGTGCGGAAAGCGCCGCGCGGCGCACGGAAGGATAACGTTTACAGTTTGCCACAATCATGGAAATAACAAAGACAGCGATAGACGGCGTGCTCATCATCGAGCCGCGTGTGTTCAATGACGCGAGGGGCTACTTTTTCGAGTCGTTCTCGCAGCGTGAGTTCGACGAGAAAGTGACGCCCGTACTGGGCCACAGCATACGCTTCGTGCAGGACAACGAGTCCATGTCGTCCTACGGAGTGATGCGCGGACTGCACTATCAGCGCATGCCCTACACGCAGAGCAAGCTCGTGAGGTGCGTGCGCGGCGCCGTCCTCGACGTGGCGGTGGACATCCGCAAGGGCTCTCCCACGTTCGGACAGCACGTGGCAGTGGAGCTGACGGAGGACAACCACCGCCAGTTCTTCATCCCGAGGGGCTTCGCCCACGGCTTTGCGGTGCTCAGTGACACGGCGGTATTCCAGTACAAGTGCGACGAGTTCTATCATCCCGAGGCTGACGGAGGCATCAACATCAAGGACGAAACGCTGGGCATAGACTGGCGGATACCCGTGGACAAGGCGGTTCTCAGCGAGAAAGACCTGAAGCACGCCATGCTGCGTGATGCCGTGACGGACTTCAGCATCGGCGACAAACTGTATTGACGCAGAAAGGGAGCACTGCTTTTATGCCTACAGTTGTAGCAAGGTTCGAACCGAGCAAGCGCCATCCCGACCGCGGGGTGGTGTATTACCGTATATATAAAGGGCACAACCGCCGCATGGAATTTTCCTCGCGCCTCTCTCTGCCGACGGCTTCGTGGGACAGGGAGGCGAGGACTTTCACCGGCGACAGTCCCGAGGTGTGCGCCGCCCGCCAGCGGATAGAGGAGGACCTCGGTATGTTGCGTGACATCATCGCCGAGGACACATGGGACGCGATGTCCATGGGCGACGTCGTGGCGGAGTTCAAGCGGCGCAAGGCGGTAGAGCGACGGGAACGAATGTTCTGTTTTGTTTGACGCGGGGACGCGTCAACTACTATTGTTAGTAGTTGCAGCGTCCTCGCTGCACCATGCTTGTTAGCGAAGGAATTAGAGAATTGTTTGACGCGGGGACGCGTCAACTACTACAATAACAACGGAGGTGGGGACAGATAGACTGTCCCCACCTCCGTTGTTATAATGGTGTGCCTCTATTATTATAAAGGTGTGCCGCCGCGGCGGACACACCGTTTGCCGCTTGCTGTTACTCCTCTTCCTCAAACACCCACTCGGGTACTTCCTTCGAGAGTACCGGTTTTGTGGAGTCGGCGGGAGTGCTGTTCACAGACGTGCAGATTATGTCGCATGCGCCCATGGCTACGATCTCGGCAGCCGGAGCGGTGTATTTCTTTGTGTTGTTCATATCGTGTTGTGCGTTACAGGTTATTTTACTATGAATTTCTTGCCGTTCTTGATGTAGATGCCCTTGGTCATGTCGGCAGGGTTGACCTTCACTCCGCTGAGCGTGTAGATGTCGTCGGAGGCGGTGTCAGCGCCGATGTTGTCGATGCCGGTGGTCTCGCTGTCGCTGAAGAACAGTGCCTTCGACTGTGATGACATGTCTTTGAGATAAGCCTTGCCGGCAGGACAGGTGATGGGATCGGCGTCGGTGACGATGTAGAAAGCCACGCCGCTGGTCTGGTTCTGCATGACGTAAGCGCCGGCAGGAACGCTTGTGGCCTCACTGCAACCCACGAGTTTGTTGCTCTCGTTCTTTGTCGGTGCGAGCAGAGAGTGTGTGTACACCTTGTATTCGCCTGCCTTGCCGTTGAGGAGAACGCCCTCGCCCTCGGCTATCACGGCAGCGTCGGTCTCGGTCAGGGTAGTGCCGTTCTCTTCAGTTCCGGTGATATACTTCGTCACGGTGCCGTCGCCCACGACACAGTTTGCCGTAGCGCAGTAGGTGCCTTTGCCTGCTTCGGTGATTGTGACGGTATTGCCGGTGTCGGTAAGTTTGAGGTATGTCACCGAGACATCACTCAGTGAAGCCATCATACCGGTGTTGGTCAGCGTGACTGAAGGTGCGAATCCTGTCCATGAGATTACTCCGTAGGCCGTCGTGAGCGCCGTGTTGTCGGCGGCAACCCATGTGCCGGTGTTTGTCGAAGCGTTGGTGAGGGTCAGCTCCACCTTGGTGACGATGTAGCCTTCGTTGGCTGTCGCTGTCACGTTGGAGTTGCCGAAGACGGCTATGTCCTTGCCCCTGCCTTTGGCATTGTCGAACTTCAGGTTGACGACATATCTGCTGACAGACCATGCTGTGGCCTCGTCAGTGCCCTTGCCCTGGATGTCTTCGTCACTGTACAGGAATATCCTGGTGGACTCGTGGTCAGTAGAGTAGCACTTCAGATAGTATGTATAAGGTGTCGCAGCGGCGTATTCTTCGCCTTTGGTGGCGGAAATGGTGATGACGGTATGTCCTTTTGATATGCCCGTCAGGGTGTATTTCTGTGTTGTGGCGTCATAGACGACAGAGACTACGTCGGGGTTGGACGAAGTGACGGACACCGTGCCGTCGCCCTCATAGTACACTTGGTAGGTGTCAGTGCCGCCGACACCGAGGTCCGACGCAGGTATATAAATTCCGGAAGAGCCCTTTTCGTTGAGATCGAGGTATGCTTCCTTGGTCAGGGTGGTCACCTCTGTGGGCACGAGTGTCACGCCGTTGTAATAGCCCACGATACCTGTCACGTCGTATTTGTAGTCGTCGGTGAACTTGAAGGCAGTCTCCAGGTCGTCGGCGTAGGTAATCTTGTTGCCGTCACTGTCGATGAAGAAGTGCACGTCACCGTCGGTGCCGTAGGTGACATTCTTGACAGTGACATACTCGCAGAGGTTCTTCTTCTGGATGCTGCTAATGGTCGTCTCCGTCGGAGAGAGTGTTTCGCCGTCGGTGATGGTCAGTTTGTCGGTGGAGAAATCCTTGATAGCGTAGGCACTGTTGTTGAGGCACAGTATGGCGTCGGGGATTTCTCCGCTGATGACATTGCCGGTCTTGAGAGCGTTGTCCTCGTCATAGATCATGATGCCGCACGTTCCGTCGCTGACATAAGCCCAGTTGCCGTGCTTTGCCGTCACCCGTACATTGGTGAACGTGAGTGCTGCCGGGATGTTCTCCAGCGGGTTCTTGTCTATCGTTCCCTGCATGTCGCTGATGTATGCGCACTCGGCCTTGATGGTGAGAGTGTATTTGCCGGAGCTTGCGGCGAACGTGCCGTTGCCGGCATAGCTGGCTATGATGTCGGTGCTTCCGCAGCCAAGGATGGAGAAATCTCCTGCGTTGTCGAATTTAATGACATTCGCGTTGCTGCTGGTATAGGTCACTTCGGCATCGGCGATGGCAACGCCGTCGGCAGAGACGGTAGCCGTAGGCCACTCTATCTGTTCTCCGTAAGTCATGTTGACCTTTGAGTTGGTCACTCCGCTGAATGCCGTTTTCGTGGCAATAGGTTCTCTTTCGGGAGCAGTAGTGACCGTTATGGGATAGAATGCCAAGGCGTTGGTGTAGCTGATGATACCCGTCATGTCATACATGGTGCCGCTGGTGAGGCCGGGTTTGATGTCCAGTCCGTCGAGGCAGTATATGTGTTTCTTGTCCGGGTCGGTTATTGTGCCGGCGCCGTCCTCCACGGTATAGGTGACGCTCTTTAGGGTTACATAGCGGCCGGTGTTTGCTTTTGTGACGCTGTTGATTGTCAGCAAGGCCGGTGTCAGTTCGTTGTCGCGGGTGACGGTCAGTCCTTCCGCATTTATGATGCCTTTGATGGCGTAAGCTCCGTCGACCATGCACAGTGTGACTTCAGCCTTTGTGCCGGTGATGATGTCGCCTTTCTTGAAAAGGCTGTAGTTGTCGTAGATGATGACACCGTAAGTTCCGTCGGTGGCATAGGCTTTTTTGTCGTACACTGCGGTCACATACACCTTGTCCTCAAAGGTGATGTTCGCCGTGACGTTGGCCGTCGGGTCTTCGTCAATCTTCTCCTGTATGGCTTTCATGCCGGTGCAGTCGACCGCCGTGGCAGCGGTGTCGGCAAAAGTCTGGAGGCCTATGAGCATGAACAGGATGCCCATGAGGACTTTCTGGATGTTTGTTTTCATAGATGCTGTATTTGTCGTTTTGTTGTTGTCGGCAGTGCGTTTCCTCGCCGCAAAGGGCGGTCGCCCGCATCAGATGCCTGCGCCGGTTTCTCCGAAAACGGTGTCTGCCGGCGGCAGAGATGTCTGTGCGTGAGCCTGTTAAACGGCAAAGTTAATGTCCGGCAGGCGTAAATCCGTCTTTCTGCCCCGTTCTTTTTCTTTCGGGGGGGGTAATTAATGATTTACATTAATTATGGGCGGTATTTACGCTGCACCGTCTTCGGTTTGACGCGAGGACGCGTCAACTACTACGGTTAGTAGGTGCAGCGTCCCCGCTGCACCCTTTTGGTATGCGGAAAACGTGTTTGGGGGATGCGGCGGGGACGCCGCAACTACTATGATTAGTAGGTGCTTTTGCGGCAAGAATACCCCAATCGGAAAGAAAAATTCGCTTTTTTTGCGAATATTCGGAAGGAAAGCAGTATCTTTGCACAGTGTTAAAACGGCAGTATTGTGGAAATTACGTTTGAGGAAGACTATCTCCGTGAGTTGTACTATGAGGGGAAAGCACACAACAAGAAGTACCGCTTCCAGCCCCAAATAGTCAAAAAGTACGTCCGTGTGATAGACCTCATGGAGTCGCTGGACTGCACGGAGGATTTCTATCGTTACAAGTCGCTGCACTATGAGGCTCTTGCCGGAGACAAGAAAGACCGTGAATCCGTCAGGGTCAATGACCAATACAGGATAGAATTCCGTTCGGAGGTCACCGAAAAAGAACGCAGGATTACCGTTTGTAACATTTTGGAATTGTCAAACCACTATAAATAAGGAATACATTATGTCGGATTTGGGCTTTGGTTATTATCCTACACATCCGGGCGAAATACTGAAAGAAGAGCTGGAAGAGCGCGGTATCTCGCAACGGAAGTTCGCCGAAAGCATCGGCATGGGCTATTCGGTACTCAACGAAATACTTAACGGGCGTCGCCCTGTCACCACCGCTACGGCTCTGATATTTGAGGCTGCGCTTGACATTCCTGCCGATTCGTTGCTGAAATTGCAGATGAAATACAACATGCATACGGCGAAACGAGACAATGCTCTGGTGGAGAAACTGGCGCAAATACGCCGCATCGCAGCAATGTTGTAGCCGGTAGCATCCGCGCCGCAAGTACAAAGTTTCCGCTGTGATGCGCTTTCTTGCGTCTTGAAATAGTAGGTGCAGCGTCCCCGCTGCACCCTTTTTGTGGACGGAAAATGTGTTTTTGGTTTGACGCGGGGATGCGTCAACTACTATGATTGCGGTTGCTTTTGCCCGGAATTTCTGTGGGTTCGTGCGAAAAAATGTGCCGAACCGCTTGATATTCGTGCGAAAAAATGTACTTTTACACCGAATATTCGTGCGAAAAAATGTGATATGAAAAGAAAAGTATTGTCCCAACTTGTGGAATGGAAGAACCGTGCCGGTCGTAAGCCTTTGATACTCAACGGTGCAAGACAGGTAGGTAAGACCTATATACTTCGGGAGTTTGGTCAGCAGTATTATGAGAAAATGGCGTATGTCAACTGTGACAAGAATGAGATGGTGGCCAAGATATTCGCCCAAGACTATAACATGAAGCGCATCATTCTCGCCTTGTCTGCATTGCTGCACGTCAATATCGAACCTCACAACACATTGATTGTCTTTGATGAAATACAGGAGAATCCGGTGGTTCTCAACTCGTTGAAGTACTTCTGTGAGGATGCACCGGAGTATCATGTGGCGGTGGCAGGTTCGCTTTTGGGCATATCCCTTCATGGAGGAGTGTCTTTTCCTGTCGGCAAGGTGGACATGATAAAGATGTATCCGATGACCTTTGAGGAGTATCTCATGGCTATCGGGGAAGATGCGTTGACCGACGTGCTTGCGTCAAAGGACTTCTCTCTCATCGACTCTCTGGCGCTCCGCTTCATCGATTGCCTGCGCCAGTACTATTATGTGGGCGGCATGCCGGCGGTAGTAAAGGAGTTTGCAGAGCACGGAAACCTGGAGGAAGTGCGCCGCATACAGAAGCAGATACTGTTTGACTACCAGCGTGACTTCTCCAAACACGCCCCTTCGCAAGACGTGCCGCGCATCAATATGGTGTGGAACTCCATTCCCTCGCAGCTGGCAAAGGAGAACAGGAAGTTCGTTTTCGGCGCATTGAAGAAAGGAGCACGTGCCTCGGAGTTTGAGATGGCCATACAATGGCTGAAGGATGCAGGTCTGGTCTATCAGGTGAACAGGGTGTCTATGCCGGGAATGCCGCTGAAGTTCTATGCGGAAAACACCGTGTTCAAGTTGTTTGTCCTGGATGTCGGTCTGATGGGAGCTATGGTGGATGCACCTGCGGAAAGCGTTTTGGTGGCGGACACTCTGTTCAAGGAATACAAAGGGGCGTTCACCGAGTTGTTTGTATTGACACAACTGATGCCTTTTGAATTGCCTATATATTATTTCAGCAGTAATGATTCGAGGGTGGAAATAGACCTTGTGGTTCAGCATGGAACAAAGATTGTCCCGATAGAAGTCAAGGCTGAGGAGAACGTGCACTCCAAATCGCTCCGCACATTTGTGTCAAAATACCCGGAGTTAAAGGGACTGCGGTTGTCCATGAAACCATATATGGACCAAGACTGGATGACAAACAAACCTCTTTATGCTGTGGGCAACTGGCTGTAAATCTTTGTTTTGCCACGGCACTTGCAGTGTTTAGGCGGAATAAACTTACAGTTGCTGTTGGCCGGAAACGTTTTTCCAAAGAAAAATGGGGTGCGCTCGCCTATTGCTTGGCGAGCGCGCTCCATTTGCGTTTGCCCCTGACATGAAACTGCCAGAGCAGGGACAGGGGGGAGGTGTCGTGCGTGTGGGGCAGGCGGCGACGGCCCTGTATGGTGTGGCGCTGGGCGGTGAAAGACTTCTTCCACCTATTATAATCGCGGCGCGCGCGTAGGACAGCCTTGGCGTCACCCGTCTTTCCGGTCAGCAAAAACTGCGCTGCCGCTACGATGTCGAGCACAAAACGCATGCACATGACACTGCGGAGACGCTCCTCGGGCAGGTCTTTGTAGAGCATGGTGAGGTTGTTGCGGAAATTGAGATACGTCTTGTAGGGGTTGCTTTTCGGCAGAGACGCACCGCCGACATGATATACACGGCTCGCAGGAACACACACTATCCGCCTCCCGGCAATCCTCAGCCGCCAGCAGAAGTCTATCTCCTCGCAGTGGGCAAAGAAGCGTCCGTCAAGTCCGCCCACGGAACGGAAATCACAAGAGCGCACCATGAGGCAAGCCCCCGTGGCCCAATGAACCTCCATGGGGCTGTCGTACTGTCCGCAGTCGTCCTCCACACAGTCGAAGAGACGCCCCCGGCAATAGGGATAGCCGTATCTGTCGACAAAGCCTCCTGCCGCCCCCGCATATTCGAAACGTGATGTGCGGCAGTTGCCGTCGGCGGCATTGATGTCGTATTTCAGCAGTTTGGGCTGTACCGCCGCCACGTCGGGGTGTGCGTCCATGTAGTCCGTGAGCGGCTGAAGCCAGCCCTCGGGCGTGTCCACATCGCTGTTGAGAAGCACGAAATAGTCCGCTTCCACTTGCGCCAGAGCCTTGTTGTATCCCTCGGCAAACCCGAAGTTGCGGTCGAGGATGATGGTTCTCACCTGCGGAAACTCATCCCGGAGCACCTGCAGCGAGTTGTCCGTAGAGGCGTTGTCGGCGACAATCACCTCGCAAGAGTCCGACTGCGAGTTGGCTACAACATCCGGAAGAAACCGCCTGAGCATGGCGGCTCCGTTCCAGTTGAGTATGACGACGGCAGTCCTTGTCATTATTTGTCAGCTTCGATGAACTCCTCGATGGCATCAGGGTCGTTGGACGAAACCACGATCTTGCCGTCCTTGACGAGGATAAGTCTCGGGATGGTGGTGATGTTATAGGCTGTCATGAACGGCATCATCTGGTCTTTGGTCACGATAGCCTGTGGCCATGACATCTTCTCCTCTTCCATTGCCTTGCGCCAGTCAGCCTCTTTCTGGTCGCACGAGATGCTGTTCACCTTCAGGCGAGATGCGTATTTCTCCGCCATGGCCTTCACTTTCGGAATGGCGCGGCGGCACGGGCCACACCATGAAGCCCAGCAGTCGAAGAGCGTCAGACCGTCTTTGTTGAGCAGCTGCTGCACAGTCTTCACCTCACCATCGGCCATTGTGACAGCCTCGTTGCCCCAAGCTGAGCCGAGAGCGAACTTCTTGGCACGGGCCACATTGCGCTCTATGATGGCGAGACGGTGTGTGTCGGCATTGCCTGCCACGAGTTTTGCCATGGCGTCAACCTCGTCGGCGGTGTACTTGTATTCAGTGTTCAGGTTGCGGCTCACGAGCAATGCCGAAACGGCATAGCCGGGATGGCTCTTGATGAACGCCTGTTCCTTCTCGTCCATCACCTTGCGGCACTCTTCCAGACGGTTGCTGAACATCACCACGGAGTCGTCTTTGGAGTCTATCATGCCGTATGCAGCCATGATGAGTTTCTCGCGTCCCTCGTCGAAAATCTGTGAGTACTTCTCCTTCTCGGGCAGCAGCAGGTTGAGGTATTCCTTGTACTGCTCCTGCAGTTTGCCTGCTTTCAGGGTGACATTCTCGTCAGCCATGTTCTTCTTCTGGTACTCCTGCAGTTGGCTGAAGGCCAGTGAGGGGAGCTCGACAGTCTCGTTTTCCGCCATGAACATGAACCCTGCCACAGGGATGTCCATGCCATACTGCTGGTTGAACTGCGTGACCGAGAGCTGGAGCATGGTCGGTCCGGCGAGCTTGGCGGTCATCGTGAAGTTCTCGGTGGCAGGAATCGACACGAGAGTGGTGTCAGCCTCCTGACCCTGATCGCCGTCGGCCAGACCCAGGACAATCTTGCAGCTGTCGGGCAGACCTGTGATAGTGCCCTTCAATACGAACTCGTTGCCGGCGAACAGCAGTGTAGGCAGCAACGCAAACATTGTTATCAGAAACTTTTTCATGATGTAATTATGTGATTTGTGTTTTGTTTTAGTCCTTTCGGTAGAGAGCCATCATGTCACGGACAGGCTCTGGCACCAACCGGGTCACGTCGTTGCCGCTGACCAGAAGTTGCCGTATCTCGGTGGAACTGATGTCTATCGTGTCCATGTCGACAAATTTTACGCTTGGCGGAAGTGACTGGCGGTCAATGTGAAAGCCTGTGCGGGGGTAGACCAGTATGCGGTGATGGCTGATTATGTCACGGCTGTTGCGCCAGCCGGAGAAGCTGCACCAGTTGTCAGCACCTATTATCAGAGAGAACGTGTCGTCGGGATAGTCCTTCGCCAACGACTGTAGTGTGTGCCATGTATAGGAGGGGCGGGGCAGGCTGAACTCGTAGTCGGAACAGGTGATGCCGTGTTCGTGCTCCACAGCCTTGCGTGTCATGTCGAGCCGCAAGGCATCATCGAGGAGGTCGGCATGCTGTTTGAAGGGGTTGAGCGGACTGACCATGAACCACACTTCGTCCACTTCGCCCATGCTGAGAATCTTGCGTGCTATGGCCAAATGGCCGTTGTGGACAGGATTGAACGAACCTCCGAATATTCCTATCTGCATATCGGTCGGGAGTGGATGTCGGTTACGGTCTGTCCAAAAAGTCCTTTACAATGGAGAAAACCTCTTGTTTGGCTTTCTCAAGGTCGTCGTTGACGACGATGCGGTCGAACTGCGGGGCGAACGACATCTCGTATTCTGCCTTCGCCAGGCGCTGCTCCACCATCTCGGGAGCGTCGGTGCCGCGGCTTGTGAGCCTCCGGCGCAGTTCCTCTTTCGACGGCGGCTGGATGAACAGGCTAAGTGCTTCGCCGCCATACAGACGCTTTATGTTGCATCCGCCCTTTACGTCGATGTCGAACAAGACGTTTTCGCCGCGCTCGATTTGGGCCTGCACCTGGCTCTTGAGCGTGCCGTAGAACTTGTCGGTGTAGACCTCCTCATATTCCACAAAAGCCCCTTCGGCTATCTTGCGGCGAAATTCGTCGGGGGTGATAAAGAAGTATTCCACTCCGTCGCGCTCCGTTCCGCGCGGCTGGCGGGTGGTGCAGCTGACGGAAAAACGCAGGTTGAGTTCTCCGTGTTCCTTCATCAGCCACTGCACCAATGTGCTCTTGCCCGAGCCTGAAGGTGCGCAGAAAACCAGCAGTTTGCCCTTTTTCATTACAATGCGTTGAGTACCTGTTCCTTGATTTGTTCCAGTTCGTCCTTCATCTTCACCACTATGTTCTGCATCTCTGCCTGGTTCGACTTGGAACCGGTGGTGTTTATCTCGCGTCCCATCTCCTGTGCTATGAAACCAAGTTTCTTGCCTTGGCCTCCCTCACATTCGTTCATGGTGTCGCGGAAATACTTGAGGTGATTAGTCAGACGCTGTTTCTCTTCCGAGATATCGAGTTTTTCGATGTAGAAAATCAGTTCCTGTTCCAGACGGTTCTTGTCGTAATCCACATCCTTGAGTGACGCCAGATTGTCCTCAAGCCGCTGGCGTATTTTCTCTGTACGCCCCTTTTCAAACGGTTCGATGGACTTCAGCAGAGCCTCGATGTTGTCTATCTTCTCGTGGAACTTCTTCTCCAGTGCCGCACCCTCCTGCTTGCGGAACTCGTAGAGGGCGCTGATGGCATCGTCGATGCCCTGGCTTACCGCCGCCCACTCCTCGTCGGAGAGATCCTCACTCTCCGTTTTCGCAAGCACGTCGGGCATGCGCAGCAGCGTGTTCCAGTTGAGTTCGAGCGATATGTCCTGCTCGTGTGCGATGCGGTTTATCTGGTCGTAGTAGAAGCGCACAAGCTCCGCATTGACCGGGGAGGCCGTTTGCGTGTTGTCATTTTCTACCCACAGCGAAAAGTCAACCTTGCCTCTTGTGAGCCGGCTTTGTATTCTTTGCCTGATCTCCATTTCCTTTTCGCGGTACAATGGGGCAATGCGTGTGCTCAGGTCGAGTGACTTCGAATTGAGTGATTTTATCTCTATGTTAATCTTTTTCCCTTTGTATTCGACGGCAACCCTGCCGTATCCTGTCATTGACAATATCATATCACCCTTGTTAATTTTCTGCAAAAGTAATCAAATTGTCAGGAAAAAGCGTAAATTTGCAAATTAATTAAGGAATATAAACAATGCCTTGCATACTTAATATAGAAACCAGCACGAACGTGTGCTCTGTTGCCGTGAGCGAAGAGTTCCGCATCGCCTGGACTGAAGAGGACCACAGCGGTCCCAACCATTCCGTCACGCTCGGCGTGTATGTGGAGAAAGCTCTCTCGCAGATAGCCGCTGCCGGAATCAAACTTGATGCCGTGGCGGTGAGCTGGGGTCCGGGTTCCTACACGGGATTGCGCATAGGACTGTCCACTGCCAAGGGCGTGTGCTACGGAAGCGGTGCCAAGCTCATAGCCGTGCCTACGTTGAAGGTGCTGTGCGTGCCGGTGCTTCTCGGCAGAGAACTGGAAGAAGACGCACTGTTGTGCCCCATGATAGACGCAAGGAGAATGGAAGTCTATGCGGCAGTCTACGACCGTGCACTCAAAGAGGTGCGCCCTGTGGGGGCGGATGTCGTGGATGCCGACACCTACAAGGCATTTCTCGATGAACACCCGGTGTATTTCTTCGGTAACGGAGCGGTCAAATGCCGCGACGTGATAACCCATTCCAACGCCCGTTTCATAGACGGCATCGAGCCGTTGGCAAAGAATATGCACACGTTGGCGGAACTTGCATACAAAGAAGGGACTTTTGAGGACGTGGCATACAGCACTCCTTTCTATCTGAAAGAGTTTCATGCCACCGTGCCGAAGCAATTACTTTAAGACCATGAACATGGAAGGACTGGACTACAACACGCAGCGCACAAGGCTGCAACTGCCCGAATACGGCCGTGAGATACAGAAGATGGTGGACTACGCCAAGACCATCAGCGACCGTTCCGAGCGCCAGCGCTGCGCTGAAAGCATAGTGGCCATCATGCAGAGAATGGATACTCCCGACGGCAATGGCGACATTGCGAAATACTGGAACCACCTCGCCCTGATGTCGGACTTTACCCTTGACGTGGACTATCCGTTCGAGATAAGCAAGACGGAGGGCATACTGTCGAAGCCCAATCCCATGACCTATCCCAAGAACAAGATAAGAGTGCGTCACTACGGGGCCATTATGGACAAGGTGTTCGACAAGTTGAAGGCGATGCCGGCAGGCAGTGAGCGCGACAAACTCGCCGCTATTGCCGCCAACCGCATGAAGGCTTGTCTGGTGGAATACGGCCATGGGGCAGCCGACGACAGAAAGGTGGCCGACGACCTGGCATTCTTCACCGACGGCAAAGTGCAGCTTGACCTTGACTCATTCAGATTTTCCGCCTCTCCGCAAAGCCGTAACACGGTTGACCGGAAAAGGCGAAACCGACAGTAACACTATGAGTTCATTCGTTATAGAAGGCGGACATCCGCTGAAGGGAGACATCACACCCCAGGGAGCAAAGAACGAGGCGTTGGAGGTAATCTGTGCTTCGCTGCTCACAGAAGACGAGGTGCATATATCGAATGTGCCCGATATACTCGACGTCAACAACCTTATACAGTTGCTGAAAGACATAGGCGTGAAGGTGACACGCCATTCCCGGAACGACTATACATTCCAGGCGGCAGACCTTAACCTGGACTATCTCGGCAGCAAAGAGTTCGTCGGGAAGTGCGCGTCACTGCGCGGCAGCGTGCTGATGATAGGTCCGCTGCTCGGAAGATTCGGCAAAGCCACGGTGGCGACACCCGGTGGCGACAAGATAGGACGCCGTAGACTCGACACCCATTTTCTGGGTTTCAGAAACCTGGGGGCACATTTCGTGCATAACGATGACAACAACACCTACTCCATAACGGCCGAAAAACTCACTGGAACATACATGCTGCTCGACGAAGCGTCGGTCACAGGTACGGCAAACATCATCATGGCGGCAGTCATGGCAGAAGGTGTCACCACCATATACAACGCTGCCTGCGAACCGTATGTGCAGCAATTGTGCCATCTGCTCAATGCCATGGGCGCCAATATCAGCGGAATAGCGTCGAACCTCATTACCATTGTGGGAGTGAAAAAACTGCACGGGGCGAAGCACAGGGTGCTGCCCGACATGATAGAGGTGGGTTCTTTCATCGGCATGGCGGCGATGGTGGGCGACGGCATACGCATACACAACGTGTCGCTGCGCAATCTCGGCATAATACCCGATGCGTTCCGCCGGCTCGGAATAAAGATTGTGGAGGAGGGGGACAACCTCTATATCCCGCGTCAGGAGCACTATGTGGTGGAGTCGTTCATCGACGGCACTATCATGACACTGGCAGATGCGCCTTGGCCGGGACTGACCCCGGACCTCATCTCGGTACTTCTCGTTGTGGCGACACAGGCTAAGGGTTCGGTGCTTGTGCACCAGAAGATGTTCGAAAGCCGTCTTTTCTTCGTCGACAAACTCATCGACATGCGCGCCAACATCATCCTCTGCGATCCCCATCGCGCCGTTGTCGTGGGGCACGACCGCCAGATACGTCTGCGCGCAGGCCGCATGACCAGTCCCGACATACGCGCCGGCATAGCCCTGCTCATAGCTGCGCTGTCGGCTGAGGGCACTTCGCACATCGCCAACATTTCACAGATAGACCGCGGCTACGAAGATATAGAAAAGCGGCTCAACGCCCTCGGGGCGCACATAACGCGTGAGGAATGATTGCAGACGACAAGGTTTACAGGATAGGAGTCATCGGCAAGCCCCACGGAGTGAAGGGTGAGGTGTCGTTCAGATTTGACGATGACATTTTCGACACGGCGGATGCGGATTTTCTGATACTGAAGATTGACGGCATACTCGTGCCGTTTTTTATGGAAGAATACCGTTTCCGCTCCGATGAGGTGGCACTTGTCAAGTTTGAGGACGTCGACACTCAGGAGCGTGCGGCGGCTCTCACCGGCACTGAAGTGTATTTTCTGCGTGAACATGCGGATGCCTCCGATGACGCAATGCCGCCGGTGAGGACGGTGGGATACAGTATAGAGGATTCTGCCACACATGATATAATAGGTGTAATAGCGTCGGTCGACGACTCCACGTCAAACTTGCTTTTTGAATTGGAAGACGGTAAACTCATTCCCATAGCAGAGGAATGGATAGAGAAAATCGACACTGACGCAAGGAAGATAACAATGAAAATCCCCGAAGGATTACTCGATTTGTGATGGACAACAGCACTACAAAGAAAAAACAGATATGCATTCTCGGGTCTACAGGCTCTATCGGCACGCAGGCTCTGGATGTCATTGAGCACCACAGCGACCGCTACGAGGTGTATTGCCTGACGGCAAACACGCGTGTGGAGATGCTCGCCGAACAGGCAAGGAAGTTTCATCCGGCATGCGTGGTGATAGCCGACGACAGCCGCTACGGCCAGTTGCAGGAACTGCTTTCCGATGAACTGGACATCAAGGTGTACGCCGGCAGCGACGCCCTGTGCCAGGTTGTGGAGGCGGAACCTGTCGACATGGTGCTCACGGCAATGGTCGGCTTCGCCGGACTGCGCCCCACGGTCAGTGCCATAAAGGCAGGCAAGAAAATCTGTCTCGCCAATAAGGAGACGCTTGTAGTGGCAGGCGAACTCATCTGCGACCTCGCCATGCAGTTCCATTCCCCCATTCTGCCGGTGGACTCGGAGCACAGTGCCATATTCCAAAGTCTGGTCGGAGAGGACTGCAACGAGATAGAGAAAATACTCCTCACCGCTTCAGGCGGCCCGTTCCGCAAGTTCTCGCTCGACGAGATGAGGACAGTGACGGCGGCGGACGCACTGAAACACCCCACATGGGATATGGGAGCGAAGATTACAATCGACTCCGCGTCGATGATGAACAAGGGTTTTGAGGTGATCGAAGCCAAGTGGCTCTTTGGCGTTGAGGCTGAAAAGATACAGGTGCTGGTGCATCCGCAGAGCATAGTACACTCCGCCGTGCAGTTCCGCGACGGCGGTGTGAAGGCGCAACTTGGCATTCCTGACATGCGCCTTCCTATCCAGTACGCGTTCTCTTTCCCCGAACGCCTGACTCTGGAAGCGCCGCGTCTGGACCTCTTCAAGCAGCCGCTTGAGTTCTTTGAACCGGACTTTGACAAGTTCCGTTGTCTCGCCATGGCCTACGAAGCCATACGCCGCGGAGGCAATGCGCCGTGTGTCATGAATGCGGCAAACGAGGTGGTGAACCTCGCGTTCCGTGAAGGAAGGTGCTCGTTCCTGCGTATGGGCGAGATTATAGGCGAGACCATGGCAAAGGCGACATTCATACAAAAGCCGTCGCTCGACGACTATTTCGCATCAGACACCGAGGCCAGACGGTTGGCGGCGGAACTTCTCTGATGCCGGAAACTACATTCAACCAGAAAACAACAAAACGAAACAATGGAAATATTCTTGATTAAGGCACTCCAGTTTATCCTTGCGATAAGCCTACTCGTGCTGTTGCATGAGGGCGGACACTTCTTTTTCTCCAAGTTGTTCGGGGTGAGAGTGAACAAGTTTTATGTGTTCTTCGACTGGAAATTCTCACTTTTCAGCACCTACAGCAACTGGTGGCGCAGACTGTGGCACAAGAAACCGGTGGAGAAAAACGAAGACGGCACCTACAAATACGAGGGTACGGAGTACGGCCTCGGATGGATTCCGCTCGGCGGCTACTGCCAGATAGAGGGCATGATAGACGAGACCCAGCACGACGCAGAGAAGCTCAAAGCCCCCGCACAGCCGTGGGAGTTCCGCTCGAAACCCACTTGGCAGCGTCTGCTCATCATGATTGGAGGCGTGCTGGTCAACTTCCTTCTCGCCCTGTTCATCTATGCCATGGTGCTCTACACGTGGGGCGATACCTACGTATCCACCAAGGACATGACCTACGGCATGAAGTTCAACACCGAGGCAAAGGCGCTCGGATTCCGTGACGGCGACATTATGCTCGGCACAGAGAAGGGAGATTTCAAGCAGTTTGATGCCGACCTCTACCGCGATTTGGCTGAAGCCACAGAGTGCCGCGTGCTCCGCAACGGACAGGAGGTCACCGTGAAACTCCCTGGAGATATGGACTTGCTGCACATGCTCAAGTCTGTCCCCTCGTTCGTGCGCCCTCTTGTGCCGGCGGATGTCGACAGTGTGTTGGCTGGAAGCCCCGCTGAAAAGGCCGGAATGCTCAAGGGTGACAAGATACTTGCACTCGACGGAACTGCCGTGGACTCATGGAATGAACTCAATGACCTGCTCGGACACCGTTCCGACGGACTGGTTGATGCCAAGACAAGCCAGGATTCACTGTCGCTCCGCACCGCTCAGGTGGTGTTCAGACACAAGAACAGTGCCGCTGCTGACACCGCTACCGTGGTGCTGACACCCGACATGAAGTTCGGCGTAGGCATGACCAGCATTTTCAGCTACTATGAACCGACGCAGGTGGACTACGGCTTCTTCGAGAGCTTCCCTGCCGGAATAAAGTACGGTCTCAATGTCCTCGGCGGATATGTCGGCGACATGAAATACCTGTTCTCGTCCGACGGAGCTAAGAGCCTCGGCGGTTTCGGCACGATAGGCAGCCTGTTCCCCTCTGTCTGGGACTGGCACATGTTCTGGATGATGACGGCTTTCCTGTCCATAATCCTCGCTTTCATGAACATACTGCCTATCCCCGCACTCGACGGAGGCCATGTCATATTCCTCCTCTACGAGATGATTACACGCCGCAAACCGTCGGACAAGTTCATGATCTACGCCGAATACGTGGGCTTCGCCATACTCTTGCTGCTGATGATTGTCGCCAACCTCAACGACATACTGCGCTGGCTTGGGCTGATGTAGACATTAATGGCATCTGACGGCAAGTACTGACCAATCTATTAGGATTTCCCCACACTAATCTCCACCCGTTCCGCTGCCCGGCGGAACGGGTGGTTTTGTTTCAGGGACACGGCGTCTTAATATAATTGTAACAACTTGATAACATCTTTGCAACAGTGCGGCGGTAACTTTGCAACCGTAAAAAACTCAACTTTTACCGCAAGTTTATATGAACACAATCTTCCTTGGCATCGTGTGCTTCCTTATCATTCTCGCCGTATTCGACCTTGTCGTGGGCGTGAGCAACGATGCAGTGAACTTCATCAACTCCGCTATCGGAGCTAAGGCGGCACGTTTCCGCACTATCATCCTCGTGGCCGCCATAGGCGTTTTCCTCGGTGCTGCCACGAGCAACGGCATGATGGACGTGGCGCGCCACGGCATCCTGTCGCCGTCGTACTATTCTTTCTATGACGTGATGTGCATCTTCCTCGCCGTCATGGTGACCGATGTGGTGCTCCTTGACGCATTCAACACGCTGGGAATGCCTACTTCCACCACCGTGTCACTGGTGTTTGAGCTGCTCGGCGGCTCATGTGCCATTGCGCTGATAACCATTGTGGGCAATCCCGAACTGTCGTTCGGCCACATGATCAACACCGAAAAGGCGCTGTCGGTGATAATAGCCATCTTCCTCAGTGTGGCGGTGGCGTTCTTCTTCGGCACGATAGTGCAGTGGCTGTCGCGCCTGCTGTTCACCTTCAAAGTGAACCATCGGGGATTCAAGGTGGTCATTTTCGGCGGCATAGCAGTGACGAGCATCATCTGGTTTCTGCTCATCAACGGACTGAAAGGCTCCACTATCATGACGCCCGAACTGCGCCAGTGGATCAGTGACAACACGCTTCTGATTATTACGACCTGCTTCGTGGGCTCCACCATAGTAATGGCTCTGCTCAATCTTGTCAGGGTCAACGTGCTCAAGTTCGTCGTCCTGCTCGGCACATTCGCCCTCGCCATGGCGTTCGCCGGCAACGACCTCGTCAACTTCATCGGCGTTCCGCTCGCCGGACTGTCGTCCTACCAGGACTATATAGCCAACGGTTCGGGCGACCCCTACACCTTCATGATGCACTCGCTCAACGAGAGTGCCAACACCCCGATAGTGTTCCTGCTCGGTGCAGGCGTGGTAATGGTGCTGTCACTCACCTTCTCCAAGAAAGCGCAAAATGTGGTCAAGACATCCGTAGACCTCAGCCGTCAGGACGAGGGAGACGAGATGTTCGGTTCGAGCGCAGTGGCCCGCACCCTCGTGAGAAGCACCACACGCATGGCGTCATCGGTGACTTCACTCATTCCCGAGCCTGTCGGCAAATGGATAAACTCGCGTTTCAACACCGATGAGGCGCAGATTGAGACAGGCGCAGCGTTCGACCTCGTGCGCGCTGCCGTCAACCTTGTGCTTGCCGGACTGCTTGTCGCGCTCGGCACAAGCTACAAACTGCCGCTGTCCACCACCTATGTCACCTTTATGGTAGCCATGGGTTCGAGCCTTGCCGACCGTGCATGGAGCCGTGAGTCGGCAGTATTCCGCATCACGGGAGTAATCAGTGTCATCGGCGGCTGGTTCGTTACTGCCGGCGTGGCGTTCCTCGTCGGTGCCATCGTTGCCTCGGTAATGTATTTCGGCTCCTATGTGGCAATGCTCATAATGATAGCCATCTCCATCTTCGTACTGCTGCGCAGCAACAAGCTGTACGGCAAGAAGAACAAGAACGAACAGCCTGATACAATCTTCACACAACTGCTCAAGAGCCGCGACAACAACGAACGTCTGTCACTGCTTTGCCAGCATGTGCGCATCCAGACCGCCGCTCGTCTGCGGTTCGTGCGCCAGGCCTACACCTCCACAATCGAGGGTTTCTTCCATGAGGAGTACCGCCGCCTGCGCCGTGTGGAGAGCGATCTCGACGACGAACGCAAGGAGATGAAGCGTCAGCGCCGCAAGGAGATAATCGGTATCCGCAAGATTGACCAGATAGTAGCCATTGAACGCAACACCTGGTTCTTCCTTGCCAACACCTCAATAGAGCAGATGCTCTACTGTATAAAGCGTATGAGCAACCCTTGCCGCGAACATGTGGGCAACAATTTCTCGCCCGTTCCCACCAAGTATGTCAACAATTTCAATGCCCTCGGCGCAGAAGTCGAAAAGCTGCTCGACCGCACAGTGACCATGCTTGAGAACAACACGATGGATCAGGCGGAGGTTATCAGAACCGATGCGGAGAACATACAGAAGAACCTTTCTGACTACCGCAAGCGCATAATCGACGAGATTCAGACGTCGACGACCAACATTGAGACCATGACAGTCTATCTCAACATCGTGCAGGAGACCCAGGCTCTGCTGGCATCCATGCGTCACATGATACGCGGTGTCATGAAATTCCAGGAATAAAGCGGTCTTCGTTGACTGCCATACTAAACGAGACAGGTTGCAGCATTCTTGCTGTAACCTGTCTCGTGGTGTTATTAGTAGTTGCAACAGCTGTGATTAGTAGTTGCAGCGTCCTCGCTGCAAACTTCCCATTAGAGTATTTCCAACTGGTACGACGTGGGGACGCGTCGACTACTAAGGATGTTCTTTGCTTCGGATGTAGACGTTGGGACGCGTCTGCTACTGCAATCTCCCGACGCCTGAGGCTACTCGTCAGACACGGAGATGGGCATTCCCTCCTTTGAAAGGTAGAACACCACTATTTCGGTAGTCACGTTTCCGCGGTTCTCGCCGTGGTGAACCGTCCCCACAGTCTCTACCACAGCCTCGCCCTCGTGTATGGTTGTCTCCTTGCCGTCAGACTCTCTGACGATGGTCAACTGCCCCTTGTTCACCACGCCATAGGACATCACGTCGTGGTGATGCTTCGGCAGCGAACTGTGTGGAGGCAGCTTCACCTTGAGCACACGCAGTTCCGGTTTTCCGTCAAGATAGTCGGGCAGTTCCGCACCGTCCCAGCTCTGCGAGGTCTTGAGCAGCTCTTCGCTTTCCGGTTTTGGCGTTTCGCTGGCGTTGGCGTTCTCCGAACAGGAGCTGACCGACAGGTTCAGTCCCACCAGAGCCGCCGCCATGACGGCACAGAGGGATTTCTTGTTTGTTTTCATATTGTGTTTCGTTGAATTGTTACATTCTGCAAAGGTACTGCAAACGAGCGAGAAAACGTGCCTGGGCACATGAAAAATGCCGCCGGCAGGGTTTTCTTGTGTTTTCACACCACAGTTCGGGTGCTGTGAAAACTGTGTTTTGGTGGTGGCGCATCGGTCGTGGTACGACCGGACATCGACCGTGATACGATCGGATAACGACCGTGATACGACCGAATATCGACCGTGATACGACCACACGAACACCGCTTTCGCACCGTCCGAACACCCTGCTTGCACTGCTGCCGCATAGTGCTTGCATTGTGGTCTGCGGCAACTTTCCGCCTGTGAACTTGGCGGAATGGAAACAAATGAGTATTTTTGCAGCCATAAAGTTTGTTAAAATACTGGCAGAGATGAGCAGAAACAGGAAATCATCGGGCTTTCTTGCCGCCGCGGTGAAGCCTTGGGCAGAGAACACCACATTCTTTTTCATGATGTATATTCTCGGGTGTGTGGTGTCGCATCTCACCGTTCCGCACTACCGCGGGGCTGCTGTCTATGCGCATCTCTACACCGAACTCTTCTTCGACGTCAGTATTCTGTGCATCGCGTTGTGGGCTGTGGGCAAGCGTGTCAGGCCTGTGCTCCGCGTCATCTTCAGTGTCGTGGCTTATGCACTGGCGCTTGTCGACGTGTATTGCTTTGTGACCTACGACACCACACTCACCCCCACGGTGATGATGCTCTTGGCGGAGACTGACGCACGCGAGGCCGGAGAGTTCATGAAAACGCTGGTTTCGCCGAATGTCATCTTCGGCAAGACAGGGTGGATACTGATCTTGGCGTTGGTCCACATACTGCTGACACCGCTCGGCCGCCTGTTCCGCAACGTGCGGTTGGACGAGGCGGTGAAGGAGAGTGTGGTGCGTCCGGTCTGCGGAGTGGTCTTTTCGGTGGCGTTTGTCGTCACCGGCATCATGTCGATACCCAACAAGGTGGGGCTCTACAAACTAATGACTGCCGGCAACATAGGCACGGTGGAGCACCTGCTGACAGAGAAGGACCACGGTGTCACCTACCAGCCTGTCTACCGTCTGGCGTTCAGCGTGTATGCCAACTCGCTCACGTCGCGGCAGATAGATGTGCTGCGACGCTCGGCGGAAAACATCAGGGTGGACTCGTGCACGTTCACCTCACCCAAGATAGTGCTCATTATCGGCGAGAGCGTGTCGCGCAATCACTCGCAGCAATACGGCTACTGGCAACCCACGACACCGCGTCAGGCGTGGTTTGAGAGTACTGGCGACATGGTGAAATTCACCGATGTGGTGAGCCCGTGGAACCTTACCAGTTTCGTGTTCAAGCTGATGTTCTCCACCTACACCGTGGGCGACCATGGCGAGTGGTGCGACTATCCTCTCTTCCCCGAGGTGTTCCGCAAGGCCGGCTATCATGTGACATTCCTCACCAACCAGTTCCTGCCCCGTGCCAAGGAAGCCGTCTATGACTTCTCGGGAGGCTTTTTCCTGAACGACCCGGTGCTGTCGGCGGCACAGTTCGACACACGCAACAAGACCCTGCACCAGTTTGACGAGGGGTTGCTCGACGATTACAAAAAACTGAAACCGTCGGACGACATCAAGGGAGAGCTTGCCATATTCCACCTCGTGGGGCAGCATGTGCAGTACAAACAGCGTTCGCCTAAGGACAGAAAGGTGTTCAAGAAGGAGGACTACATCCAGAAGAAGCCGCATCTCAGCGACCGTGAGCGCAAGATACTTGCCGACTACGACAACGCCATGCTCTATAACGACTCGGTGGTGGCAGCCATTGTCAAGCAGTTCATAGACCAGGACGCCATCGTTCTCTATGTGCCCGACCACGGCGAGGAGTGCTATGAGGGCGACCTGCACTTCTACTGCCGCATGCACAGCACAGAGATTACGTCGCGTCTGGCACATGCCGAGTTCGACATTCCGTTCTGGATATACTGCACCAAGACCTACCAGAAGAACCATCCGGAAATCTTCGCGCAGATACAGGCTGCGCGCAACCGCCGCTACATGACCGACGCACTGCCGCACCTGCTGTTCTATCTCGGCGGCATAAGCACCAGTGACTACAACGAGAGGTACAATCTCATCAGCCCGCGGTATGACAACAACCGCCCGCGCATACTCAAGAACACCACCGACTATGATGCACTTAAGTAGACAAGAGTGCTCCTCACTGCGCGGAATTGCCATTCTGGGCATAGTGCTGCACAACTATTGCCACTGGCTCGGCATGGCAGTGAAGGAGAATGAATACACCTTTTCGCTCGCCAAAGCGGACGGCATGGCAAACGCCATAGCCAATCCTTCGTGGAATCTCCCCGTGCACTTGCTGTCGTTCTTCGGCCATTACGGAGTGCCGGTGTTCCTGTTTCTCAGTGCCTACGGACTGACCATGAAATATGAAATCGGCGGTGCGGAGGACAAGGTGTGGCCTTTTCTGAAAAAACATTTCCTGAAACTCTTCAACATGATGATAGTAGGCTTCGCCGCCTTCATCATGGTTGACCGCATGGTAGACGGCCCTCACCGCTATCATCTCATGGATGTGGTGACACAGTTGCTGCTCGTCAACAACCTCATGCCCGACCCCGACCATGTCATCTGGCCCGGTCCCTACTGGTTTTTCGGGCTGATGCTCCAGCTGTATGTGGTCTACCGGCTGTTCCTCTACAAGCGTCATTGGGGCGTGACAGTGGCTTTCATGCTCGTGTGCACGCTGCTCCAGGCTCTGTGCAGCCCCGAGGGCGATGCTCTGAACCGCCTGCGCTACAACTTTATAGGCGGCATGCTGCCGTTCGGCATGGGACTTCTCTACGGTCGTATGGCTGAAATGAAATGGAAGGAACACATCCGATGGAAACCAAACAGCATCTTCCTGCAAACCTGCTGCATGGTTTTTGCGGTGCTGCTTCTTGCCGTCATCGTCTACGGTTGGAGTTTCGACTTCATGTCCTGGCTGTGGGTGCCGGCGGCAGTGTGCCTGCTCTGCGTGCTGACGGTGAAGGTTCTGCCGGCGAAAGTCAATGACCTGCTGGCATGGGTGGGCGCAATCTCGTCCGCCATGTTTGTGTGTCACCCCATAACAAGGAAGATATTTATCCCGATAAGCCGCCATGGCGACATCTACACGGGACTGCTGCTGTACATGGTAGCCACGTTTGTGCTCGCCCTGGGCTTCCGTTTCATACTCCAGAAGAAAAAGTCATGAGTATGAAAAGTCCACAGAGCGTCAACCTTGCCGACATCAGCCGCTACCGCTCAGAGTATATGGGAGTGGCAATGCTGGTGATAATCCTGTTTCATGTGGCATTGCCCCGCAGTTCGGAATTTTTCGGTTTGCGCCGTATGGGCAATGTCGGTGTCGACATGTTCCTGTTCCTGAGCGGTGTGGGACTGTGGTTCTCGTGGACGAAAAACACCGTGGCGGCACAGACGGAACGTTTTTTCATCCGTTGGCTTTCGTTCTACAAGCGCCGTCTGTGGCGCGTCTATCCCACATGGCTCGTCATAGCCTGTCTCTACTACATACCGCGCTATCATCACGGCATGGCACTGTGGGCTGACGGACACGGACTGGCGGACTTGCTGGGCGACATACTCATAAACTGGGATTTCTGGCTTCACGACGAACTGACATTCTGGTATATCCCTGCCATTATGCTTCTCTATGTCTTCGCCCCGCCGTTTATGGAACTCATAAGGCGCAACCCGGACTTCCGCTGGATGGTGCTGCTGTTTGTGGTGTGGACGGTGGCTGTGCAGTGGGTGACACCCATTCACCGGGCGGTAGGGCACATCGAGATATTCTGGAGTCGTGTGCCCATATTTTTTCTCGGCATCTCCATGGGCGAAGCAGTCAAGAGCGGACAGTGCCGCAAGGGTTCTACCGTGTGGCTGGTGTGCGCCATTTTCGCCGCGTCGCTGCTGACCTGCATGTACATGGAGCAGCATCTGCACGGCCGTTTCCCCCTGTTTATAGAGCGGCTTGTATATATTCCCCTCACCGTGACCTTCGTCATACTGCTCGGCAGACTGTTTGCCGTCACCCCGAAACGGCTCAATGCCGCCGTGGCATGGGTGGGCACAGTGTCGCTGGAAACCTATCTCATACACTCGCAGTTCGTGCTGTGGCGCGTGGAACAGCTGCACTTGGGCTACTGGCTCACATTCCTGCTGACCCTCGCCGTGTCCCTGCCGTTGGCATGGGCACTGCACAGACTGATGCAGAGAGTCACTTCACTTTTTTAGAACCCGTATTTGGACATGAAAGATATTATCCGTCTGATCCGCCCCTACCAGTGGGTAAAGAACTCATTTGTATTCCTTCCGGTTTTCTTCGGCGGCGTAATCGACCGCACAGAGAGCCTGACCGGCAGCATCGTGGCTTTCCTCTCGTTCTGTTTCATGGCATCTGCCGTCTACTGCTACAACGACATCCTCGATGTGGAAGCCGACCGCCGGCACTCGGAAAAGTGCCATCGCCCGATAGCGTCGGGGGCGATATCGGTGGCGGGAGGCTATGCCATAATGGGCGTGATGCTGCTGTTGTCGCTATTGTCAGTGCTTGCGGCAGGCGAACGTGCCGCACGTCTCGGTACGGTGATGGCGGTGTATCTCGTGCTGGAGATATTCTACTGCCGTCTGCTCAAGCGTTTTGCCGTGGTAGACGTGTGCGTGCTGTCGTTCGGATTCGTGCTGCGCATCCTTGCCGGCAGTGCCGCCACAGGTGTGGTGGCTTCCCATTGGCTTGTGATGATGACGTTCCTGCTGGCACTGCTGCTGTCGTTTGCCAAGCGCAGAGACGACGTGCTGAAGATGATGGCCACGGGAGAAGCGCCGCGGCACAACACCAAACGCTACAACATGACATTTGTCAACCAGGCCATAACGGTCACTGCCTCGGTCACGCTCGTGTGCTATCTGATGTACACCATATCGCCTGAGGTGACCTCAAGGACCAATTTCCAGTACGGATACCTCACCACCATACTTGTGCTTCTGGGACTTCTGCGCTACATGCAGCTCACTTCGGTGGACAACAAGTCGGGAGATCCCACAAAGTTGCTCTACTCCGACAGATTCCTGCAGGCGGTAATCGTGATGTGGCTGTTGGCGTATGTGCTGATGATATATGTAATCTGAGGGATGAAGACAATAATAGCTACCGATTTCGACGGCACCCTCACCAAAGCCGACACGCTGCTGAGGTTTATCCGCTTCGCCTGTGGCGATGTGCGCTTTCTGTGCGGTTTCACGCTCTATCTGCCGATGATAGTGCTAATGAAACTGCGTGTGTGCCCCAACTGGAAACTCAAGCAGAAGGTGTTCTCGCACTTCTTCCGCGGCATGGACATCGTGGAGTTCAACCGCCGGTGCAGGGACTATGCCGCCAAAGACCGCCATATACTGCGCAAGGGTGGGGCGGAGATGATAAGAAATGTACAGGTGGAGGACACGGAAGTGGTGATAGTGAGTGCCAGCATCGAGAATTGGGTGCAGCCGTTCTTCCCCGAGGTGAGGGTAATCGGCACGCGGATAGAAGTCAAGGACGGCCGCTTGACAGGACGTTTCAGCACGAACAACTGCTACGGAGCGGAGAAAGTGAAGCGTCTGAAGGAGGTTTTTCCCGACCGCAATGCCTACCGTCTCGTGGCCTATGGCGACAGCGGAGGCGACAGGGAGTTGCTCGCCTTTGCCGACGAGAGCCATTTCAAACCGTGGCGCACGGACGAATGAAACAGAAGAGAGATTTATGGACAAACTGAAAAACTATAGAAACAAGTGCTGCCGATGGCTTTCGGCGGCGATGGACATGTTCCGGGTGAAGAGGGAAGAGCGGTTGCTCATGTGCGTGATATTGATTTTCCTGCTTTTCCTGCATGCCTTGGTGATATGCAAATACTACGGCGTGTTCTCCAAGATAGACCCGCGCGGCTTCTACTGGACGCTTTTTATCCGCAACTTTCATGTGTCGGGGTTCGACCCGATAACCTATAGCATAGTGTCGAAATGGAGTACCGGATACAATGTCTACCGCCATCCGCTGCTCGCATTCTTCATGTACGTGCCCTATCTCGTCAATCAGGGGCTGATGCTTGTCACCGGCAAGAACTGCGCACTCTTCGTGGTGGCTGTCATGCAGACGTTCTGGGGATTCTACGGAATGCTGTTCTTCTACCGCATAGTGCGCGAACTGATAGGTCTCGGACGGCGCATGGCGTCACTCTTGACACTGTTTTTCCTCTCCTTCGCCTATGTCATGGTGTCGGCAATGGTGCCCGACCACTTCATCATATCCATGATGCTGTTGCTCCTGGTGCTGTATGTGTCGGGCAGAAAGATGCTCTCCGGGCGACCGATAACGCTGTTTCAGGGCATACTGATGTTTGTCATTACCGCCGGCGTTTCGCTCAACAACGGCCTCAAGGTCTATCTGGCTTCGCTCTTTGTCAACCGCCGCCGCTTCTTCCGGCCGGTCAACCTTCTTGTCGGGGTGTTGCTGCCGGCTGCGCTCATGTGGGGCTTCTGCCGATGGGAGTATGCCACTTTCGTGTGGCCGAAGGAGGTGGCTCAGCACAAAGCCAAGGAGAAACGCAAGGCGCAAAAGAAGAAAAAGGACTACGAGATGAAGCTGGCGCAGGCAAGGGAAGACTCCGTTCTCCGTGCCAAAGGCGACACCTCCGCTATCGTGGCGCGTAAGGCCGCCGAAGCAACAGAGGCTCACAAGAAAGCTGCAGCCAAGAAGAAGCGTGGCCCGAAACAGGGTGCGCCGATATCCAACGGCGAGTTTATGCGCTGGACGGATGTCACCTCGTCGCGTCTGTCGGCAACAGTGGAAAACCTGTTTGGCGAGTCCATACAGTTGCATCAGGATTATCTCCTGGGCGATGTCCTGCGTTCGCGCCCCATGGTGGTGCACTACCGCTGGTGGTGGAGCTATGTCGTGGAGGGCATTGTCGCCGTGCTCTTTGCCGCAGGAATATTCTTCGGGCGCAAGAGACGGTTCCTGTGGCTGGTGCTCAGCTGCTTCGGCATGGACATGCTGCTGCACGTGGGACTTGGATTCGGCATCAACGAGGTGTACATAATGTCGGCTCACTGGATATTTGCCGTGCCGATAGCCGTAGCCTGCATAGTGCCGCAGTTGGGTGAAAGGGGCAAGCGCGGACTGGCGGTACTGTTGTCGCTGCTCACGCTATACCTATTTATATATAATGTAACTCTGATTGCGGGTTACTTCCTATGATGAGACTGTTTGCCCTGCGCCGCGGGGAACGCATGCCGGCACTGTTGTTTGCCGTGGTGATAGTGGTGTTCCAGTATCTCATGGTAAGCAAGTTCTGGTGTCTGTTTGCCGATTATTCCGACGCATCCTTCGTGCGGTTTATCCGCAATTTCCACATGTCGGGTTTTGACCCCATAACCTATGATGTGGTGACACAATGGCATCAGGGTTATGACATGGTGCGGCATCCGCTGCTGGCGATACTGATGTATCCGCTCTATCTTGTCAACTGGTTGCTCTGGAGCGTTACCGGCTGCAACTGCGTGCAGTTGGTGGTGGGACTGGTGTGGTCGTTGTGCGGATTCTACGCCATGGTGTTTGTCTTCCGCACGATGCGTGAGGTGATTGGCATAAAGACGGTTTACGCCACCCTGCTGACACTTCTTTTTCTGGGTTTTGCCTATATCGTCATAACCATAATAGTGCCCGACCACTTCTGCCTGTCACTGTTCTGCCTGTCGCTGACGGTATATGTGACGGGACTGAAGATGAAGCGGAACGGTATGTTCACCCCTTGGCAGGCGGCGGTACTGCTGACGCTGACATCGGGCATCACCCTCACCAACGGTGCGGTGGCGGTTCTTGCCGTGCTGATGACCAACGGCAGGCGTTTTTTCTCACGCCGCATGATGGCTGCCATGTCGGTTTCCGTGCTTCTGCTGGTTGCCCCGGTCGTTGTCCATGAGATGTGTTCGGAGCATGACAGTATGCTGGAGGCGGTGCAAAGGCAGACAAAATGGACATCCGGCAGCGTGTCGAGGTTGGAAGTGGCGGAAGAAAATCTCTTCGGGGAGACCATGCTCCTGCACCGCAAACATGTCCTCGGCGATGTGTTGCGCGACCGTCCTGTGGTGGTGAAGTACGGATTTGCGATGCAGTATGTGGTGGTAGGTGTGATACAACTGCTGTTTCTCGCAGGACTGGCAGTGGGCTTGCGCCGCCGTTTCGCATGGTTTCTGCTCGGCATATTCCTGTTCAACGTACTGTTGCACATCGTCTGTGCGTTTGCCATAGAGGAGGTTTACATCATGGCGGCACACTGGTGCTTTGTCGTTCCGCTGTCAGTGGCATGGTTGTTTGCTTTGCCTCGACGGCATCTGACCTTAGCCTTGGCAGTGCTGACAACCCTCGTCACCCTTTACCTCTATGCCTACAACGGAGCTATGCTCTACCGCTATCTCACCTGGCCGCTGACAAAATAGGAGAGGGAAACGGATATTTATATTGGAATACGGAATTATTATGCGAAATATTTGTGTATTTCAAAATTTTGAATTAAGTTTGCAACAGTTTCTGAAACGACAGACAAATGAGAGTCATATCGCATCGCAAGTTGAAGGAATTCTACGAAACCAAAGGACGGGAAGACTCCAGAGTTGCCCTTGAGAGGTGGTATCAGATTGTGGAAGATGCCGAATGGAGGTGTTTCTCTGACATAAGGGTGGATTTTCCGGATGCCGATTATGTAGGCAATCAGCATTATGTATTCAACATAAGGGGAAACAACTATCGGCTGATTGTTGTGATAAAGTTTACAATTGGACGGCTTTTCGTCAGGTTTGTCGGTACTCATCAGGAATATGACAAAATAGATTGTTCCACAATTTAATCTGTTGGAGGTATGGAGAATATAACAAAAGAACAATATGAGTTCGCTCTTGCAAAGATCGAAGAACTCTTGCCGTTAGTGACAGACGAAACGCCCGCTAATGAAAAGAATGCCGTGGAACTGACGCTAATGGCGGATATAGTTGAGGAATACGAAAAAAAACACTACCCTATAGGCAAGCCTACTGTAGCGGAACTGATAGATTTGTCGTTGAATGGCAAGAATATGACCCAAAAGCAATTGGCTGCGGAAATCGGTGTGAGCCCCTCACGGGTCAATGACTATATTGCCGGCCGTTCGGAACCGACACTTAGAATTGCGAGATTGCTGTGCAAAGTGCTCAATATTGAGCCCTCCGCAATGTTGCAAATGTAGGAAAAAGTTCCGTTACAATCCTAAAACTATGCAATTTTTGAAAGTTTTAGGATTTCATTCCTAAAACTTTTATAATTCCGTACGCTAAGAGGCGATTTTTGGTAAACATTGGATTTATTTGGCGAGAGCATAATTACGGATAACCGGAACAACGTGTACAATGCGATAATAGTAAAAGATATGGAAACAGGTGCAGCGTTATTGCTGCACCTGTTGTGTTGGTAAGAGTGTGCAAACACAGGCGAAGAGTTGCAGATTTGCATTGTGAATATCGGGGAAAAGTGCCGGAAAATGACACTTGAACGCAAGGTCATCAACCAATTGAAATTGGAAGACTGGAGGAATCAGAAAGGCTGTTCTAATCAGGAGAGAGGTTTGCCGCCGCCCTTCGCTATTTGCAAATCAGTGCAACGGCGTAGGCGGAAATGCCTTCTTCACGTCCTGTGAACCCAAGACGCTCTGTTGTGGTCGCCTTGATGGAGATGTTGTCCTCGTCAGTGCCTATGACCTGCGCCAGACAAGCCTTGATGGCGGGCACATGAGGGTTGATTTTCGGACGTTCCGCACACACTGTGGCATCGATGTTGCCCACGCTGTAACCCTTTGTGGCAATGAGTTCGATGGTGCGGCGGAGCAGTATCTTGGAGTCGATACCGTCGGTTTCGGCTGCCGTGTCGGGGAAATGGAAACCTATGTCACGCATGTTTGCCGCTCCGAGAAGAGCATCGCAGATGGCATGGATGAGCACATCGGCATCGCTGTGTCCCACAAGTCCCATTTCATGTTCTATCTTTATACCCCCTAACCAGAGGTCGCGTCCTGTTGCCAGACGATGGACGTCGTAGCCCATTCCTATGCGGAAAGAAGTCTTGTTGTCGGTTGTCATATTGCCTGTGCTTGTGTTATCTGCGTCCGAAAAGGTCTTTAATGCCGTCCATGTCGAATGAAAGCGTGAAACGGAGGGTCTGGTCGAGAGGGTTGGACTTGGCTGTGGAAATCACGTAACCGGCATCGAGCGAGAAAGCACTCATTTTGAATCCTGCGCCGACAGTGAAGTATTTGCGGTTACCCTTGTTCTCTGCCTCGTGGTGATAGCCGGCTCTCAGGGTGAACTGGTCGTGGTAGCAGTATTCCGCACCGAGGCTCCACTGTATCTCCTCCAGTTCTTCCTTAGCACCGTTAGGGGCATCGCTGAAGCTCTTGAAGATACCTCTGATAGACGAAATGTCATAGTAGTCTTTCTGAACACGCCGTTGGTAGTCTTCGGTAGTCTCGCCATCGTTCTGCTTGGGGTAGGTAGGAACAAGCAGTTTGTTGGCATCCGCAGCCACCGTGAAACGGTTGTATTCGTCCACAGGGATGACAAGTGATGCACCGATACGCAGGTTTGTGGGGATGAACTCTGAGTTGTCGTCACCGCCGAACGAAATCTTCGTACCGATGTTGGATATGTTCATGCCTAATCCCAACTGACATTCGCGGCTGCCCAAGTTGACGTAATCCTGATAGAAACATGACAGGTCGGCAGCAAAGGCAGACCCCGGTGCCGTGTCATCGGAGTAGTTGTAGGTGAGGTCGGAATAGATCCAGCGCAGTCCGGCGGCAATGGAGAACTTCTCGCTGAGCATGAGTGAGTAGGCGGCATCAATGGACATCTCGTACGGATTGATAGTCTGTGCATTCTCGTCCCAGTTCATATAGACCTTACCCATGTTGAAATAGCGCAGTGATGCCGACACTGCGGAGTAGTCGCCTATGCGGTAGTAGCCTGCCAGTTGGGCGAGGTCCATGTCGTTGACCAGTTGGCGGAGCCACGGAGTGTAGTTGATAGCCACTCCGGCACGGCTGATGGCGAACGGATATTTGGCAGGATTCCAGTATTGGGAATTGACGTCTGCCTCGGTGGCGGCACCCACATCACCCATACCTGCGGCACGTGCGTCAGGAGCGATGGACTGTGATGTGACGCTTGTCTGGACCGGGTTGAAAAGGTTTTTCTTGCTCTGTGCCTGTGCGGATGTGATGCCGAGGGTCAGCATCATGGCGGAGATGATGCTGATGACTGTGAGTTTATTTGCTGTTGAAATCATGTTTCTGGCGTTCATGTGTCGTTGTCTTTGTATTTGTCGGTGCCGGTAATGACAGTATGTGGATTTGCCGGCATCACCGTGTTATTATGAGTTTCTTTGTCTTGCTTGTGTATTTGCTCCCTTCGCACGCTATTCTCACTCTGTAAAGGTAGACTCCAGTCTGAAGGGCACGACCGTTGCTGTCGGTCAAATCCCAGTCGACGGTACTGTTGCCGGTGTCCGACACGTCTTGTCCTGTGTAGCTCCAGAGGATACGTCCGGTAGTGTCCATTACATCTATCGCCATGGCAAGTTCGCTCTCGGTGCGGTCGTGGCTGATGATGAAGGTGGTGGATGTGCGTGCCGGGTTCTGTGTGCAACTGATGTCGGCTATCGAAGGTCTGAGCCCGTTGACCACTTTGAAACGCAGCGTTGACGTGGACGGGTTGTTGAAAATGTCCCATGCACGGAACTGCAGCGTGTGTTCGCCTGCTTCGAGTGCAGGTATGGAGTAGTGGGTGGAACCGCTGGTATAGGTGCCGAAGTCGTAAGTGAAATAGTCATTGAGGTTGTAGGTCTTCGCCATGTCACCGTCAATGATGAGTGTGAGGTCGTGTCCGATGCCCGCACCTGACGTGTTGATGCCGTCCTCATCAGTTATCTCCGCCACGAAATAGGGGGTGGAGTTCACCTCGCCGCCATTGACAAAGTCGGGAGTATTGAGGTAACAGTAAATCGAAGGACCTATGGAGTCGGTGTCAATGCTGCCTGTTCCGCCCACGATGAAACTGGAACTGTAGCCGTGGACAGTCGTTTTCTTGTCGTTGCTCACCCCGAACAGGTTGACCAATCCACTCTTGTCGGAGTAGTTGATGTCCATAGGCACGGAGAAGGAAACGGTGAAGCGTCCGCCCTGTATGCTGTCGGAACCGCTGAAGAGCGTTTTTGTGCGGTCGGTGTAGACGAATGCTTCCTGTGCTCCTGACTTTGACGTGTCGTTGAGTCGGCACGTGATGGTTTCCTCGGAGTCGCGCACTATTGCGGTCACAACTCCGCAGAAACTGTCATAGCCGGTCACATGACCGCTGATAGTAGCGGTCGTCCCCGCCTTGAGTACAGGCGTGTTGCCGTCTTTCAGTGCCATTCCGTTAATGGAATCTACCTCTATCGCAGGTTCGGGAAGATTGAGTGCGACGGCAGGATCACCGAGCAGGGAGAACTGCAACTTGTTGGTAGTGAGGTCTTGCGATGATGTTATGAGGTAGTTCTTTGCCAGTCGTTGAGCCTCGCCGATAGTGTTTGGCTTGCCGTCCACACGCTGGAGAGCATAGCGGAGGAACGCCATGTTGATGTGTTTGTTGTAGTTGGCATACACCGTCCGGGTTGTGCCGAAGAATGCGAATGACCCTCCGTTGCTGTTTAACACCGCCGTCTCGCCAATGGTCGGGTCGGTACCGTCAAACGGCATGATGTCGCACGATGCCGTTATCCACAGAGGAAGGTTCTTGTTGGAGAATTTGGCGAAGTCACTGATGCCGAGAACACGCTCATGGGAAATCTGCGACTCCGAACCATGACCGGCATAGTCGATAACCAATGCTCCGGCTTGCTGTTGCGCCTTTACCAGTTTTGTCACCTCGGGATAGGAGTTTCCGTTAGACAATGTCACACGTTCATAGCTGTCCCACATCACCTTTTTCGTATAAAAACCAGGGTGATTGGCAGTCACCTCGTTGGCAGCGTCGTTCACGTCGTCCATGTGAAGGTTGTTGTTTCCGTCGTCTCCGAGAAACATGATGGTGTTCTGCCATGCCCCTGCATTCTCGTTGTTGACATAGGCAATGGTCTTGTCGACCATGATTTTCGCCTCACTCTCTCTGGTGACGGGAAACCTGCCCACTGCCATATCGAGCAAATCGGAGCTTTGGGGATCTTCTCCCTCTCCCTCATCGAGCAGGCAGAACCAGCCGTCGTCGACGTAGCAGCTTATCTCGTTGTAGGAGTTTTCGCTCTCAAAGCACAGCAGGTAGTTGTCGGGATTGAGACTTCTGGTTGTTGTGGTGAGCATGCGGTTGTCCCACACACAGTCACCCATCAACAGCAGATACTTGGGCATGTCGTGTTCATTCTCGGCTCTGTCGTAGAGCATCTTCAGATACCGGCGATAGGCATTGGCGTCTGGCGTGCCGCTGGAGAACTCGTTGTAGAGTTCATCCGCCGGAACGATGTTTACCCTCATGCCGTCATGCTCGGCATGAAAAGCCTTGAGGCGTTCCGCCTGCGAGAGAAGTTTCTGCGATGTGGGTATTATTATCACCATGTCGGCAAAGTCGTCGGCATGATGATCCTGGTTTGTTATGTTGTGTACATATTCCGCAGAGGGGTGCTGCACACTCAAGTCGTAGTTCTCGCGTGGTTGTTCGTAGGCGACGCTTATGTAGTCGAGGCGTGCCGGACCGCCTTTCGTGACCGTCACCGATATGCGGTTCTCCTCTTCCAAAGAACTGGTCGTGAGGATTTTTGATGCATAAGTGCCCTTGTCGTAAGTGCCTACGCTCATGGAGAGAGTGCCTATCAGAGAGTCGTTGACGGCAATGGACACGGTGGTGGCGGAGCCTGCCGTGACATTGATGTACATTCGCCCGTTACGGCTGCCGGTAGTGTTCTTAAGGACAAAGGTGGAAGTCTCTCCCTCCTGAATGGCCTTGCTGTCAACGAGGTTGCGTCCTCCAAAGTACCATGCAAAACCGTCGTTCTCGTAAAGAGAGTGGTAGTCTTCGTTGGAGTGGTAGAAGCTGTTGACAAAGGTGGTGGAATCGACTGTCAGGGCAGGGGCGTCAGACTCGGTGATGAAATAGTAACCATAGTCCGAATATGGATTTCTTGTGCGGGTGATGGTAGTCTTGGAGGACCATGAGACAGGTCCCTTGCCGTAGAAAAGATGCTTGCCGTTGACGATGCACTGTTCCACTTCTTTCAGGTCGTCGGTGTCCGCGAGATACTGCCTGGTGATTTTTTCCGGTTGCAGGTTGCCTCCGTAACCGTAGATTTTCACTTTGTTGATGTCCGTAAAACCGGCTTTGCGTATCACGGCATCAGTGAGTTCAAAGACGCCAGTGTCGTTAACCCGGATCTTAGCCCACTTCCCGGTAGAGAGAATGGAGTGATCTGCATAAGTGGCAGTACCTGACGCCTTGCGTACCGCCTTGGTCTTTGTCTTGCCGACAGGTGTGGATTCGATCCTCAACATGAAACTTACAAGCCACTTGTATTTGCCGTCGATGTATGCGACAGGCATTATGGTGGTTCGCAAGACGGGTGTCTTGCGGTCGAAGACGACTGATGTCTGTGGAGTGGGGAATGAGGGAGGTTCTGCATCTGACAACCTCTTGTATTTCTTAATGTCAGACGGAGCCATGTCGATGTACTCCGGATAAACAAGCGAAACGGTGTAGACGGAGTCCTGATAGTTATCCGGAAGATTGACGCTGTAGCCGATGTGCGGAATGACAGAGTCTATCTGCACATCATCGGTGGTCAGATAGACAAAATGCTCATGTGCCATGATTGTGGCGGAAATGAGCAACAGTATGAAGGCAACGGCTTTCCTCATTATGAATAATAACGCAAGACCGGCGCTTTTATTGTACCTTGACGGTACAGAGTGCATTCCCTTTTTGCTTTTGCCCCCTTGGAAACAAAACTGTGGGTGGGTTGCCTTTGTATGGGAAAGTTCTATTTGCAGTTGAACTCGAGTACTTTCCTGTCCTCTATGTAACCCTCCAAATGGTCGTCAATGTGTACTGGACCTGTGCCTTCGGGAGTACCAGTGTAGATGATGTCGCCAGTTTTCAGCGTGTAGAAACGGCTGAGGTAACTGACAATCTCGTCGACTTTGAAAAGCATGTCGGCGGTATTGCCGGTCTGAACGGTTTTGCCGTTGATGTCGAGATGAAAGCCAAGAGCATCCAGAGAGAGGAACCTGTCTTTTTCAATCCATTCACCTATGGCTGCACTGCCGTCAAATCCCTTGCAGATGTCCCAAGGAAGTCCCTCCTTGCGGGCTTTGTCCTGCATGTCGCGTGCGGTAAAGTCGATGCCGAGAGTCACTGCATCATAATATCTGTGGGCAAATCTCTGCGGTATGCCTTTGCCCAACCGGCAGATGCGTACCACCATTTCCGCCTCGTAATCGATTCTTCCCATGAAGTCAGGAATGAAAAACGGCTTTCTGTCTTTCAAGAGTGCGGAGTCCGCCTTGAGAAATATTACCGGTTCGGAAGGGCGGTAAGCCTTACCGCCCAGTTCTTCCGTATGGCGCAGGTAGTTCATGCCTACAGCAAAGATCTTCATATCAGATAATGTTAAAAAAGTGTTTTTGACGAAAAAAGGCGCATCAACAGTCTGATGCGCCTTATGTTTTCATATCCGAAAAGTGGACTTTTTAGTCGGCTACGAGCGAGAAACGCTTGAAGTCAGTCACTGTCAAATCCTTGTCAGCAGACTTCAGGTAGTCTGTCACGCTCATCTTGCTGTCCTGGATGAACTCCTGGTTCAACAGACAAGACTCCTTGAAGAACTTGTTGAGACGACCCTTTGCGATGTTGTCAATCATCTGCTGTGGCAGGTTGGCTGCCTTCTCTGCGGAAACAGTAGCGATGATCTCCTTTGCCTTGGCAACGTCTTCTGCAGTGATCCAACCTTTACCCATGTTGGACTCCATGTGCTCTTCAGAGTCTACGTGAGCAGGATTGATGCCGGCTTTCTTAAGTGCGTTCTCCACAGCTTTCTGTACCTGCTCCTGCTTGGTCTTCTCTACAGCGACCTTGATTTCCTCGTCTATCACGCTCTGAGGAACGGCTTCCTGATTCAGAGCGATAGGTTTCATAGCTGCAACCTGCATTGCAACGGCGTGACCCTGCTCTTGTGCAGGTTTGTTAGTCTGTACCATGGTGCAGAGGATGTTCTTGTTCATGTGGTTGTAGATCTCCACATTGTCACCCTCGATGAAGTTGTAGCCATCAAGTTCCATCTTTTCACCGGTGATACCAGAACGGTGCTGAACAGCAGTAGCTGCATCGTCGCCGTTGGCAAGCTTCAGTGCCTTTACCTCATCGAGGCTCTTGCACTTGTTTGCAACTGCTGCATCGAGGATCTCCTGAACCAGTGCGATGAAATCCTTGCCTGCTGCAACGAAGTCGGTTTCGCACTTTACGGCAACCATAGCGGCAAATCCGTCAACCTTCTTCACGAGAACGCAACCGTTGGAAGTCTCGCGGTCAGAACGCTTTGCAGCTATTGCAAGACCACGCTCGCGGAGTATATCCTTTGCCTTATCCATATCGCCCTCAGCTTCAGTGAGAGCCTTCTTGACATCAGCGAGACCTGCACCAGTCATGGCACGCAGTTTCTTGATGTCTTCCATTGTAACAGCCATAATAGTATTCTTGGGTTTTGAATGTTTATAACAGGGCGGCGGAAAAAGGATTCTCCGCCGCTCGATTTTTATTGAAATTACTCCTCGGTGGTTGTTTCAGCCTGTGCAGGAGCCTCTGTCTCAGCCTGTGCGCTGTTGTCTTCTTTTCTTGCACGGCGTGTACGCTTCGGTTTTGCGTCGGCAACTTCCTCAGCCTGCTCTGCAGCGGCTTTCTCGTCAGCCTTCTCAACCTTGCGCTCCTCAAGACCTTCTGCTATAGCCTGGCAGCAAGCAGTGAGTATCACGTCAACCGAGTCCTTTGCGTCATCGTTTGCAGGAATTACGAAATCGATGTTGCGAGGATTGGAGTTGGTGTCAACGATACCGAACACAGGTATGCCGAGACGCTTTGCCTCTTTTACCGCAATGTGCTCTTTTGTTACGTCAACTACGAACACTGCAGAAGGGAGACGGGTGAGGTCAGCGATAGAACCGAGGTTCTTCTCGAGCTTTGCACGCTGACGTGTAATCTGAAGAAGCTCGCGCTTGTTGAGGTTGGAGAATGTTCCGTCGCTCATGAGCTTGTCGATGTTTGCCATCTTCTTCACTGCCTTGCGTATTGTAGGGAAGTTGGTGAGAGTACCACCAGCCCAACGCTCGTTAACGTATGGCATGTTTACGCTTGCTGCCTTCTCTGCTACGATGTCTTTAGCTTGCTTCTTTGTGGCAACAAACAATATCTTCTTGCCTGACTTTGCTATCTGCTTCAGAGCCTCGGCAGCCTCGTCAACCTTAGCTACGGTCTTGTTGAGGTCGATGATATGAATGCCATTGCGCTCCATGAAGATATACGGAGCCATAGCCGGATTCCATTTGCGGCTGAGGTGACCGAAGTGCGCACCTGCCTGGAGTAACTGGTCAAAGTTTGTTCTTGACATAATTTCTTCTTTTGTTTTGTTTACTTTCTTTTTTAATTCTTTTCCGCCGAAACCGTCAGATTCCGGCTTTGCTTAGAATCAGCCGGCGAGTAGCCATAGGGGTCTCTCCGGTTTAGATGCTAAACTGCAAGTCTCTGGTGTCGTATTTCCCATATCTCCACAAAGAGAATGTGCCGATAAAGGAAAAGCGGTATTAACGCTTTGAGAACTGGAAACGACGACGTGCCTTTGGCTGACCTGGCTTCTTACGCTCAACAGCACGAGAATCGCGTGTGAGGAAACCCTGAGCCTTGAGTGTCTTCTTGTCTTCTGCGTTGACCTTTACAAGAGCTCTTGCGATAGCCATGCGCAGAGCCTGGCTCTGTCCGGTGAAGCCACCTCCGTCAAGATTGGCCTTGATGTCGTACTGACCTTCAACTCCGAGAGTCTGCAGAGGCTGCTTTACGACATACTGAAGGATTGCTGATGGGAAATATTTGGTGAGATCTACCTTGTTTATAGTGATCTTGCCGCTACCTTCTGAAAGGTATACACGAGCTACAGAGCTCTTGCGGCGACCTATTGCATTGATTAATTCCATCTTGACTAAGGTTATTTGTACTGGTTAATATCAATTGCCTTTGGCTTCTGAGCCTCCTGATTGTGCTCTGTGCCGTTATAAATGTAAAGGTTGCCGAGCAACTGTCTGCCGAGCTTTCCCTTCGGAAGCATACCCTTTACTGCATGACGGAGAATCTTGTCCATGCCGTCCTCGCGTGTGCGAAGCTGTGCCGGAGAAGTGAAACGCTGTCCACCCGGATAGCCGGTGTAGCGAGTGTAAACTTTGTCGGTCTCCTTTTTGCCAGTGAACACGGCCTTCTTTGCGTTGATGATTATCACGTTGTCACCGCAGTCAACATGAGGAGTGAAAGTTGGTTTGTACTTTCCGCGGATCAGTTTTGCCACCTTTGAAGCAAGGCGTCCTATTACCTGATCGGTTGCGTCAACCACTACCCACTCTTTCTGAGCGGTTTCCTTGTTGACGGAAATCGTTTTGTAACTTAAAGTGTTCATCTTAAAATTTTCATTTTCGGAGTCGGTCTTGCGACTTGCCTCCTGTGCTACTAAAAAACTTAATCATTTCTATTGGTGCCTATCATCACCTTTCGTCTTGGATACAAGGTTTGCGGTGGAGAGACACCATATCTTCGGATGACGATTCACTAACCACTGCATTCGGCCAAAAATACAGCTATTAACACGTGCGGCCATGGGCTATTGTTAGTCAGATTCGCCCGTTATGGCACAATCCCCGGGGCTCTAAGCCTTCCCCGTAGTTGCAAAAACTGGTGCAAAGTTACTGTTTTTATGCGATGTAGACATTTCTCGTCTACAGTAAAGATGTATTTTTATAAAATATTAACAGTCATCTTGTGGTCATTGACGTATAAAATCTTACGGCATACAGACCGTACGATGCCTATTGTTTTGGATTTTTGCCGTTTTTGTAAGCGGATTCCATGAAATTTATAAAACTCTGATTTACTAATCTGACACCTCCTGGAGTGGGGAAGCGTCCGGAGAAATACCAGTCGCCAGGATGGTTTGGTATGGCTTTGTGCAGTCCTTCCAAACTTTGGAATACAATCTCTATGGGGGCGGTTACCTCTTCCGGACGTAAGATTTCCGCCATTTTTGCATTGAGTTCATCCGGCGTGAATGGTTCATAGATGTTTCTGACGGGATTTTGTATGTCTTCGTCGGATTTCGGAAGTTCTCTCTTGCATGCCTCGTAAGTGTCGTGCAGCAACTGTTCCATACCTCTTTCCTTTATGAGGGCGATGCATGCTTGGAATGCGATAAAGTCGCTTATCTTGGGCATGTCAATGCCGTAGAAGTCCGGGTAGCGTATTTGCGGGGCGGAACTAACGATGACAATCTTTTTGGGATGGAGCCTGTTCAGAATTCTTATTATGCTTTCGCGGAGTGTGGTGCCGCGCACTATGCTGTCGTCAATCACGACGAGGTTGTCTTCGTAAGGGGTGAGTGAACCGGCGGTTATGTCATAGACGTGGGCGGCAAGGTCATTTCTGGAGTTGCCTTCGGTGATGAACGTGCGCAGTTTGATGTCCTTCCAGACAACCTTTTCGGTTCTGACATTGGGGAATATTTCCCTGATGCCCTCGACCATTCCGTAGTAGGCGATTTCAGCAGTGTTGGGGATGTATGTGAAAACCGTGTGTTCGACATCGTTGTCAATGGACTTCATTATCTGTCCGCACAGTTGTTTTCCAAGACGTTTTCTCTCCTGGTGGATGTCGATATCGTTGCCTCTGCTGAAATAGATGCGCTCAAAAGAACATGCGGAGAACTGCTTTTGCGGAATTATCTGCTTCAGCGACATCTTGCCATCCTGGGAGACGATGACAGCCTGACCAGGTGTTATCTCTCTGATGTCGTCGACCTGTAGGTCGAAAGTGGTCTGCAGGACTGGGCGTTCGCTTGCTATGGCGACAATTTCGTCGTCTGCATAATAAAAAGCAGGACGTATTCCCCAAGGGTCACGCATGGAGAACAGTTCGCCGCTGCCGGTGATTCCGCAGACGACATAACCTCCGTCAAAATGCGGCATGCTGGTTTCCAATACTCGGGAAACGTCAACGTGGGTGTCGATATATGAGGTTATATCCGTTCCGGTCAGTCCCAACTCTTTCGCTGCGACGTAGTTGCGCTCGACTTCCCTGTCGAGACGGTGTCCCATGAGTTCCAGCATGATGTAGCTGTCACTGTATATTCTGGGACATTGCCCTTGCTCTGTGAGCGTCTGGAACACTTCATTGATGTTGGTCATGTTGAAGTTTCCGCAGAGACAAAGGTTCTTGGCGCGCCAGTTGTTGCGCCTCAGGAAGGGATGGACATAGGCGAGACCGCCTTTTCCGGTGGTGGAATAACGCAAATGTCCCATGTAAAGTTCCCCGAGAAAACTGTTCTTGCCGTCGGGGTCATCGTCGTTTGAACTGTTCATTCGCTTGGCAATGGAACTGAAGACAGTGCTTATGGCGTCGCGTCCCTCTGCTTTCTCGCGGTACATATACTCGTTGCCGGGAGCTTTGTTCATGCTTACACATGCCACTCCAGCGCCTTCTTGTCCGCGGTTATGCTGCTTCTCCATCATGAGATAGAGTTTGTTGAGTGCATATTTGTTCGTGCCATACTTCCGCTCATAGTACTCAAGCGGTTTGAGCAAGCGAATCATCGCTATGCCACATTCATGTTTGAGGGGTTCCATTGTTGATAGAGTTGTTGCGAATAACTGGTGCAAAGTTACAAATAATCCACGATATGGCAAGTGGCAAAATACATTTCCGAAGGATTCACTTGTAATGATTGCAAAAAAAATGATTATTTCCAACGGTCAGTATAATCAGGTTTCTTTCTCTTTCTGACATAACGATGAACCCCGGAAGTCTTTGTCCGATTTTCGAGGCTCATTATGTCATTCTCGTGTCCCTTTGTCGTTCTACAGAGAATGCTTAGTCCTGTTGTCTTATTTGACGAGAACTTTTCTCACGCTTCCGTCGCTGTACTTCACGATGTTGATGTCCGCCTTAGTTACATCATATTCCACAAGGTTTTCAAAATCCCCCCAGGCATAAGCAAGTCTATATTTTTGAAAGTTTACATTGCCAGAAGTATCTCTTCTGTGACAAAGAAGTTAGGTAAGGTTCAAAAACTTATCTGATTTGTAATTTCGAAGGCTTAATCCCTATCTTTATATTGTTGTCCAATTTATGAAGCTCGGAAATCTTTTTGTTGAGAAGTCTCTCTATTATGTCAAATTCCACAAGAGGGCCAATAATGATGGCACTTAAGCAATTCACGGGGATTTGCACCTCCGTATATGATATAGCCTTACCATTGTTGGTCTTTAATTTTGAATCGTTGCTTTTCACGAGAATACGCCACTCGTTCTCATATGTCCAATGCCAATCCTTCAATTCGAATGCCTCAATTCTAAGGGAGGACAATAAATCCTTTTTCTTGGTATTTTCAGCCTCTCTCATCTCTTGATTCTTCCTTTGTATAAGTGTTTCAAGTTCCTGAGATTTTATGTATTGGCATTCCTTGAGAGACATATTTTGATGTTGGGATACATATTCTTCCAATTTTTTGAAATCAAAAACAAGGATTGCTCCATTTCCTTTGTTGCCATACATGCTCCACATTGGAATATATCCTGCATCCTTAGTCTTTGCATTAGATTTGCAAAGGGATATGATGTACATTTCCCCTTCGTCCCTTTCCATCTGAGCATATAGTTTATGATATTTCGTCTTTATTTTAGACTCAGTAAAGAACTTATTGAGCAACATTGTGCCTTCAATCTTATCATTCATTTGGTAAGCATTGGTGGCATGAAAAGTAAAATAAAGGCGGTTGTCTTGTTCGTCATCTTTGCTTTTGCCTATACCATTAAACAAGGTCACAAGCGTGTTCGTGCTTGTATAGTGATGGAGTGATGAAGGTTTGGCCATAAGTTATCGTTGTAAAAGTTTTACCTATATGTCTTTACATAAACGATATTGAGCAGACACTCCTCTTCGGGTGTTCAGGATGGGCACCTGCTCAATATAAAAGTCGTCAGCGTTATTTGATCAGCACTTTCTTTCCGTTTACGATATTTACACCATGCTTCAGAGCGTTGTGCTTTCTGCCTTCTAAGTCATAAATCGGATGCTTTGTGTTCAGACCTGCGTCCACATTACCAATGGACGTATCTATGTTGGTTACGGCAACTCGTTTTACGATGTTGTCTGCGGCATTGTAATTATTGCTGCCTGATTGTGCCGCGGTGATGCGTGCGTTTCCTGCGGCCATACACTCAGCATACCACTTGCCGTTTGAAGAATAGATGTCAACCACCGCGGTATTGCTCGAAGAAAAGGACACCTTTAGGCCAGAAGAACTCGTTGCGGAAAGTTCTATAATGTCACCGACCTTGGCCTCTGCAAGTTCCTGTTCCCAAGTGATAGACTGGGAAGCCGGAACAATGTTTAGTATTCCTCTTTCGAAGGTGATGTCGTAGTTATAACTTGTGGCGTTTGAAGGAATTACCGGGTATGCGCCGACAGGTGACTCTTCTGTTGCAGTGGTTATCAACTGTACCTGTGTGTTCAGAACGTCTTGGGTTTCCCCATTGACAAATCCTATGTATGTGCATGAGAGTTCGGGGTTGGGTTGTCCATACTCTCTGGTAATGGTGTTGCCCATAATGCTAAGTGGGGCCTTTTCGATGGTGTAGTCGTACGGCCAAGTCAAGTCACACGACCAGTCCTTGAGCGAAGCTACAAATGGTATGCCGGAATATGTACCTACGTTCACGCCACATTTCGTAGAGTCCATTTTAATCTCTATTGCATCAGTATTGTTCACAAATGCAATCGTTTCGAGTGGCGACCTGCCTGAATATGTGAAATTGTTCACTGAGGGGAACGACATGAAATCTATTACGTTTTTTGCGGATTTCAGAGAGTCGACATACGACTCATTCCACTTCCACCAAGTTGGTATTCGTAGAGAGTCTTTGTTCCAAAAACAGTAATTTATGAGACATTCGCCATAGTAGTTTTTCATATTTAGCGTGTCACACAAGTATATCATTTTGCCTTTTCCTCTACTCCGTTGAAAATTCTTTTCTTCCGGTGTGAATACACCGACCTTTAAGTGATCGAATGAGTTTCCACTGGTGGTATTCCGAAAATATGTATTGTTCTCAAAATAGCCTTTGGACACAACCGTGTCACAGATGAATGCAGAATACCTGGAGCTAGAACTATAATCGTAATCCGCACCCGGTCCTTCACAATAGAGGAATTTGACGCTATATGGGGTGGATACGGCGAGAACGGCAGATCCGTAAGGCTTTATACCGTTTTTCCCAATATGAAGATAATCCAGTTCGGGAAACGAACTGTAACTTATTTCGCAATATGTGTTAATCGACACGCTTTTCAAATTCGTGCAGCCGGTAAAAGCATTAGTGCCAATTTCCGAACATCCGCTCTCAACGGTCAAACTTGTAAAATGGTTGTAGCCATTAAAACAATCCGCACCTATATTCGAATTAAAGGTAACGTCTCCGCCTAAGGGTTCTCCGTCAAGATAAATGAGACAGCGTCTCGGCAGATTCTTGAAATTCCAATTTTCCCAATCTACAGGCGTGGAGATGTTAATTCTTTCCAACGAATTACTGCCCTCAATGTGATAAGGTCGAAAATATACTATGGTCGAAGGCAAAGTCAAGGACTTCAAATCCGGGCAATTTTTAAAGGGGTAACCATCCAAGTATTTCACAATATACTTTTTGCCATTATAGGTTACCAATTCGGGAATGACAATGTCACCTGAATATCCATCATTAGAAGATGTTACTTTTGCGTAAGAATTACTGGTGTCAATCTCATAATTAATGCCGTCGATAATGACTTTAATATTAGAAAATGATTTTGCACTTGTGGTCAACAAAATCATCATCAAGAAAATAAAACGTTTAATAATCATGGTCTGTTGTTTTATGTTAAACTTACATCTACTCTCATCTCAGCTTCGTTCAGGATGTCATCGCCATGTACAAGTATGGTTGTCTCAAAATTCATGCTGGTCTCTTTTCCGAAATTACCAAAACTTTCGAAGAAGTCGCCCCGCCCCGACACCCGAAATCGTGTCCGATTGTCAATTTCATCAATAATTTTCAAGTCAATCAGGATAATCTTTTTGCACTTTACGTTGCTCACTTTTTCTCCTTTCTTGAAAAAGTGAACGGAATCTCTCTTGATGAGTGTTCGGAATTTCTTTTTAATCAGGTCCTCGTCTGTCTTCATTTCCCAATCCTTTTTGTCCAACTGTCCCCAGAGTCGGAAATGAAACATTTATTTTATTACAGACAAAAAGAGCGTGGGAACTGCCTGTTGCCTATCCCACGAACTGAGGCCTTCGCATTGCCTTATCCTGTTGAACAGACAACGTTAGAGCCCACGCCGATATGATATATAC
>CAVHUR010000010.1:0-40487 GCA_963639575.1 uncultured Spirochaetota bacterium
GAAAGATTTTTGCGGATTTCCGCACTTTTCTGATGTGCCGGCTGCTACAGTTTGCCGTCACAAAGAAGGGGCGGGAGACTTAGGTAACGTATTGGTCGTGTAGAGACATCATTTGCCGGGGAATAGTTCCGCCAGCTTGTCTGCTATTGTCGCCTTGTCAAACTTGCCGCAGATAGTGCCATCGGGGGCGATAAGCACCATTAGCGGTATCGTGGACACGGCGTATTTGTTTGCCACCGTGCCGTCGAGGTCAACGACTTGCGTCCACGGACATTTCTCTTCCTCCATGGCCTTGCGCCAGGCAGGCTCTTTCTTGTCGAGGGAAAGACCGAGAATGTCGAACTTTTCGCCGTTGTACTTGGCGTAAAGCTCCTTTACCGCAGGGAAACTGGCACGGCAAGGGCCGCACCATGATGCCCAGAAGTCTACGAGCAGGTATTTGCCGCGGTAGTCGGCAAGGGACACTTTACCGCCCTTCGCGTCTGTCAGAGTGAAGTCAGGGGCGACAGTTCCCGCTTCTGTCAGTTTCTGCCTGTGTGCGTAGTCCTTCAGTTTCGTGACTGTCTCCGTAGCCTGTTGGTCTTCCGAAAGGTAGGACACGTAGCGCAGGATGTCCTCAGACTTGGCATTGCGGCAGATATACTCCACGATGCGGAGTGACACCGGAGAAGCCGGATACTGCTGTACGAACGCCACTTCCTTTCCCAACAGTTCCTCCTCAAGTGCCTGTTTTTTCGTTTTCAGGCTGTCCTTGGCCTCGGGAGCCGTTGCCATTGACAACGCCACGTTGACGTTGTAGATGTCGCCGAACATGGGGTTGATGTCCGTGTTGTAGATGTTGTTCTGTCTGTTAGTCTCCGTTCCGGTCGCCGTAGTGTTGTAACGGCTGCCCTTTATCGTGATGTTGCCGTTTTCCAGATAGAAGTCGCACATCGCCAAGAACTGTCCTTTTATGGAGACCAGCGCCCATTTCGCCTTGTCCATGCCTGAACCGGTGAACTCGAAATGCCCTTTCTCTATCTTCACGCTGTCTATCTTCTGCGATGGAGACCCCACCAGTTCCAGGTAGAGTATTGTGCCGTCGGGCACATCGGTGACATCTCCCGTAATCTTGTATCCTCCGTCAGCATATGCGGCAAAGACCGAAACGAGCGGAAGAACCAGTGTCATAAGATGCTTTTTCATCGTCTTTCTCTTTTACATTGCTTTTCTGTAAAGGCTTACCACACGTCCCGGTATGTTGTCATACTGCTTGAGTATCTGGCCGTGAGCAGTGAGTTGCGGGTCGATGAGCAGCACCGATGCAGTGCCGGATGTCTGCTGTATGGCAATGGCAAGTTCGTTGATGCTCTTGTTGTTGTCGTAAGCGTAGTGTATGGCGGTGATTTCGCCGTTGTAAGACGCTATGTCGTTGACAGCGCTGTCCATGTCCCCGAGGTTTTCGAGGTTGATTGCCATGAGCTTGTTGCCGCTTGTAATAAACAGGTACGGCGATGTCGGGTGCACTTGGAACAGGCTTCCGTCGGTGACAAGTCCGTCAGGCAGTTTGGCGCAAGCAGTCATTGTGCTTGTCCCGTCCCACGAAACGCTGAAGCAATACAGCCAGTGTCCGTCGCCTCGTTTCATCACTGTGTAGATTTTGTCGTTGTACAGGAACGAACCCATCCACACCGGTGTGCCCTCTATGTTGTCCACGTCAACGCCCTGAATGGATGACGTTCTGTCCCAAGTCGGTGTCGATACTGTGGAAGAGAGGTAGGATGACGTGAAATACACGAACCTGTTGTTCTTGGTGTCAAAACCGAAGTAATACTGTGTGTAGCCTGCACGCACGAGGAACGGAGCCAGCTTGTAGCCGTTGGAATCCTCGCGGTAGGGGTACTGGAAATATCCGTCTTCGGGTGTACCCATGCCTCCCGGTGTCTTGCCGTAGACCTTTCCGTCCTCGGTCACCACACACACCACCTTGTCGGAGTTGTAGTATTCCGCCGTGATGTTGCCGATTGAGGGCGTCTTGTCGGTCTTGAACTGGCTCTCGAATGTGGCGTATTCGAGCAGCGAGGTGCCGTCGAGGTCGGGCGAAGTGCCGTTCTTGTTCACCACGACCACCCTGTCGGCATAGCTTCCGGTAAATCCATCCTGGTAGTTCAGCTGCTTCACTGCCACCGGTGTGCCCTGCATGTCAGTGCCGTTCACCTCCTTGTACAGGTCGTGATAGAAACTGTTGTCTGCCTCATAGGACTGGAAGTCGAGCACACTTTTGCCGTTTTCGTTGGCCAGAATGAGCCATCCGGTGTAGAAAGGCGACACTACGCTCATGCTCATCGTCTTGGCGTAGCGCACGTCAGTGGTCTTGTCGTAGACCTCGAATGTCAGAGGGTCGTTGCTTGTAGGCACTTTCACGAAAGTGTACGCCAAGTCCTTTGTCTTCGCCAGGGTGTCTGCCCCCACACGCCAGCAGTATGTCAGCCGGCTCTCGTCTATGTTTGTCTTTACCTGAGGTTGCAGGCTTACTGCCTCCTGCAGTATGAAACGGTAGGTGTCATCCAGCCCCGTGATGTCCACAGTGCCGAGTTCCTTGTAGTCATAGTTGCCTTCATCGCTCAGGCATGACATGAATGACACCGCCGTCAATGCCATTAACATTATATTTATCTTCTTCATATCTGTTTCTCCTTCCGTTTAGAAATTGCCTAAAGTCTCTGCCACGGGTTTGCCGTCGGTATCCGTAGGGTTGCCCATGTCTACAAGCAGCCACTGTCTGAACTCCATTACCTTCGGCTTGACCTCCCAGTCCTTGAACGACTTGTAGATGTAGTTGCCTGTGCCATAGTCCAGCCACTGCACGTATTCGTCGGTGTCAAAGGGGTCAGAACCGTCCTTCACGCCCATGAACTCGAGGAAGAGCTTCAGTTTCAGCTCCGTGTATGAGCCCAGATAGCGGTCATAGACAGTGTATGTCCACCAGTCCGGTTTGATGATACGGTCGGTGATGACCACCTTCATTGTGTCTACCGGTCCGGGCAGGAAGTGATCGTTAGCCTTCACCGCCAGCACCAGAGTGTCGTTGCCGGTCTTCATGTCCTCCGTACGGAACAGTTTCAGCGTGAGGTTTCCTTTGTTGGTGTTCGCCTTGATCACCATGTCCTTTGCGTCAGACATCTTGTAGTGTGTACCCTCCACGGCTGTACTCTTCTCCGGGACGGCTACGACCGAGAATGTCACGTCCTTGTCGTTGTAGCGTCCGGCATAGGTCATGGGGATGTCGAAGTCGGCAGACTGTGTCTCGTCACCGTCGAAAGCGAACGTGTAGGACAGCGACTGCGAAGAGAATGACAGGTAGTTGTGGCTGTCAAAGACGTCTATCTCGTCCGTGGAACAAGCCGTCAGCATGGCCGCGGACACACATATTGCTAATATCTTTTTCATAAGTGTCATTTTGAAGATGGTATGTTGCCGTATTCTTTTTCGTCCTCAGGCAGCGGGAATGTGTAGTATTCCGTGGTCATTGAGGTCGTCGCTCCTGCCCACCACGGGTTGAAGTCGGGAGTGGTAGGCGAGTCCTTGCGCTTGTAGTAGAACCACATCTGACCCTCGGCATAGGTCTCCTTGCGCATCTCTTTTGCTATGTAGTCCTGCAATTCGTCGGCTGTGGCGTTGTCTGCGATGCCTTTGTCGTCCGACAGATAGCCGCGGTGCAGTTTCAGTTCACGCAGGAGTGCCACCGACTTTGCGGGGTTCTTCACCTTGTTGCACTCGGCTGCTATGAGGTACATCTCGCCCAACCGTATCAGCGGAATGGTCTGTTTCTTCACCACGCCGCTCGAACTTGTCGTCTGGTTGTACTTGCTTGAAATCACCTTGTTGCCTGCCTTGTTGTTCGTGACAAGGTAGAGATAACGGTAGTCGTTGGCGTCTTCGAAGACGTTAAGTCCGTAGTTGCCCCATCCGTCGGACAGTGAGTAGCTCTCTGACTTGAAGTATGACTCGTAGTAATTCGGCAGATTGGGGACGTCAAGTCCGCATATCATCTCCGTGAGGAATATCTTGTCGCCGCCGGAAGATATGTCCGACTCGCTCACCCATGAGAACGGACCTTCCTCTATGACCTTGTCGGCATATTCCAGAGACTTGTCCTCGTCACCCGTGTACATGTATATTCGTGCACGCAGAGCCTGTATTGCCCAGTAGTTGAACCTGTACTGGCGGTTGGCGGTCAGGTCTCCCTTGCCCGAATAGGTGATGCTCTGCGGGCCGGAGATGAGCGGGTCGCCTGCCTTTACCAGCAGTGTCTCCGCCTTGTCGAGGTCTGCCAGCACCTTTGCCACCACTTCCTTCTCGGATATGTGGGGATATCTCACCCTCTCGTAGGTCTCGACGTATGGAATGGCAATGGCGCTATTGTCGAGCGAGTAGGAAGGTGCGAACATTCGCATCAGGTCGAAATGCATGTATGCGCGCATGGCGTAAGCCTCGCCTTCTATCAGTTCCATCTCACCCTTGGAGAATGCGTCCGCATGGTCTTCGATGTCCTTCAGCAGGCTGTTCACATTGGCTATGTTGTTGTACATCTTGCTCCAGATGGCGTCAATGGTGCCCCTCACCGACGTGTCCTTGTAGTTGTAGTTCGTCACGGGGTTCTTGCAGTAGTTGCGGGCTATGCCCTCCAGCAGGCCGTAGGTGAGGTTGTGGCCGTACAGGTCGGTGCTGACAAGGTTGATGTATGTGCCGTACAGCATCTGCTTATATCCGTCTGCCGTCTTCACCAGGTCTTCCCTGTCTTTCTGCGAAGAGGGCTGCACGTCAAGCCAGTCACCGCATGAAGACATGGCGGCACAGGCTATTGCTGACAATATGAATATCTTGATTTTCATTTTAATTGCGTTTTAGAAGTTTGCACGAAGTCCTAATGTGAATGCTCTGGCGTAAGGATAGGATGTACCGCGTTCGCGCTTGACTGTCGAGAGATACATCAGGTCGGAGGTGTTGAACGACAGTCGGACGCTCTCCATGTGGAGCGGCTGAATCCAGTTCTTCGGCAGTTCGTACTGCAAGGACAGTGACGAGAGCTGCAGAACGTTCAGATCCTGTACGAAACGCGAACTTGCGTAGGTGTAGGACTGTGTCAGACGGTCGGTGACATTTGCCTTGTAGCTCACCACGTCGCCCGGTTTCTGCCATGTCTCGGTGAGCACTCTCTTGTCCACGTTCTGGTATTTGTTGGAGTTCTCCACCTTGTCTACCAGTGTCTGGTTGTAGGCTTGGCCGCCCCATTGGTAGGAGAACGTGACGTTGAGGTACAGTCCTTTCCAGCCGACATTGGCTCCGAAAGTGCCCCTGACGGTCGGTTCCGTGTCGCCTACCACCACCTTGTCGCTTGCGCTCCATGTTGTTGTGGGCTTCCCCTCGCGTGTGAGGAACAGCTCCTCGCCGGTCATCGGGTCGATGCCGAGGGAGCGCACGGCGTATATGGCCGTCGATGACTGTCCCTCTTCATACTTGGTCAGGAACTTGTGTGAAGCCTGCTTGTACTCCGCCTCCGTCATTCCGTCCGACGAGTCAATCGATTTGTTGTATGACTCCAGGTAGGATGAGATGGAGAGAATCTTGTTCTCGTTGTGGCTCGCGTTGGCGAAGAGCGACACATTGAGCTGCGGCTTTCTCACGACATAGGCGCGCAGAGCCAGTTCGTAGCCTTGGTTTCTCATTCTTCCCAGGTTGTCAGTGAAGCTGCTGAAGCCCACCGATGGAGGTGTAGTCACCGGCAGCACCATGTCTTCCGTCGTCTTCCGGTAGTAGTCTGCCGAGATGTCAACCAGCCCGAACAGTCCGATGTTGATGCCCAAGTCTGTTGATTTCGTCGTCTGCCAGCGCAGATGTTCGTTGCCGAGACCTGCCAGCGTCACGCCGATGTTGCCGTCGTAGCGGTCGCTTGTGGTGAAGTTGTAGATATCCTTGGCCTGGTAGGGCGAGAAGTTGACCGAACCGACCTCGCCGTAAGTGGCTCTCAGCTTGAGCATGTTGACAAATCCCAGTTTCTTGATGAACTCCTCGTTGTGCATGTTCCAGCCGATACCGGTACTGAAGAACGGTGCCGTCTTCTCCTTTGTGCCGAATTCCGACGAACCGTCAAGACGGTAGGAGAAGTCAAAGAGGTAGCGGTCGTTCCACGCATAGTTGGCTGAGGCGAAGAAACTTGCCAGTCTCGCATGACCCTCCACGCTGTTTGGCACGCCTCCTTTCTCGTATCCCTGTGCATAGGAGGGTGATGGAGAGTCGCCGTCACCGAAGCCTTGGGCGGTGAAACCGTTGACTACGCTCTTGGAATCCGACAGTGATGTACCGGCAGAAGCGGTGATGAAGTGCTTGTCAAACGACTGCGCCCATGTCAGGAAGACATTGCCTTCGAGCGACTCGCGCTCCGTCACGGTGTAGGTGTACTTGCCACGGAGAATCTGGTCTGCGGTGGTCACGTCCGACATACCGTCGCCGTAGTCCTTGTATGTCGATGAGTTCGGCGACACGAAGACGTCATTCTGCGAGTGCGACTTCGAGTAGCTGACACGTCCGTTCAGTCGCAGCGTCTCGATGATACGCCAGTCGAAGGCGAAGTTTTCGTTGATATTCGTCGATTTCGTCTTGTCGAAATTGCCCACGCTTGCCTCGTAGAGGGGGTTGACGGGCATATTGCTCACGTTGCCCCACAGGTTGCTCTGTCCGCCGTACTCGTCGGTGTAATAGTAGTACTTGTACAGTTTGCCGTCGCTGTCGTGTATGGGGTAGAACGAGTTAATCTTGGTGTAGTCGCTGAAACTGCCGTATGGCGATTCGGCGGAGTTTGACTGGTAGACGTTCAGATAGTTGGAGAAGAGGAGCTTGTCATTGAGGTTGTATGACAGATCCACGCCTATTCCGTAGTTGTCACGCTTGGACTCCTTCATCACGCCGGGATTTGTGGCGTAGTTGAGGTCCACTCCGTAGCGCATGCGGGTGTCGCCTCCCTGCAGGTTGAGCGAGTGTTTCATCGCCAGGGTATTGCGCAGAGGCTGCGATAGCCAGTCCGTGTTGACGCCCTGTGCCACCCATTTCGCTATCTCGTTGTATTCCGGACGGAGCGTGCCGTCATTGTTGCGGTACAGTCCGAGGCGGTTGATCAGTTGCATGTTCTCCTTCGCGTCGAGCAGATCATAGCTTGACAGGTCAGGCAGAGTCACGTCGAGGTCCATGTTGTAACTCACCTTCAGCTGTCCCTCATTGGGGCGTTTGGTCTTCACGACAATCACTCCGTTGGCTGCGCGCGCTCCGTAGATGGCGCCGGCGGCGGCATCCTTCAGTATTGTAACGGACTCTATGCGGTTCATATCGAGGTCTACGATGCGCTCGACTGTCGTTTCGTAGCCGTCAAGGATGAACAGCGGCTGGTTGGGATCGCTCTGCAGTCCCGACTTGTCTATGTTCTTGAATCCCGAGAACGAACTTTCGCCGCGCAGGCGCACCTCCGGCATAGTGTTAGGATCGGAACCCATGTCGACGTTCTCCGTCAGTGAGAGCGATGGATCGAGCAGAGCCAGGCTCTTCAGTATGTTCTGGTGACCCACCGTCTTCAGTTCGTCGCCTTTGTAGACTGACGCGTTTCCGGTGAAGGTCTTGGCGTCACGGTTCATAAGACCGGTCACTACCACCTCGTCTATCTGGTTGTCGTTGGAGAGCATCACGTCGCGTTTCAGTGCCGTCTCTCCCTTTCCCACGGTTATCGTCTTGTGCGCCATGCCCACATAAGAGAATGTCAGGCTGCACGCGGCGGAGGGTATTGTCACCGTGTAGCGTCCGTTGTCGTCGGTGACGGTCTGCATTCCGTTCTTCACGACAACGTGTACGCCGGGCAGGGTTTCCCCGGAGTCGTCAGTCACCACGCCCGTCAGTTTCCTGCTGCGGGCCATGTTGCTCACCGTCACGATGCCGTTCTCGATGTCATAACTGGCATGTATCTGTTTCATCACGGTGTCCAGAGCCTTGCGCAGTGTGATGTTCTTTCCCTTGACGGTTATTTTCGGGAGAGCCATCCTGTTGTTTTCCGCCATGATGAAGTCCAGTCCTGTCTGCTTCTTCATCTGGTTGAAAAAGTCGTAGACTGTACCCTGGCTGATGTCAACCGTCACCAGCTTGTCCTCGATGTTCTGCGCATGTGCGGTCTGCGCAAAGAACGTCTGGAACAAAACGATCGCTGTTAGCAATACCGCCAGCCTCCACGGCACGCGGATTGCGTGTTTCCTGTTAATCTTCATAACTGTTACTTTTCTTGATTGTGACCTCTTTATTATGTTTGACAATATCCAGTCCCGTTACCTTTCCTATGGCATGGAGCAGGTGATCCGCCTCTCCGTACTTGTCGATGTTTCCGCTGAACTTCATGTGGCGCAGGTCGTCGGACTCTATCTTCACCGTCAGACCGTACCATTGCTCAAGTACTTCCATCAGGTGTTCAAGGTCGCAGTTGCGGAATACGAACTCTCCGCTGTTCCACGACACGTTGGGCGACAAGTCAGTTTTGGCGATGTTGATGTGCGTCTTGGTGACTTCCGCCACTTCGCCCACGCTGATGGGATACTCCTTGCTGTCCTTTATGATGCTGATTCTTCCTTTCGTCAGCGCCACCTCCGTACATTCGCCCTTGTTGGTGTTCACCGAGAACTCCGTGCCGTATTCCTTCACGACGGCATCGGCAGTCACTACCATAAACGGTCTGCCCTTCTCTTCCGCCACCTTGAAATAGGCTTCGCCCTCCAGATAGACTGTTCTGGAATCGGAAGCGAAGTGTGCCGGGAATTTCAGTTTGGTGTTGTAGTTGAGGTGAACTATCGTGCCGTCGTCCAGGGTCACCCAGAACTCGTTGCCGGCTCCTGTCGTCAGCTGGTAGTCTCCGTCCTCCAACTCGCATGCCTGGATGTCGCACGACTTCCCTTTGCTGTTGATGTTCATCTTGCTTCGGTCGGGCATGTAGAGCACGGCCTGCTGTTTGCCTTCGCGGTTCGACAGTTCCATCTGCCTGTACTCGCTCGCCAGCATCTGCGGCGACGGCGCTTTCGTCGGCTTGTTGAAATACAGGGTGAACGCCGCACCTACGATAAGGACTACGGAAGCTGCCGCGGCGATGCGCCTCAGGCGCAGTTTCCGTTCCGGGAAATGCCTGTCGCGGAACTCGTGCCACGCACGTTTCCCGTCGATGCCTGCATATTGGAGGTAGCGGCGCTCCAGATTGTCCGCCTCCATCAGCTGCCGGTAGGTATCTTCATGACAGTCTTTCGACTTGCGCCACTCGTCCAGCTGTTTCTCATCTTCGCCGGATGCTGTGCCGCAAATCTTGCTCACGATGATGCTCAGAATATCTCTCTTATAACTCATCTTTTACGTTCTTTTCACTTATAAAGACGTTTCAGGTGAGAAAGTGAGGTACAAGAAAAATGAAAAAATGTTGTTTTTTGTTGTCCGAAACGAGCAAAATTACACAATGCCCACCGTGTTTGTGACATTGTGACCGGCAATGAGGAGTGCGTAAAACAATGTGAGATTGCTGCCGCCGAACTTCTTTCTGAGGAAAGCCATGCTGCGCTTCTTGTGCGTCTTGACGGTCTCGAACGACATCCCCAGCGTCTCGGATATTTCCTGGTTCGTCTTGCCTTTTATGTACAGCAGGAACACCTCGCGGCTCTTCGGCGGCAGTTGGTCGATGTAGTCGAACAGCATCCGGTAGACGTCTTCACTGTATATGCTGTCGCTGTCGTCTGCAGGGTAAGCACCGAACCGTTCCTCCATCAACTTGATGTAGTGATCCTCCACGTCCTTGTGGCGCAGTTTGTCGAGGCTTGCGTTCCTGACGGAGTTGTAGAGAAAAGCCTCCATGGCTTTCATGCTGAGGAAGTCGAACTTCTTTTCCAGCAGCAGAGTGAACACCGACTGCACTATGTCCTCCGCCTCCTCGCTGCTTATCACCATCTGCACGGAGAAGTTGACCAAGGCCTTGTAGTAGAACTTGTACAGCAAGCGGAATGCTTCTGAGTCCCATGCCCTGAATTTGCCTATGTCAATGTCGGTCTCGTGCATTAGTCTCTCTTATATATAAAATAGGTGTTGCGGTTTAGTATGTAGGAGATGAGGGCAAAGTTATACAAATTATCATGGCCGTTAACATTATGCACACAAGTGTTAATGTTATTTAACTTTGCCTTTCCTATGTTGGCTACATCTTAAAACCGCTGCCGTACGTCATGTTTATCCAGATGTCAAAAAACTGTTCGTTCAGGAAATATTTGCCGTGCAGTTTAGTGATGATGCCGTTTGACATCAGTTGCTTGGCGGCATACTGGTTCGCACTGGCGGAAACCAGCTTGTGTTTCCTTATGAATGGGGCGGAAGTAATCTTCTCCACCTCCCCCTCTGCAGCGATGGCATAGAGCAGAGGCTTCTGTTTCTCGGGGATATTCGACAGCAGTTCCTGAAAGAGAGGCTCTTTTGAGTCTATTATGTTACTGATGGCCTGCGTGACGGTTTCCTCCGTGCAGCAGTCTCCGTTGTCCGTTATGGCGAACACCTCGTTGAAAGTCCGCTGCATGCCGTATGTATTTCCCCGGAACAGACGGTACACTTTCTGCACCAGACCGTCATCAATTGTCTTGCCGTATTTCAGCATCCACGAGCACACGAAGTCCGAATACACTTGGGGGGCTATAGCTTTCAGTTCCATGACATCCGCACTGTTGTAGAACGGATGGGCGGCAGAGATGAACATCTCCTGCATGATGTGATACTCGCTACCGGCGAAGATGAACTGGCAATTGGACATTCTCTGGACGTGAGTGCGCAGTAACGCCTCCACATTCTTTTCCGGATATTTCGCTATCTGTTGGAATTCGTCTATCGTGACGACACAAGGGCGGTCGGCATCTTCCAGATATTGGAAGATCTCTTCCAATGTCAATTCCGGTCTGACTCTGTGACACGGTCGCAGAAATACTCCCGTTCTATCTTGCCTGTCACCACGAATGGATTCCTTGTTCTTGTCATGTCACCTGTGTTTTAAGTCCTTGCCTTGAGGGTAGGGCATTGTCCTTTCTTACTGAAATACAGTGCAAAGATAGGAGATTTTACAGTTTTATACAAATCCTATAATAGAATTTCTATAAAACAAAATCACGTTCTGTGTCACTGTCGGGCAGAAGTGCCGCTGTGGATGCATCGCTTTAGCACTGTGCGGACGGCGTTTTTGCAGCACAAGAATGGCGTCTGCACGTTGTCTGAAGATGCTTCCCGGAAAGGGGACGGGCACGCTTAACATTATCGAAATATGTTTGTCACCGTTTTGCAACCGCCGTTACATACCTTTGCAACTGCAAACGGGATTTGCCGTTTGTGGTGTCGGTTCACGTTCATTAATGTTAAAAAAGAGAAATAGTCACCTCCTGCGTTAAGTAAACGCGTCCCTCGCGGGTATCTAATGGAGATAACTGCAAACTCTGAATCTAACAATATGAAGAAAATCTTAGTGACTTTTATGCTCGCCATTGCCATGACGGCCGTGGCACAGACGGCTGACCTGAGGGTCATGTCGTTCAATATCCGTTTCGACAACCCCAAGGACACTGCCGACAACGCATGGTCTGCGCGCCGCTTGCCGTGCGCGAAGATGATACGCGAGGTCAACCCCGACGTGATAGGTATGCAGGAACCGCGCGGCCCGCAGTATGAGGACATCATCTCGCTGCTGCCCGACTACGACTACCTGCGCATCCCCCTGAGCGACGATGTGACCGAGAAGAACTCCGGCAGGATAATGGTTTTCGTGCGCAAGGGCATGTTCAAGATTAAGAAATGGGGCTACTTCTGGCTCACCAGGGACCCAGAGCACCCCGGAGTGTCGTTTGAGACCACCGACAAGAACAATATCCGCGCAGCCATTTGGGTGCGTCTGGTCAACAAGAGCACCGGCAAGGACTTCTATTTCCTCACCACCCACATGCCCTACAAGCGTGCCGAGGCTGACAACACGGCGCGTATGAAGTGCGCCCGGCTGGTGGTTGACCGCCTGAAATCCATTGCCGGCGACAAGGCGACGGTGTTTGTCACGGGCGACATGAACGCCAGTTGGGAACTGCGTGCGCCCCGCCGCAAGAGCCTCATACCGTTCTACGAGTGGATGTACAATGCCCGCGAGATGAGTGAAAATACCGACAGCCGCAGCAGTTTCAACGGTTGGAAGCCCACCGACGACCGTTCGTGGCCCAACAATCTCGACCACATATTCTACCGCAACGCCACTCCGCTGCGGTTTGTGACCCACGACGAGCCTTCCTACGGCGTGACCTACGTTTCCGACCACTACCCGATAGTATGCGACTTCCAACTCCCGTGAACATCATGAAAGTACAGATAGTTTCTCTCGTCCTCCTCTCTGCGTCCCTCGCAGCCGTCGCCAAGGACTACACGCTCACCTCGCCCGACGGACGGCTGAGCAGCGTAATCGCCATGGGAAAGGCCACCACGTTCACCCTCAGCAGCCAAAGCCAGCAGATACTGCAGCCCTCGCCCATAGCGATGAGGATTGCCGGAGGCGCTGTGTGGGGCGAGAACACGGGGGCAGCCAAGGCTAAACGCCGGAGCGTAAACCAGAACATAGCGTCGCCTTTCTACAAGAAAGCGTCGGTGACCGACCGCTACAACAGCCTCACACTCGTCTGCCGCGGCTACTCCCTGGAGTTCCGCATGTATGACGACGGCTTGGCCTACCGCTTCACAGGTGCCGCCAAGGACTCCGTGACCATAGAGGACGAGACGGCACAGTACCGTTTCAGTGAAGACTTTCAGGCTTCCGTGCCTTATATAATAAACCGCAGCAAGAAGCCCGGAGCACCGCTCTCGGAACAGTGGTGGAACGACCAGCAGTGCCAGTTCACGCCCTTGCGCATCTCGCAGACCAATCCGCAGAACCTCATGGCGATGCCTTTCACCGTGACACTCGGCGGAGGCGAGAAACTGTGCATGGTGGAGGCCGACCAGGAGGACTATCCCGGCATCTACCTGTTGCACGATGCTGCCGGCGGCCTCACGTTGAATTCGGCGTTCCCAAAATACCCCAAGACACTGGAGCGGGGCGGTCACGGCAACATAGAGATGAAGGTCAGCACGCGCGAGAACTACATAGCGCGCACCGCAGGCACACGCTCCTTCCCGTGGAGAGCGTTCATCGTGACACACCAGGACGGCGACCTCATCACCAGCGACATGGTCTACCGGCTGGCCTCTCCGTGCCGCATCGGCGACACGTCGTGGATAAAGCCGGGCAAGGCGGCATGGGACTGGTGGAACAACAGCGCCCTCTATGACGTCGACTTCAAGGCTGGCTTCAACAACGACACCTACCGCTACTTCATAGACTTTGCCCATGACTTCGGTCTGGAGTACGTGCTCATTGACGAAGGGTGGTTCTCCACCAAGTCGACCGACATCTTCGACCTTGTGCCCGACATAGACATCAAGGCGCTGGTCGACTATGCCGACAGCCGCGGAGTGGGCATTCTGCTGTGGGCAGGCTATCTGTCGCTGTCGCGTGACCTTGAGAAAGCCGTGAGCCACTATGCCTCCTTGGGCGTGAAAGGCTTCAAGATAGACTTCCTCAACCGTGATGACCAGCCCATGATGCAGTTCATGCGGCGCACGGCAGAACTGTGCGCACAGCACCACATGCTCGTCGACTTCCACGGCACGGGCAAGCCTTCGGGCATGCAACGCACCTATCCCAACGTGGTGAACTACGAAGCCGTGTTCGGACTGGAGCAGATGCGCTGGTCGCCCGACACGTTGGACATGGTGACACATGATGTCACGCTGCCCTTCACCCGCATGGTGGCAGGCCCGATGGACTACACCCCCGGCGCCATGCGCAACGCCCTGAAGGGCATGTACTGGCCGTGCAAGCGCAGTCCCATGAGTCAGGGCACGCGTATGCACCAGGTCGGCATGTACTTCTGCTATGATGCGCCGCTCACGATGCTCAGTGACTCACCGTCAAAGTACATCAAAGACCCGGTGTGCACACGGTTCATCGCCAGCGTGCCCACCGTGTGGGACGACACCCGGGTGCTGGTGTCCAGCCTCGGAGAGTACATTGTGGTGGCACGGCGCAAGGGTGACAAGTGGTACATAGGCGGCCTCAACAACTGGAACGAGCGCACACTGCGCGTCACACTGCCCGAGGAGTGCCGCGGCAAGGCAGCCGAGGTGATGAGCGACGGCATCAATGCCGGCCGTGTAGCCGAGGACTACCGCCACGAAACCACACGCATAGCCGCCGACGGACAGTGCGACATCCACATGGCACGTGGCGGCGGATGGGGCATGATAGTGTCTTTGTGATAAGTTAAAGTGTGTTAATGCTATAAGTAAAAGCGGTTTTGAGGGGTATCTTCGTGGTAGAGGATATAACTAAAAACCGGGTCTGTGGCCTATGAACAACAAGAAGGAAAGGGACTTTGAATACGCTTTCCACCAGCTGTACCTGCAATATAGCGGCAAGGTGTACAGTTTTATCATGCGTAATTCGGGCGGCAACAAGTTTCTTGCCGAAGAAGTTCTGCAGACTGTATTCATGAAGATATGGGAGCGGAGGGAGCATTTCGACGACTATTCGGTGCTTCGTCCTTATCTGTTTTCCGTCGTACGCAACACCTTTTATAAGATGTGCGCGCACGAGGCGGTGAAATACGCCTATGAAAACTACCTCAAACAGGTGACGGCAGACAAGGGCACCGACGACGTGAACGGCTCGCTTGAGGAGGAACAGCTACAGGATGTCATCCACAAACTGATGGACAAAATGCCCGAAAAGCGCCGGGAGGTATTCTACAAGAGCCGCATCGAGAACAAACCATACAACATCATAGCCGAGGAAATGAACATTTCGGAGAAGACCGTGGGCACTCACATGACCATGGCACTGCGCTATCTCCGTGACCATCTGAAGGGTTACACCAACCTGCTGTTGCTGGCTGCCCTTCCGCTAAACCTTTTTGAACTATGGTAAACGACATATATTATTTCCGTAGACTGGCGGAGAAATATCTCAGCCAGGAAGCGTCGGAGCAAGAGAGAGAGGAGTTGTTCGACTGGCTGAGGGACAACGACGAGCTGCGCCGGATGATTGACGCAGACATAGAGGCGTCTGCCGACACCATGTCGGAAAGGCAGAAGCGCCGCATACACAGCCAGATTGCCGAGGCAGTGCGCTCCGGCAGGAAAGCCAGGATATACCGCCGGTTCAGTGCCGTGCGCATACTGACGGCAGCCTGCGTGCTGTTCGCCGTAGCGACAGGCGTGCTTGCCTACCGCCAAGTTACCGCCGCGCAGCCGCAGGAGAATCCCCTTGAGGTGACGACAGCCGCCGCCAACCACACGAAGATGCAACTGCCCGACGGCACATCCGTACACCTGAACACCAGGTCCACACTGTCCTACAAACTCGACACCAAACTGAAACAGCGCACGATACACCTCGAAGGCGAGGGCTATTTTGAGGTCGCAGCCGACAAGGATCATCCGTTCAAAATCATAACCAAGGGAATGGAACTGCTGTGCCTCGGCACTAAGTTCGACATAAAGAACTATCACGAGGACAATACCGCAAAAGTCATACTGCGCGAAGGCTCCGTCATGGTGACCTCCGGCACGCGGAAGACCCTCATGACACCCGGAACCTGCGTCATCTACGACAAGAACACCGGCACGCTGAGCCAGTCGAAAGTGCAGAAGGATAGCGCTACGGAGTGGATAAGCGGCTACACTTACTACCAGAACGAGAATCTTGAGAACATCGTCAACGAACTGGCACGCAACTACGGCAGGCGGTTTGTCATCACGTCACCCGAGATTAACACCGAGACATTCAGCGGTTACCTCGGCAACGGAACCCTCGACGAAGTGCTCAACGCCCTGTCTGTGGCATCGGGAATAGACTACCGGCACGTCAACGACAGTACAATACTGATATACAATAACAAGAAAACCAAATAAGATGAAAACGAACTACAGTCGCAGAACTACACTGGCACTGCTGTTGTTGCTGGTTTCAATGGCACTGCACGCCGCCGGCATCACGCTGAACCTGAAGAAGGTCACGGTGAAACAGGCCATGGACAAGATCGAAAGCGTGTCCAACGTGCACTTTTTCTATAAAGACAACCTCGCCGACCTGGACAAGGTGATTACCCTGCAGGTGCGTGACGCCTCCGTGGAGACCTGTCTCAGCCGGCTGTTCGGCCAGACCGACATCGTCTACAAGGTGGAGAAGGACAATGTGGTCATCCTTTCGGAAAAGGGAAACAAGCAGAAAGCCGATGCCGGACAGACTGCCGGCAAGGACAAGATAACTGGTGTCGTGACCGACGACAAGGGCGAACCGCTCATCGGAGCGAACGTCAAGTTGCGCAACAAGAATACAGGCACGATAACCGACATCGACGGACGCTTCGAGCTGGAGGCATCCAGTTCCGATGTGCTGGAAGTTTCCTACATAGGATTTACCACTCAAGAGGTGAAGGTAAACCAGAAACGCAACTTCAGCATCGCCATGGGCGAGGAACGCAACGAACTCAATGAGGTCGTCGTAGTGGGTTTCGGCTCGCAGAAGAAGGTAAACCTCACTGGAGCGGTGGCAGTCATCGATGCATCGGCTACACAGGGTCGCCCGGTGGCATCGGCGGCACAGGCGCTGCAGGGTCTTGACCCTTCGGTCAACATCGACATCAACTCGGGAAAGGCAAATTCCGGTTACAGCATCGACATCCGCGGTGCGGCGTCACTCAACGGCAGCACTCCGCTGATACTGGTCGATGGTGTGGAGACATCGCTGTCACGCCTTAACCCCAACGACATAGAGAGCGTGTCGATCCTGAAGGATGCTTCCGCAGCCTCCATCTACGGTACGAAGGCATCGGCAGGCGTCATCCTCGTGACCACGAAGAACGGAAGCACGGCAAAGACCACGGTCAACTACAACGCGAAATACGGCTGGCTGCGCAACACGGCATCCACCGACTATATCACAAAGGGCTACGACTGGCTTCGCATGACGGAGAACTTCTGGGCTGCAAGCAACAAGTCGGGCACCTATTCGCAGTACACCGACGAGGACTACGCCGAACTGTGGATGCGCCGGGGCGACACGAGCGAGAACCCCAACCGCCCCTGGGCTGTGGCGCAGACCGACGGCACATACAAGTACTACGGCAATTTCGACTGGTACGGATACTTCTACAAACGCACGCGTATGCAGCGTGAGCACAACGTGTCGATAAAAGGCGGCAGCGACAAGGTGCGCTACTATGTCAGCGGACGTTACTTCGGGAGCGACGGTATCATGAATATCCAGAACGACCCGTACGACAGTTACTCGCTGAGAAGCAAGTTGACAATCGACATCACCAAGTGGCTGCACTACTCCAACAACATCAGCTACTACTACGGATACAACTGGTGGCCGGGTCAGGCCAACGTGCAGAACACGTTCTCCAACGTGTCCTACGGCGCTACACCTTATATTGTGCCGTTCAATCCCGACGGCAGCATCGTGCACAAACAGACCTACTGCAACCAGAGTGCAGAGGTGGCGGGCGGCTTCAACCTCCTGCTGTCCTACGGGAAGGCTTCAAACATGGAGAAGGAAAACGAGGTAATAATAAAGAACAGCGTTGACATCGACATCGTGAAGAACCTTCAGCTGCACCTGGCGCACTCCTATCTGTTCCGCCATCTGTTTGACCAGTACCGCTACACCACCGCTCCCTATTCCACAAAGGTGGGAGTGGAGACGTGGACACCCGACGATCCGTCGACCAAGTTCCGCAATGAACTGACGGAAGCCAACCAGTCCACCTACAAACATTCGTTCGAGGCATATCTCGACTACACATGGACCATAGCGAAGAACCACAACTTCAAGGTGATGGCAGGTATGCAGTACGACACCCGCTATTACCGCAAGAACAGCATAACCGCCAACGGCCTGCTGTCGGAAGACCTCAATGACTTCAATCTGGCGGATGCCACGACCTACGAAGTGACCGGTGGTCAGTCGCGCTACAAGACGTTGGGCTATTTCGGACGTGTCAACTACGACTACATGGGACGCTATCTCGTGGAACTGTCGGGCCGCAGTGACGGTTCGTCACGCTTCTGGAGCAAGAACCGCTGGGCATTCTTCCCCTCGGGTTCTCTCGGCTGGCGCATGAGCGAAGAGAAGTTCTGGAAACCTATGCAGTCGTGGTGGGACAACGCCAAACTGCGTTTCTCCATCGGTAGCCTCGGCAACCAGCAGGTGAGCGACTACCTCTTCATACAGGAAATCAACACCAAGAAGACCAACGACGCCTACACCCTCGACGGCAAGAACTCACTTACCTACGCCCAGGAAACCGCTCCTGTGGCCAACAACCTCACATGGGAGAAGGTGACAACCTACAACTGGGGTGTCGACTTCACCTTCCTGCGGCACCTGTCGCTCACTGCCGACTACTACATACGCAACACTACGGGCATGATGGTCAACGGTGCGTCACTGCCTGCAGTGTACGGAACGTCCGTGCCGAAGGAGAATGCGGCCGACATGCGCACCAACGGCTGGGAGATAGGACTGTCATGGCACGACAACTTCAAGCTGCTTGACAAGAAGTTCAACTATACTCTGAGAGCCAATATCGGCGATTACAAGACGAAGGTGACACGTTTCGACAACGAGACTGGCAAGATTGGCGACCACTATGTGGGTGAAACCCTCGGCGAACTGTGGGGTTGGAAAACCGGAGGACTGTTCGCTACGGACGAGGAAGCTGCCGCTTACGCATCGGAGATAGACCTCACCTACCTGCAGAAATACATCGTCGACGCCAAGAGCCCCTACACCGGTTGGATGGCAGGAGACCTGAAATACCTCGACACCAACGGCGACAAGAAACTCTCGACAGGCGACGGCACAATCAAGAACCCCGGCGACCTGAGGGTGATAGGCAATGTGCTGCCGCGCTATTCCTACTCTTTCGGCGGCGACTTCAACTGGAACGGCGTGGACTTCTCCGTCCTCTTCCAGGGCATAGGCAAGCGTGACTGGTATCCTGGAGCAGGACAGTCCAACCTGTTCTGGGGTCCTTACTGCCGTCCGCACAACACTTTCCTCTCGCAGCAGATTATAGACAACATGTGGTCAGAGGACAACCCGAACGGCTATTTCCCGCGTGCCAGAGCCTATGTGGCATATTCCGGCAACTACAGCCACAATGCCGAGCTGACCGCAATCAACGACCGCTACATACAGAGCGTGGCTTATCTCAGACTGAAAAACCTGACCGTGGGCTACACGTTCTCCTCTCTCGGCAAATGGATTGACCAGGTGCGCATCTATTTCACAGGCGAAAACCTGTTCTACTGGTCGCCTCTGAAGAAGTACAACAAGTACATCGACCCGGAGCAGGCAGTGTCCGACGTGGCTAAAGCCGCCGACTCCAAGAACCAGAGCATAGGTTCGGGCGAGGTGTATTCATTCAGCAAGTCATTCTCTTTCGGCATTGACGTAACCTTTTAACCATTGAATCCTTATGAGACTAAGAAACATATTTTTACTGAGTGTGGCGGCTGTGGGACTTGTGTCCTGCGATCTGGACGAGTATCCCCAGGATTCGGTGTCGCCGGAGACGTTCTTCAAGACTGAGAAAGAACTGAAACTGTATAGCAACCAGTTCTATACCATGTTGCCGGATGCTGAAGACATGTTCAAGGAAGTGTCCGACTATGTCGTCCACGGACTGGCCTACAACGACGTGATACGCGGTTATGCGCACATTGTGCCGAGCACCGGCGGCGGATGGAGCTTCACCTCGCTGCGCCATATCAACTATTTCCTCTCCAACCTGTACCGTTGCGAGGACGAGGCAGTGCGCACCAAGTACGAGGGAATGGGGCGTTTCTGGCGCGCGTACTTCTATTTCGACAAACTGCAGAAGTTCGGTGACACTCCGTGGTATGACCAGGTGCTCAACAATGATGACACTGAACTGCTCTGTAAGGAGCGTGACAGCCGCGAGACAGTCATCAACAAGATTGTCGAAGATTTGGACAAGGCTGCCGAGATGTTGCCTGAGACATCGGACAACGAGTATATCGTGAACCGCTACGCTGCCTTGGCGCTCAAGGCGAGGGCTTGTCTCTATGAGGGCACGTTCCGCAAATACCACGTCGGCGACGTGTTCAATCCCGGCAATCTGGCCTATGCCGACCTCCTGCAGCAGTCGGCTGATGCCGCCAAAGAGATTATGGAGAGTGGCAAGTACGCCCTCTACAAGGAAGGCAGCAAACCTTACTACGACCTGTTTGTGGGCAATGCCGCCAACGAAAAGGAGATTATCCTGTCGCGTTCCTACGGTGTTGCCACCCATGAAGCGTCAGCCTTCGCCCTCGTAGCATCGAAGGGAGCTGCCGGTTTCACCCGTGCTTTTGCCCTGACATACCTGATGAAGGACGGCACACGCTTTTCCGACAAACCCGGTTACGCCACTCTCAGTTACGACAAGGAGACCGCTGACCGTGACCCGCGTATGGGCCAGACCATGCTGACCAAGGGTTTCACATACAAGGATGGCGAGAGTGCCGTTTACAGAAAGAACCTGTCGGTAACCGGTTACCCTGTAGTGAAATATGTGGAAGGTTCTTCCGCCGTGTCGGGTTCGCATGTCGACATTCCTGTGTTCCGTCTTGCCGAGGTCTATCTCAACTATGCTGAGGCTCTTGCAGAACTGGGCACGATAACCCAGAACGACCTCGACAAGTCAATTAACCAGTTGCGCTCACGCGTGGGAATGCCGTCGCTGTCGCTCGCCGACGCCAATGCCAACCCCGACCCGCTGCTCTTGGGTGAGGAGTACGGCTACCGCAACGTGGACAAAGGTGCCAATTGCGGCGTGATACTGGAGATACGCCGTGAGCGAGGAATAGAACTTGTGATGGAGGGATTCCGCTATCAGGACTTGGTAAGATGGCGTGAACTGCTCCGCTTTGACAACCAGAACGCCGACGGAACATCCAACGGCCGTGAGTTCTTCGGCCCTTATGTACCGGGCAAAGGACGCTACGACATGGACGGCGACGGTCAGGTGGACTTCGTCGTCAACCCCGAGACAGGCCGCGGATATTCCGCTCCGACAGGCGTGACCGCCGTGACTATCAACAAGGACATATTCCTTTCGGAGGGCGACAAGGGACTTGTAATCTCCCTGCAGGACATGGTGCGCCACCACGATGAGAGCCGCGACTACCTCTATCCGCTGCCTCTGACCGAGCTGACCCTGTCAAAGGGTGCGCTGAAGCAGAATCCCAACTGGGACGATATAGACCGTTAACAATAACAAACAAAGGAACAAGAACAATGAAAAAGTCAATCTTATATCTTCTCTTCACCGTGTTGTGTCTGGCAGTCACCGGTTGCAACAATGACGACGAACTGCCCAAGCCGTCCTTTTCGGACATAACGGTCACACCGGCGCAGTCCACCTATCATGTGGGAGACAAGGTGACGCTGAGCGTGAAGATGCTCAGCACGCTCCCAACCGAGATAAAGGCGGCGAAATACTGGTTCTATTACGACTACGCCACAAAGGCAATGTTCGTCACGCCCACCTCTGACACCAATGAGCTGGTGTCTCCCGAGATAACGCTGACGGCTGCCGGCGACATCGAACTGAGCTTTTGGGCGCAGTTCGACTACCCCAAATACCAGTATGACGGGGTGACCAAGCGTGTCGTGATACACGTTGAAGAATAGCCGGAAGACAGCATTTAGGTGAACAAAAGACAGTATTCGGATAAAAGAAACGCCGTATGGATGCAATGAGAGCATATTCCGTGATTTTGCTGTTGGGTACAGTCATGTGCTCCACAGGCAATGTCCATGCCCAAGCACAACTTGTCGCAGCCAGCCGTTTGGCCGGTGACGACACGGTGGCGACAGCGTCTTGCACAACGGCAGATGTGTCTGATCCTCCTGTAAACGGTGAAGTCAAGGCGGAAGTTCCCCCGCAGTATCCTGTGGGAACTACCATCAGCGTGTTCCACGGATTGGATGGTCTGACTCTCGACAACCTCGTTGATGCCCGGCGAAAAGGTGTCGAGTGCATCGAGATATCCCTTTCGGGGTTGGTCAACGGCAAGAACGCCTTGGAGTGGACGGAACTGAAACGCCGCCTGACGGAGGTGAAGGCGGCGGCGGATGAGGCCGGAGTGAGCATCTGGTCTATCCACATGCCCTACGAGAAGGAGTGTGATCCATCGCATCCCGACCGCAAGACGCTGCGCAAAAGTATGAAGAAGTACCGCCGGTGCATCGATGCCGTGAGCGTGCTGCATCCTCACATACTGCTGTATCACCCCAGTTTCTACCAGTTGGAGCACGGCAACCGCAACAAACGCATAGAAACGGTGGGCAAGAGTATGCGTACCCTCAACAAATGGGGGCGGCGGATAGGCGCTGAAACGGTGGTGGAGAACATGCTCGGGCCTACCGTGGAGCGCACCGACGGATATGAAAGGGCTATCGGACGCAATCTTGACGAGATGCAGAGGATTATGCGGCTCGTCCCCGAAGACGTGGGCGTGGCTATCGACACCAACCATGCCACCGACCCTGTGGCACTCATACGCTACTTCGGAAGCCGTGTCCACACGCTACACATAAGCGACGGCAACGGCATGAAAGACCGTCACGCCATGCCCGGAGGCGGCTCTGTCGACTGGAACGGTGTGCTGTCGGCACTCTATGAGGTGGGTTACAATGGACCGTTCCTCTACGAAGTGAAGTCGAAAGAGGTCAACGACATCGCCGAACTCAAGGCTTGCTATGACCGGCTCTACGCCGCTTGGCTGAAAAACAATGTCAAACAGATTATCAACAAATAAAACCACAGAACTATGAAAGTCAAAAATTTACTCCTTACAGCGGCTCTTGCTGCGTCTGCCAACGCTTTTGCGGCAGACTATTATGTAGTTCCCGGCAATGCCAAGACAGGCAATGACGGTTCTTCATGGGACAAAGCCATAACCATCTGGGACATCTATGACAACGAGGCTACCGCCAAGAAGAAAGAGGCGGACTCCAAGTACAAGAACGGCGACGTGTTCTTCTTCGCTGGCGGAACTTACTATCCGACCCTTGAGGCTGGCGGTGTGCCGCAGCGTATATACCGTGGCTACATCTTCGTGGGCGGTTGCGACCCCACCAAAGGTGCCGTGACCGAATGGCCTACCTATCCGTCATCCACCCCGACAGTGTTCTCCGGCGACCTCAACGGCGACGGAGTGGCATCTCCGGGCGACGCCCAGTGTCTGGTCTACATGCGTCTCGGTTCCAAGGGAATGAACAGTGCGGAAGACCGCTACACTGTTACGGATGACGCTCTCAAGCCACTCACCTTCCATGGATTTGAGTTCAAGTGCGCCTATAACGAGAATGAATGGCCCGAAAGCGAGAGTGCGGACAACCTGGCAGGGTGGGGCGCAATCTGTGCAAACCAAGGTTGGGTCGAGATATACAACTGCGAAGTACACGACAACTATGCCGCCAAGGCAGCCGGCTTCAATGTTTACGGTTCGCTCTACAATGTCAGAGACTGCAAGTTCTACAACAATGTGGCAAACCAGACAGGTGCTGCCCTGCGCGTGAACATCAATACCGACACCCGCTATTCACGTGGTACTGTGGAGCGTTGCGCATTCTACAACAATACGCTTAGCGACAAATACGGCGCTGCCATCGCCCTTACAGCAGGTGAAATGTACATCGTCAACTCCACAGTATCAGGCAACACGTCCTATTCGGAGGGTGCCGGTGTCGTGGCAAACGGCGACAAGAACGCCACACGCAAACTGCACATCATCAACTCGACCATAGCCGGCAACTACTGCACTGCCGATCCTTCCGACCTCTACAAGAGCGACGCTGAGACCGGAGCGGTGACTAATCCGGGTTCGTTGGTGGGTACAGAGCTGCGCTTGCAGTCTGACGCGAACTTCGACATGTACAATTCCATCATCGTCGGACGCAGTGACGACGGTACTGTAGCCTATGCTCCTATCGTCATGAAGGGTGCTGCGAACGGCACGGAGTCACCTGTGTTCACACCTAAATGCGACTTCACCAACTTCAATCTCACCGGTACTTGCCTGCCATTGCTTGAGGCTGACAAGTGGAGCTATATCACCACAGGCGCATACAACAACATGGATGCCGCCAATACCTACGCTGCAGTGTTCGGCGATCAGGACATTGCCGACAATGCGAACAATGTTATCGCTCCGAAAGCCGACTACCTGAAGTCGCTCGAAGCAAAGGAGTTCTATCCTGCATACGTGAGTGACGTGAACACATACGCCGCTGAACTGGCCAAGGAGTCTCTGTTCGCTGTCACCGGCTACACCGCTCCTGACCTCACGGTTGACCAGACTGGTACAAAGCGCAATGCCGAAGAGGACAAGGACTACTGTGTTGGCGCATTCGACATCTACTCCAACACCACCGGCATAGCCAATGTCACCGCACCCGAGAAGCGTGCTTCCGACCGTCTCTACAACCTGCAGGGTCAGTGCGTAGGCAGCAGCTACAAGGGCATAGTCATCAAGAACGGCAAGAAAACTGTCGTGAAATAACGTCTTAAAGATACAACTCAATGAATAGGATTAAAGTTTTTGTTCTGGCGCTGTCACTGTTCTGCCAGTCGGCAGCATCGGTGGCACTGGCACAGACCACACTGAATGTAGGCACATACAACATCCGTTGCCCGAGCAACGGCGACACCGGCGAACGCGACTGGAACGTCAGGAAACCGGCAGTGGTGCAGACTGTCAAGGACAATGCCTATGACATCATCGGTCTGAACGAGTGTCACGGCGGCGCCATACTGAGTTATCTTGAGGAGCAACTGACCGACTACACTTTCGTGAAGTACAGTGACCTCAAGAATCCGGGTACTATGAGCGAGAACTTTAACCCTATTCTTTTCCTCAAAGCCAAGTTCGACCTGTTGGATTCGGGCGTGTACCACCTCGCCACCGATCTGACAAAGCCGACAATCAGTTGGGACAACAGTGCCAACAACTACCGTTTCACCGTCTGGGCTAAGCTGAAAGTGAAAGCCACAGGCGAGATACTCTACTACTTCGAGACCCATCTCGACCATTACGGCAACGATGCGCGCAACGAACAGGCACGCATCAACATGGAGCAAATAAGGAAAATCTCCGGCGCATACCCCGCAATCATCTCCGGCGACCACAACTCTTCCAAGGTGCGCATACCGTTTTTCAACCTTATGAGCAGTTACATGCAGGACGCACGGACTGCCGCCAAGACGACCGTAGGCATAGAAAACGGCGATGGCACACTGTCGAAACACACTGTGAACAGCAAGGATTTCTGGGACCCCGACTACCACAGCGGTTCGCGATTGGACTGGATATGGGTCCGGGGAGCTACGGTCGACACCTACAAGACCATCAATGCCACCTACGGCAGAACCCAGACTCCGAGCGACCACTTTGCCATTCAGGCTACCGTAACCCTCGATGACTACAACCCCACGAGGGTGTTCCGCCTTCCCAACACAGGCAACATCAACGACGTGATAGCCCAAGCCGGTGTGGGCGACACCATTCTTGTGGAGGCAGGCAAGCTGACCGTGCCAGGCACAGGCAAGACTGCCACGGTGAAAGTCAACAAGTCGCTGACAATCATCGGCGGCTACAACAGCGACTTCACCGAGGTGACGGGACTGACGGAACTGTCGGGCGACACCAAGGGAAACGACATCTATGACAACTTCTCGATAAGTAACACGTCGGACAACGTGAGCCATCTGATCACCGTCACACAGGGATGCGCTCTCGAACTCGCCAATTTCAACCTCCACGGAGGCAACGCTCCGCAAGGTGGAGCTACCGCCCAGGGCGGCGCAATCTACAGTCAGGGCAGCCTCGTGCACCTCGACAACTGTACCATACACGACAACGTGGCGTACAGCAACGGTGCCGGTGTCTACTGCGCAGGCCAGATCAATGCCACCAACTGCCGTTTCTACAACAACGTGTCCCTCTATGGCTCCGGCGGCGCGCTCTATTCTCCCGCCAACAGCAGCGAACTCTTCTGGCGCTATTCCATAAAGAACAGCGTATTCAACGGCAACAAGGCAGCCATGGGTTCGGCGTGCTTCACTGGTTCATTCTCACAACTGCACGTCAGCGGATGCACTTTCTACAACAACTACGCCACCAATGCAGGTACCTATTACGCCTCTCGCTCGGGCTATGCGAGCAAGGTATGTTTTGCCAACAACACCTTTGCCAACAACGTGATGAGCGGAACGGTGGCGGTAGGACTGCCCGGCATCGACACGAGAGGTGGCTCGGCAATACTCCTGACACTGAGTGGCGAGGAGACGGCAGTGGCTCTTGTGAGCAACACTATTGTGGGCAACTCCGCCTCATGCCTCTCTGACGGCACGGCGCCCGACAATTTCTACGGTGCGGCAGTACAGGTCACGACCGACGCTACGGTCAGACTGTACAACAACATCATTGCAGGCAACGTGTCAAATGCCTCCACCGGCGGCGACGTGTACCTGACCAACACCGTGCATGTCGACACCCAGCGCAACGTGTATTCCTCTGCCGCCAACTGCCACATGAACTTTTCCGACAACGACTACCACATGTCGGACTACGCAAGTGCCGTAAAGGCGTTGGCGACAATGCTCGACGGCGGTGTGACTGACGGCAATTTCACCGCCACACTGACCGATGAGGGCAACACTCCGGTCGTTGCGGTGAAGTCATTGGCATACGGCACGAAGTACATAAACGACGTTCCTGCCGACAATTACAGTGAGTCACGCTTCTGCGGAGATGTCGATGACGACGGCGACAGGGTGTCCGTGCTCACCACAGACCAGCGCGGCTGCGCACGCAACATGAACGGACTGTCGGTGCGCGGTGCCTATGAATACGGTGTGCAGAGTGGCATAGACACTCCGGATGCCGGAATTGAGCCGACAGAAAATGCCGACACCTTATATAATATATATGGTGTGAGGGTCGACGAATCCTACAAGGGCATCGTCATCCGCAACGGCAGGAAATACCTGAACAGATAACAAACAACCACAATTCAAACAATTTCTATTATGAAAGACAAACTATCCCTAACAAGACTGCTGACTCTTTGCGCGGTCTTTGTGCTGAGCAGTCTCCTCGGAGTGGCGTATGCCGCCGACCCATGGGACGGAACGACGCTCACAGAACCCCAGACCAACAGTGACGGAGCGTATGTCGTGACCACAGGAGAGGAACTGGCATGGATTGCCAACGCCTCCAACCAGGGCACAGCCTATACTCATGACTTCGTACTTGCCAACGACATCGACCTCGGAAACCACCCTTGGAAACCGATGGGACACAATGCCGACACCAAGACAAAGAACTATTTTGCCGGCAATATCGACGGTGGAGGTTTCACTGTCAAGGGCCTCTACATCGTCACTGGCGAGGCTGACACCAACGCAGGCTTCATCGGCGCTTGCGGAGGCAACGACTCCAAGACAGCGGTAATAAAGAACCTGACACTCGAAGGCGAGATTGTCGTCGAGAAATGCGGCAATGCGGACATAGGCTCACTTGTGGGCTTCGCCAACGATTTGGCTTCTATCGAGAACTGCCACTCCAAAGTCAACATCACCTATTCTGCCTCTTCAGCCACCAGCACCGGCTGCAACTACATGGGAGGACTTGTAGGCAGAATGAAGGCGACGGACTTGAAGAACTCCAGCTACACCGGCACGATAACCCTCTCGGCAGAATCGACGATGGCAAACGGATGGGGCGGTCTGCTCGGTTCGTTCAATTCGTCTACCAAGGACATCACCGCTACCGTTGAGGGATGTACCTTCGGCGGCACAATCGACTCCCAGGCTACCGCCGCAACCAAATACGGCGCTGCGCTCGTGGGCTATTCCAACCTGTCGAAAGGCACTGTCACCCTCACCGGCAACATCGTCAAGGGCAGCATGACCGTGGCTACGCAACCGACGAACTACGACATTTGGGCGGGCAAGACCGGCGGTACTGTCAACCAGTCGGAGAACTACACCGACCACTTCACTCTCGACGGAGTGGAGCAGACCACACTTCCCGATGTCACTCCCGACCCCGAACCGGACCCCGAACCGGAACCTTCTCCTGACGGAATAATACGCGTGCTCTGCATCGGAAACTCCTTCACGGTAGATGCAGTGGAGGATTACCTGTCGCCGATATGCCAGTCGGTGGGCAAGAAAGTCATCATCGGCTATCCCTACAAGGGCGGTACTACCCTCGAACAGCACATGGGCTACATCAACTCTGGCACCGCCATCTACAACTATCGCAAGATTAACGAGGAGGGCGTGGCGTCAAAGCAGTCTTCCACAACGTTCGATGTGGGTCTCAAAGACGAGAAATGGGACTATGTGGTCATCCAGACCGACCACAACTACAGCGGCGTTTACGACCACTACTTCCCCTACCTGACCGACCTGATGAACTATGTGAAGGCCAACGGACAGAACTCCAACCCCAAGTTCTTCCTCTACATGACATGGGCTTACGACGCTTCTTCCACCTACAACGCCTTCTCTCTCTACGACAACGACCAGCAGAAGATGTACAACTCCATCGTGGAGTGCGCCTACAAGGCTGCCGCTGAGGCTGGCATAAGCACCGTTGTGCCCGCCGGCACCGCCGTGCAGAACTGCCGCACTACCTACATAGGGCAGAACATGAACCGTGACGGATACCACATGAACTTCGAATACGGCCGCTACACCGTGGGCTTGGCTTACGCCGCCACAGTGCTCGGCATCGACCCGCAGACCGTGACCTATCACCCGGCATCTATCAGCGACAACCTCGCACAGTTGTGCAAGGATGCCGTGACCGCCGCTCTTGCCAACCCGAAGGAGATAACCTCACTCTCTGAAAAGTGGGGCGTCAATCCTGATGTGGTCAACGAGCCTTTGGCAAGAAAGATAAACATCAGTCTCGAAAGTGACAAGGCGGACGAACTGATCGGCACTCAGTGGAACATACTCGACGCTACCGACATCACCGCAACGGCTGAGAACATGATTGACAACGCCTTTGTGCCGACGGCAGTAAAGGTAAGTGTCAACAAGGCGTTTACCTCCGAGACGCCGGGATCGCTCCTTCTCACTGGTCTCTACCACGGCCAGACCTATGACATCACCCTGTCCTACATGCTAGACGGACAGCCTGCCACTATCGTGCAGCATGCTATCACACCCGATGTCAACGGTCGTGTCTACGTAGATGCCGAGACTGCCAGTGCGGCAGGCGACGGCATAGACGGTCTCTACGCCATTGTGATAGACCCGAACCTGACATATACGGACGCCGAAGGGGCGTCCGCCACTATCGACCCCACTGCCGGCATACCCGAACGCATCGCTGCCGGAACGCCGTGGGACGGCACTACGAAGTCGGAACCTGCCCTCGGAGCGGGCAACTGCTATGTCATCAACGCCGCAGCCGAACTGGCATGGGTGGCGGAACGCTCCAATGAGGGTATCATGTCTGCCGGCATGCTCATCGCAGAGGACATTGACCTCGGCGGCTACAAGTGGACACCGATAGGAAAGGACAAGTATTACAACGGAAGCATCCTCGGCAACGGACACACCATCAAGGGTCTCCGCCTCGAACCGGCTGCCGCTGACCTCAACTGCGGACTGGTCGGACAGACCAACAGCACCGCTACTATAAAGGATCTGAACCTTGAGGGCAAGATTGTCATCAATCAGTTGCCTACCGGAAAGAATGCCGACTACGGTTCGTTTGTGGGTCTTGCCAACTCGCTGAAAGCCCTCACCAACTGCCACTCCAAGGTGGATTTCGAGGGTGAAGGCGGCTGCGGCATTTACCAAGGCGGACTTATCGGGCGCATTAAGGCGGTTGACGTTGACCGCTGCTCCTATGAAGGCACGATGACAATAGGCACTACCGACAGCAATACCAAGGGTTACGGCGGTTTGGTAGGCTCTGCAAACTCCGCTGTGGAGAATGCCAAGGCAAGCATAACCAACTCTTACATGACGGGCAACATAAGCAATGCTTCCTCCACGGCTGCAACCTACGGCGCAGGAATAATCGGTTACGCCAACCTGTCGAAGGGTTGTCTCACCATGGACAACTGCTATGTGGGCGGCAAAGTGGAGTACACGGGCACCAAGCCAAAGAATTTCGGCGCACTGGCAGGTAAGGCTACAGGGGAGGGCACCAACACGGTGTTCCTCAAGAACTATGTGGTGAACGCCGGCACGCTCAAGGCTGACTTCGGCGCAACCGACGTTACGGAAGACGACATGCACGGCGGCGCGTTGTGCTACATTCTCAATGACGGCCGCACGGAGAAGGTCTTCGGTCAGAATCTCGCCGTCACAGACGGTTATCCGGTACTGTTTGCCGATGACAATGAGGTCTACAAGACACAGTATGTGGTGGACGGTGCTGATTATGCCACCCTCTACAACAACGCCACACTGGTGTTGCCGGCAGCCCCGGAGAAGGAAGGCATGACATTCGACGGCTGGTTTGACGCTGCCGAAGCAGGCAACCTGTACGCTGCCGACAGCGCTGTCGACGGCGACATCACGCTGTATGCCCACTTCTCGGTGGTCGACGCAATCGACGCAATCGGCGTTGACGCTGACACGGAAGCCTGCTACACGTTGGCGGGAACACCTGCCGGACGCTCCGCAAAGGGTGTTGTCATCCGCAAAGGAAAGAAAATCATAAAGAAATAAGCGCATCGAAGAATGAAGAAACGCAAAATAGGACTGTTCCCGAAAGTGGTGTGTGCCATTGTCATAGGTTCGTTGCTCGGACTTGTGGCACCGGAGTTTCTGGTGAGAATATTCAAGACCTTCAACGGCATATTCGCCCAATTGCTCAAGTTTATCGTCCCTCTGCTCGTGCTCGGACTTGTCACCCCGTCGGTGATAAGGCTCGGCAGGGGTGCCGGCAAAATCCTTGTGACCGTGCTCGCCCTGTCGTATCTGTCGACAGTGTGTGCCGGGTTCTTTGCTTACGGCTGTGCCACGAGCCTGCTTCCCCGCTACCTCTCCGTGGGCGAGATATCCTCTTCGGCGGCCACGGCGGCTGAGGTCGTGCCCTATGTGAGCCTGTCCATACCTCCCGTATGCGACATCCTCACCGCCCTGTGCCTCTCGTTCATGATAGGCGTGGGCGGCATCTTCACCGGGGCAAAGGCGATGTGCCGCGCTTTCGACGAGTTCGGCGAGATAGTGAAGCTCACCATTGAGCGTGTGATAATACCCTTGTTGCCGTGGTACATCTTCACCATGATGTGCGAGATGAGTTTCAAGGGACAGCTGGAGATAGTGCTCGGTTCGGGCGTGAAGGTCATTGCCACCGGCGTGGCGCTGTCCATCACCTACCTCATCCTGCAGTACTGTGTGGCTTGTGCCATAGCCGGCAAGAATCCTCTGCGCTGTCTGTGGAACATCATCCCCGCCTATCTCACCGGCTTCTCCATATGTTCGAGTTCGGCGGTCATCCCCGTCACCCTCGAATGTGCCAGGAAGATGGGGGCGAGCAAGGAGATTTCCGATTTCACGATACCCCTTTGCGGCACGGTGCACATGTGCGGTTCCACGATAAAACTCATGACCACATCCGTGGCGGTGATGTACATGTCGGGCATGAACCTCAGTTTTGCGCTCATCGTAAACTTCATCCTGCTTCAGGCGATAGCGGCTGTCGCTGCGCCGGGAGTGATGGGCGGCGTGCTCATGGCGTCGGTCGGGCTGCTTGAGAGCGTGCTGGGCTTCAGTCCCGAACAGACTGCCCTTATGATGACCATCTACCTTGCGCTCGACGGCTACGGCCCTGCCTGCAACGTGTCGGGCGACGCTGCCATAACGCTTATCGTCGACAGGTTCTTCGGAAAAGGCAAACAGGCGGCATAGCTTTTCGGATCTGGCGACCCGGAAAAACCGTTGTTCGCACACAAAAAACCAAGTATAGTCCATAAAATGCTGTTCAAAGCGGCATTTTATGGACTGTTTTTTATTAATTTTGCAACAAATCTTTGATGTATTTATACCAACTAATCACAAAACCGCAATTCCGATGAAGAAAACGTTACTCATTGCTTTGCTGTCGGCCATGACGGCAATTTCGTGGGCTGTCACGCCCGGCAAGTGGTATGCCATTACCCTCAACGGCAAGGGAATCATCATTCCCGAGGCCTCGCAGGTGACCAATGTGCAGCTGAAAATATGGTCGCAGACCAATGTTCCGTCCCAGTTGTGGTATTGCATTGACAACGGCGACGGTTCCCTGTCGTTCCGTTCGGGCTATCTCGGCGAGTATCTCTGCCACTTCGGCACGGCGCGCGCCGGGGTGAAAATCACAGCACGCACGGAGGAGACGAAGAACAAATACGCCTTCTGGACACTGCAGGCGGTGGACGGAAAGACCGATGTCTACCGCATCATGAGCACCAATGGCGCGTGTGTGGTGGGCGCAGCCTCCGCTGAAGACGACGCCAAGCTCACGCTGGTGGACCAGTCGACGGCGAGCGCAGACCTCACGGAGTGGACCTTTACGGAATACACGGGTACTGTGTCGACCTCTTTCGACGAGAACGCACGCGATGCCATCATCGACAACTATATCGCCCAGTACTACCACACCGCCTCTCCCGGATGCGTGCTTGGCGGCGGCGGCTGGTGGGGAGATGCCGAGATGTTCGAGACAATTCTCGATGCCTTCGAGACAACAGGCGACAAGAAGTACCAGACTTACTTCTCCAAGTTGGTGACAAACTTCGTTTCTGACGGACGCAACAAGACCAACTGGAGTTACAACGAGTACAACGACGACATCACATGGATGATTCTGGCGTGTATCCGCGGATACAAGTACTTCAATTCGAGCAACTATCTGAAATATGCCAAGGACAACTTCGACCGCATGTATGAGCGTGCCTTGGAAGAGGGAGGCTCCCTGCGCTGGAAACAAGCGACCGAGAGTTGGAACGGCACAAACTCCTGTATCAACTGTCCCGCCACCGTTGCCGCGTGCTATCTCTACGAGATGACCGGCGACGAGGCGTATCTGGAGAAAGCCAAGAGCCTGTATGCAGTGCAGCGCAAGATACTCTTCAACCCGTCGACAGGACAGGTCTACGACAGCGGAACATGGAATTCCGCGTGGACAGGACTTAACGACGTCAACCAGTGGGCGTCCACCTACAACCAGGGGACGATGCTCGGCGCAGCCACGAAACTCTACATCCTCACCGGCGAAGAGCAGTACAAGACCGATGCGCAGAAAGTGTGGGAGTACACCTACAACCACTTGACCAACTCCAACAAGATTGTCCATGTCTGCCAGGTGGCCACCGGCGACCTGTGCGGATTTAAGGGAATACTCATGAGATATGTGCGCCTGTATGGCCAGACATTCGGTGACGAGGACGTGTTCGAGTGGATGGAGAAGAACGCATGGTATGCTTTCCAGAATGCAAACTCAAAGGGTGTTATCTGGTCACGCTGGCTTTACAAGACGCCGGAGGACTTCATATGGGTCGACGGCAACAACCGGAACGACTTCTCCAATGATGCTTTCGGGGCATCCACGGCAGTTTCCGTCGCGTTTAATGCCCATGTGAACCGCCGTTTCCACAAAGACGCCTACAGTCTGATAGGCGCTGAGGTGTTCGACGACATCAATTTCATGCAGATATCCAACAATTGCGACGACGACGGCACCACTCCCAACACCACAAGGGCAAGCAAAGGCTACATCTGTTTCAAGAACGTGGACTTCGGGACAGAGGGTGCTACCGGCGCAACGCTGCGCCTTTACTCAAGTTCCGCCACCGGCAGCTACGGTCTGTACGTCGACAAGGTAAGCCCGGACACTAAGATTGGCACGGTGACAGACATGCAGTTCGGGTGGAACACCTACTTCATCAACGTGACGAAGACCACAGGCACGCACTCAGTCTATGCCGTGCCGGAGACCACAGCCAACACGATGTTCCACAACATCATCTTCTCCACTGCCGCCAGCGGCATCGAGATGGTGGACATCCAGCCTGCTTCCGAACCCTCAACGGCGGTCTACAACCTCGCCGGACAGCGGCTTGCCGCTCCCCGAAAGGGCATCAACGTCATCAACGGACGGAAAGTATTGGTGAAATAAACGTAGTAGTTGACGCGTCCCCGCGTCAACCTTCAAGCGGAAGATCATAGTAATCGCGGCGTCTCCGCCGCATCCTCAAGGCGCAAGAACACCCTGCAGACAGTTCGCAAACGGTGTCCTTGCGCCTTGTTCACGTCCGTGGGCCGGTCGGATACCGACCGTTATCCGACCGAATATCGACCGTGGTTCGCCCGAATAACGTCCGTGAACCGCCGCCACAACGACGCTTACAGACAACCGCAACGGCATCTTCAGACTGCCGCAACCGCAGTGTCGTTCCCGTAACAGTGTCATTTGTCAGTCAACAACCACTTCCATACAGGTACGACGTCAATGTCTCTGCCCTCAATGACAATGGTTCTCTCCTCGTCGCGGGTTATGATGCAGCCCCTGTAGTCAGGGAACGCCTTTAGGAAACGCACAAGTCCTCCGACCTCTCTTTCGTATGTCGATTCTTCATTGAGGTTGTAACTTACTTGTATGGCAAGCCTTTCCGATGGTATGCAGAAGTCTATCTCCGTGTTTTTGCTGTAGTAGTAAAGCCGCGTTTCCTCCTCTGTGTTTCTGTAGCGACGGTTCAGTTCTATTGCTACAACGTTCTCGAGGAGTTTCGTCTCGCCCTGAAACAGAAAGAGGTTGAGCAGTCCGTTGTCTGCCATGTAGCGTTTCTTGACTGTTGACTGTTCGGTTATTGATGATGCGAAATTTTGTACGTAGAAGAACAGATAGGCATCTTGTATATAGTTCAGGTAGTCTTTCAGTATGGGCAGGCTGATGGTGTCGCCTGTCGATTTTATGATATGCGTGAGCCTTGTCAGCGTTGACGGTTGCATAACGCTGTCCGCCAGTTTCTTGCAAAGCAGTCTGAAGACTCTTGCATTGCGTATGTTGTTCCGCTCCACAATGTCTCCTACGAGAATCTTCTGGTAAAGAGCATTGAGGTATTCGCGCTTGTCGGGCTGGTCAAAAGTTTCCGCTATGCCGCCTTCATGGAAATAACTGTCAAACAGGTTGGCAACCTTTGACTTCACTTCCTGGTCAAATTCCCAATTGCGTCCGGTATCTACACCATGATATACGAGATATTCACCGAAAGAAAAGGGGAACACCTCTCTCGGTATGTATCTTCCTCCGAGTGTCGAGGCGATTTCTTTGCTGAGCATCTTGGCGTTGCTGCCAGTTATCATTATACGGTACTTGGAGTCGGCGAGCCGCCGTGCGAATTTCTCCCAACCGTCGATGTTCTGTATCTCGTCAAGGTATATAAGGGGCGTTTTCCCCGGATAGAGTTCCGAAAAGGACTCGAGAACAATGCCCAGATTCTTTGCTTGCAGACCATTGAGACGCTCGTCCTCAAAGTTCATATACAACACATTTTCCGCTGTGGCACGTCCGTCTGCAATCTGTGTCTGGATGTCTTGGTAAAGCAGATAGGACTTGCCGGCACGCCTTAGCCCCACAAGCACATAATTGGTGCTGTTTCCGAACGTCATGTTTCGGCGGATGATGGGATAAGCGGGGATAGCTTTTTGCTTCTCAATGATGATACTTTTGATGATTTGCTTGTCCATTTTGGATTGTATTTTAAAGTATACTTTGCAAAGATAATGATTTATTTGAAAGTATACTTCGAAATAATGATTTTTTTTTAAGCGCCGTATTGCAGTAGTAGACGCGTCCTCGCGTCAACTTTCAAAAGCAGGTTTGCAAACCGGAGAAGGTTGCAGCGGGGACGCTGCAACTACTGTATAATACTGCTTAATTGCCATGTAATACCGCTGCAACGGCTGTGACGGATTGCCGCTAAGCGTATTTGTGGCAACCGAACCACTTGCGGAGGCGGTGCAGGAGGGACTTGGCGATGACGGAGAAATTGCCGTAGCGCAGGTTGAGGAGGAGTTCCTCGGCGGAATACTGCACCTTGCGCCACGGGTGATTCCAAGCATTGCGGAGGTAGACGGCGTCCTTGAACGGTGTGTATTCCTTGATTTCGGTAGGGTGAATGAGCGGAAAGGCGATTTCATGGCGTGGCATGGTGAACTGCCGCCGCAGTCTCCGCGGCATCGTGCGGAGCGAACCCTGAAAATGGGTGCTGTCGTCTGACACGCCGCGGTTGTTGATCATGTTCAGCGAGGGCATTATGGCAAGTCCGCTGTGGAGCAGCATTGACGCCCAGAAGATGCTTTCGTAGTAGGCCTTGCCGCTCGCCTTGTGGTCGCGGCACATGGGTATGATGTCGCTGCGGAGGTGTTTCTCTCTGATGACGCTTTCCACTTTGCCCAGTTGTTGCCTGTCGTCGAGCCACGAATAGGTGTCGTCCCATGTGTCGACGACACGCTTCCACGACGCCCAGCCCCAGATGCTGAACACGGAGGTGAAGAAGTAACTCTCACTGACAGGGACGGTCTCCTCGGAGTTAAATCCTGCTATCATCCACACGCGAGGATCGTCTTCGTAGCGGTCGAGGAGTTCCTTGCAGAACGGAAAGAACGATTGCGACGGCACATCGTCGTCTTCCAGCACGATGCACTTGTCGGTCATGGAGAACGCCCACTTCTGGGATATGTATTCGGAGGGGTCGCATCCGTAGTTTTTCTCTTGGTAGAGGCGGTGTACGTCGCACTCCCAGTCGATGTTGTCGCTGTCCACTATCCTGCGGCAAGCCTCTATCCCGGGGGTGTCGCGTCTGTCTCTCGCTCCGTCCTGATAGAGGAACAGACGTGAGGGACGTGCCTTCCTTACCTCGGCGAACACCTCGGCAAGGCGTTCGGGGCGGTTGAAGAACAGTATCAGTACCGATATGTCGACTTTTGAAGGGTTCATGGCTGGAGATGGTTTAGGGTTCGTCTGACCGTTTCGAGGTCGTCTTTGTAAGTGACTTTTATGTTTGTCGGTTCACCGTCGACCACCTTTATGGCTACTTCGGGCATGTATTTCAGGACTATGGAGCAGTCGTCGGTGGGGAAGAAAGCGGGGTCTTGGAGTGCCAACTCGAACGCCCGGGCGATGACTCTGCGGCGGAAACACTGCGGAGTCTGCGCATTGCGGAGCAGCCGTCGCGGCGGAATCCGTGCTATGCTGCCGTCCTCTCGCAGTTCGATGACGGTGTCGGTGGCAGGCACTGCCACGTCTACCGCCTCGTAGTCGGCGAGTGCCGCCACGCAGTCGGTTATTATCCTGTCGGACACGAGCGGCCGCACGCCGTCGTGAATCAGCAGGTTGTCGTCGTCGCAGGTGAACGTCTGTATCGCCGCAAGCGACGAGTGGTAGCGCTCTTTGCCGCCCTGGAGCACATGTGCCACCTTGGTGTAGCCGTCGCGGTGCACCATGTCCGTCATCTCACCGACATAGTCGGGGTGGCAGACGAGGGCTATGACGTCAATCAGGGGGTGCCGTTCGAAAGCGTCGATGGTGTGCTCTATCACCGTTTTTCCTGCCACTTGCAGGAACTGTTTGGGCATGTCTGCGCCGAAGCGCCTGCCGCTGCCGCCGGCAAGAATTACCGCTATATTTCTCATTTTCTGATTTTTCCGATTACAAACTGTTCGCACTCCTTGAGTATCTGCACCCTTGCCGCCTTCATCACGGCGTAGTAGACCGCTGCGGCAAGCACTATCCTCGACAGCAGAAGCAGCCAGAGGGTGTCGATGGCAGACGTCGCCATCCCCACAAGAGCCATCACTCCGACGGAGGCGAGGGCAAAGGGCACGGTGTCCTTGAGCAGTTGCAGGAGGGTGTAACCCGTGAGCCGCCACACGAAAGAGTGCCACACGAACAGCCACAGGACATTGAGCAGGACATAGGCCACCACCATGGTGTGCAGTCCGTAGGGGAAAAGAAGCATCATGGCGACTATCTGTGCCGCGCCCAGAGAGAGTGTCACCCACAGGTAGATACCCGACCTGCCCTTGGAGATGATCATGTTTGACAGCAGTGTGGACAGCGGAATGACCGCTCCGCTGACGCAGAGCATCTGCAGAAGCCGTGCGCTCTCCAACCATTTGGCGGTTATCGTGAGCAGGATAAATTCCTTTGCCACAAGTCCGAACCCGAGTAACAGGGGGAAAGAGATGAATGCCGTGAAGCGCATCATCTTTCTCATGGCCTGCAGTTGGCGTCCGCTGTCGCTGCGCAAGTCCACCAGCACTGGTTGCGCCACTTGGTTCACCATGTTCTGCACAAGCGAAAAGCACTTGAAATCCCACTGGTAGGCCTGATTGTAGACCCCTGCCTGGCGCTCTCCGAAATAGCGTCCGAGCAGGATGTTGAGCACGTTGTTGTTGATGATAGTCGTTATCGAGGTGGCGAGAATCTTGCATGAGAAGCGGAACATGCGGCGCACGGGGGCGAAGGTTATTCCCGTCACGGTGGGCCGCCACTGGCTGTAGTGCCATGCCAAGAGCGAGTAAACGAACACATAGACGAGCCCTTGGGTGGCGAGACTCCAGTAGGACATGTGGCAGAAAGCCATGATTGAGCCTACTGAACTCGACACCAATACCGATACCATGGCGGCTTTCGCCTGCTGCTTAGCCCTCATGTTCTTGAAAAGCCATGCGTTCTGGGCTGTTCCCCACGAGGCGAACACTATACTGAGAAAGGCGTATCGGCAGAGCGGAATGAGGTCTCGGTTGCCGTAGAAGCGCGCTATCAGCGGGGCGCAGAAGAAGAGTAGGGCGTAGAGCAGCAGTCCGGCGGTGATGTTGAACCAGAACACTGAGTTGTAGTCACGGTGCTCCGGGTGGTCCATGTTGGCGAGTGCCGTGTTGAATCCGCTGTTCTGCAGTGTGGTGGCAACGAGCGAGAAGATGCCTATCATCGCCATCATGCCGTAGTCGGACTGTGACAGCAGGCGGGCGAGAATGATGCCGAACACGACACCAATCACCTGTTGCGTGAGGTTGTTCATGCCTCCCCAGAAGAGGCCGTCGCTGGTTTTCTCCTTTAATGTAGACACTCTGCAAAGATAGTTATTTTTTCTTTTAGTATCAGAATTTTTCCTTGTATTGACCGAAAAATATGCGTCTGCCGATTTCATCTCGCTGTTTTCTGCCGTGAAAAAATTATTGTAATGGCAGTCTTCGGATGTATACGTGTTGTGATTTGTGAGTTTGTGTTAAAATGACTGTTAGTTACGAGAAACGTTTTTTTATGTATTTTTATTTGAAAAACGGTCTTTTTTAATATGATTTGACAAATAAAGTGAATGTTTGTTTGTGTGTTGAAAAAATCATTATACCTTTGCAGTCGTGATGTTAGATATTGTTCACTGTTTAATCTTAAAATTAAAGGATATGAGAGGAAAAATTATCGGGATTGTAGTATTGTTCTTGTTGGTGGTATGTGCAGGACATACCTATGCTGACAACACAATTATAAGAACATCCAAGGTTGCTGTTATGTCAAATGAAGAATTGAAAATAAATAACTGGTATCAAGGACAATTTGGTATAACCCTTTTCTATGACAATATGGTTACATCCCAGGAGCAAGGTACGTTCTTCATGAATTGTACGAAAGAAAATATGGTTATTATAATAAACAAAGACCTCCTTTATACAGTTCCTATTAAAGATGAGAATTTGAATGATGCCTTAGCTGCATGCTTGGAGACGAAATATCCCAATGCAATCCAGATTATTGTAAGTATTCACGTTGATAATCATTCTAAAAAATGAGACAGATTGTTGTTGGTGTTTTCCTATTTGTAGTATTGGCTTGCCCGGCTGCTGACGTCGAACGGTTGACTGTGGAATATCAGGCACTGAGTGTGGACAGGACAGACAGGGACAGACCTCTGGACTGGTCTATGATGTTGGCAATAGGAGACAGCATATCCAAGTTCTACTGGGTTCCCGAAAGGGAATTCCGGGAGAGAAACTTGAAGGCGTATAATTTGTTTGATTTGTATTCTGTTTACAAGAACTACCCGGTCAAGGAACAACTGACGTTTTGCGGAGACATATGTAATGTTGCCCATTCTTATACCGAGCCATTGCCCGTATTTGACTGGGAAATACTTGAAGGAGACTCCGTCGTGTGCGGATATAATTGTCAAAAAGCCCAAACGACATTCCGTGGCAGAACTTGGGTAGTGTGGTTCTCTGCCGATTTGCCTTATTCGGATG
>CAVHUR010000010.1:40497-59487 GCA_963639575.1 uncultured Spirochaetota bacterium
GTTTGATACTAAAGGCGTATGACACCAAGGGGTGTTTCTGTTTTAACGCTATTGAGATAAAGAACGGAAACTCTCGGGAGATAGAGGTAGACCTGAAGAAAACGAAAAAGAGTTCACCCGAGAAGTTCGCAAAGGAAATGCTGACTTATGCGAAAGATCCGGATCAATATAATTTGGATTTGGGCAGAAACTGGGTGGGTAGAACCGTTACTTACAGCAATGGTAAACGTAGAAAAATCCATATAAATCCCTGGACACCGAATTTGATGGAATACTTTGAAGAGGGTAAATGAAGAGATTAATACTGATGTTGTGTTTGTGCGTTGTCGCGTTATGTGTCAACGCACAAACTTTTACAGGCCATGTGACGGACGCCAAGGGAAAGTCGCTGGAATCGGTTTCGGTGATGTTGCTTGACAGCAACGGCAAGATAGTAAAGTTCGTCAAGACAAACAGTAAGGGGACATTCTCGGTGACTGCTCCCGAAGGGAAGACTGTAGCCCGACTGTCACTGACCTGTGTGGGATATGAACGCAAGAGCCTGCCGCTGTCCGACTTTAAGAACGGCGGCACAATGGCACTGGCTGAGAAAATGGAAAACATCCGCGAGGTGAAAGTAACCCCCGAAAAGTTCAGGATACAAGGTGACACTTTGTTTTATTCAGTCTTGGGACTGCAGGAAAAACAAGACCGGTCCATATCGGACGTGATAGCCAGAATACCGGGAATCACGGTGTCGGCAACCGGTCGGATAAGCTATCAGGGAAACCCTATCAACAAATTCTACGTTGACGGCAAGGACATGCTGGGCGACAGCTACAGTCTGCTGAGCGAGAATCTCTCTGCGAATAAGGTCGACAGTGTGCAGCTGATGCGCAATCACCAGCCTGTGAAATCCTTGCGCGGGAAGTCATTCAGCGAGCAGGCTGCTATCAACCTTGTGCTGAAACCGGATTCTAAAAACGTGTGGACGGGTACGGCTGAAGCCGGAAGTGGCATGTATGTCCAAAGTCCATGGAGCTGGACTCACCGTGCGCGCTTGGTGGAAATGTTTCTTGGTGGGAACGTGCAGGTGCTTGCCATGTACAAGCACAACAATGTGGGAGAGGAAGTCCTGAGTGAAGTGTCAAGTATGAATGGCAGTTCTGCTGACGGATTGCTGTCCAATATCGGAGGTGTGGGCATTGGCAGAATGGGATTCAACAACACTCATTTGGGGGCTGCCAATCTGTACAAACGGATTGATGATGACCGGAATGTCAGACTTCAGGTGAGCGGTTTCTATGACAAGTCCACTTCATCGAATTATTCCGAATGCACATATCTCGATATAGACGACAACACTACCGTCGTTCAGAAAAGGGAATCGCAGTCATACAAGAGCGGAGTGAAGGGCAGTTTGGAGTATAAGGCCAATACGGCGAAACTCTACTTCAGTGAAACGCTTAACGGAATTATGGACTTTGACCATTCCCAATCGTTGACTACGCTGAACAACAAAGAACTGCACGAATATGTGAAACCGCATAAACGTGCCGTCTCAAACCGTTTCAGTCTGATGTCGTCTCCGCAAAACACGTCCTATTTCGGGGCAAGCAGCGAATGCAGTTACACGTATGCTCCGGGCACTCTGATGCTGTACAACGGTACGGACGAGACTGCCAACGTGAATGCATGGTATATGGCAAACAGTCTTACGGCAAGCGATGCCATTGTAGGAAAACTCAGATGCAATGTGGAACTGAGCCACACGATGGACTACAGGAGAGTGTTCGTGCAATACAATGACACTGTGGACAAAGCGAAATACAATAAGAACAAGGTGGATCTCAGCACTTCGCTGTCGTATGACTTTTCTTCGTTGAGGCTGTCGTTCAAGAATGTCCTTTCGTGGTATGACACTTCGATAGGGACGGACAAGGATTGCCGTTGGGTGGACAATCCGTCATTCAGCATGTTTTGGGATGTTGACAGGTTTACCAAGATGAGTGTGTCGTATGGCCACAGCTTCAACCAGTCCGGCTTCTACACGGTGAACCCTGTCCGTTTGTACACATCTTATAATATGGCTTCATCAGGTACGGGGCAACTGGACAACAACTCCGGGGATAACGTGTCGGTGTCATGGAATGCCACATCCCCAGGTAACGGTTTGTCTTATGGCATCCATTACAGTTACGGAAGAAGTCATCTCAGCAGCCTTTATGAAAGTCGTCTCGACAATGGCGTGTATGTGAGGGAAGCCGTAAACAGGAAAAGCACGACCGACAATTACAGCATTTCCGGAAGTGTGGGATATTTCTTCCGTTGGATGCGCACGAAGCTGAACCTTTATCCGAGCTACCGCATCACAAATTTTGATGTGATTAGAGATGGAGTGACAATGCATAGCGGCAACAGTTCTCTTAACTTGAGGTTGGCTGTTGACATGCGTCCGTACAAGTGGCTCTATTTCGAGGAGAGCTCTTCGTTCAGTCAAAACAGGCAGAAATCGGTGGTGCAAGGACAGAAAGGCCGTGTCTACAGACACTTTAACCATACCCTGAACATTTATTTCCAGCCGGGAAACTGGCAACTGATGATAAAGAATGACTGTTGCCACAGCAAGGACGGGTCGATGAACTTCAATATCTATTCCGATGCGCAACTGTCATATAAGACAAAGGCATATGAGCTGTTGCTCACCTGCAAGAACCTGTGGGGCGAGAACAAACGGGAGTACAAGAGTATCTCCGCACTGGGCAGTTCCTACTCCGTCGCCGAATATCGTCCGAGGGAGGTCATGGCTTCGGTGATATTCTCCATATAGCGAAATCCGGAGGAGCATGTGTCGGCATTTGTTATCTTTGCATTCGAAACCGCCGTTTCCGAAATGGCGGTTTCGAAAATTATACCTAAATTTGCAGAGGACAATAGGTCATCGGCAAGTTGAGAGTATATTTCTACCATACGCAGGACATACAGATGATACTGGAGAGGCTGCGCCAAGGCGAGTTTCCTCCACATTATTTATACGGTGCGACGAAACTTGAGGAACGCCACGGCATAGGTGTGGTGTGGCACAAGTCGCGTCTCGGGTTGCCGCGCTGGCGCATGATGCTGCGCAACACATGGCAGATACTCACTTGCCGCGAGCCGTTTGATGCCATCTATGCCACCCACTACCGCGGCATAGAACCGGTAATAATGCTGCGTGCACTGGGACTTTACCGCAAACCCGTTGTCATCTGGCATCACCAGCCCATCGTCACTCCGAAGTCAAAATGGCGTGAATGGCTCGGCAGACTGTTCTACCGTGGCATCGATCACATGTTCTTCTTCTCGCAGAAACTCATCGACGACTCGATGAAATCAGAGAAGGCACGCCCCGAGAGGATGCACCTTGGCCACTGGGGTATGGACCCGATAACACCCCCCCCGGTTTCCGATAAAACGGACGAGTCTGGTTACGTGTTTATTTCCACGGGAAAGGAGATGCGTGACATGCCCACGCTCATCAAGGCATTCAACGAGACAGGATGCCTGCTCGAAGTTTACATCACCCGGCAAAACGGCGATGTGAAGTACGGAGAGATATTTGACAACCTTGAGATAAAGGAAAACATACACTTGCATTTCCCCGAAAGACTTGTTCCGTATGAGATTTCGCTTCAGGTGTGCAAGGCTGACTGCGTGGTGATATGCTGTCAGGAGACGAAGTACACGGTCGGCTTGACAACCGTGGTGGAGGCTTTGGCGCTGGGCAAGCCGATGATTTGCAGCCGCAATCCGCAGTTTCCTGTCGATGTCGATGCAGAGCGTTGCGGCATAAGCGTGCCTTACGGTGATGTGGAAGGTTGGATCAAGGCTGTCAACTACATGAGGGAGCATCCGCAGGAAGCCCTTGAAATGGGACGCAGAGGGCTGGAACTAGCGCGCACAACATATAATGACGCACGCTGCGCCGACGATGTGGCGGCAGTGATAAATACATTGTAAGAATATGGATATAATTGATTTGGCTTTGTCAATAGCCGTCGAGGCTCATACCGGACAGAAAGACCGTGACGGAGAGGCTTACATACTGCATCCTCTGCAGGTGGGGCTGATGGGAGCGACAGACGAAGAACGCTGTGCGGGATTTCTGCACGACGTGTTGGAGGACACTCCTGTCACAGCGCAGGAACTGCTTGAACGCGGAATCCCCACAGGGGTCGTGAAAGCGTTGGAATTGCTGACACACAGGAAAGGGACACCTTACACCGACTATGTGCAGAACATCATAGACTCGCACAATCCCATAGCGCTCAACGTGAAATACCATGACCTGCAGCACAACTATGCCCGCGGCAAAGCCTATCCCGACCTTCAGAAAAAACACGGCAAGGCTCTGCAACTGGTAAAAGCCGTAGTGGAGGAACGCAATAGGGTGGTGAGGTATGAACCGACACCGGGGCTTGACTATGCCGCCTTTGCCGCCGGCTGTTTCTGGGGTGTGCAGCATCACTTCGAAAAGGTGCCGGGCGTGAAGCGAACTCTTGTCGGCTACACCGGCGGAACGGAGCAATGTCCCGCCTATGAGCAGGTCAGGGCGCAGCAGACCGGTCATCTCGAAGCTGTCATTGTGGAGTTTGACGCCAAGGAAGTGGCTTTTTCTGACCTCTGCAAACTGTTTTTCGAGATACATGACCCTGCACAGACCGACGGACAGGGTCCCGACAAAGGTAGGCAATACCTCAGTGCCGTGTTCTGCAAGGACGCATCACAATGCCAGACGGTCAACGACTTGGCCGACATGCTCCGCTCAAAAGGCTATGAGGTGAACACAAGGGTGGAGACAATCGGTGATTTCTGGATAGCAGAGGAGTATCATCAGCATTATTATGACAACACAGGCGGCAATCCGTATTGCCACATTCGGGAAAGGAAATTTTAGGGAATGGTACAACAAGAATACTTGCACAACTACGAGGAAAAACTCATGCAGCACTTGCTGAGGATGCTTACCTCTATGCGGAAACTCAACGGAAAACTGCTGGAGTCACAGGACATCACCGACAAATGGGAGCAGATAGCTCCGTCGTATGTGGCTGACGGCGTGAAGGAAATAGCCGAATATCCCACTGTGGCGTTGGGCTGGGCGATGTATCTCGGCATGGCAGTGGCTCACTGTTGGGATGACGCATGGGAGATATACGGACAGATGACCGATCTGTATGTATATATCCGCGACAAGCGCGGTTTCGACTACCTCGACGAGGTGGTGCGTTTCGACATGCTGAAGATGCCGGAATATGAAGCTAAGGAAACTGAACGCATGGTGCAGAGCTGCTCGCAGCAGGCTCTTGAGATGATCCGCCATGAGCAGATAAATCCGCAGACACCGCTTGCATTCCATGTGTATGCCCGCTCCATACAAGTGTTGTATCTGCTCGGAGCTGCCGTCGAACTGAAACGTTTGGGGTATAAGTTCGAACTGGTGAACTGATGCCTGAAACCGGGAAGTGCGAAGTGAAAGAAAATGTCCGCTAAACAAGAGACCTTCATAAGGCGAGGCTCTGTTTAGCGGACATCTGTTATGGTTTATTCGGCAGGTTCGAATGAGGTCCACATGTCGTCTGCATTGAGCGACAGAGTGAACTTGAATCTGCCCGAAGTGCGTATTACCCACTTGCAGTCACCGCCGTCTCTCTCGTAGCGATAGTTGAACAGGCGATGGTCAGTGGCAGGATCGGCACCGTTTTCGGGGGCATAGAAGAACTGGTCACCCCAACCTGTGCCGGTGTTGATTTTGATTTCTCCACCCTCATTGAATGTTCCTGTCCATGAATACAGGTACGGATGACGTGCGTCTTCCACGGTGAAGAGTCCCTCGGCAGAGCCCGGATCCCAACCTATGGAACTGCCGCTGCCGCACATACGGATTGTTCCTGGGGTAGGCAGGTCGATGATGTTGTACAGGCAGCAATCGTTGTAGTCGTTGTTGACATCCACAATGACGGTGCGCTTGCCGCTGCCGTCGAACGTGAACTCTTTGATTGTGCCGTCGTTGACATACTCCATCTTTTCACCTTCGCTCTGTCCGTAGGCTGGATAATCCTTGTCACCGGTAGTGGTGAAGTGGTATTTGCACGGTTGCATGGTGACAGATGCCTCATAGATACCAGTGCCCAAGCTGCGCTGGCTGAGCCTTGTGAGCGATGTCGCTCCCTCGTTTGTGGTGATGCGCATATAGAGGTAAGCGGGGTATTTCTCATAACCCACAGCCTTGAACTCCACGACAGAAGCCTCGGGCTTGATGTATTTCACCTCGTTGTTGACATATGCCAGCACCTCGGCGGATATGGATACCTGTGTGCCGGCGGTGACCCAACGCGACACGATGGTGTTCAGTTCCTCGTGAGTGAGCGAAATCTCCTGCTTCTCTCCCAAGTCATAGTACTCCGTAGTGCAGTCTGTGCCCATCTCCGTGGCATAAAGGCGGAAAGCGTAAGTGATGCTCTCGTAGTTGGCGACAGGGCTGGTGGCAGCGTCCCAACTGAATGTCACGGCAGTGTTATCGGCATTGCCTCTGTCCAGAGTGACTTCGCTTACCGAACTCTTGATGTGCATCTCGTCAGCCCGGTCAGGCAATGTGTACATTTCATCGTCCTTGTTGCAGGATGTGAAACCTGCCAGTAATGCTAAAAGGCAGTATATACTATATTTCTTTTTCATATGAATAATCTTTTCGTGTCTGTGGTTTATTTGTTCCAGAAGGGTGCCTGCACGAGGTTGGGGTTCTTCTCGTATTCGTCAATATATATCGGCATCCAGTAGTACTGGCGCTTCCAGATGCGTGTCTGGAATACCGTGCGCTCATAGAATGTGTCGTCAGAGTCGCCCTCCGAGTTCATGCCGTAGCCTTCGCCTACCATTTCCGGCAGGTTCTCTGCGTCCAGCCAGCGGCGGATGTCATACCAGCGGTTGTCCTCGAAGCACAGTTCCACGCGACGCTCGGCACGGATAGCCTTGCGGAGGGCTGCCTGTGAGTTGTCCAAGTGGATGTAGTCCTCGTCCAGAACGTCCACAGTGTTGAACGTGTACTGCCTTACTCCGGCACGCTCGCGTATGCGGTTGAGGTAGACCAAAGCCTTCTCGCGTGCCTCGCTATTGTCGTAAGCTTCGTTCTCAGCCTCTGCATAGTCAAGGTAGGTGAATGCCAGACGGTAGAGGAAAGCCTGGCGCGAGGTGACACGGCCGGTCTTTATGTTGTCGGTCATGCAGATAGCCTTGCGCAGCAGATAGCCGTTCTGAGGTGCATCGTGCGGTGATGACGAGCGGATGTTGTCGGTGTGGTTGTACATCATGTCCGCCTTTCTGCCTACGTAGTTGAGCCATGCTCCGTTGTAGGTCACGGCATTATAGAAGCGCGGTTCGCGGTTGCAGTACATCTTGTAGGTGTGTTCCGCTGTGATTTCTCCGGCTTTGCCTGTGCCGTTCTCCCACTTCGTATTGCGTGTTTCCACTGCTGTGGAGAACCCGTCCTCCGTGTAGTTGGAGTTTGGATCGTCGATTGGCAGACCGTTCTTGGTGAAGAAGGCGTCTACAAGTCCCTGATATACTCCCAGACCGTTGCCACCTCCCACTTCGCGTACGGAAGACCAGGTCAGTATGCCCTCGCCGGCAGCATAGGAATTGCCGCGTGTCACGGGGAACGTAATCTCCTTGTTTCCCTCTGTCCAGCGCTTGATGTGGACATTATAGGTTGACATGAACGGGTCTATACTGCCGTCGTCATTGTACTCCTTGTAGAGTTCGTGGCCGGCTTTCTCCGCTTCGTCGATACAGAGTTTGCATGCCTCGGCAGCCTTAACCCATTTCTGCGGGTCGTAGGTCTGGTTGATGATGTTCTCGCCATCGGAGTTCTTGTAGTCGGCATACCATGTATTGCCGTTAGCGATGGGCGAAGCGGCGAAAAGAAGCATGCGTGCCCTGACGGTGAGAGCCATGATCTTGTTGATGCGCCCGAACTTTGCCGGGTCTTCATAGGTTGCCGGCAGTGCATTGGCGGCATCCAGCATCTCTTTGTCGCAATAGTCCACGACATCGTCAAACTTGCTCTGGCCTATCATAAGGTCGCTAAGTCCGAAGTTCGTCGGGGTGATGTAGTCGTGCTTGAACGGTATTCCGCCGTAGGCTTCAGCCATTTGCCACCAGCCGTATGCGGTGAGGAATTTTATCTCGTTCTTGATGTTCTCCACCTCAGAAGCCGACAGGCTCTGCTCGGGCAGGGGCTTTATGTTCTCGCGCAGGATGTATGCCTGGCGTATGCGCTTCGGCATTCCTGCCCACAAGTCGCCGTTCCATGCGGAATTGACTGTCCATTCGCCGAATATCTTCGGTATCACGGCATTCCAGTTCCACTGCTGCCACCGTCTTGACGGTGTCATGTCGTCGGCGAAGACCTCATAGCCGAAGTCTATAACACGGTATTTGTCGGGGTTGGCAATTATGGAGTAGGAGTATGCCAACATCTGGTAGACCTTGTCACGGTTGGTGAAGACCATGTCCAGTTCAAGCTCGGTGTCAGGTTCTTTGTCCAGATAGTCAGAGCAGGAGGTCGGCACTGTGAGAAGAAGCAGACCCGCCGCGAAATATTTAAGTGCTTGTATATTTTTCATTGTTGTATTCTTGTTAGTTAGAAGTTGACATCAAGTCCAAACTGGTAAGAGCGGTTCATAGGATACTTAAGACCGTCGCCGGTGCCCAACTCCGGGTCCCAGAGTTTCCATCCTGACAGGCAGAACAGGTTGCTTGCACTGACATAAATGCGCATGTTCTTTACATACAGGCGCTTGAGCCACTTGAAATCAAGCGTGTAACCCAATTCCAGGGTCTTGCAACGCAGGAAGCTCATGTCTTTCTTCCACCATGTAGAGGCGCGGTAATTGTTCAGGTTAGGTCCGTAGGTGAACCTTGGCCAGAATGCGTAGGGGTCAGGATTCTCCTCCGAATAGGTGTCGGTGATGTTCTTGGCGTATGCATTTCCCTGCACGGTAGTACCGCTGCCCGGGATGAAATATGCCGAACCGCCAATCATGCGGTAAGTGTCGGCTGCGCCCTGGAAGAAGAAATTGAAGTCGAAATTCTTGTATGCGATGACTCCGCCAAATCCGAATACCTTGCGCGGGTCGGTCGTTCCGCCGATGAAACCGGAGTCTTCCTCGGTGATGACACCGTCTCCGTTCATGTCCTTATACTTGATGTCACCGGGCTTCAGGTTGGTTCCGCCCACGCCGTCCTGCGAGGGGATGCCCTCCAGGAGTTTGCCGTTCTCGTCGAAATCCTCCGGTGTGAAGAGCCTTTCGGCAGTAAGACCTGTCAGTTCATAGAGTGAACGCCCTGTCTGTGCACGGTGTGTGCCTTTCTTCATCTCCGGTTCGTCATACTCGTCTACGCGGTTCTTGGCGTAGGTAAAGTTGGCGTAGGCGGATGTGAACAGGTCTTTTGTCCACTGCTTGTGGAAGTTGAGCGTCAGTTCCAGACCGTTGTTGGTCATCCTTCCGAAGTTTGCCCATGGCGCATTGATAAATCCTGTCTGCGTAGGAATGATGCTTCGCTTCATGAAGATGTCCTTGCGTTTCTCCTTGAAGATGTCAAAGTTGAGGTCAAGCATATCGAACAGACCGAGCTCAACACCCAAGTTGTATTTCGTGACGGTTTCCCATGTCAGGTTGGACACACCTATGTCGCCCTCGGTGATGCCGCTGTAGCTCATCTGTCCTGTCGTTCCCCATGTGTAGCCCTGTGCTCCAGTGTTCATGGTGGTGAGGTATGCAAAGCGGCGTCCGCCGATGTTGTCAGATCCGGCCTGACCTATAGAAGCGCGGAACTTTATTTTTGAGAATGTCTTCTTCACGCTCTCCATCCAGTGTTCCTCGCTAAGCAGCCAGCCTAAAGCGAATGACGGGAAGAAGCCATAGCGCTTTCCTTTGGCGAAATTCTCCGATCCGTTGTAACCGAAATTGAATTCTCCCACATAGCGGTTGTCGTATGTGTAGGACAGACGGCCTGCAATACCCTGCTTGCGGTAGTCCTGATAGGAACCGTCGTCGTAGGCTTGCTGGTTGTAGAGCAGCATTGCGTCCACGTCATGCTTGCCGAAACGCTGCTTGTACACTATGTCTGCCTCAAGGTATACGCGTGCGTTTCCGTATTCGCTTGAGGTGTATGACCCCATGGAATCGTCACCCGTAGAACCCTGGGTATAGATAAGGTTACCGTGTTCGTCGCGTCCTGTGGCAGGATAAACGGTGGGTCGGTTGAGTGTACGCCCACGACTGCTCTTGTTCCAACGGTCGAAACTGAACAGACCTTTTACCTTCAAGCCCGGCAAAAGCATCTTCAGATCCTGCTCCAAAGAGAAGAGTGTCTGTATCTTGGAAGAGGTGATGAAGTCGTAACCACCCTGTGTGACTGTTGCCCAAGGGTTGGATCTCATGCTCTGCACAGGTATGGATCCGTCGCTGTAGCGTGCCGGATGCACGAACGGCAGTGTGGCGAAAGCCTGGCTGAACGCCTCGTCAGTGTTGCAGCGCTGCTTCTTGAACCGGTTGAGATAACCGCCGATGTTAACCCGCAACAGTGTGGTCTTGGTCAGATCCATGTCGATGTTGGTGCGAAGGTTGAACTGTTGGTTGTTTGTAGCATTGTCCACGATGAGGCTCTTGTCCTGTTCCAGTATGCCGGTCTCCTTGAAGTAGGAAGCCACAACGGAGTAACGCAGAAAATCGGAACCGCCGCTCACGTCGAGGTTGGCGCGGCTGTTGTAGGCGTAGTCCTTGGTTATGGCGTCCACCCAGTTCACATTAGGATAGAGGTCTGGGTCGTAGCCGCTGCGTGTGCGGTCTATTGTGATTTGTTCGAAAGGCAGCGGAGAGTCATCCTGTGCAGCCAGTTTGTTGAGCAGGGTCATGTAGTCCGCCGCATCAAGAAACTCCGGCAGCTGTGTCGGTTGGTTGATGGAGTGCTCTATATGCACCTTTATCGACGGCGGACCTATCTTTCCGTGCTTGGTGGTAATGACGATTACACCGTTCGCACCGCGTACTCCGTACATGGCACTTGCAGACGCATCCTTCAGCACAGAGAAACTTTCGATTTCAGCAACGTCCACGTTGTTGAGGTCGCGTTCCACTCCATCTATTAATATAAGAGGTGAACTGTTGCCGGAGAAAGTGCTTATACCTCGTATCCAGAAACTGGAATCGTCATATCCCGGCTCGCCCGAACGCTGCACACCGATAATTCCCGAGAGTTTTCCGGCAAGGTTGTTCGACAGTGTTCGGGTTGCTCCGAACTGCAGGTCTTGTGGATTGATGGTCTCAATGGCACCCACGATGGATGCTCTTTTCTGCGATGTGTATCCGGTGACCACCACTTCGTCAAAGGTGTTAGTCTCCTCTTCCATGACCACATTGAGGACTCTGGTGCTCGAAACTCTCTCCGTGTGTTTCTTGAAACCTATGTAGGAGAATGTCAGAGAATGGGTTCCGTGCGGCACGTTGATGCTGAACATACCGTCGGCATCGGTTATGGCGTTTATGGGTGAGGGCGTCCCTTCCACGTTAATCACTACACCGGTCAACGGATTCCTGTTGTTGTCGGTGACTTGTCCGCTAACCTTGAATGTCGCCTGTTGCTCTACTCCAGGGGCACTCGCCGCTGTCGGTAGGGCCGACATTGGTGTGGCTGACAACAATCCAGCCATCAGACATGCTGTACTCAAGGCATACTTGCACAGATGTCCCTCTCTTGCTTTTCTTCTGTTCATAATTAGGTTTATAGTTATTAGTAAAACGGATAGATTGCTCACGCAATGCTTATCTCTTGCAAATATATGTAAAAGAATATAAACGGCGAAATGATTTGGTGATTTTCTTGGGCTTATGTCAATATTTTTACGAAAAAAGTGAAACCAAGGAGGTTTTTGCCTGCTTTTTCAGTTCGGTTCACCCCTCCTTGGCCTGCTAACTACTAACATTATCGCCCAAAAGACGTCTCTCTCATTCTGCTTTTATGCTGATGGCAAAGCCGCCGCCTGCCACCTCTTTCAACTTCATCACTGTCTTGCTTGTCACCTTTTTCTTCGTGATGACATAAGCCTGCGGATTTGTCTTATAATCTGCATCTTTCGCATCCTGGTAAATTGTGGCTACGTACTTTCTGCCTTTGTCAAGGAAATTGAAGTTGACAGTGGCTTCGTGATCGGCCTTTCCGGTGACTCCGCCCACAAACCAGTCGTCGCTGCCTTTTGCCTTGCGTGCCGCAGTAATGTATTCCATGGGTTCTGCCTCCAGATAAACGGACTTGTCCCAATCGAGAGCCACGTCCTTGATAAACTGGAATGCGTCCATGTGTTTCTCGTAGTTCTCGGGGAAATCTGCCGCCATCTGCAGCGGGCTGTACATGGTCACATACAGCGCAAGCTGCCCGCAGATGGTCGAGTTGACGTGAGATCCGTTGGCGCAATCCATCTCGAAGATACCCGGAGTGAAGTCCATGGGACCTCCCTGCAGGCGTGTGAACGGCAGGATAGCGGTGTGTCCGGGGCGCGTGCCGCCGAAAGCCTGGTACTCAGTGCCGCGTGCGCTCTCGTTGCCGATGAGGTTCGGATAGGTGCGGCACAGTCCTGTCGGGCGCACCGCCTCGTGTGCATTGACCATGACATGATAGTCTGCGGCGCGCTTCACGGCGTAGAGGTAATGGTTGACCTCTATTTGGCTGTAGTGATGTTCGCCCCTCGGGATGATGTTTCCCACATATCCGCTCTTCACGGCGTCATATCCGTAGTCCTTCATCAACTGATATGCCCTGTCCATATATTTCTCGTAGTTCATCACAGAGGAGGAAGTCTCGTGGTGCATGATGAGTCTCACTCCCTTGGAATGGGCGTAGTCGTTGAGCGCCTTGATGTCGAAATCGGGGTAGGGAGTGAGGAAATCGAACACGTCTTCCTTCATGTTGCCGCTCCAGTCTTCCCAACCGATGTTCCAACCTTCCACCAGAACGCCGCCGAAACCGTGCTCTGCGGCGAAGTCGATGTACCGTCTCACGTTATCGTTGTTGGCGGAGTGCTTGCCTGAAGGCTTGGCTTTGGAGTAGTCGGTCTGTCCGAGTTTCACGGAAGGATAGTCGTGCGTGTAGGCCCAATCACCCTTGCCGGAGATCATATCCCACCAGACGCCGATGTATTTCGTGGGATGTATCCACGAAGTATCGGTCAGTTTGCACGGTTCGTTGAGGTTCAGTATCAGGTTTGAAGCCAGAATATTGCGTGCGTCATCGGTGATAACCATTGTGCGCCAAGGGCTGTTCTGCGGAGTCTGCATATAGCCTTTCAGTCCCTGTGCATCGGGTGTCAGCCACGAAGTGAACACCAGGTTCTTGTCGTCAAGGTTGAGATGCATGCACGGATAGTTGACAAGTGCAGCCTCATGCAGGTTGATGTAGATGCCGTCATCGGTCTTTATCTGGAGCGATGTCTGCACGCCGGTGTCGGAAAAGACCGTCTGCGACAGGTTGCCTGTCACCGCTCCGCGCAGTGCTCCGCGTATTCCGGAGAGGCGCGTCTTGGTGTATTCATACTCCTGGGTGTCGTAGTCGCCGGGTATCCACCACGCTGTGTGGTCGCCGGTCATGGCAAATTCCGTGCGCTCCTCCTTTATCACGAAGTAGTTGAGCGCCCCTTTCTGCGGGAATTCATAGCGGAATCCCATGCCGTCATCATAGACACGGAAGCGTACGTTCATGTATCTGTCGGTGGAAGCCTGCTTGAGTTCCACCAGCAATTCGTTGTAATGGTTGCGTATGGACTTGTTCTCTCCCCACACGGGACTCCATGTCTCGTCAAATGTGGATGTCTTTTCGCCTATTACGGAAAAACCGTCCAACAGGTCAGCGCCGCCTTTTGCCAGTTGGTAACCCATACGGCTTGGCTTGATGACAGCCTTGCCGTTGTAGGTGACAGAGTAGGTCGGCACGGAACCGTTCAGGCTAAAGTCCACCTTGATGCTGCCGTTTGGAGACACCACTTCTGTCGCTTCTGCCGAAAAGGCGAAAGCTGTGAGGATGCCCGCAAGCACAAATAATTTCTTCATATCGGTAATATTGTTTCAGATGTTGTTATTCCACTACTATCATGGTCCAGTATTTCAGCGACGGAACGGTGAATGTCACATAGTCGCCTTCCTGCTTGAAGTTCAGTTCCTGCGGCGCTCCGCCGAGCACATCGGGTGTTGCCGCCCACACCTTGGTGACGTTCTTTGCCTTAGTGCGGAGGTTGATGTTGCTGATAACGTCGGGTTCCGGCTGTGTGCCGTCGATGTCACGCCAACTCAAGTTGTCGGCATTCGTGAAGTTCAGGAGGTGGACAATGTTTTTGTTGCCGACCTTCTTGGAAAATGTGGTGACACTCTTCAGCACAGGAGGCCATGCGTTGAGGGTGACGTTTTCCTTGCTTGTGGCAAGGTCGCACACCGTTTCCTCACCGCCGTCACGCAGCAGATTCTGGTAGGCTACGAGGAAGTCGTAGTAGTGTACAATGGCAGTCTTCAGTTCATCCGACATCTTCACGTTGTCGTTAGGGAAGTATTCCTTCGACAGCATGTGTCCGTCACCCAGCTCAAGATGTGATGCACCCAAAGCGAACATCACGGCATCGGTCAACAGCACACCGGGTGTGTTGAAGTAACTTGATTTCTGGTTGTAGTTCATATATGCCGCATAGACCTGGTTGAGGCTGCCGTTGCAGTATGACTTGTTTTTGTTCATGATGCTGTAGAGGTCTGAGAACTGGTCTTCGCTGCCCCAAATTTCGGTGTACATGAAGTCCACATTGTTTCCGGACACTATGTTTTCCGCTCCCCAGTTGCTCACTGCATTCATGACAAGACTTTTCTGTGGCTGGCGCTTTTTCATGTAGTTGAGGAACGAACCAAAACCGCTGCGGAGGTCAATTTTGCTGCCGTAGTAATCGTAACAGGTGCCCCGGCTGCCTAATTGGTCTACATGGTAGCCGTCGAAGCCGAGTGCGGCGTATACGTCATCAACCCTGTCGCCCATGTATTCCTGCCATCCTGTGTTTGCGGGATCTACCATGAAGATATCGCTTTTCCACGAAGAGGAGAGAGGGAACGTGTCTTTCAGTTTGTGACCTGTGTCGTGGAATATGTACCAACTGCTCTTTACACCGTCGTTTTCGGCGTCGTTGAGCACGCCATAGCACAGATTATAGAACATTGTTTTCATTCCCTTGCCGTGCGCCTGGGCTATATACTCCTTCACGACATGTGTGCTGATTTCCCTGTTTGCTATGTCCGTGTATGTGTCAAGCAGGTTACCGGGAGTTCCTCCCAACGGCCAGTGGTGCTTGTAGTGCCAGTCATAGAACTGCAGTCCGTTGATGTGGCAGCGGTTGAGGAACTCAAACTCGTTGACGATGACATCGTCTGTCTTGCTCCTGTCGTAGGTTGCGATGAACCCATAGCGCGGGAACTTCTTCCAGTTACTCGACACGTCGATGCCGACAGTGGCGTATAACGTCTGCGCATTGTCGCCATCCACGGTGTAGATGTCCGCCATATAGCCTTTGTAGTCTTCTGACGGAACGGTCCATGTCCATGTCTTCGCACTGAGAGCTTCGTCTTTCAGCACGTCAGCACCATGGCGATAGCGGATTCTCGCACCATTTGGTAAATTGCCGGTGAGACTGAATGATACAGTCCCACCGGGGCCGTAAAAGGCCTGGTCAGTAGTAATGTCAAGTGACAGATTGGATATCGTTTTTACCAGAGGGGACATTATCTCCGTGGGGACAGGTTTCTCGGGGCTGTCCTTGGGGTCGTCGCTGCTACAGGCAGCGGCGACCAAAGGTAATGCAAATAATATATGATACATTCTCATAATATTAGTCCTTGGAGATGGTGATGGTTTCGTGCAGCTGGTCTATAGTGATGCTGTAGGTGCCCGAAGCCGTTATCTTCCACTTGTTGTCTACGTCGCCGATATTGACAGTCGGGTACTGCGACTTGAAGTCCTCGTTGCTCTTGTCGATGAACAGCATATTCTCTTCTTCGCCAGTAGGCTCTGCACCGGCCTTGCAAGACATGAACCATGCTCCTGCCCAGTCAGCCTGCTTGTCGCAAGAGAACTTCAGCTCGCCTGCATTGAGTTGTCCTGTCCATGTGAATATGTATGGCGACGCAGTCGCTTTCATACTTGTGGCGTTGGCGATGTCCCATCCGTTGGGCGTCGCGTCACCCACGAGATAGATCATCGGGTAGGGGGTGAACTCTGTCATCATCATTCGCTCCTTGCCGGTGCGTATGTCCACGCATATCTTATATGCCTTTCCGCACTCGTCGTCCTGCAAGTACCACTTGTTGTCAGGTTCAAATCCCTTGACCAATGACGTGTTCTGGTCGGTGTAAGGAGCGTTCGCCTGGGTCGCCTTGTACATGTTCTCCCAAGAACCGGAGGCTGTGCCGAACTTGAACTCTCCGCCCTTGCCGTTATCAAAGTAGTAGCCTAAGCGGAAGAGGAACTTGTCCAAAGCGTCCTGCTGCATCTTTACGAAGCCCCAACCGGTGGTGTAGCCCACGAAGTACAACTCGCTGAAGGCAGGTTTCACGCCGTCTGACTTCTCTATGCTGACAGTTCCTGCCAGCAGATTGGCCACTACCTTGTAGTCGTGAGCCTCTGTGATGGTCCACTTGCCGTCGGGTTCGTCGTCGCTTGTGCGCAGCACGAGACTTCCGTCATCTGCCTTGTTGTATGACGGCAGGAAACTTCCCTTGGTGGTGATGAACTTGAATTCTCCTGCGGAAAGAGTGCCTTCCCACTCGAAGAGACCGTTTGTCGACCATGTCATCTCCGTGGCGTTGTCGGCACTCCATCCGTTGGGAGTGGCGTCGCCTATCAGGTAGAGTGTCTTTGTCACAGGTTGGTAGGGAGTGACGGTAAACTGCAGCTCTGATGTCTGCACCTCTTCATATCCGCTCACCATTGCTGTGATGCGGGCGTCTATGGTGGTCTGCACGCCTGGCACGCCGCCCAACTTGTCGAGCAGCAGGTCGTTCAGGTTCTCCTGCGACGCACTCCATGCGTAAGTCTGTGTCTCGCCGTTCACCGGAACATACGCGTTGGCGAAGTTAGTGCCGCCCTTTGCCAGTTCCAGCCTGTAACTTATCCTGTTGCCAGAGCCGTAGTTGTTGCCTGTAGTCCAGTTCAGTGCTATGGCACTTTCATCGTGACTGTTCTCGTCAAGAACCGAGGCTTTCTGGTCAGAGGTCATAGTCAGCACATCGCGACCCTTGTCTAATTCAGCGTAATCATTGTCAGTGCAGGAAGCAAATCCCATACATGTCAGGACTACCGCCATTGCACTATATATATAATGTCTCATAATGGTATCTTGTTTTTAGTTCTTTTGATTAATAACCGGGGTTCTGTGTCATCAGCGGATTGGAGTCCATCTCTATCTGCGGGATAGGGAAGATCAGACGGTTCTTGGTTACAAGCGTCTTGCCGATGGACTTCAGGAAGTTGACGGCATAGTCTCCGCCGTCGAGTCTTATCATGTCAAACCAGCGGTGACCCTCGAATGCCAGTTCCATACGGCGCTCATGGATAATCTTTTCACGCATCTCTTCCTGGCTGAGACCCGACACGTCGGGCAGTCCCGCGCGTGTGCGTACTATATTCAATGGCGCTGCAGCCTCGTCCGTTTTGCCTAATTCGTTGAGTGCCTCGGCTTTCTTCAGCAGTACGTCGGCATAGCGGTAGACCACGAAGTTCGCCGGATTGGTGTTGTATTCGGGCGATATGGACTTCGGCACGAGGAACTTCCTCACGTTGTAGCCTGTCGTCGAGTAAGATTTCTTGTAGGTCTTTCCGTCGAAATCAGGGCATCCTTCGTAGAGAATGGTTATGTCCTTGCGCAGGTCTCCGTTCTCGTATTGGTTTACAAACTCTGCTGTAGGCAGGTTCCAGCCGTAGCTTCCTGCCACGAAATCGGAGTTGCGCGGACCCATGAAGGTAGAACCCCAGTTAGCCTGACTGTAGGCACTCCAGAAGTCATACTCCGTGTTGCCGTCAAACTGTACCTCGAATATGGACTCCTTGCCGTTGTTTATGGTGGCGTCGAAGTTGTCCGCATAGTTGCACTTTGTCAGGTCATAGCCCAGGGCAGTCACCTGATCGCACAGGGTAACCACATTCTGGTAGTATGACTTGTTGTCGGGAGCCAGTGTCAGATAGACGTCTGCAAGCTGTGTAAGGGCTGCGTCCTTGCATGCACGTCCTACGTTCTCGTCGTCGAGTTCCGATTTCGCGGGAAGCATTTCCACTGCTTTCTTCGTGTCGGAGATTATCTGTTCGTACACTTCTTCCTTGCTTGCGCGTGCTATGGCAGTGGATTCTCCGGGGTTGTAGGGCTCAGTCCGCAACGGCACTCCACCGTACAGGCGGACGAGAATGTAGTAGTAGTGGGCGCGGAGGAAATAGGCTTCGCCGAGCGAACGCTCCTTGATGCTGCCCTTAGCCAGGTCATGGCCTTCGAGAGCCTGTATCAGTATGTTGCACTGGCCTAATCCTGTCCACAGCGAATTCCACATATAGAGAGCCATGCCGTTGTCGCTCTGGGTCGTGAAGTTGGCCGCCTGCACGGTCTCCAGGCCGTCTGTGCCGCCGCTACCGCCCACAAGGCTGTTTCCGGCGACAATGTCAAGGGTCCATATACGCATGTTGTACAGGTCGGAATTCTTTAATCCGTGATAGCAGGCATTGGTTAATGCCACTGCCACATCATCGTCTACGTCAGTCTCAGGGTCTACTGTGTTCTTCGGTGTCTTGTCCAAGAAGTCGCTGCAAGACGTCAGTGCAGTCAGTGCGACCGTCAGGTTGAGAGCGTATGCCAATATCTTTTTCATATACATGATGTCGTTTGGGTTTTTAGAAATTGATGTTGAT
>CAVHUR010000010.1:59497-65347 GCA_963639575.1 uncultured Spirochaetota bacterium
CCGACTTCCGGGTCGAAGCCGGAGTAGCTTGTGATGGTAGCGACGTTCTCGCAGGAGACGGTCAACTTGGCTGCTTCTATCGTCAGGGCGTTCAGCCACTGCTTCGGGAAGTTGTATGACAGCGACACATTCTTAAGTCTTAGGTAGTCGCCTTTCTCCACAAAGCGGTCCGACACGCGGTTGTTGCCGTTGGGGTCGCCGTACACTGCACGCGGCATAGTGGTGCTTGTGCCCTCGCCGTGCCAGCGGTTCAGCACGTCGGTCATCTGGTTGTAGGCTGCCGCCATGCCTGTCAGGTCTATCTTGTTGGCATTGAAGATCTTGTTGCCTGCCACTCCCTGGAGGTAGAAAGAGAACTCGAAGCCCTTGTAGGTGAGTGTATTGGTCATTGAGAACATGTGCGTCGGGTTGGGATTGCCGAGCACCGTGCGGTCCTCATCGTTGATTACGCCGTCGTTGTTGAGGTCTTTGAAGCGTATGTCGCCTGCTTCAGCACCGCCCTGTATGGCGTGTTCCTTCACTTCCTGCTCGTTTTGGAAGATGCCGTCGGTGACATATCCGTAGAATACATTTATCGGATAGTTGTTCGCGAGCATCGTCACATACGAGTTGTTTATCTGGTTTATGTAGTAGGGAACATCGCTGTTGAGGCTCTTTATCTTGTTCTTGTTGAACGTGTAGACTATTCCTGTCTCCCATCCGAGTTCTCCATTGAGGTTGATGGTGTTGAGTGACACCTCGAAACCGGTGTTGCGCACCTTGCCGGCATTGGTATAGGTGGTGCTGTTGGAAGAGAATCCTGAAGTGATAGGTATGGAGGCCTTCACCAGCATGTCGCTTGTGTTCTTGATGTAGTAGTCGAAGGAGAGAAAGGCTCTTGAGTTGAGGAGCGAGGCATCGAAGCCGATGTTGGTCTGAGCCACCTTTTCCCAGTGGATATTGGAGTTGGACAGCGTCTCCGAAATCAACGATGCCTGTTCCTTGCCGTCATATCCGAAAGAGTAAACATGGGGGACGTAGGATGCCAGATAGCTGTAGTTGCCCACACTTGCCTGGCTACCTGTCGCACCGTATCCCACACGGAGCTTCAGGTCTGACACGTATTCGTTCTTCGGAAACCATTCTTCCTCGGATATTCTCCACGCTCCCGACACTGACGGGAATGTTCCCCAGCGCTTGTCCCCGACGAACCGGCTTGAACCGTCACGGCGTATGGTGGCAGTGAGAAGGTACTTGTTGTCGTACTCATAGTTTGCACGCGCCATGTAGGAGAGCAGAGCCCACTCTGTCTCGTTACCTCCTATGGAGTACATCTTCTGTCCGTTGTCCATCTCGTGCACGCTCTCGAATGCGAAGACAGTCTTCTTCGCGTTCAGGTAACTGTAGTCGTTCCACTGTGCGGAACTGCCTGCCATCACGCCTACATGGTGCTTTCCGGCGAACGTGTGGTCAAAGATGAAGTAGTTGTCCCACAGGTAAGTGAACGACTTGTTGCTGGCTTGGTAACGTCCGCCTTCCTCTGTGGCGATAGGCTTCCAGTCATATTTCGGATAATAACTGTCGTTGAACCAGATTTTGATGTCCGCTCCGAATGTGCTCTTGAACTTGAGCCACTTGGTGAAAGACACCTCTGCGGTGATGTTGCCAAGCAGGTTGTAGCCGTTGGTTATGCTCTTGTCGGTTGTGGTAGGGCCGACCGGATTTCTCACAGTGCCGTACCACAGAGAGTTGCCTGTAGGTCCTGACCAGTCGCCGGTCTCGTCCTTGACGGTAAAGACAGGCAGTGCGTGGTAAGTATCGCTTATGCTGTAAGAGCCATGCTCTTTCTTGTCGGCGCTGAAGGTGATGTTGTTTGACATCTTCAGCCACTTGAGTACCTGTGCGTCACTGTTTGACTGGAAGGTGAAACGGCGGTAGTTCACGCTCCTCACGATACCGCTCTGGTCGAGGAAACCGCCTGACACATAATAGTGCGACTTCTCATTTCCTCCTTGGTAACTCACCGTGTAGTTCTGCAGATAGCCTGTGCGGAACATCTCGTCCACCCAGTTGGTGCCGGCACCTAATGTCGTCGGGTCTACCCACTCGGGGTTGGCGGCGTTGCCGGAGTTGACCATCATGTCGTTGCTGAGTGCCGCATACTGGCTCGCATTGAGCAGCTTCGGGGTCTTGGTGGCGTTTTGCACCGACAGGTTGGCGGCAAATGACAGTCTGCCGCCGCCGTCTTTGCCCTTCTTGGTGGTAATCATGATGACGCCGTTTGCGCCTCGGCTACCGTAGATAGCGGTGGCTGAAGCGTCCTTGAGCACGTCAAGCCGCTCCACGTCTGCCATGTTGATTGCATTGATGCCAAGGTCTGTAGGCACTCCGTCGATGACAACCAACGGGTCGCAGTTGTTGATTGAGCCGAGACCGCGCACCTTTATGGATACGTTGTCGCCCGGTGTGCCGGTGTCAATGACCTGCAGTCCGGCAATCTTTCCCTGGATGGCCTGGCCTATGTTGGCTACCGGAGTGTTCTCCATGTCCTTGGCAGCCAGCGAACCAATGGCGCCTGTCAGGTCACGTTTCTTCATTGTGCCGTAGCCGACAACGACAACTTCGTTGAGCAACTGGTTGTCTTCCTGCATCGTAATCTCCAGGAAAGACTTGCCTGCGACAGACACTTGTGCATCGTTGTATCCTATATAAGAGATGACAAGTTCCGCTTTTTCCGGGGCGGAGAGCGTAAATCTTCCGTCAACATCAGTCACCGTGGCGCCTGTCGAACCTCTGACGGCAACCTTTGCGCCAATGACAGGGTCACCGAGAACGTCTTTCACTACACCGTTGACAGTCTTGTTCTGTGCCAACGCATTTGCTGATGACATAAATAACAAGAGGAAGGTCATTAGGTAGTAGGTAATTGATTTCTTCATTGTTTTCATCTTTTGTAATGTTTAGATTAGCTGTTTTACTGTCGCAAAGTTAGAATATAATTTGTAGGATTATTGCTACCGGTAAACTATAAGTACATCGTTTCAAAATCACACATTGCCTAAATTTCTGAAAATCACCGATATGACATTGCTCTAAAAATAGGCTCAAGTACACAAAAGGAAAAGCTTAATTTAAGTAAATCATAAAAAACAAAGAAAAAGTGAGGTAAAACCAAAATAAATTCGCACCTTTGCTACGTCTAAACCTAAATGCTTTTACACTGCTGATGAAACGTATAATTCCCGTGATAGCCTTTGTCTTCCTGTCCATGACTGCCAAGGCCGACAACGAAGCACTGCTCAATTGCCTTGACAGCCTTATGTCCTGCGTGGAGCAAACCATCGAGAAGAAACAGGTAAGCATAGACTTGATTAAGCAGGCAATACCCAAACACGCCGACCGGCCGGAAGAAATGCTCGACATCTACCGCCGCCTCTACGATGAGTATTATGTCTTTCAGCTGGACTCCGCCCTGGCTTATGTGGACAAGGAGATAGATTTGGCGAAATCTGTCGGCAATGCCTATCACCGCGATTTCGGCTTTCTGCGAAAGGCGGAACTGCTCGCTATCGGCGGACTTTATCCCGAAGCGCTCGACGTGATCAAGGCTATAGACGAATCCGCGGTAGACGCACGCCTGCGCTTCAGGTACAACAAGACTTTCTTCCGCATCTACCAGTACTGGGCAGCCTACTGCAACGACAATGTGTACGGACATAAATACATGGAGATGGCAAGGGGGTACCTGAACAAGGCGATAGGCTTTCTCGACAAGGATGACCCTGTCTACAACTTCTACATGGGCGAGTACTACACCTATACGGACTGCGATGACACCAAGGCCATGGATTTCTACTTCAAGACAATAGACCAGTTCCCCATGTCAAACCGCATATATGCCATGGCGTCGTATTCCATTGCCAACAACTACAGCGCCCACGGCAATATGGAAAAGTATGAGGAATATCTTATCAGGGCGTGCATCAGCGACCTGATGAACTGCACCCGCGAGAACCTCGCACTGCAGGATCTTGCCATCTATCTCTACAACCGCGACCACCAGGACATACAGCGGGCGGAGCGATACATCAACTTTGCCATGGACGACGCCACGGACTACAACAACCGACTGCGTATCCTCGAGATATCGAAGAAACTCCCGGTCATCGTGGCTTCCTACCGCGAGAAGCTGAAAAGCCAGAATGACACCCTGCGCATAATGCTCGTCTGCCTGTCGTTTCTGGCGGTCGTCATGGTCGTGCTGCTCTATATGTTCTTCCAGCAGAACAAGCAGCTGTCGCTCCACAGGCAGCAGCTGTCGCACAGCAACGTACTTCTGACCACGCTCAACGACAAGTTGCACGCGCACAACGGCAAGCTCCTCGACATCAACACGCACCGCGAGCACCTCGCGAAACTCTATATCGACCTCTGCGCACAGTACATTGACCGCCTGAGCAAGTTCGAAATCCTCGTGCAACGCAAGATCAAGGCCAACCAAGTGCAGGATCTCATGAACATGGCATCGTCGTCCAGGCTGTCGGAAGAGGATGCCGCCACCTTCGTCACACGCTTTGACAAGGCGTTCCTCGACCTCTATCCCACGTTCGTCGACGAGTTCAACGCTCTCCTCAACGACGACGGCAAAATCGTGATTAAGCAGAACGGCCGCCTGACAACGGAACTGCGCATCTTCGCCCTCATACGTCTCGGGGTGAAAGACAGTTCCGAAATCGCCGCCCTCCTGTTCTACACGCCGCGCACAATCTACAATTACCGCTCGTCAGTCAAGAACAGAGCCAAGAGCCGCGACACCTTCGAGGAAGACGTCTCCCGCCTCTGCACCGTGGTGTAGCGCACGTTCCGTTTGCCGGACGTTATGTGAAATACCTATCAAATATAAATATGTGGTTTATGACAGTTTCCACAAAGACTCATTCTGCCAGCCTTGTGGAAATCCCATAGCATGGAAATCTATGTGCGGATATTCTTCAAACAGCCTTAGCAGGGAACGTTTCAAGTCCATGCATGGAGTTATCGATTGTTCCAAATACAGTAAGGTGCATAATTGATGATACAGTTTGATAGGCTTTTGAGCGGGTTTTATCCAGTTTAGAGGCAATCTGTCCGGCAACTGTGGTTTTAGGGCAAAGCGTCTGTTCCATATGCGGGCATGGTGGGCGCAGCAGTTGCGAAGCACAGTTATGCATCTTATCCAACTTTCCAGATATGTGTATTGGGGCAGTCCAAATTCTCTTGCCACTTGTTTCTTTAGCCTGTTGTCCTTGAACAAACAGAACAGTTTGGACAGTGTACCTAACGAAATCACCTCCAAAGTCTTCCAGACGGGAGGAAGCGCAGGGCATGTGTATCTTACAAAATGTTCCTTTATGAAGTCCTCGTTGGAACGGGACACTTCTTTTTCGATGTTGTCAAGGCAACCTTCATAAAAGTTTGTACTTTTGAACAAAGTCGAATCCATAAACCAAAATGCTCCGTATTCCATGGAGAATACTTGTATCATTTTCGTCCGGAGCGAAATCTCGATGTCTTGAATTGCCTTGAAAATGAGTTGTCGCAGTTCCTTGTCGAATGTGTAAAGGCTGATTGCACACTCGAATGAACTGCCCGGCTTGTAGTTGTGGAGGCTGTAATCATCCTCCATATATCTGAGATAACTGGCAATGCGGAAATAACTGATATTGCCAAGTTGCAGTTTTGCATTTGCTGTATCTTCGATTGTCAGTCCCCGATTCCGAAGTAGGGCTAACTGTTCGTCGATGTTTATAGGTTGTTTGCAGTAATTCATACACCCTCATAAAAAGCGAAGTCCCACCGTGGTACGCATCGTTGAGAGGCGTGGTGGGATTT
>CAVHUR010000011.1:0-63354 GCA_963639575.1 uncultured Spirochaetota bacterium
AAAAGCGAAGTCCCACCGTGGTACGCATCGTTGAGAGGCGTGGTGGGATTTGTTGCCGCAAAGATACTCCTTTTTTCGTTTAATCTCCAAATGTTTTTGCAAAAAAATGATATGTACATCGGAAATTCATCTCCCGCCTCTGCACCGTGGTGTAGCGCACGCCTTGTCTGCCGGATGCGGAGGTCCGGTGCTGTGAAAGCGGTGTTGTAATGGTGTGAAGGAGGTGTTGTGGCAGTGCGAAAGCGGCGTTCTTGTGACGGTACATCGACCGATGTACGAACGAACAACGGTCGGTGTACGAACGTATCACGGTCGATATACGAACGTACAACGGTCGTTGCGCCACCGGCAGAAGGCATTTTTCGGAGTACCATAACGCAGTTCTTGCTTCGCCAAACAGTAGTTGACGCGTCCCCGCGTCAACTTTTCCGCAAGCGTTTACCGTCTAATTAAGTAGGTGCAGCGGGGACGCTGCACCTACTATACAATTGCTCTGCACCTTCTATATAATAATATAAGGTGGCGGCGAGGACACTATTTCTTCTGCTTGATGCGCAGTATGTTCAGCGAGAAGGGCGGCACGCTGAACTGCGGAGCGGTGCCTTCGAGGCTGATGCGCTTGCTGACGGGATAGACTGTGGTGGGATAGTCGAGCGTGTTTTCCGCCGTTCCGCGCACGCTCTTCATCTGTGTCAGCACCGCACCGTCGGCGCAGAAGTCGCCAAGATGCAGGTTTGCCGTCTCGGGCTCGCTGCTTGTGTTGACGATTTTCACTATCATCTCGCCGCTGTTGTCGTCCATTGACGCCGAGGTAAACATCCCTGCCGTTGTCATGCCGCGCAGTTCGGTTTCGGCAACCAGTTCTCCGTCGACGTAGCCAGCCACCTTGTTGCCGTCGATGTCGACACGTATGTCATACCAGCGACCTGTCTCTATCTTCATGGGAACACTCTTCAGGGTGGTCTTGCCGCCCCCTGACGCCTGTTCGAAACCGCTCGCCGTGTTGCCCCAGCCGCCGACGTTGAACCAGCAGTAGTCGTTCTTGTCCTCGTAGTTGAACAGTATGAGGAAGCCCTCGTCGCCCGACACCTTCTTCGCCCGCATGGATACGGAGTAGCGTGTGCCGCCTATCGGGGTGCTGACAAGGGCTGTCACGGGCGTGCCGTCGCCGGTCTGCGCCAGTCCGTTGTTCTGTGTCTGCCATGTCGTTGCCCTGAGCGTGAAGTCCTCGGCTTTCTTTCCGCTGGCGTAGAGTGTGAAGTTTCCGGCGGTGACAGAGATGTCGGCGAACACCGCCCGGGTGTTCCATGTGCCCACACCGACAAAACTTTCGTCGGGCGTGAAGATACGGTTGCCCTGTCCCAATATCCGGTCTCCCTCGGTCACCCGGAGTGTCCTGGAACCCCTGTTGTCCGCCATGAGTTTCTGCACATAGTAGGATGGCGTGCCCATAACGCCGCTCGCGTTGAACCGCACCATGTCAGGCCGCCAGCGATCGTCGTTCTCGTTGACGAAGATTGGGGCGTAGGAACTCATCTTGACGATGTCGCTGTTGTTCTCCATACCCATCATGAACACCGCCTCACCGAGGGCTGCGTTGAGGTTGCCGAGGTCTCCGAAGCCCTGTGTCACGGCATATTCGCCGCAGTAGACACTTGGCTGTGAGCGCGAGTAGGCGTCATATTTCTTGAAATTGTCGGCAAACCACGCCGGCGAACGGTAGTAGTGCTCGTCGACAAGCGCCACTTTCTCCTTCGACAGCCATCGCGGTTCGTCCGTGCCCCATGCCGCCACGTTGCCTATGATGTGCATCTTCGGGTACTTTTTCAGTATGGCGGAGCGGAAGATGCGGTATCTTTCATAGTAGCGGTCGGACGTCTGCTGACCGTCGGTCTGGTTGTTCTCGTTGCCGATTTCTATGTATTCGATGTTGAAAGGCTCGGGATGTCCGTTCTTGGCGCGCATCGCTCCGTACTTGGAAGTCACCGGTCCGTTGGCGTATTCCAGTGCGTTCATGCACTCGTCGACCCAGATGCGCAGGTCTTCCACAGGTGTCACGCCTCCGTGCCAGATGCCGATGTTGCACACATAGAGCGGTTTCGCCCCGATGTCCTCGGCGAGTTGCAGGTACTCGTGGTATCCGAGTCCGTCGGAAGTGCGGTATCCCCAGTTCTTGTTCCAGTGCCCCGGACGCTCCTCAATGGGTCCTATGGTGCGCTCCCAGCGGAACGCGTTGTCGGGAGAATCCTGCCCTTCGACGAAGCAGCCGCCCGGAAAGCGCATGAACGAGGGATGCAGGTCGTGCAGCATCTCCACCAAGTCGGGGCGCAGACCGTTCTCCCGGTTCTTGTAGGTGGGCGGAAATAGCGACACCATGTCGAGGTAGAAGTCGGAGTTGCCCTTCGATGAGATGACGAAGATGGCGTCCTTGTCGTTGACGGAAGACGTCAGCGTGGCGGTCACATGCTGCCAGCCTCGCTTTGCCGGACTGAACTTCAGCCGCTCCGAAGCGTAGAGGCGTGTGCCTGTCTTGCCCTTTATCATGGCGTAGAGTTCCCTCGAACGGTTCACCTTTATCCACATCGACAGCCGGTAGGTGCGTCCTTTCACGGCGTTGATACCCCAAAAACCGTTGTTGGAAACGCCGGCGTCGGTGTCGCCGATGCCTGTCGTCACGACGTGCAGGCACTGTTTCTGTGCACGGTTGAGCAGGTCGTCCTTGGCGATAGTCATCTTCACGTTGCCGTTGACCGACAGGTAGGGTTGCCAGAAAGCAGGTTTCGTCTCGTCGTCCTCGAACGAGCGGTTGCGGATAAGTTCCGCATAGATGCCTCCGTCGGCGGCGTGGTTGATGTCCTCATAGAAGATGCCGTAGAGCATGGGGCTTATCTCCACGCCTGTAGGACGGCTGTCGATCCTGATGTCGACCTGTGCCTCGGCTGCCGTGGCGAGTGCCAGTGCCATGCCGATAGTCAGTAGTTGCTTTTTCATATGTAGTTTTTAATCAGTTTGCTGTATAGCGGTACGGTGGCGAGAAGCCGTGCGTTGCCCACGAGGTAGAGCCTCCGCATGGCGCGTGTCATCACCACGTTGAGTTTGCGGTCGATGATTCTGCCGTTCTCGGAAAAGCAGTTGTCGGTGAGAAAGTCCAGCTGGTAGCGGCGCTGCACGGTGAATCCGTAGATTATCACCTCGCGCTGCGAACCCTGGAAGCGCTCCACCGTGTCGATGGTTATGCCCCTGTCGGTGTGCAGACGGCGTATTATGGCGTTGCGCACTGCCGTTATCTGGCTGCGGTAGGGCACGATGATGCCTACCGACAACTCCGGTGATGTCCGCTCCACTATGCCTGCTATGACCTCCGCTTCGGCGGTGTTGATCTTGTCGGACACGGTCTTTTCCGTGGGAGAGACATCGATGAACTGCACCCTCGGACTGTCCGACGGCTCTGTCTGGTGCTGTAACGGCACACATGACAGCCTGCCTTCGTAGAACTCGGCACTGGGAAAGGCGGCTATGTCCTCATGCATACGTCCCTGAGTGTGCAGCATGTAGACCACCTGCGGATTGTCCCTGTACTTGCGGAGCAGCCGTTCGAAGAGCGACTGGCGGCAGTCCTGCAGTCCGATACTGTTGAGCAGAGGGTCGGTGACCGCCGATTCAGCCTGCTCTTGCTGCACCACTGCCGGCAGTTGCTTGTGGTCGCCGATCATCACGAACTTGCTTATCGCCTCCCGGTCGCCGTGCTTTGCCGAGAGCAGTCCGAGCAGTTGGGGCTCCAATATCTGCGATGCCTCGTCGATGATGGCAAGCGAGAAGCCTCGCAGGGCGAAGATTGCGGAGTGCGAGTTGAAGGCTGTCGTGGTGCCGACGAATATCCTCTGTCGTCTGACAAACTCCCTGATGTCGCCGATTTTCACCGTTCCCGCCACCTTGTTGTCCAGCAGGTAGGGGCGGTAAACTTCGCTGCACGACATCTCGCTGCCTATCCGCACGAAGTCGATGCCTTCTTCCACGAGTTTCGAACATATCTCGTCGACAGCCCTGTTGGTGTATGCCATGACGGCAACCGACGTGTCCGTCTCGGCGATTTCCTCCTTCAGGGTGTTCAGCATGCCGAAACTGGTCTTGCCTGTGCCCGGCGGTCCCACGATGAGAAAGAGGTCGCGGGCTTGCTTTACCCGCAGTGACAGGTCGTTGAACGAGCCGTAGTCGCCACGGAGAACAAGGCTCTTGTCCACCGTAGGCTCACGCTGCGCCAGGATGAGGTTGCGTCTCTGCTCCGTGGCAGAGAGGAACGCGTGCACTCCACGGAACTGTGCCGAGAAGGAAGAGTCCATGAAGTCGTGCTCCATAGCCCACTGCCAGCCGGGCGGAGTGTCGAAAACGGAGGTGTTGGACTGCGGCACTCGCAGTCGCAGTGTCATGCTGTCGGCGCCGATGCTCTCTATCGACGCACGGTGTACCATCGTCTTGCGGCAGTCGGGTTCAGTGCCTGTGCGGTAGGGATAGACCGTCACGATGTCGCCGATGCGGAAGTTGGATGCCCCGAGGTCGGCGTTCTCGCACACTATGTGGGTGGTGGTGGCTGTTATGGACATGCCGTCGACGATATTGCCGGCTTCCTTCTTCTCTTCCAAGGAGTCGTGCCAGCGTGCCGCCGCACCGCTGTTCTCCTTGCGCTTGCAGCCAGTCTTTGAGAGCACATACTCGCGCTGCACGAACTTCAGCATGGTCTGTTGGTAGGCCTGTTCCAGCGGTGTGGCTTGGCGTAAGGGCATGAGTGTGCGCTCGATATCCGCCGATGTGTAGTCCGTCCACAGTTTGCCTTTCGTGTGGGTGGTGTTCATGTCCTCCGCCTTGAGGGTCTTGAGGATGCCGAAACCGTGCCGGCTGTAGTGCTGTTCGCACCATGCGAGCTGGTTGCGCAGACGGAAGGCACGGTACAGAAGTTCGGGGGCAGACTCGGTGTGGAGCAGAGGCTGTTCGTATTTGGAATAGAGCAGGAACGGCCGGATCTGCTCGTTGGGGATGTTGTAGTTGTAGTGCAGCAGCGCACGGTAGAGCAACAGCTGCACATAGTGGGGTGTAGTCATGTGGGGCGTGACAAATCCCTGTTCGCCCGGGACGAACCCCGCCTTGCCCGATTTCTGTTCGATGAGGATGTGGCAGTCGCGTTGCAGGAAGTCGATACGTCCCTGCAGACCGAGCGTCTCGCAGATGAACGAGGGTTCGAGGACTACCTCCGAAGGGTTGAAGTCTGCCATGGCCTTGGGCAAGTCCTCGCTGAACGCACGGTGGATATGCCCTTTCTGTGATTGCGCCTCCCGGTGGAAATCGCTGTCAAGCCCTTCGCACGCCGCCATGTCGAGGGCGTGTGAACGGCAGAAATCCGTGATGCTGTCCTTGTAGGGACGGTCTCCGTTGCCGCGCAACTCCTCGTCGAGCAGTTGGCTGGCAAAGTCGCCGAGCAGCGAATACTTGGTGTTGACTGTCGGGGAAATCTTCTTTATGAGAGCCGTCAGCGGTGTCACGCCGTATTCGCGGAAATCTGCTGCGACGGAGGAGATGTTGATGAGGAAGTCGGGTTCGAGGATTATGATTTCCGGACAGGTGGTCTTGCCCTCCTGACGCGGTCTGACAAGGTTGAGCTGTGTGCCTTCGGAGAGCAGCGGAGTGAGGTAGGAGTAGTCGTACTGCAGGTATTTGTTGGCTTGGCTGTAGCACACAAGCAGTTCGGGAGTGTCGCCGTCGTCGGCTCTGCCGATGATGTGTGTGCTGTCCCAACTGTCGACGATGATGCGCCGGCAGTCGGTAGCGGCTTTCTGCCACCCTCCCTCCATGTAGCCGGAGGGCAGTGCCGACAGCAGACGGTCGGGGATTTCAAGTTCCGGATGCAGCAGATGCAGCAGTCCGGTGATGCTTTTCAGGTCGTAGGGGAAGTGCTTCTGCAGGGTGTCGTCGCCGATTTCGTCGAGGTGGCGGATATGTTGCCGGGCGTTGCCTACGCCCTTTGCCAACCGTGCAGAAGCCTTGTTTTCCTTCAGGAGGTAGTTTGTCTTGGCGAACAGACCCGAGAACTGCAGCGGCAGATCGCGCAGACTGAGGTCCACGAGGCGTGTGAGGACAAACCTCAGTGTCCTGTAAGCCTCTCTCGGCGACCCTGTGTCAAGGGTGCGGAGCAGGCATTGCAGCAGTTCGTTATTGTCCTCCAAGGCGCTCAAAGAATATCTGTGTCTCCTCCCAGTTCTTGAAATTGTCGGAACCGAACCTTATGCTCGTGCCCATGAAGTCGGGATGTTCACGGGTGTCGATGATGTAGTCGCCGAGCAGCAGTTCTGGATTATTTGTGAAAACCACCTTGTTCCACGCCGGAGCGGAGAATGTCTCCTCTATCCAGACCTGCGCTTCGGTGATGCTTGCCGGGTCGTTGGTCGGTGCCGGAGCCACGAACTGGATGTCGTAGAAGGGCAGAAGGAACTCGTAGCACTTGGCGAGATTGGACTTCGGCTTGCCGTAGTTGTCCTTCAGGGTGTCCACGCCTATGTACAGCACGCTGCGCTTGCGCCCCTCCTGGCGGTCGTCTATCTGGCGTATGAGAGGTATCATGTAGCGTATGATGACGTGCTCCGTCAGCCGGTGTTCACCGTGGAAGCGTATGGCGTTGGGGTAGTGTGAACGGAAAAGACCGAACGTGTGGACGAGAGGGTCTTTGTCGCCGAACAGTCCCCACACCCTCTCCGTGTCGTCATCGGTCATGTCCTCGAAACAGCGGGCGGTCATCCCGGCGTACTCCTTCACCAGTGCCTTTGTCACTATGAAGTCCTGTATGCCGTCCTTTCGGGGGTTGAAGAAGGTCTGTTTGCCTATCATGCCGTGCTCCGACATGGTGTCTGCCATCTCGAAAGCGGGGTTGGTGACTATGCGGTCGTAGCCCCGCAGCATCTCCGTGTACATTCCTCCCATCGACGTACCTATTATCAGGTCTGGCTTCTCCTGTGCCGCCATGTTGCGCAACATCTCCATTGCCTCGTCGGGATGCAACGGTATGTCTTCGGCAATGACCCTTGACGAGGGCATCAGGGTCTGCAGGAGTTTTACTGTATTGGTGGATGCTGCCGACCCGAATCCGTGTACATACATCACAGTCTTGCCTTTCATCAGGTCGGGAAAGGTCTTCATGTACTGGTTTTCCATAATTTTCGTGCCGTGTAAGGCATTTTCTGCTTTGTCTTATACAAAGTTAACAAAAAACGTTTGCAGTGTCCTGTTTACGCCGACACTTTTGACGATTAAGTTACAGAAACTTGCCCCGCATGGCGCAAAAACAGTTTTTCTGCGGAAAAATGCAGTGTTTTGAGCCACAGTTTGTATTTTTTGCTTAATTTTGCAGAAATAGTCTATATGCGGAAATGAAACCGTTTTATCCAGTGTGTTGTATTGAAACTAAAACGGAATCGGCGCTTTTGCGGCGATAGGCAGGCATGAAACACGTTTTTGCCTGGTTGTTGCCGTTGCTGTTGTCCTCTCTGTGCGCCTGTACAAAGAGCGGAGATGTCATCTACATAGATGATGACCAGGAGGAAGACAACCGCCCGATTGTTTACTTCATATACAAGGAAGGCTCACTCGGAGACCTCGGTTATGTGGACGCACTGTGGCGCGGCATAGCGAAAGCCACCAATGACGGCGACATGCTGCTGTCGTTGACGGAACTGCCAAGCGACACTTCCAAGGTGGATTTCGCACTCTCCTGCTTTTTGGAATATATGCGCAATGACGGCAAAAACAGGAAGTCGCTCATCGTGGTAGCCAATGACAACCTGGAGCAAATGCTGCACCACTACGAGGCGGCACTCACGGAAAGCGGCAACGTGAGCGTTCTTCTGGCGGAGACAAAGGACACTACGCTCTCGGTAAACACAATCCGACTGCCGGGATACGGCGTCTACTACCAGGCAGGAAGGGTCGTCGCCAAATGCCTGACGGACGTAAACAGGATTCTCATTGCCAATGCCAACCCCAACGAAAGCAATATCGCTGACATGAGAAAGGCTTTCCAGCAGGGAGTGGAGGACGGAAAAGCCGCGGAGAAAAGGGACATGAGCGTGGACAACTGCTATATATCGGAGACGTCGGGAGGATATGACGAGGCGGAGAAACTCTACCGCAAGTCGTACGACTACGACAAGGAATACCAACTCATACTGCCCATCTGCGGCGGGACAATACACGGTTTCCTGCGCTACAACCGGGAACACCCGGAGTCATTCTACACCGTCGGCGTGGACACTGACTTCCAACGCTACTCCGACAGAGTGCCTTTCTCCATAGTGAAGCACATCGACAATGCCGTGGCAGACTGGATTACACGCTGGGCAAGGGGAGAGGTCATGGAGAAACACATGAACCTCGGGCTCTCGACAGGCTACACGGAACTGGTGATAGCCGACAGTTATGAAGTGACGATAGGTTCTGTCGCTGCCGACATGCTGCCGACCGCCATCGCAAAAGAGGAGGAGTATGAGAAAGGAAACTGACAGACGGCGTCGCAGCCAGGTGCTTCCGCTCTTGCTGCTGCTCTTTCTCTGCATCACGGGAGCGTGCAGACAGGGGGAAGACACGGTGGTGCACGTTTCCAAAGTGAAGACCGTCAACTACAAGATAGCGGTGGTTCTGCCCCTCGATGTCAACGGAGAATACCAGGCAAGGCTGGACAGTACGGTGAACTGGGCACTGGAGAACCTGGGCAATGCCCAGCGTCTCATCATCTCACAAGGCGACAGCGTGGCGGTGAGACTTGACATCGAGTGGTATGACGAGGACAAGGAGACGCTGCCGGAACTGTCGGAGAAACTCACCCAACGTGACGACATACTGCTCATAGTGGGTCCTCTGAGAAACAACAACGTGGACATCATGGCATCTGCGTGCAGTGCTGTGAACAAACCTCTGATAGTGCCTTGCGCGACAAGCGAGAATGTCATACGCCGCTATTCCGTGGGAACGGCGGGCGTGAAGAACCAGAAACCGTTTCTCTGGTCGCTGTGCGAGACCGACGTGAGCCAATGTGAGGCTCTGTTGGCAAAGGCTTGGGAGGGCGGAGCAAAGGATGTGGCGCTGCTGTCACCGACCGATGACTACGGACAGACATTCTTTGATTGGATTCCGTTTCAGGTCAACGAGATGGGCATGAAACTGCAACACAACGTCCAGTATGCCGATGACGACCTGTACGGGAAGGCCATGCAGGTGCTCAACAGCGGCGTTGACTGCGCCATATGCGCCGTGCGGACTGCCGACGAGGCAAAGACGGTGCTTGAGATAAAGAAGCAACTGGGAGAGAAAGCACCGCGTGTGCTGTTCTCGAACGGTGCTCTGTCAGCGTCATTGCTCAGTTTGGGCGACCTGGCAGAGGGGGCAGAGGGCGTCGCGCCCTACGCTGACCCGGCGACAGGATTCCAAGTTGCCTACGAAGAACACTTCGGCGTGTCGCCTGCCGGAGGAGAGGCACAGGTCTACGATGCCATTCTTCTCGCCGGCTTCACGGCGTTCGTCAAGGAATACACACACGGTCAGGTGGAGACTAACGAGATTATCAGGCAGATGACATCTCTGGGCGAAGACCCCTATCCGGTGTGGAACGAACTGGGACTGCGCTCCCTTATCCTGCTGCTGAAGCAGGGCAAACAGGTGAAACTGATGGGTGCGAGCGGACTGCTGCGCTTCGACAGCGAGTCGTACACCACCCTCATACAGAGCACATACGTGCACTGGGTAGTCTACGAGGACAGTTTCCTGCCGATAGACTTCAGGAGCAGCGACGGCAACAACCGTGTTACGCCGACGCTGGCTTCGTGGAACTGGCAGGCGAAAAACATGCAGACTATCGTCGACCAGAACGTCAATGTCAGTTACAAACCTCTGAAAGACCAGTGGGCAGTGCTGGTACAGGGCTCCAAAGGCTGGAGTAACTACCGGCATCAGGCGGATGTTCTCAACATGTACCAGCTCCTCAAGAAGAAGGGATGGGACGATGACCACATCATACTGATAGTCTCTGACGACATAGCGCAGAACTCCAAGAACAAGTATCCGGGGGAAGTGAGAGCCTCGGGAGACGGTGACAACCTCTACGAGGGGGCTCTTCTGGACTACAACACCGACACGCTGGACGTGGCTGACATCCGCGACATCCTCCTCGGAAAGCAGAGCGGACACCTGCCAGTGGTGCTTCCCACAACGGAGGAGTCCAACATACTGTTCTTCTGGAGCGGCCACGGCTGTCTGAAAAGTTCCGGTTTCGCAAGCAACGGCTTCCGTTGGAGGGACACAAGGGACGTGTTCAGCGAGGACATGCTGAAGCAGACGCTGACGGAGATGTACAGTAACGGCAAGTACCGCAAGGTGTTGGCGTTCTTCGAACCGTGCTATTCGGAAAATATGATAGAACAGGCCATAGGCTTGCCGGGCATCTTGGCTTTCTCAAGTGCCGCCGGCAACGAACAGTCATTCGCCGATTACCACTCCTCGGTGCTGTCCACGTGGATGAGCGACCGGTTCTCCAACAATGTGGTCAGGCAGATGGGGGAGGATGCCGGCATGACTTACAAAGACCTCTACGTCTATCTGGCGGAGCATACTCTCGGGTCGCACGTGCATGTAGCCAACGCTTCGTGTTTCGGAAACCTGTATACGAACTCTCCTGAGGAGTTCTTCAATATAAACAAATGACGGCATGCGTATGAAGAAAGTCAGTCTGTTGTGTGGCGCGCTCTTTGTCGCAGTGTGCCTGGTGCACGCCTTTGCCGCATGCAGCGGCAACGGTAGACGTGACAGGAAGGCAAAACCGTACTCGCCGATAGAGGGCGATACGGTCGACGTAATAATAGGTGAGCACAAGCGGTACACCGTCGGCGAGGCTCTGGACGAGGCTTTCGGCGACGGGAAGTCGCAGGACAGCCTGCACAGGGAAGTCCGTCGTGCGATAGAGAAAAAATACAAACGTATGGGAGACTCGCTGCAAACAAAACTCCTGAAGGGCGAAAGAATACACTGAAAGAAAACTAAAATCATAATGTTCAAATGACAATTTATATGGAAAAAGCAAGAAAGTACTTTAGCCTACTGCTCATGTTGCTGGTAGGCTTGGCGTTTTCCGCATGTAGCGAAGACAACGGCGGGAAAAAAGGTGGAGATGATGACGATGATGACGTGAAGATTATCAGTCATGAAGTGGTTACTGCCGAGGATATGTGCGAGAAGATCTTCGGTCCCGAAGGAGGCAATTCCGACGACGAGAACACCGAACTTCGCGAGCAGTTCATGCAGAAAATACACGAGAAAGAGGAGGCTCTGGCAGAGAAATACGGCGCCAATGGCCTCTCGATGGGTTTTGACACGTGGAAGTTCTACTACCTGAGCACCGACCCGCAAGGGAAGAAAGTGTGGCTGTCTGGTATGGTATGCTGGGCAAAGTGGTGGTTCTTCGGTTGGCACGACCTTGACCCGGACAACATCTATCTTGTGGAACACTACACCATAACAAGCAACGACGAGTGCCCGACCAACAGCTTTACGAAGGAGCAGATAGCCCTCGGTGACAACCTGATCATCATGCCTGACTACATTGGCTACGGTGAAACCAAGGACAGAGTGCACCCTTACCTGAACCACGAGATATGCGCTATCAACTCAGTTGATGCTTTGGAGGCAGGATACAAGGTGTTTGAACGGAAAAAAGACTCGGGTACAGCACTGGAAAACGACTGGAAGATGTATGTGATTGGCTGTTCGCAGGGCGGCGGAAATGCACTTGCAGTACACAAATACCTTGACACCCATCCTGACATTGCCGAGAAATGGCGCTTCGAATACTCCTACTGCTGTGCCGGACCGTACAGCCCGCGAAAGACTCTGGAGTATTACTATGAGAACAAGACATTGTCTTACCCCGTTTCATTGCCTATGGTGATAAAGTCAATGTTGGACAGTTATCCCGACATACTGGGCAAATGGACGGAGGATGACTTCTACAGCAAGGAGTATCTTAAGGTGAAACCGCAGATCGACAAGCTCATTTCTGAAAAGAAAGAAGACGCTGATGCAATCAATGAAAAGATGAAGAAACTGCTCGGCTGCGACAAGATAACGATGGACGATGTGTTCAGTGATTCAGCTCTTAACAAGAAATCGGAAATGACGCAGGCGTTTTTCAAGTGCCTGGACAAGAATGACCTGACTACAGGTTGGCATCCGAGACATCTGATTAAACTGTATCACAGTAAGATAGACGATATCGTTTCCTATTCTAATGCAGAGGCTGTCGAGGAGGCATTCCCTAATTATGTCAGCCTGTTCCACAGTCTCGCTTCCGGACATGTTACCACCTGCACAAAGTGGTACGGCACTCTTCTGGTAAACAACTGGTAATCGAAACAGCCGTAAACAAGGCTGAAGACGTGTAATTGATGTCCGCATACTCTCCTGGCAGGGACTTTGTCGCCTGCCAGAGGAGTGTGCGGACATTGTCGTTTGGCATCTTCAGTGACGGAATAAAGTCCGGCGATTTTGCGAAAACCGGTTTCTAAAAGTTGCGGAAATCCCAAAAACACAAGCGAAAAGGGGCGTTATAGGTGGAAAATTAGTATCTTTGCATAAGATTGGCGGCATTCGGGAAACTTGGAACAAGTTACGTTTTCTCCCGTTTGCACAGCCTTAGCATAACAGAAGAAAGGATGAAAGTAACAGACAGAATAAAGGATTTGAAGGGCAGGAATTTCTCTTTCGAGGTGCTTCCGCCGCTGAAGGGCAACGGAGTAGGGGCGCTGTTCGCCACGATAGAGAAACTCTCGGCGAACAATCCGCTGTATGTCAACATCACCACACACCACAGTGAATATGTCTACAAGGAACTTCCGAACGGACAGTTCGAGCGTTCCTGCATACGCCGCCGCCCGGGAACGGTGGCAATAGCCGCCGCTATACAGAACCGTTTTGACATCCCCGTGGTGCCGCACGTCATCTGTTCGGGTGTCAACAGCGACGATATAGAATATGAACTTCTTGACCTGCAGTTCCTCGGAATAGAGAACCTGCTGCTCCTGCGCGGTGACAAGGCGAAGGACGACCGCACTTTTACTCCGGTGAAAGGGGGCTATGCGCACACCACGGAACTGCAGTTGCAGGTGAACAAATTCAATGATGGGGTTTTTAACGACGGCAGTCTGATGAAGCATCCGGGCACTCCTTTCTCCTACGGAGTGGCATGTTATCCGGAGAAACACGACGAGGCACCCAACATGGAGATGGATTTGGAGTATCTGAAGCGCAAGCAAGACCTCGGCGCATCCTATGCCGTGACGCAGCTGTTCTATGACAACAGAAAGTATTTCGACTTCGTTGACATGGCAAGAAAGGCAGGAATCACCATCCCGATAATACCCGGAATAAAGCCGCTTGCCAAACTTTCGCAGCTGACAGTAGTGCCGAAGACATTCCATGTGGACTTGCCCGAAGACCTCGCACGTGAGGTGGTGAAGTGCAAGAACGACGATGACGCCAAGGCTCTCGGCATAGAGTGGGGCATCAGCCAGTGCCGCGAGCTGTATGAAAACGGTGTGAACACAATACATTTCTACACCGTCTCGGCGGTAGACTCCGTACTGGAGATTACCGACAAGATAGGACATTGACAACCGGTTCGCACGAATACATGACAATATGAGGTTCAGTGAGATTATAGGACAAGAGGACACTGTCGGCCAACTGAAGCAGATGGCGGAGCAGGGACGCATCCCTCATGCGCTGATGCTCACCGGACCGTTGGGCTACGGCACGTTTCCGATAGCTCTGGCTTTGGCTTCGTGGCTCTTGGGAGAGCGCGAGGAAGGCACAAATGCCAATGTCAAAGCCATGCTGGACAAATGCCAGCACCCCGACCTGCACTTCATCTATCCCGTGATAAGACCCGCCGGCACTTCTTCGGACAGGGCTATCACAAGCGACGACTTTGCCAGAGAGTGGAACAACATGATTGTCCGGTCGCCGTTCTTCACCCTTGAAGAATGGTTGAAGGCAATGGATGCCGAGAACCAACAGGCGCAGATATACACCGCGGAGGGTGACATCATCACCCACAAACTGTCGCTCAAGTCGAGCCAAGGCGGCTACAAGGTCTGCATAATATGGCTGCCGGAGCGGATGCATGTGGTCTTTGCCAACAAGATACTGAAGCTTCTGGAAGAGCCGCCGGCCCAAACGGTGTTCATCCTGGTGAGCGAAGAACCGCAGAAACTGCTCGAAACGATACGCAGCCGCGTGCAGCGCATAGACGTGAAACGCATCTCTGACAAAGCCATGACAGAGGCTCTGGTGACCAAGAGAGGTCTTGACGCCGACACTGCACAGCGTGTGACGCACGTGGCTTGCGGCAACTGGATAAAGGCAACCGACTATCTCGATTCGGGAAACGAGAGCCGTGAGTTCCACAGCATGTTTGTCATGCTGATGAGGATGGCATATCAGAGAAACACCGTGGGCATGAAGAAATGGGCGGATGCTGTGGCCGGCTACGGCAGGGAGAAGCAGAAGAGACTGCTCAAATACTTCTCTTCCTATGTGAGAGAGAACTTCATGTACAACTTCGGCAATCCGGAGATAGTCTACATGACCGAAGAAGAGGAGCAGTTCTCACGGAATTTCGCACGCTTCGTCAATGAGAACAACGTGATGGAGCTGCAGATGCTGATTGACAAAACAATGATTTCTATCGGACAGAATGCCAATTCGAAGATGCATTTCTTCGATTTCGCATTGAAGATGATAGTCTTGATATTAAGGAAATAATGGATTACAAGAATATGAAATTCCGCATTGCCGACGGCTGTTGCCGTGGACTGTGCAGCAAGGGAGTGGGTCGCTCCGACCATCAACTCAATACTTACGACTGGTTGGCGGATGTTCCGGGCAACAACAGTTGCACTGACCTGGTGGAAGTGCAGTTCAAGAACACGCGCAAAGGATACTACCATAACGAAGCGAACCTCGATCTGAAAAAAGGCGACATCGTGGTCGTGGAGGCCAATCCGGGACATGACGTCGGCGTGGTGACACTCACCGGCCGCCTCGTCGAACTGCAGGTGAAGAAGGCGAACCTGCGTCTTCCCGATGACATCAGGCGCATCTACCGTCTGGCAAAGGAGTCCGACATGGACAAGTACTATGAAGCCAAGAGCCGCGAGCACGACACCATGATACAGAGCAGGCAGATTGCGAAGAACCTGGGGCTTGACATGAAAATCGGAGACGTGGAGTATCAGGGCGACTGCAATAAGGCTATATTCTACTATATCGCCGATGAGCGTGTCGATTTCCGCCAACTCATCAAGGTATTGGCGGAGACTTTCCACGTGAGAATAGAGATGAAGCAGATCGGAGCACGTCAGGAGGCGGGACGCATAGGCGGTACAGGCCCTTGCGGAAGGGAGCTCTGCTGTGCCACATGGATGAAGAACTTCAGTTCAGTGAGCACCAATGCCGCACGCTTTCAGGACATCTCGCTCAATCCGCAGAAACTTGCCGGGATGTGCGCAAAGCTGAAATGCTGTCTCAACTACGAGGCTGACATGTATGTGGAGGCAGGCAAGAACATCCCTGCACGCAACATAGTGCTTGAGACACAGGACGGTGACTACCACTTCTTCAAGGCTGATATCCTTGCCGGACTGGTGTCCTATTCTACCGACAAGCGCATCGCCGCCAACATCGAGACCATTTCCGCCGAGCGCGCCAATGCCATTGTGGAGATGAACAAGCGTGGCGAGAAACCTCTGTCACTGCAGGAGGACGGCAACAAGAAGGAGACAAAGCGCCCGAAAGACCTGCTCGCCGACGCAGATATCAACCGTTTCGACAAGTCGAAGCGCAACAAGAACAACCGTCGCAATGACCGCAACCGCCGCCACGACAACCGCAAGAAGGAAAGCGACAAGGGCAACAAGAGTGAGGGATAGGTTCTTCGCTCTGTTGGCAGTTGCCGTTGTGCTGGCGGCAATGACCGCCTGTGACGGGCGGAAAGTGTACGATCAGTACGTGTCGACACCGCTTTCAGGGTGGGAACGCAGTGACACGGTCAAGTTCGGCGTTCCTCCCGTGGAGCAGGAGGGCAGTTACAACCTGTCGCTCAACCTCCGCACAGACACCAGATTCCCCTTTACAAGCATAACGATGATTGTCGACCGCAAGTCCGTTCCGTCGGGTCTGCATGACGTTGACACCCTCCGGTGTGAACTGACAGACCGCAGAGGACGCTCGCTTGGCAAGGGCATAAACCTCTACCAGTACACTTTTGACATGACGCCGTGCCGTCTGAACGCCGGTGACTCGCTCAGCGTGAGTGTCAGCCACGACATGATGAGGGAGACTCTGCCGGGTATCGCCGACGTGGGACTGACGGTGCGGCAGGAATAAAGAGGGGTCTCGTCAGGACAGAAGCCTGTTGTTGCGGCTGGCGTCTATACGCAGAAAGATGAACAGCAGTATGGTGAAGCCCCACAGTGACGAACCTCCATAGCTGAAGAAAGGCAACGGGATACCGATGACAGGCGTCAGTCCGAGCACCATGCCGACATTCACAAACAGGTGAAACAGGAACACGCCCAACACGCAATAGCCGTAAATGCGCCCGAAGGCGAACGGCTGGCGCTCGGCAAGGTGTATCAACCTTAATATCAGAGCGAGGAAGAGCAGCAGTACGGCGGCACTTCCCGCAAACCCTTCTTCTTCTCCCACGGTGCAGAAAATGAAGTCGGTGTCCTGCTCCGGCACATATTTCAGCTTCGTCTGTGTGCCGTTGAGAAATCCCTTTCCCGTCAGTCCGCCTGAGCCTATGGCTATTTTGCTCTGGTTGACATTGTATCCCGCGCCGGCAAGGTCTTCTTCTATTCCCAACAGGACATTTATTCTCGCGCGCTGATGAGGCTGCATGACATTGTCGAGCACATAGTTGGCGGAATAGAAGAACGTCATGCTGCCCACGGTGAACAGCAGTATGAACAGATAGCTTGCCACTCTCGTGTAGAGCCACCGGTAGGCAAGGAACAGCACCAAAATGAGGATTGTGAACGCCTGAACCCATGTTATGTCAAACGGAATGACATAGACGGAGGTCACGGTGGCGAGGATTGTTAGCCCGACACATGCCCCGAAGATTTTCAGGGCTTCTGCTTTGTCGCGGCAATACACGTACACCAGCGATGCGGTGAAAATCTGTATTGCCAGCATGACGGAATATTCGCCCACCGAGGTGGGGGTGTCCCACATCATCACATTGTCGTATTTCACCCCCGCAATGAAATAGAACACCACGGCAATACCCGTAAACAGCACGCTGCCGGGCATCCCTTCGCGGTAGAACATGAGGAAGAACGACACGTAGACGAGTGCTGATCCCGTCTCCTTTTGCGCCACGATGAACAGCATGGGCACAAGTATCACCGCCAGGGCTGCCGCCGCATCGCGCCAGCGTGCAAAGTCGAAATTGTATGCGCTCATGAGTTTTGCCAGAGCCAAGGCGGTGGCAAACTTGGCGAACTCTGCCGGCTGGAGGCGCAGAGGACCTATGACAAGCCACGATCGTGAGCCTTTTATCTCGTGCGGATTGAATATCGTGGCGAACAGAAGCAGCAATAGCAGACCGTAGAGGATAAACGCGTAGGTGTCAAAGAAGCGCACATTAGTCATCATGATAGTACATGCCAGCACGATGGCCGTGCCTATCCACACTATCTGCATGCCCGACCTCGTGTCCAGACTGAAGAAGTTGGTGTCGTCATAACTGTAGCTTGCTCCGCAGATGCTTATCCATCCGAAGATCATGAGGGCGATGTATATGCCCACTGTCCACCAGTCCAGTGAACGCCAGACGCTGCGGTTGCTATCTGCCTGCATCTCCATAAACTATCCTCTTGTGTTGAAAATCCTCGGCTTTGCGCTCCGACTGTTCGGACAGCTTGCCGTTTATGTATTGTTCCATCATCAGTGCTCCGATAGGTACACCGTAGTTTGCTCCGAATCCTCCGTTCTCCACATACACCGCCACCGCTATTTTCGGTTTGTTCATGGGGGCGAATCCCATGAATATGGAGTGGTCGTGACCTCGGTTCTGGGCTGTTCCCGTCTTGCCGCACACCAGATAGTCAGCCCTGTTTGCCGCCTTGCACGTTCCTCCGGTCACTGCGGCTCTCATGCCTGCGACCACATATTCGTAGGCGCGGCGTGTCGCCTTGGTGTAGTGCCGGCGTGTGTATAGCGTGTCGATAGGCTCTCCTTCCACCTGTTTCACCACGTGCGGCACGTGGTAGTAGCCCCTGTTGGCGATTGTCGCCGACAGGTTCGCTATCTGTAGAGGGGTGAGGTTGACCTCGCCCTGGCCTATTGCGATGGATATGACCGTCAGTCCGTTCCACGACTTGTGGTATGCGTTGTCGTAGAAATCGGCGTTGGGGATAAGTCCTCGCTTCTCTCCGGGAAGGTCAATGCCGAGCTTGTAGCCGAAGCCCATGCTCACCATGTAGTCGCGCCAGGTGTTCAGGGCGTCCTGAACGTGCGGATATTTCTTGCGGTTGCCCAGCATGTAGTAGAGCCCCCAGCAGAAATAGCCGTTGCAGGACGTGCCGATGGCATTGATGAGGGCTATCGGAGAGGCGTGGCCGTGGCAGCCTACGTGAAGTCCGCGGCAATAGAATCCGTGGTAGCAGGGGAATGCCGTCGACGGCGTTATGATACCTTCGGAGAGGAAGGTGAGCGCTTGTGTCGTCTTGAATGTCGAGCCTGGCGGATACTGTCCCATGATACTTCTGTTGAGAAGCGGTTTCCATGAGTTCTTCATGAGCTGTCTCTGGTGGATGCCGCGCTGCTTGCCGACCATCAGCTGCGGCGAGTAGGTGGGCGATGACACCATGCACAGCACCTCGCCCGTGCTCGGTTCGATTGCCACGATGCTGCCTATCTTCCCTTCGAGCAGCCGTTCCCCGAGAGCCTGCAGGTTCACGTCGATGCTCAGGGTGAGGTTTTTCCCTGCCACCGGACGTGTGTCGTAGGCGCCGTTCTGGTAGTGTCCCTGTATCCTGCCGCGTGCGTCACGGAGCAGAATCTGTGTTCCTTTCACTCCGCGCAGTTGCTTTTCGTAGTAGCGTTCCACCCCAAGCTTTCCCATATAGTCACCCGGCTGGTAGTAGTCATCGCTGTCGATGTCGCTCTGCGACACCTCCGCCACATCGCCGAGCACATGGGCTGCGTAGGGGAAACGGTACTGGCGGAGACTTCTTTTCTGTACATAGAAACCGGGAAAACGGTACATCTTCTCGCGGAAAATGCTGAAGTCACGTTCCGTGAGCTGTGTCATGAATATCTGTTGTGTATAGCGTGAGTAACCGGGATTTTTCGAACGGTCCTTTATCTCCGCCATTCTCTTTATAAAAAAATCCTTGGTTATGCCGATGGTGTGGCAGAATTCGAGCGTGTCGAGCCGTCCCTTCTCCTCGTTCATGATGACCATTATGTCATATGACGGCTGGTTGTAGACGAGCAGGTTGCCGTTTCTGTCGTAGATGAGACCGCGCGACGGGTACTCCGTTTTTTTCAGAAAGGCGTTGGAGTCGGCGTTTTTCTTGTAGTCGTCACTGAGAATCTGCAGCGTAAACAGCCTGATGATATACACCAGCACGATGACTATTGCCATGCCGCCGATGATGTAGCGCCGGTTCTCAAGATTGTAGTTTTTCATCTAAACCCGTCGGAAGTTTTCTATTGCCAGCATGAGCAGAAACGTGATGACGGTGCTTCCGCCCACGCACGAAGCCCATTGTCCGAGCTGGAAGAAGCTGAACCTCTCGAGCGAGAAGAATAGCAGGCAATATGTAAACACAAGAATGAGGCTGAAGCAGATGAACTTCATGTTGCCGAGAGAGTGCATCGAGGGTGACAATGCCTCAGGTGCATTGCGGCTTACAAACAGCCTTAACAGCGCAGGCTGGATGAAAGCGATGGCTGTGAGCGATGTCGCCGCCACGCCGGGAGTGTTGGAAAAAATGTCGGAAACGATGCCCAGCGCAAATCCCGCCACAAGTGACAGCCACCGCGGGGCGTCGGTCGGCATGATGACAATGGCATACACGAGCAGCAGCGGCGTGGCGCATCCGAAGAGATGGATGTTGTTGAGCACGATGACCTGTGCCGCCATCAGAAAGAATATGCCTGTTATGGTTTTTGCTATGCTGATGTTCATGCCGGAGGGTTAATTGCTTTTTCCTGCTATGGAGTCCTTCGCCGCTTCAAGCAATCCGTTGCGTTCGAGCATGTCGGGCGAACTGATGACGCACACGTCGGTCAGGTTGGAGAAGTCGGTCGACAGTTTCATCTTTATCCTGTATGCCAGTCCGTCGGGCGAGTTGAACGTGCATATCACCTTTCCCACGGTTATGCCCTTCGGGAAAACCGATGAGTAGCCGCTCGTCTCGATGATGTCGCCTTTGGCATAGTGGGCGTGCCGCGGTATGTCCTCCACGTACGCATAGCGGCAGTCGGGACCTTGCCAGTGCAGATAGCCGAAGTATCCCCTGCCGCGGATGGAGCAGCTGATGCTCGATTTCGAGTTTAGCAGCGGCATGACTATCGAGTAATGGCTGCCCACAAGGTAGACTATGCCCACCGCGCCGCTGCCCGACACCACGCCCATGTCCTTCTTCACTCCGTCGGCACTGCCCTTGTCGATGGTCATGAGGTTGTCGGTCCGGTTTATGGAGTTCTGCACCACCCGTGCTGGAATGGTCGTGTACTGCGGCGGCACTTCCGCCCTTGTCTGCTCCGGATTGCTGTTCAGCCGTTCGATAGTGGCTCTCGCACTGCTCAGCTGCTGCTCCAGCTGGGTGTTGCGCAGGGTCAGTTGCCGGTTTGTCTCTGCCAGTCCGACATAGGAAGTGACCTTAGAGCTCCACTCAAGGCACTTCCCGCTGACGACATTGGCTGTTGAGAAGAAAACACTACTCTGGTAGCTGTTGTAGCTGAAGAGTAGTGCTATGCCGGCCGCTTCAAGTATCAGGAACAGCAGCCAGTGATAATATCTTGTCAGAAACTCTGCCAGATTTCTCATCTGTAAGGCTTTCCTGCCGTGTTATCTCATGAGGAATGAGAAACGGTCTATGTTTTTCAGTGCCATGCCGGCACCGCGTGCCACGCTGCGCAACGGGTCGTCGGCAATGTGGAACTGGATGTTTATCTTGTCGGTAAGTCTCTTGGCGAGACCGCGGATCAGCGCGCCGCCGCCGCTCAGGTAGATGCCGTTCTTCACGATGTCGGCATACAGCTCCGGCGGAGTGTTCTCAAGCGCTGACAACACGGCACTCTCTATCTTTGCGATAGTCTTGTCTATGCAGTGCGCAATCTCCTGATAGCACACCGGCACCTCCATTGGCAGTGCCGTGATACGGTTAGGTCCGTGCACGATGTAGTCCTCCGGCGCGTCGTCGCCAAGCTCGGTCAGTGCCGAACCCACGTTGATCTTGATGCGCTCCGCCATACGTTCCGACACCTTCACGTTGTGCTGGCGCGACATGTATTCCTGTATGTCGGCAGTCAGTTCGTCGCCTGCCACGCGTATGGAGTTGTTGCTCACGATGCCGCCGAGTGATATTACGGCAATCTCGGTCGAGCCGCCGCCTATGTCGACTATCATGTTGCCTTCCGGCGCTTCCACGTCGATGCCTATTCCGAGGGCTGCTGCCATAGGCTCGAAGATGAGGTACACGTCGCGTCCGTCGGCGTGCTCTGCCGAGTCACGCACTGCGCGCAGCTCTACCTCGGTACTTCCCGACGGCACTCCGATGACCATGCGCAGCGAAGGAGTGAACAGCCTGTTGCCCGGATGAGCCATCTTGATGAGGCCTCTCATCATCTGCTCGCACGCCGTGAAGTCGGCTATGACACCGTCGCGCAGCGGACGCACCGTGCGGATGTTGTCGTTGGTCTTCTCGTACATCATCTTCGCCTTCTCTCCGACGGCTATCATCTTCTCGCTGTGGCGGTCGAGTGCCACCACGGACGGTTCGTCCACGACGATCTTGTCACCGCTTATGATGATGGTGTTGGCTGTGCCAAGGTCCATCGCTATCTCCTGTATGAATGAAAAAAGTCCCATTTCAGTGTTGCTGTTGTCGTTGTCTTTCGGTTATTTGTTAGTGCTTTCAAACCACTGGTTGATTGCCGTGTCGTAGTGGCTTGACACCTTGAAGGCGCGTGTGGCGAAGTCTCTGCGCTGGGCGAGAGTGGTTTCCGCTCCCTGCTTGCCGAGTATGTCGAGCAGCATGCCGTATTCCGCCTTGCTCGGAATGATTACCACGTCGTTGAAGTTCTTCGCTCCGGCGCGGATGAGGGATATTCCGCCTATGTCGATTTTCTCTATTATGTCGGCTTCCGACGCACCTTCGGCAACAGTCTTCTCAAACGGATAGAGGTCGACAATCACGAGGTCGATTTCCGGAATCCCGTATTTTGCCATCTGTTCACGGTCGCCTTCGTTGCTGCGGCGTCCGAGTATGCCTCCGAAGATTTTGGGGTGGAGGGTCTTCACGCGGCCTCCGAGTATCGAGGGATACGTCGTTACTTCTTCCACCGGCTGGCATTCGAAGCCGAGTGACTCTATGAATTTCTGTGTGCCTCCTGTGGAGAGGAACTTCACTCCCTCTGCGTTGAGCTTGCCGAGCAGGTAGTCCAGTCCGTCCTTATGGAAAACTGACACGAGCGCGGTCTTAATCTTCTTTGTTTCAGACATGTTGTGTTTGTTGGTGTTCAGACTGCAAAGTTAGTGCAAATGGAGCGAACTGCAAAGACAAAATATGTTTATTTTGTGGCTCTGCGGCAATTCTTCGCCCAAATCATTTTGCCTGTTCCTGAGGGCGGTTGCGAGCTTGTGAAACAGATAAGCGCCGGGACTCTTCTCGAGCACCGGCGCTTACCTATGTTTAACTAGAAAATCCTTCTTCAAAACAAATGGGAATCTCACGACTACCACCGTCCCTGTTAAACAATCTGTTTAATTACCTTAAACTAATAACTAAAAACCTAAATCTATTACTACTAACCTAAACAATATATCAAATTTACTCATTGGCTTCATCAGGAGAGTGTTTCCGAATTTTCAACGCTTTGAAATCCTTTCTTTCCTAAAGCCGATGCAAAGGTATGAAGTTTCTGTTGTGTGCGCAAACAATTTTACCTTTTTTGAGTTCAATATGCTTTCTTGTTGACGTATATCAATCAGTAAGCATGGTTGGAAACCTCCGTTTTACTTTCGTTATGATTTGGAAACCCATTTTTAAGTAGCGTTTTGTCACTTGTCGCACGGACGTTTTGTCGTCTCCATATATAATAGGTGAAAAGCGGAAGTGACGTTGTGTCATCGCAAACGCCGTTTCCGGTGGCATTTAGTCTGCGGATTGCTTGCCGCATAAGCATTATTTTTGTTACCTTTGCAGCATAGGTAGATGTCATGCGGATACTCATTGTAAATACCAGCGAGGGCACCGGCGGCGCGGCTGTTGCGGCAAGCCGTCTGGCGGCGGCGCTCAACAACAACGGCGAGAAAGCCATAATGCTCGTGCGCGACAAGACGGAAGGACGCATCACAACGTGCGAACTGCCGCACCGTTGGCTCATGCGCCTGCGCTTCGTGTGGGAGCGTTTCGTCATCTACTGCCATCTCCTGTTCGACAAGAAGCACCTTTGGGAAATCGACATAGCCTCCGCCGGAGCTGACATAACATCGCTCCGCGAGTTCCGCGAGGCGGATGTCATACACCTGGCGTGGGTCAATCAGGGCATGCTTTCACTGGACAGCATAAGGAAGATAGTAAAAAGCGGCAAGCCGGTGGTGTGGACCATGCACGACCTCTGGCCCGCCACGTCCGTCTGCCACTATGCCGGCGAATGCCGGAATTTCATGTCCGGCTGCTCCGACTGCCCGCTTCTGCCTGCCGCAAAGTGCCGGCACGACATCGCCCGCTCCGTGTGGAAGCGCAAGAAACGCCTCTACCGCCAGTCGGGCATCGTCTTCGTGGCGTGCAGCCGCTGGCTGGAGAGTCAGGCCAAGCGCAGTGCGCTGCTCGACGGCATGGAGGTGACATCCATTCCCAACCCCATCGACACCGCCGTGTTCTGCCCTGCTGACAAGGCGGAAGCGAAGAGACGTCTCGGCATAGACCCCGAAAAGAAAGTGATACTCTTTGCCGCACAGAAGCTGACAGACAGGCGAAAGGGCGCAGCCTACCTCGTGGAGGCGCTGCAGAAACTCGTGTCATGCCACGGGGAAGCTGCCGGCAACTGTGTCGTGGCGTTGCTTGGCGGCGACACGGAGAGCCTTGCCGCCCTGCTTCCCATGCCTGCCGTGCCGGTGGGTTACGTACAGGGCGACAGCCGATTGGCGCAAGTCTACAATGCCGCCGACGTGTTCGTGCTGCCCTCATTGCAGGATAATCTGCCCAACACCCTCATGGAAGCCCTCGCCTGCGGAGTGCCTTGCGTGGCTTTCGGCGTGGGTGGCATACCCGAGATGATAGACCATCGCACCAACGGATATGTGGCACGGACTGCCGACAGCGGCGATTTGGCCGAGGGACTGCACTGGGTGCTCCACGAGGCAGACGCCCTCCAGTTGCGTCATGCGGCAGTGGCAAAGGCGGCAAAGGAATATTCGCAGACAAGCGTATCGCTGCGTTACGTCAACGTTTACAGCGAAGCGATGGCACAGAGAAGATACATCAGATGATAAAGATAACAGTCATTACCTGCACCTATAACTGCGGCGGCACGCTGGACACCACTCTCCGGTCGGTGCTCAGCCAGGACTATGCCGCCGTGGAACACCTCATCGTCGACGGCGCATCAAAGGACTCCACCCTCGCCAAGGCGGAGGAATACAAGCGCAAGTCGGATGCCGGCGCACCGGGACATGAGGTCGTGGTGCTCTCCGAGCCTGACGGAGGACTTTATTTCGCCATGAACAAGGCTCTGAAAATGGCCACCGGCGACTACCTCGTCTTCCTCAACGCAGGCGACACGCTGCCCGACAGCCACACGCTTGCCGACATCGCGGCAAGCGCGGAGGGCGTAACGCCTCTGCCGGGAGTGCTCTATGGCGACACCGACCTTGTGGATTCCGAAGGCCGTTTCCTGCGTCACCGCCGTCTGTCGCCACCCGACAACCTGTCGTGGAGGAGCTTTTCCGACGGCATGCTGGTGTGTCACCAGTCGTTCTATGCCCTCACCTCCATAGCCAGTCGTACGCCCTACGACACCACCTACCGCTTTTCCGCCGACGTGGACTGGTGCATACGCGTCATGAAGGCGGCGGAAGAGGAGGGCAGAAGCCTCCGCCGTGTCCGCCGTGTGGTTACCGACTACCTTGCCGAAGGCATGACCACACGCAACCACAAGGCGTCTCTCCGCGAGCGTTTCCGTGTCATGCGCCGTCACTACGGACTGCTTCCCACGTTGTGGAAGCACCTCTGGTTTGTCCTCCGCGCAGTTCTCCGCCGCTGAAAACAGTAGCAGACGCATCCCATTAGTAGTAGACGCGTCCCCGCGTCTACTCTCAAGAGCGATATTCTCAATTTGAAAGGTTGCAGCGAGGACGTTGCAACTACTATTAGGTAGTAGTAGACGCGTCCCCGCGTCTACTCTCAAGAGCGATATTCTCAATCAGAAGGGTTGCAGCGAGGACGCTGCAACTACTATTAGGTAGTAGTAGACGCGTCCCTGCGTCTACCCTCAAGAGCGACATTCTCAATCAGAAGGGTTGCAGCGAGGACGCTGCAACTACTGCGAAAGCGTCCTTTTTGTCGTGCGTAAACGGCGTTTTGGCAGGTTGTTCACGACCGTGGTCCGATCGGACCACGGTCGTCATTCGGTCAGCCCACGGTCGTCATTCGGTCGAACCACGACCGTGGACAACCCGCACGAACGTATGTTTCACCTCGCCAGACGGCAGATTTCACAGTAGTAGACGCATCCTCTTAGTAGTAGACGCATCCCCGCGTCAAACAACTAAACGCCACCCGATTGCTTCTTGCTGGTTGCGGCGGGGACACCGCAACTACTATTAGGTAGTAGTAGACGCGTCCCCGCGTCTACCTGTACGCTTGAGTATTTCCCTGCAAAAAAGGCAAAGCGGGGACGCTTCGCCTACTTTCTGTAGTGGTAGACGCGTCCTCGCGTCTACCTGCTCGCTTGGGCATGTCCCAATAAAAAGGGCAAAGCGAGGACGCTTCGCCTACTTTCTGTAGTAGTAGACGCGTCCTCTTAGTAGTTGACGCGTCCCCGCGTCAAACGACTAAACACCACCCAATTGCTTCTTGATGGTTGCGGCGGGGACGCCGCAACTGCTACGCAACTGCCTGAAACGACAAGTGCGGCACAAAAAATTACGGCACCGGGAAGTCTCCCGATGCCGCTTAGGTTTGTTATAGTTATTGATTGTTTCTGAAATAAAGGATTTGTTTATGAGAAGCGAAGGATCATTCCTACGCGTAATTTCGATTTTTTCGACAGGTGATTGAGCTTGCACAGCTCGTCGACAGTCACGCCTCTCCTCTTTGCGATGGTGTAGAGCGTCTCGCCCTTTGCCACCTTGTGGTAGGCAGGATCTTCCTGTATGACTGGCATGGACTTCTTTGCGCTGCCGCTTTTCTCGGCAATGGCTCCGCCGCGAACGTCCTCGGGAGAGTAGCTGCCGTTGCCGATCACGCCGCGCAGACGTGTGGCTTCCGCTCCCTCTGCCTCGTAGGTGCTCTTGCGGAACATGTAGTAGTCGCCTGTGACATCCTGTGCACGGAAGTCGAACATCAGTGCAGGATTGAGCGCCACGCCGCAGAGGCGTGTCTCGAAGTGCAGGTGCGAACCGGTGCTTCTGCCCGTGTTGCCGCCGAGACCTATCGGTTCACCGGCGCGGACCTCCTGGTTTTCGTCGACAAGCTGCTTCGACAGGTGACCGTAGATGGTCTCCAGACCGTTGTTGTGGCGTATTACGACGTACTTGCCGTAGCCTCCCCTGTTGTAGCGCACCATTCTCACCTTGCCGCTGAAGGCAGCTCTGATGGTGTCGCCTACATACACCTTGATGTCAAGACCTTTGTGCGAGCTGCCCCAACGCGCGCCGAAATTGCTCGTGATAGCGCGGCTTTTGGTCGGCATGCAGAAATGACGGAGGTCTATCTTGTATGTCTCCGGCAGTGCGGAAGCCTTGTGTGCGTAGATGTTGTCCCACTCTTCGTAGAGCTCGTAACTCGGATTTTCCTCCATTTCCCTTTCCATTATGCGCTGCAGGGCGAGCGTGTCAACGGCGCGTGCCTTGCGGTCTATCGGGGCTTGCCGGGCGAGCAGATCCTGCGCCTGTACGCTTGCGGCTGCCAAAAAGAGCATCAGGAAAATGGACAAAAAATATATCTTTTTCAAAAAAACCATATCTCAAATGTTATGTGATGCAACAATAATCTGCATCAACCTCAATTGCAAAGATAGAAAATATATTTCTTTTTTGTTGCTTAAAATCAAGAAACTCCTCATTTTTTAACATTTTTGTACTGTTTGCAACATTTTTGACATGGCGTATTTTTATGCAATTTGGTGCGGCGGACCTGCCGTGGAGGCGCTTGCGGAAGCCTTTTTCCTTTTCCTCCGGCAGTGCATGAAAAGGGTGCGATAATTTTGTTATTATGCCGTTTTGGGTTAACTTTGCGGTTGAAATATGCCTTCTTCCGATATACTCAGCCAGGACATAATGTTCCTCAGCGGCGTGGGTCCGCGCCGCACGGAGATATTGAACCGCGAGTTGAATATCCGCACGTGGCGTGACCTGTTGGAGTATTACCCATACAAATATGTGGACCGCAGCAGGATATATGCCATCCGTGAACTCGACGGCACCATGCCTTTCGTGCAGATCCACGGCAGGATACTCTCCTTCGAGGAGTTTCCGATGGGTGCGCACCGCAAACGCGTGGTGGCTCACTTCGGCGATGGCAGCGGAGTAGTGGACCTCGTGTGGTGGCAGGGGGCACAATACGTCTACAAGACATATAAGGTGGGTGTCGAATACGTGGTGTTCGGGAAACCCGGAGTCTACGGCGGACGCTACCAGTTTGTGCATCCCGACATTGACAAGGCGGAGAACATGGAACTCTCGTCAATGGGTATGCAACCTTATTATGTTACTACCGAGCGGATGAAAAAGTCGGGCTTGCAGTCGAGACAGATAGAAAAGCTGACGCAGACGCTCGTGGAGAAGATAGGCCAGACGGGACTTCCCGAGACGCTTCCTCCGTTCATCACCGCACCCCTTCATCTCATTCCGCGCACCGAGGCATACGCCAAGATACACTATCCCAAGACCGTCTATGACGTGCAGGCGGCGCAGCAGCGGCTCAAGTTCGAGGAACTCTTCTATGTGCAGCTCAACATTCTGCGCTACATGTCGGACCACAAGCGGCAGTACAAGGGATATGTGCTGCAGCGGGTGGGCAGCGTGTTCAACACGTTCTACCGCAACAACCTCCACTTCGAGCTTACCGGCGCACAGAAAAGGGTCATGCATGAGATACGCGAAGACCTCCGTTCGGGACACCAGATGAACCGTCTGCTGCAGGGTGACGTGGGTTCGGGCAAGACGCTCGTGGCGCTCATGACGATGCTCATAGCCGTGGACAACGGTTTCCAGGCGTGCATGATGGCTCCCACGGAGATTCTCGCCGAGCAGCATCTGGCTACAATCACGGAGTTTCTGCAGGGCATGGACATCCGTGTGGAACTGCTCACCGGCACGGTGAAGGGCAAGCGCAGGGAGCAGGTCATAGACGGACTGCGGACAGGAGAGGTCAACATCCTCGTCGGCACACACGCCATCATAGAGGATGCGGTGGAGTTTCACCGCCTCGGAGTGGCGGTAATCGACGAGCAGCACCGTTTCGGCGTGCAGCAGAGGGCACGTCTGTGGTCAAAGAGCGAGCGCCCCCCGCACATCCTCGTCATGACTGCCACGCCCATACCGCGCACTCTTGCCATGACCATTTACGGCGACTTGGACGTCAGTGTCATCGATGAGCTGCCGCCGGGACGCAAGCCTGTGCGCACCATACACAAGTATGACGACCGCATGCCGTCGCTCTATGAAGGCATACGCCAGCAGGTGAGGGAGGGCAGACAGGTGTATGTGGTCTATCCGCTGATAACGGAGAGCGAGAAAAGTGACCTCAAGAACCTTGAGGAAGGTTATGAACACCTGCTCCAGGTGTTCCCCGACATGAAGATAAGCAGGGTGCACGGCAAGATGAAACCCAAGGAGAAGGACGAGGAGATGAGGCGCTTCGCCGCCGGCGAAACGCAGATACTGGTGGCCACCACGGTGATAGAGGTGGGGGTGAACGTGCCCAACGCCTCGGTGATGGTCATCCTCGACGCCCAGCGTTTCGGTCTGTCGCAGCTGCACCAGTTGCGCGGCAGGGTAGGCCGCGGTGCCGACCAGAGCTACTGCATCCTTGTGACGGGGCACGAACTGACGCGTGAGACGCACATGAGAATAGACATCATGTGCGACACGAACGACGGTTTCCGCATAGCGGAGGCCGACCTCAAACTGCGCGGACCTGGCGACTTGGAGGGTACGCAGCAGAGCGGTCTCGCCTTTGACCTGAAGATAGCCAACATAGCACGTGACGGCCAGCTCGTGCAGTTGGCGCGCGACGAGGCGCAGAAGGTGATAGACGCCGACCCGGAATGCAAGTCGGAGCAGTATGCCATGCTGTGGAACCGCCTGCGCGAACTGCGCAAGACCAACATCAACTGGTCGGCGATAAGTTGAAAAAGCCTGTGTGTCCGTTGCCGGCAGGGCAGTGTGAAAGCCGCTTGAAAGTTGTTGAAAAACGGTAAAAACTGTTGTCCGGTCGGCTTTTATTTTATAATTTAGTGGACGCAATAAACCAAATGCCGACAATTATGGACAAAACCGAAAATCTATACTGTGTTATCCTTGCCGGGGGAAAAGGCCGCCGTCTGTGGCCGGAGAGTACTCCGCATCTGCCAAAGCAGTTCATCGACTTTTTCGGAACGGGGCGCACGCAGATACAGCAGACCTATGACCGTTTCAGAAATTTCCTTCCTGCCGACCACATACTCATAAGCACTCATGCTGACTATGCCGACATGGTGCGCCGGCAGTTGCCCGACGTGCCTGCTGACAACATTCTCGCCGAACCGATTTGGCGCAACACCGCCCCCAGCGTGGCGTGGGGCGCATTCCGTGCGTCGCAGTTCAATCCCGACGCTACGGTCATCGTGGCTCCCTCGGATCACATGGTGATAGACCAGCAGAAGTTCGCCGATGCCGCCATCAGGGCTTCGGAGTTCACGGCGACACACGACACGCTGCTCGTCATGGGCGTGGAACCGACGCGCCCGGAGCCCGGCTACGGCTACATACAGAAGGACGAACCTGTGGCGGAGAACATTTTCCGCGTGCGTTCATTTACGGAAAAGCCTGAGAGAGAGTTTGCCCGGATGTTTATCAAGAGCGGTGAGTTCTGCTGGAACACCGGCATATTCGTGTCGGGAGTGCGCCACCTGATAGGCTGCTTCTCCACTCTGCTGCCGCAGGTGCTGCGCAGTCTTGACGCCGGCAGCCTGACCATAGAGGAAGAAAACAGGTATATGGCGGAGCATTTCCCGGTCTATCCCAACGTGTCGATGGAGCAGGGGGTGCTCGAAAAAGCCTCCGACGTGAGCGTGATGCACTGCGATTTCGGTTGGGCAGACCTTGGCACATGGCACGGCATCTATGAGGTGGAACACGCTGCTGACGGCGACAACGTGGTGCTCGATTCGGACGTGATGCTCGATGACGCCCACGGCAACATCATAAAAGTGCCGAAAGGCCACCTCGCCGTCATCAACGGACTCGAAGGATTCATAGTTGTTGAGAACGGCGACACGCTGCTTATCTGCCCAAGGGAGGACTCTTCGGCTCTCATAAGGAAATATTCTGCCGAAGTGGAAATGAGGCGCGAGTCCACGGATACCCCTATATAATAATATGTACGCGTACGAACCTGACACCGGGATGCATGTCCTCGCCACCGGCATATTCTATGAATGTGGCCGTGACGAGGCTGAATGTTACCGCCTGCTCGACCGTCTGGACCGCGAGAAACCCGACATGGTGCTGGTGGAGGACGAGAGCGAGGACTTCGGAGTGGTGGTCAGCGTGAGGGAGAACACCGAAAAGAGAGCCTCGGTGAGCCGTTTCGACATCGAGGCAGTGCGTGGACTGATGAGGCGCAACGGCAGCAAGTCGCTCATGGCAAAGGTGGTGTCGGTGGATTTCGACGAGCGTGCGGTCATGCTGTCAGTGCCTTCTTGCGTTGACTGTACGGAGGACTTGCGTGCCGGATGCCATGCTTCATGGCAGTGGGACGGGCCGCTGATGGAACTGCCGGCAAGCATGCGTGACACGCGGACGGCAATAAACGTGCTCGACATGGCGCTCGCCGACGGCAGCGGAATGGACGTGGAACAGCAGAAGAAATACCTCGACATGCTTGCCGTGAACTGCAGGTGCGACGTGTCATATGAGACCACGGTGCAGATGAACGCCCTTCTGAGGAAACTGGACGACTGCGGCAGCGGTGAAGTGAGGGCGTTCAGGCAGGTTCTGCGTCATGTGATGCTGACGCTCGGGGCGGAAGAGCGCATGGCGGAATTTGCCCTCTGGTGGGACAGACTGAAGGAGAGCGACGAGGCTTTCCTCATGACGAAAGCCTGGATGGACGCCAGTCCGTTTGCCTGCAGCAACCGTCAGATGGTGGAGCGCATAGACTCCGAACTGGTGAAAATAGACCTCAGCCTGCGCCGGTTGCCGCACCGTCTCTATCGCAACATAAACAATATGGGCGCATTCATGCACCTGATGATATATCCGCAGTTCACTCGCGATGCCATACAGAGGCTTTTCTCGGAACTGATACTGAGGGAGATGCTTCTCGAAAGACGTGATGAGTTCCGGCTGACACCCTCGGAAAGCACGGAGGCATCGCCCGACATGAGCCATCCCGTGTGGCAGGCGGCAATAACCCAAGGGTGGATTGACGGCAACCTGCAGCCGCTGTTGTCGCGCACGCAGGCGGCTCTCGTGGCTTACTACATAGCCGACAAACTGCACATAAGGAAGAAATGGCGGTTCTTCGAGGAACTGTGGGGACGGCGCAACATGAAGAATGACTACTATGACGCACTCGACCAACGGCAGACAGGAGCCATGCTCGACAAGATAAAAAAGGTGATGGAGACGGTCGGAGACGGCTAAACGGAAAAAACGAACACCCCCTACGGTAGGAAAGACGGTAGGGGGTGTTTGTCTGCAGATGCGGTTAACTTTGCGGCATTAACCAAAAACAACCGCTATGAAACTGTATGTAGAAAGAAAGTACCTGAAAAACGATTACGTCATAGGACGTATGTACATCAACGGAACGTATGTCGCCGACACGCTGGAGCCGCCGGAGAAGAAAGTGGGAGGGTGCATACCCGCCGGCACCTACATGGTGAAGATGCAGTACAGCATGAAGTTCGGCAAGGCCATGCCGAGAATAGAGAACGTGCCGTACAGGTCGGGGATACTCATCCACGCCGGAAACACTCCCGAAGACACCAAAGGCTGCATCCTCGTGGGACACAACACGCAGGTGGGGAAGGTGCTGCTGTCGCAGCGTACACTCAACCCGATAATAAGAAAAATCATGAAAGCGGAAATGGACAACGAACCTGTCGTGATAACAATAAGGTGAACGGACAGGACTGTCAACCGCAATCCACGGCACCGGAATGTCCTCGGCGGACACCGGTGCCGTGGCGTATGAATCACCGCATAAAATATTCTGTATCAAAAAAATACAAATTAATTTTGCCGTCTCATACAAAATTAATATCTTTGCCCACAGAAATACACAGACAGGCGCAGTGAAGCCCGGCTACAGGAGAGGAATTCCGACACGACAAGTCGGGGTTCTTATTTTTTGATGTTGCCGCATCAGCCCCCAAAGAAGACGAGAGGCGGCGCAAGAACAGAACGGAAGACCGGAAACGGCTGTGCTGCACACAGTTGGCGGAATGTGCCTTGAACGGAGAATATTATTAATCAAAACAAAAACCAGAATATGGGATACATGTCACAAGAAGGCTACGACAAGTTGGTGGCCGAACTCCACAGACTGGAGGCAATAGAGCGTCCCAAAGCATCGGCTGCCATTGCCGAGGCGCGGGATAAGGGTGATTTGAGTGAAAATTCAGAATATGACGCAGCAAAGGAAGCACAGGCTCATCTCGAGGCGAAAATCAACCAGATGAAGCTCGACATAGCTTCGGCAAAGGTGGTCGACACCTCACGCCTGAGCAGCGATGCCGTGCAGATTCTCTCAAAGGTGGGAATGACCAATCTCGACACCAATGCCAAGATGACCTACACCATCGTGAGCGAAAGCGAGGCGAACCTGCGCGAGGGGAAGATATCTATCAAGACCCCGATAGCACAGGGACTTCTCAACAAGAAGGTGGGCGACGAGGCTGACATAAAGCTGCCCAACGGAAGCGTGCTCCGTCTAAGAATCGACACCATAAGCGTGGAATAGACAACGGTCAAACGATACACCTATTATATATATGTCACTGTTCAGCAAAATAGCAGCAGGCGAAATACCGAGCTACAAGTGTGCGGAGAACGACAGGTTCTACGCCTTTCTTGACATCAACCCGATAGTGAAGGGTCACACACTGGTGATTCCGCGCCGGGAGGTGGACTACATCTTCGACATGGAAGATGAGGAGATAGCCGAGTTCCAGAAGTTTGCCAAAAAGGTGGCGATAGCTATCAAGAAGGCAATACCGTGTCTGAAGGTGGGACAAGCGGTGATCGGACTTGAGGTAAGGCACGCCCATATCCACCTTGTGCCTATGCAGAGCGAGAAGGACATGAACTTCTCCAATCCGAAACTGTCGCTTACGGTGGAGGAGATGACGGAAATCGCCGGGAAGATAAGGGCAGAGTTCGAGAAACTTTAGACCGAACCCTACCGCAGGAGCGACCAATGCTCCGACGGTAAGGACACGATACGTTCAAGAGGGCAAGTGGTGCTTCAAAACCGCTTGTCCTCTTTTGTGTTTCAAAAAGCTATATTCTGATATTCAGGATGTTAGGTGTACCTATGCGTGCGCACTGTGCGATTATACATATTTTAACACGCCGCACTTCCAACAGATTTGCAAACGCACTACCTTTGCATTGTCGTTAAGAGAAACGGCGCAAGGATTCGCCTGCAGCGAGGCAACCGCCGGGACCACGGTACCTAAGAACCGGCATTGTCATGGAGCTCCACCTTGCTGTTCTCGGAAGCGACATCGAGAATTAACCTTATCAATCTAACCGGTCCGCAAAGGACCACATGAAAATGCAGAAGTCCCTTGGCATTTGACGGTCTGGCACAAGCCGGACAAGTAGGGACATCATTATGGCAGTTAGCTACAAGATCAAGAAGTATGTAAATTCACACAGTGAGAAGAATGGACAGTTCTATGCACGCTCGGTGGTGACCGATCTGATGGACATGGATGCCATGGCAAGCAAGATTCAGCAGAACTGTTCGATGAAGAAGTCGGATGTTCTGGCAGTGATAAACGAGATGGTGGAGGTGATGAGCGAGGCCATACAGGACTCAAAGAGGGTGAAGCTCAATGGATTCGGCTCATTCAAGATAGGACTCCGCAGTACGCTTGCGCCCACCCTTGCGGATTTCTCGCAGAACAACATCAAGAGCTTCCACATCGTATTCCAGCCGGAGTACAAGGTCGATGCCGCAGGAAAGCGCATCGTGAAGATGCTCGATGGGGTGAAGGCACAGACCTATAACCCGTACAAGCCGGGACAGAACGACACCGCAGACAGCACTAAGGCGGATGCGTGACCTGACCAGACAATAATGTGAAACCGGGGCGGCGGAGCGGACAAGATGCCTCCGCCGCCCATTAACAGACCGCAATCATGAAAAACACAAAGGAGACTTGGAAATTCGTTATACAGACATTGCTGGCGATACTCTCCGCTATAGCTACGAGTTTTGGTGTCAGCAGCTGCATCGCAGGATAACTGCGGGAGACAATAAGAACATGTAAAAACACAGTTCCCGGGAGCAGTCGGCTGCTTCCGGGATTTTGTTTGCCGCGTCTGCACGGTGCAATGGCAGGGGCAATCCTTGGGTTTCATGAAAAAGGCTGATACTTCTCGCGAAATATCAGCCCCTTTTTTATACGCTAAATGTTAGCAGTCTGCAATAGTGCCAGGCATTAGTTCCAACCCGGATTCTGATGTCCGTCGAGAGCCTTGTTGCGCTGCATCTCGTCCTGCGGGATAGGCCACAACAGCACGTACTCAGGAATGGCGCCGACTTTCACGTTGTCCACCGGCTTGTTCTGAATCTTTGCATTTGCCAGTTCGGTCCACTTCAGGACATCGGTCTTCTGTGTTCCGTCAGCATTGAATACTCCTTCCGGATAGAGGCGTGTGCGGCGGATGTCGTCCCATACCTTGAATTCAACCGGGAACTCATGCAGACGCTCAGTCAGAATGGCCTGAACGAGGTCGTTTCCTGTGGCTGTCGAGCCTGCCAGACCTGCACGCTTGCGCACCTGGTCGAGGTAGAACTTGGCTTTTGTCTCGTTGTTTGTGCGGGCGTAACCCTCGGCTGCTATGAGCAGCACCTCAGCGTAGCGCATGGTAGGAATGTTGTTGTCGCCGCTCGTACCGTCGGTAATGGCGGTCTCCTCGAACCAAGCCCAGATGCCTGGATAGTTGAGCGTGTGGGTGATACCTGTGGCATCGGTCCATGTGTTGAAGAAGAACTGCTTCTCCATACCGCGCACGTCGTTGGCAGCATAGCTGTTGAGGATGATGTCGGCAGGCTGGTAAGCCTTGTGCATGACGTTCATCTTGAAGAGGGAATTGCCGTTGGCATCCTTCCAAGTGGTGGCGTCAGTACCCATACAGAGGTTCACATAGCTGTTGCCAATCTTCTGGTTGCTGTAGTCATACTCCTTTGCAAAGATGATTTCCTTGGATGTTTTGGAGTTCTTGATTACGTTGTAAGCGGAGTTGAGGTCTGTAGAACTGCCGTCTTTCTGCTCCAGTTCGGCTGTTCCACCGTTGACTACCATTTCCGCATACTTGATTGCGTTCTTGTAGTCAGCCTCTCCACCCTGCATAGGATAGCCTGCACGCTGCAGGTATACCTCTGCCAAGAGGGTCTGGGCCATGGCTCTTGTCACGCGGCACTCGTTGTCATAGAACGATTTCTCAGGCAGAGCGTTGCCCTCGGCAATGCTTGTGAGGTCGTCAATGATGTGCTGGTAAACCTCGGCAGATGACGTGCGCTCCTTGAAGATGCCGTCGGTAGACGTGTAAGGGGCATCGATGTAAGGCACGTCGCCAAACTCTTTCACGAGGTAGAAATAAGCATAGGCACGGAAGAACTTGCCCTGAGCCACATAGTTGTCAATGGTTGACTGTGACAACACGCTTGTCATCTTCGGCACATTGGCCAGCACGAAGTTGGCGCGTGAGATGCCCTTGTAGAACTCATGCCACAGTGTCATTGCCGAACTTGTGAACTTTTCCAGGTTGAACATACAGTTCTTTGACGCTTCCGCAAGCTGTGAATCGCCGTGGTCATCGTAGTAGAGACCGGATATAATGCCGCCGTACATGGTCGCTTTAGGCTGCCAACCGCCACCGGAATTGTTCAGATAGGGCACTCCACCGAAATAAAGTGCAGCCACTCCAGACTCTGCATCCTCGGCTGTCTTCCAGAATTCAGACGACACTTTCTTGTCAAGCGGGTTCTCTTTCAAAAAGTCATCGCACGATGTCAGTCCCATTGATGAGGCTACAACCACGCCCGCCACTAAGATATTAATTGTTTTTTTCATAAATTGTCCTTACTTTTTAATCGATTGAAAAACCTAAGTCCGAATTAGAATGTCAAATTGAGACCGAGGGTGAATGTCCTTGCACGCGGGTAGGAGAAGAACTGACGGTTGGTACCCCAGTTGTTGTCGCCGAGACGGGTGGAGTTGTCAGGATCGTAACCCTCGTATTCGCTTGATGTCAAGAGGAACAAGTTGTTCACGCCGGCATAGACACGGAGATTTGAGATGCCAAGTTTCGAGATGAGAGCCTTGTCAAATGTGTAGCCGAGTTGCAGGAGATTGCAACGCAAGTAAGAACCGTCGCACACCCAATCGTCGTCAGCCTGGTTGTTTGCACCCATGCCGAAGTTGTTCAGACGTATGGCCTGCTCCTGTCCGTTGGGGTTGAGTGTCGGATGCCATGCTTCCTTGTAGAGGCGGTCGAGACCGTTCGTGAGGAATCGAGCCACTGTAGAGTGGTAGTATTCCTGCATGATGTCAGCTCCCCAAGAGAACTGCATGTCTATCGTAAGGTCGAAATTCTTGTAGCTGAAGTTGTTGATGAACGAACCTGTCCAGTCGGGCAGACCGTTACCGATAATCTGACGCTCCTTGTAAGTCACCTTCTCACCGACGGTGCCGGGGATGTTCATGGTCTCGGCATCCCAGTGTTCGGGCACGCCGTCATAGATGCCTGCACGCTTGTAACCATAGAAAGAGGAGAGTGGCTCGCCCTCACGGATAAGCATGTCGTAGCCCACAAATCCGTCAAGAGTAATCTGGCGCTTGCCGCTGACAGGGTCAACTGACGCACCTTCGTCAAGCTTCTCCACACGGTTCTTGTTGAAACTCAGGTTCAGAGTGGATGTCCACTGGAAGTCATTGGTCTGGATAGGGTAGCCCTTGACCAGGATGTCAAGACCGCGGTTGGACACTGCACCGATGTTGTCCATGATTGACGAATAGCCTGTAGACTCAGGAACGGGACGGTTGAGGAGCAGGTCTGACGTGTACTTGTAGTAATAAGAGATGTCGAAGTTCAGTCTGTTCTTGAACAGTCCGAGTTCGAATCCGAGGTCAAACTGTGCTGTCTTCTCCCACTTCAGGTTTGCGTTAGGCATGTTGTCGAGGTAAGACACGAGGTGCATCTGACCGCCGATGATGGTGTTGGACTGGCTGACTGTTGCCAGAGAACGGTAAGTACCGATCTCGGAGTTACCCGTCATACCGAAAGAAGTGTGGAGTTTCAGTTTGCTGATGGTCTTGTTGTCGCGGAGGAACTTCTCGTTTGATGCGAGCCAACCGAGACCTACAGACGGGAAGAACGCATACTTGTTGTTCTCGCCGAACTTGGATGAACCGTCATAACGGCCTGTCACGGTAGCCATGTAGGTGTTGTCGTAGTTGTAGGCGACACGCAGGAAGTAGGAGTTCATTGCCCACTTGTCGTAGTCGCTGCCTACTGAAGGCTTCTCAGTGCCTGAGCCCAGGTTGTAGAAACCATAGTAGTCGTCGATGAACTTGGAGTCATAAGCCGAGAAATAAGTGTACTTGCGCTCCTGCCAAGATGCACCTGCCATGGCGTTGATGTGGTGCTTCTTGATGTCCGTGACATAGGTCAGGTAAGTTTCTTCCTGCCAATAGAGAGAGTTGGAGTTGCTTGCTGATGCCTCGCCGACTGACGTGAAGTCAATGATCTGGTGAGGTTTGAACGGAGTGTAGCCCTGGCTGCGGCCGTTGTGATAGTCCACACCGAGTTGTGTCTTCAGGTCAAGTCCCTTCATCAGGTGGAATGTGAGTGCGGCGTTACCGAAGATCTGCGTGTTGTAAGACATAGACTTCACACGCTTGAGAATCTCGACAGGGTTGCCCACACCTTCCGGCTGATAGCCCTGAAGACCGCTGTCCGGGTTGTTCTTGTCCTTGTAGATGGCGGTAGTCTGAACCATGTTGTTCTGCATGTACTCGCCATTGAGCTGTACAGGAAGGAACGGCAACTGCTCAATCATGGTGCGGAGCGCGCCCTGTGAATACGGGTTGTCTGACGTACGGTTACCCCAAGTGTGGTTCACAAGTACGTTGATGGAGGTAGACAGCCACTTTGTCGGGTTGTCATCGTACGACATCTTCGCATTCACACGCTTGTAGTATGAATTGAGAAGAATACCCTGCTGGTCGGTGTAGTTGAGGAATGCGCCTACAGAACTGCCGTTCTCGCCTGTGCGCTGTATGCTGAACTGGTGGTTCTGCGATACTGCAGTGCGTGAGCACTCGTCCTGCCAGTCGGTGTCGTAGATAGGTTTGCCGTTGACAAAGAGGCGCTCGTCGGTGAAGATCTTGGAGAGGTCGGTGTCGAAGTTCATGCCCTGGAATTGGTTGGCATTCTCCAGTCCCTGCTTGAAAGTGGACATCCACTCCTCGGAGTTCATGACATTCATCTTGCGTGCCATGGTGCTCACCGACACGGAACCGTCGTAGGAAACGTGCACGCCCTTGCCAGCATTGCCTCGTTTTGTGGTGACCATGATGACACCGTTGGCACCGCGGGCACCGTAGATAGCGGCTGCGGAAGCGTCTTTCAGCACCTCTATGGACTCGATGTCGTTAGGGTTGAGCAGGTTGAAGTCGCTCATTGCCACACCGTCCACGATGTAGAGAGGACTTGCGGACGCATTGATTGTCGCGATACCGCGGATGATGACGCGCATCTCACCGCCAGGCTGGCCTGTGTTGCTGAAGATGTTCACGCCGGCAGCCTTGCCCTTGAGTCCGTCAAGAGCGTTGAATGACTGCTGCTTGATGATGTCAGAGCCTTTGGTGTTGGACACCGAACCGGTGAGGTCTGACTTGCGCATGGTACCGTAACCGACAACTACGAGTTCGTCAAGATCCGTGTCGTCCGGCTTGAGAGTAACCTTGATTACACCTCCCTTGGCTGAAGACACAGCCACTTCCTGGGTGATATAACCGAGATAAGAGAACACCAGCGTGCCGTTAGACGGCGCAGTGATGCTGAAGTTTCCGTCGATGTCGGTAATGGTAGCGTTCTGCGTACCCTTCACAGCGACGGTACCGCTCACAATCTGTTCGCCTTTCTCATCGAAAACAGTTCCTGTGACGGTCTTCGAGGTCTGTGCGTAGACAGACCCTACACCACCGAACAATAGGCAGAAAATGATGCCGATAAGTCCGGTAAAGTACTTCCTTTTTTGTCTCATGTTTGATAATGAATTAGAAATTAGTAATTAGAGAGCCCTTCAGGGAAGAGCTCAATGTTATTTCTCGTATAGTGCGCGGGCTTCGAGCAGTGTGCATCCTGCCACCTGGCACTCCACGTTTGACGTGCTGCCGGTGATAGGCTGTGCCCAGTTACTGCTGAAATACATCTGCAGGTCGTTCTTCTTCACTCCGTTGCGCCATGCCGTTTCGGCATTGTTATTGAGGAATGTGGCGAACTTGTTCCTGTAAATGCTGTCGAGAGCAGGCTCTTTGAGAATCTGTACCATGTAGCGCATGTATATTCCCTTGAACAGTTCGTTGTTGTGATTGTTGCCCTCGTCGCGGATGATATTGTTGCCCGTGTCGATGATGCTGCTTGAAGTCATTCCGTAGTAGAACGCCTTGCGTGCAGTCTGAAGATAGCTTTGTTCGCCCGTGGACTTGTAGAGTTCGTAGGCTGCACCGCCAAATGTGCCTTGGTTATAACTCGTCGCAGCTGTGCTCAACTCCTTTGAGTCCGTGTTGTAATTGTCATACACGGCACCCGTGGCAGGGTTGTACAGGTTTTCATATTCCCATTCGTAGATCTTCTTTGCCCAGTCAAGGTCAGCTTGTTCCTTGGTTATGTTGTATATACGGACGCCGAGGATTGTCGCAGGACCCATGGTGCAGGCGTTCTTGGAGTTGAGATGGCTGGTAGCCCAGCTGAGTCCGCCGTTCGTTTCGTCCCATGCTCCTTGCAGATAAGCCCACAAGTCCTTCGCCGTTTCAAGGTATTTGCTGTCCTTGGTGGCATCATACATGCGCAGAATAGTCAGCGCTATCCATGCCGTGTCGTCGTAATACTCGCCCCTGAACCCGGTTCTGTCTGTCCAGTTGCATTTCTTCACGCCCTCGTACCATTGCGGGAACATGTCGGAATACTTCGTGTCTCCGGTTCTGAGATAGGCGTCGATGATGACATCCATGGCATGCGCCTGCTGCCAATACACATAGTCTACGCTCTCGGTGAAGTCGAAATCGTCGTTCACTCGGGTGAACACATGCCGCTCGGTGCTCCAGTAGTGGTCTACCAAAACGGTGGTCGCACTGTCAGCGGCACTCTCCCAGTTGATTTTATACAAGCCCTTACCGTACATGTACTCGTCTTCGTAGTTGTCGCACGACTGCAATGCGGCAACTCCCAGACCGAATACCGTGGCTAAGGCGAGTGACTTTATTGTCTTGTTCATGATGTTTCGGATTTGGATGAGCCAGTCCCGACCCCAACTGCTGTGGGGTCGGGCTCCGGCTCATGTGTACTTTATTTTACGAAGTGGGTGTAGCGCCCAGCCGCATTTGTGGTGTTGAGATAGAGGGTAACGGTGGTGTTGGTGTCCGTAACCTCCGTGTCATGAGTGCCGTGGAACTTCCACTTGTTGTCCCACTGAGAGTAAGGCCACTCCTTGCAGTACCAGTAGTCCGCTGTCGGATCGGCGTTGGCGGTATCGCTCGGGCGTCCGTCAAGTCCGGAATTTTCCGGTCCCCAGTAGATGTTACCGTCGGCCGTGTTCATCTCAATCTTGTAGCGTTCGTCACGTCCCCAACTTTCCTGCTTGAACGGAGTAGCGCCCGTACCTTCCCAAACACCGTTTCCTATGTAGTCCATAGACAGTATGGTGCTGTTGGAAGGACAGAAGAACACACCGCAACCGGTGATTTCCACCATCTTGGCTGACGCTACGGCGAAGTCGAGAGTTATCCTGTAGACACCGGTCTTCTCCACTGTGCCTGCCTTGGAACCGTCAGTAGACTCCTTGACAGCAGCTCCGTCGATATAGAAATGGCGTGGCTGACCGTCCTTGGTGTCTATGAACTCATAGTTCTTTCCAGCTTCGAGCTTTGTGAAAATCTCGAATATGTCGGCTTCAGGAGCTGCGCACACGATGGCATTGCTTACATCTGCGCCGCCTTCAGAACCTTCGCCGGTGATGAAGAGCTGTGTCGGAATTTCGGCGAAGCCCAACAGGCGGGTAATGGTGAGCGTGCGGCTTTCGGCAGCAAGCTTGCCGCCGAGACCGCGTGTGGAGCGCACTGTCCACTTGAGAGTTACCTCTTCGCCCGAGCCGGCACCTGCAAGAGACGCCACTTTGTCAAGCACCTTGTGCGAAACAGATGCGTAGTTGCGCGATCCGTTGTCGTCGGAAGTCAAGGTGTAGACCGGTTTTGAGAAGTCGCCGTCTGCCTTGTCGAAGAGCACCTCGTACAGAGGCGCACCGCCATCGGCGGCATTTGCCGATGCCCACTCAAAGAACAGAGAGGCTGTAGCCGAGGACACCAGCGTGACTTTCTGGTTGTCTTTCGGGGAATAGAGCTGTTTTACTGCTGAAACTTCCACGTCTTTGTATTCGAGGTCGGAAGAGCATGACGTGGTAATGCATGCTGTGAGTGCTGTGCATACTGCCGCAACTACGGAAAATATCTTTTTCATTGTTTGTCTGTTTATTGTTGAAACCTTAGTTTGCATACCCTGGATTGTTTGGCTTCAGGTTGGGATTGATGTCCATCTGCGACTGTGGGACAGACCACAAGTAGTCGCGGTTTTTGTTGAACTTATAGTTGTCTAATTCTATGTACTTGGTGTTGTTGCTTGCGAACTTGGCTCCGCGCACCTGGCTGTTGAGGTATTCCTCGCCGGCTTGCCACCTCTTGATGTCGTACCAGCGGAGACCTTCGAGCGCAAGTTCGGAGTTACGCTCGCGGCGTATCACCTTGCGGAGTGCCTCCTGGTTGCCGCCGGGATAGTCCAGAGCCTTGGCTTTGGTGAATCCGGCACGCTGGCGTATCAGGCGTATGGTCTTGTTCCACACGTCTTCCGACATCTTGTTCTGTTCGTTCATGGCCTCTGCATACATCAGCAGGACGTCCGCATAACGCATCGTGATGATGTTCAGACCGCTGTTCATGGATGCTGCTGCCTGCGGATCATAGTACTTGCGCACATAGTAACCGGTTGATGTGGCGTTCGAACCGGTACCCTTGTAGGTGTCATCGTTGTCTTCTACACCCGGTTTTATGTTGATGTAGGTGTCGGTAAACTCCGAACCGGGCACATTCGCAGCCCACTTGTAGCGGTGATACACCACTGTGGCGGTGAGTCTGGGGTCACGGTTTGCATAGGGATTGTTCTCGTTGTATGTCGTGCCAGCCTCGTCTATGGTGAAACCGTCGAGTGTCAGGTAGTTGTCTACGAGGCTCTGCGTCGGTGCGGTAGAGTTGACACGGCCGTTCTTGGAGATAGGACACATGTCGAGCATGTCACTCCAAGTGCGTGTGAGAGGCACGTAGGCACAGTCCATAATCACCTCGCAGTTGTACTCGTTCTCCTGTGTGAACAGTCCTGCATAGCTTGCGAACAGGCTGTAAGAACCGTATTCGCCCGACATGAGCATAGTGCAGTATTTCTCCACGTTTGCCCAGTCTGATTCATAAAGGTACGCGCGTGCCTGAAGCATCAGGGCTGCACCCTTCGTAATCTTGCCGTTCTCGTCGGCTGACAGTTCTTCACGTTTTGGCAGGTCGGGGAGTATGTCGTCCAACTCGCTGTGGATGAACTTTATCACCTCGTCGTGGCTTGTGCGTGGAATGGTCTTCGACTCCGCCAGAGTGATGTCCTTGGTGAAGAAAGGAATAGCTCCGTAGAAATTGGTGAGGCGGAAATAGATGGCAGCCCTTATGTAGCGGGTCTGCGCAATCATGAAAGCCTTGGTCTTGGCATCTGCCTCCAGGCGGTCGATATTGCCGAGTATCACATGGCAAGTCTTGATTCCTCCGTAGAGATCGCTCCATTCTGAGGCGAACAGACCTGTGGATGTGTCGGCCGTACCGTTACGCATCGAACGCTGATCGGTGTATCCGCGCCCTTCGTAAAGGTTGTCGGTGAGCCGTTCGTCGCTCCACATCTTGCCAGCGGAATACATCTGGTTGTAGGCCATGTTGAGCATGTTCTGGGCTTTGTTGATGTCAGTCCAGAAGTTCTTGTCGGTGTAGCTGTTGGTCGGTTCGTTGTCCATCGGGTTGCAGCTACCGAGTGCTATTGCTCCGAAGAGTATTGCTATTGAATATATGTATCGTTTCATTAAAGTGTCCTCCATAGTTTAGAATTCCAAATCAAGACCGAAACCATAATACTTCAACACTGGATAGTTTCGTCCGCTGTTGCCTCCTGAGTTGGTCATGTTGCTGCCGAACTCCGAGGATTCGGGGTCGATGAACGAGTTGTGGCAGAATGTAAACAGGTTCTGTCCTGTCACATAGACGCGCAGTTTCTCTATTCCCACTTTTGCGGTCAGTGTCTTTGGAATCGTGTAGCCGAGTGTGATGTTCTTTATGCGCAGGTAGCTTCCGTCGAGGATGTAGAGGTCTGAACCCATGCGGAAGTTGTTCTGGCTCGACGAACTGCCCGGTTCTGAGAGACGGGGATACTTGGCATCGGTGTTTGTCGGGGTCCAGAAGTCAAGCTGATGTTTGTAGATGCAGTATGAGTAGTTGGAGTGGAACGGCTCCATCAACTCTCCGCGGAGCATCATGTCACGCTTGCCGACGCCCTGTGCGAAGATGCTGAAGTCCAAACCTTTCCATGCCACGTTGTAGGTGAAGCCGAATGTGTAGCGGGGGAATGCGTTTCCGAGTACATAACGGTCTTTTGAGTCGATGATGCCGTCGCCGTTGCGGTCGACGAACTTCAAGTCTCCGGGCTGCACGCTCACGCCGACAGGAGTGGCTGAAGCCTCTATCTCCTCATAGCTCTTGAACATTCCGGCGGTCTTGTAGCCATAGTATGAGCCCAATGGCACTCCCACACGTTTGAGAATCCAGAGTTCTTCCACTCCCGAAATCTGCTCGTCTTCGGGGAATTTCTCGAGTTTGTTGAACGAGTCTCCGATGTTTGCGGAAATGGAGTGGTGCACGTCACCGGTCTTGAAGCGGTAGTTTGCCGAGAACTCCCAACCGTGGTTAGACACCTCGCCGTAGTTGTCCATAGCCTGCGTAGTACCGAATACCGACGGCACGACAGGCTTCATGAGGATGTCGACAGTGCGCTTGGCATACAAGTCCAGTCCAATGGTGAGGCTGTTGTTGAAGAATGTGGCGTCCGCACCGACGTTGAATGTCTTGGTCTTCTCCCATTTCAGGTTCTCCGAACCGAGAGTGAAGCCTGCACCCGTGACGGTCTGGTTGTTGTAGGCGTATGTGTTGGTGTACATGTTGTACGTGGTGTAGCGGTCGTAAGTGCCGATGGTCTGGTTTCCGAGCACACCGTACGATGCACGGATTTTCAGGTCACCCACGTTGTCCTTGTACTTGCTCATGAAGCTTTCCTCTGATATGCGCCAGCCTGCGGAAACGGACGGGAAGAATCCCCAGCGGTTCTTGGAAGCGAACTTCGACGAACCGTCATAGCGGAAACTGAACTCTCCGTAGTACTTGTCGGCATAGTTGTAGGACACACGGCCAAGTACTGACGTGATGGATGTGCGTGTGGTGTTCATCGGAGTTACCGACGAGCCTTTGCCGATGTTGATTACGGCATCGTCGCTTGCGTCAGTACCGAGGTCTTTGTTTGGGTTCTGGATTTTTATCTCGTTGGCTGTCGACGTGAAAGACTCGTTGGTCAGACCCAACAGACCGGTTACGTTGTGGTTGCCGAACGACTTGTTGTAGTCCAGCAACAACTGTGAGTTTATAAGGTAAGAATCGTAGTTCCAGTCGTCAACATACGAATCGTTGCCTGAACTGCTGATGTAGCTCGGGTTGGCATTGTTGACATCAAGGTAGTATTCCACCTCGTGCGTTCTGGTGTAGCGGTGCTGTCCCTGTACGTCAACACCCAACAGACCGCGGAGTTTCAGTCCGTCGATGATCTTCATCTCTGCCGACAGACTGCCGTTGAAGTCATTGTTGCGGTACTTGTTGGTGCCTCCTGCCTCAAGCTCTCCCAACGGGTTGAAGTCGCTGACCACGTCATTGATGAGGTATTTGCCCTGGTCCTTCATCTTATAATAGGAGTAGTTGGGGATGCGGCTGGCATTGATTTCGAGGCTCGAACCTGTTGTCGATATGCTGTTGTTGCGTGTGAACGACATGAGAGCTTCCAGTTTGAACCGTCCCACCTCAGTAGAGAGGTTCGAACGCAGGTTGTAGCGCTGCAGTCCGAGGTTGCTTCGTCCCACGTAGTTGCTCTCCTGGTCGTAGTAGCCGACACTTACCATGTAGGTAGTCTTGTTGGATCCGCCGGAGACACTTATGTTGTGGCTCTGCTGCAGTGCCGTTCTGAATATCTGGTTGTACCACCAGTTCTCCTGGTCACGGGCGTCATATTCAGCCTGAATCTGTGCCGGCGTGAATATCGGGGTGTTGCCCGAGTTGGTGGCGGCAAGGTTGCGGAGCTGCATGTTCTGGTATCCGGGCACTGTCTGGAACAGCAGTTTCGGGTCTTCCCAACCTATTGATGTGTTGAGTTTCACCTTTGCGTTCTGGTTTACTGCGCCCTTCTTTGTTGTGACAAGGATTACTCCGTTGGATGAGCGCGAACCGTAGATGGCGGCTGCACCGGCATCCTTGAGGATTGACACGTTGTCTATGTCGTTGGGGTTCAGCATGTCGAGGGCGTCGCTGTTCTGTATCAGTCCGTCGATTACTATCAGTGGCGCATTCGAATTGGTTGTGGAGATACCGCGGATGTTGAGGTTTGTGGACTCTCCGTTGGGGTTGTAGCTTCTGCGCTGTATGACCAGGTTAGGCGAAGCACCCTGTAATGCCTGCGTCACATTGGCAACAGGCTTGTCCTCTATGGCGTTTGAACCGATGCGGTCGACAGCTCCCACGACGCTTTTGCGTGCCTGTGTGCCGTATCCGATGACCACTACGTCATTGAGGGTGTTGTTTTCTTCTTCCAGCTGAATGTTGAGTGCATTGGCTCCGGCAATGGATTCCTTTGTCTGATACCCCACATAGGAGAACACTAAAACTGGATTTTTCACAGATGTGACAATGGAGTAACGGCCGTCAATGTCGGTGATTGTGGCATTGTCGGCATTTCCTTTTACTCTCACGGTGACACCTACCAGCGGTTCTCCGTTGGCATCTGTCACTACGCCTGTAATAGTTCTTTCCCGAGAGACTTGTCCTTGTACGTTTTCAGATAATCCTTCTCCAACGGATGAACTTGCGCTCATCCATGAAACGGGCACTGAAACAAATACAGTCACAAGTATCATTCTTCTCAAAAAAGAATCTACTCGCACTCGGTGTTGTTTCATTCTTGAAATTTGTTTTGGTTAATAATAGTAGATATATGTAATAGTTTCGACTTCAAACATATAGCTTTTTTGCCGCCGGGAACGGTATTATTTCTGCTGCAAAGATAATCTTTCCTGACTATCTTTACAAATTTTCACACAGTTAATTGTATCAACTGTAGCAAAAAAATTTTTAGGTGGGATGAGAGACGACAAGTTTCCTCTGCCGTGGCTTTATGCTTCTTCGTCCTCTTTTGGCGTAGGCTTTACCACAAAGATGGACAGTTCGTAGAGCAGGAACAGCGGCACGAATACCAGCATGAGGGTAAACGGGTCGCCTGAAGGGGTGATGAATGCCGCCAAAACGAGCAACGCGACGATGGCGTGACGCTTGTATTGGGTGAGCAACTCACGGTGCAGCAGTCCCAGACAACTGAGAAGCCATGCCACAAGCGGCATTTCAAACACTATACCCATAACGAGAATGAGCATAGTGAAATTGTTTATGTATGACTGGAGGTTTATCTGGTTGATTATTTCGGGGCTGATCTCGTATTCCACAAGGAAGCGGAACGTAAACGGGAACACCAGTACATAGCCCACGGCACAACCGAGATAGAACATGAACGTGCCTCCTGCAAAGGCTTTCTTCACGTTGTGCACCTCATAGTCGAAGAGTGCCGGGCGTATGTAACGCCATATCTCATACACGAGATAGGGGAATGTCAGTATGGCAGCGAATGCCATTGACGTGTTGATGTGCGTCATGAACTGCGACGTGACATTGATGTTGATTATCTGCACGTGGAATCCCTGCTGGAAGTTTATTAGCCCATGGGTCCACTCGTTCAGGTATTTGTAGACAAAGAACTGGTCAGTTGTCGGTCCGAGCACAAAGTCGGTGAACACATAGGGCATTGCCCACAGCAGGACTGCGAATAGTACGAAGAAAACGCAAAGCACCCTGAAGAGTGCCCAACGCAAGATTTCAAGATGATCCCAGAATGTCATTTCGCCTTCCTGTACGGAGGTCGTTGTCTGATCGCTCATGTAGTGTGTTCACGGTGTCACGCCCATGCAGGCGGACGGTTGGTAAATGAAAAAGTCCCCTCTCCGTCATGTTGGCGGAGAGGAGACGGTTTGTTGTTATTTTGCGTAGTCGTTGGTGAGCAGATAGTCGATGCTCTGCTTCATACCGTCGAGTATGTCCGGAGCGTCGCTTTCTTCGAGTTCCACCACGATGTTCTCTGTTCCGGCCTTGTCCAGATTGTTGAATATGGCGTCAAAGCCTACCATTCCGCTCTGTCCGAGTTCCTTCTTGTCCTTTATGTGGAGCAGGGTGAAGCGTCCTGGATATTTCTTGAAATATTCCACCGGGCTTGCGTCTGCGATGACAGCCCAGTACACATCCATCTGGAAGAACACCTTTGCGGGGTCTGTGTTCTGCAGCATGTAGTCATACCACACCTGGTCTTCCACCTTCTGGAACTCGTGCGAGTGGTTGTGGTAGCCGAATTTCATGCCGGCTTTGTTCACCATTTCGCCTACGGCATTGAGGTAGTTGCACAGTACCTTTGCCTCTGCCAGTGTCTTCGGGGTGTTGAGCCAAGGCATCACCATGTATTTCATGCCTGCCTTCTTGTGAGTTTCAATGCACTGCTTCCACCATTTCAGAGCCTCCTTGAAGTCGCCTGATGCCAGTTCCTTGTCGCTGAGACCGTGGCCGACATGGCTTGACAGCACCTTCATTCCTGCCTCTTCGATGTCCGCCTTGTACTGTGCCGGGGTCACTCCGTAGAGCTTGCCGTTGTCATAGCAAGCGGCTTCGGTGGTGGTGTAGCCCATCTTCGCCAGTTTCGCCAGCACTTCCTTGTGGTTCTGCGCATATTTCTCGGGGTTGCCGATGAGGTCACGCACAGAGTACATCTGGAAAGATACCTCCGGCTGATCCAGGTCTATGCCGTCAGCATTGTCCATGTCCTTCACCTTGATGTTGCGGTACCACACGTCGTCACCGTGGTCTTGCAGACCGATGTAGCCCTTGTGGTCATCGCCTCCGCAGTTGTTGAGCAGTTCGAAAGCCAATGGCCACGCCTTCTCCGAGAACTTTGAAGCCTGGAGCATGTCGGTCCATTTCGGTGTCCAGAGGTGATACTCAAGCACCTTCTTGCCGTTCTGGTAGTGGATGACAGTGCCTTTGTAGCAGACGATTTTTCCCGTGTTCCACTCTCCGTAAGGCTTTGAGTTCTGCGGTTTTGCGGGAATCATGTCGTAGAGGGATGCCGACTTGCGGTTGCCGTCCACGCCGAGCATGGCGTCGGGATGGTTCACGTTGTCGAGAATCTGGTATTCCGGACATGAGATGTAGATAGGTTCGTAACGCTCGTTGCCCTTGTCGTCCTTTGTCGTCACTTCCTGCGCGAGGATGAAGACACCCGAGTTGGAGCCTTTTGCTACCTTCCATTCAAACTCCAGAGTGAAGTTCTTGTACTGGTGGGCGAATATCAGGTCGCCGCCTTCGGCACTCTGTCCTTCGCCTGTTCCTGAGCCGTTGATTTTTATACAGCCGTCATCAATGACCCATCTTGCGGGCACATGGTCCTTGCCATAGCCTCTCCAACCGGTGAAATCCTTGCCGTTGAAGATCTGCATATAGCCCTTCGCATCAGTCTTGTAGGAGTTGAGACTCACCTCCTTCGCCTTCACCACCTTGTAGGCCGGCACCTGGGCGCTTGCTGCAATGCTCATTGCGAGAGCCAAAACAGCTATTGTCAATTTCTTCATGTTTCAGTTTTTGTTATAGGGAAAATCCCCTCCCCCGGATGGGAGAGGGGGTGTTGTCTTTATTTATAGGTTATAAAGTGTCTTGCACTCGCCTCAATCGCCCGTTAAGGGAGTTCAGGCAGTGTGTAGCCGTTCTGGTAGACAGGCTTCACAAGTTCCGCTGCGAACTTCTGTGCATCCACCGGATCCGACCACTTCTTGTTGAATGTGGGGTGTCCGTCGTGAATTTCGAAGCCGTCCTTTATCATTGCGCTGACCTTCGAACCTGCCGGTATGTTGGTGAACTTCATGTTCTCGCCATCCCAGTTGAGTATCTGGTTCAGACCCTGCAGACGGATTGCGCAGACGCCCATGGCAACCATCTCGTTGAACGGACCTGCCTCAGAGAAGTCAGAAGCTGTCTTCACGCGTACGCTGGCATCCTCACGGCAAGCGCGGATCCAGTCACGCTGGTGGTCGAATTCCACGCGGCGCATAACCTTCGGGGCATTTGGCACACGACCGCTCACGAGGTACGGTTTGTCTGCATAGCAGCCCACGACGAGCGTGTCCTTGCTTCCGTAGAAGATGACGCAACCGCCTGACGTGTTGAGATCTACTCCCTCCGGCAGTCCGGCAGGACGTTCCGGCTTCAGACCGCCGTCATACCATGTCACTTCTACCTCCGGCATGGCAACCTTCGGCAGGTTCTCACGCTCCGGGAATACATATTTTACAATCTGTGCGCTTGGGCAGGAGTCACTCATGAGAGGTGTTGAAGAACCCTGAACCTTGATAGGATACTTCAGCTTGAGACCCATGAATACGGAGTGCAGTATGTGGCAAGCCATGTCGCCGAGTGCTCCTGTTCCGAAGTCCCACCATCCGCGGAAGTTCCATGGGTGGTATATGTTGTTGTAGGGACGCATTGGAGCCGGGCCGATGAAGGCATCCCAGTTCAGTGTGTCAGGTATCTTGTGTACCTCTGTCGGACGTTCCAGACCCTGAGGCCAGATAGGACGGTCGGTGAAAGCCTCTACCTTGCGGACCTCGCCAATCTCTCCGTTCCATATCCACTCACATGTGAGGCGCAGACCCTCGCTGCTTGCACCCTGGTTACCCATCTGTGTCGCAACGTTGGCTTTTGCCGCCAGCTTGGTGAGAAGACGTGATTCATATACCGTACGTGTCAGTGGCTTCTCGCAGTACACGTGCTTGCCTGCCTTGAGAGCCTCTGCGCAGATGATGGCGTGGGTGTGGTCGGCGGTGGCGCAGATTACTGCGTCAGCCTGGTCGAGCAACTCCGCGAACATCGTCTTGTAGTCGTGGTAGAGCTTGCAGTTGGGGTAGTAGCCCTTGTACTCGTCGAGCACGCCCTTTGCATACTTCCAGTCCACGTCGGCGATACCGATCATCTCCACGTCATCGTAGAGCTTGTCGCCGTTCTTGCAGCATCCGTTGATGACAGCATGGCCGCGACCGCCCACGCCTACAGCGAGGAGCTTGAGTTTTCTTGTCATTCCTTTAGGTGTAGTCTTAGACTTTTTTGCGAGCACGTCTGCCGGTGCCATGGAGAGGGCGGCAGCCGCTGCTGTTCCTGCTTTGAGGAACGATCTTCGAGACATTGTGTTCATTGTCTTTTAGCTTTTAATTATTTATAATAAGGTGAAAAATATCTCTTGCCGGATTGGCGGCTATCTCTTATTTCCCGGTCTCGCCGTTTTTCTTCTCCTGCTCAGGTTCAGCCTCTATCTGTTTCTCCACTTCGTTGATGCCGTCCTTGAAACTTCTGACGCCTTTGCCCAGACCTTTCATCAGTTCAGGTATCTTCTTTCCTCCGAAGAGAAGCAGTACTACTAAGGCTATGATGATGATTTCGCCACTACCCAAGTTGCCTAAGAACATTAGTTGATTTGCCATGATAGTTTTTATTTTTAGTTATTCTGTTTTATGTGTTGTCATCTCAGCAGTCCGTAGCCGTTCTTCATCGTCCGCCGGCGCTGGTGTATTTCTTCCAGCTCTTCGGCTGTTCCGATTACCGGGAGGTCATGTTTGCGGGCGTCGTCGAGCATCTTCCACGCAAATTCCGACGCTATCGTGGCATCCCTGAACTTCGGCAGCTTCGGGTCTTGCTTTCCTGCAAGTATGGATTCTCCCATGAGCTGGTACATCCGGTCGATGTTTTTCCCGCCGTGCGGACGCTCTATCCGCTTTGTCACAGTGACGCCGTGCTCCTCCACGACTGCCGTCTTGAAGTCGTGATGCATTCTCACGATGCCTTTCGAACCAATGATGTCGATGTACGAGTTGTGTGTCTGGTCTTTCGACAACTGGCCGTAGACGTGTCCCTGGGTGATGTCAAACACCACTCCGTTGTCGAATGTTCCGTGACACTGTAGCCACCATGGGTCTTTGTATTCCCACATTCTCACAGCCTGTGCGTGGGCGGTCTTGAACTCACTTCCTGCAAACCAGCGTGCTATGTCGACATAGTGCATGCCGCAGTCGTGGAACGAAGGCCCTTCATACTCGTGGCCTTCGCCGGGCGAGAGGCCCGGTGTCAGGTGGCAGATGCGCACTATTGCCAGTTCGCCTATCTCGCCGCTGTCGATGAAGTCCTTTATTTCGTGAGTGTACCACGCATTGCGCAGATAGGTGTTCACCGTGCACACGAGACCGGAGTTCTCCGTTGCCTCCACGGCTTTCCACTCGTCTTCGAGGGCGTAGGCCAGCGGTTTTTCCGCCATGATGTGCTTTCCGTGGGCTACAGCCTTCTCTATTTCGTCGAAACGGACGTCGGCGAGGGCACACAGAGCCACTGCGTCTACGTCAGGATCATTGAATATGTCGTCTTCGTTTGTTGTGAAAATGGCATCGGGAGCAATGGCGAGAGCTTCGTCTCTTCTGCTTTCCGACGTGTCGCAAATGTATTTCACCTCCCACATGCAGTTTTTCTGGAGCTCATACAAATGCTTCTTGCCCATACGGCCAAGTCCTATAACACCTATCTTGATTTTTTCCATTGTCAGTCAGTAGCGTCGTTTCGTCTATTATTTAACGCATCACGAAGTTACGAAGAAAAGCTGAAAGACAAGGTGTTTTAACGGTGTTTTTATAATTTTTTTAGTCAAAATGAAAGGCTTGTGCCATTTTCCGGATAAATAGTGATATTATTCACGCCTTTCAATAGAGCAGCATCAGTCCGGCGAAAGCTGCAAGCCCGATCATCAGGATGGGGTTTACCTTCACCCACTTGGTGCCTACAAACGTCGCGGCAAAGAGCGCGACGCTTATCCAGAACTGCCACGGATTGACCGAAGGGGCGGAGAAATTCTCCTCATTCATGAGCAGCAGCGTGGCGGCAGCGAGGAGTCCGACCACCGCGGGGCGCAGTCCTGTGAAGACATTCACCACCACAGGGTGGTTCATATACTTCATGAACATCTTCGAGATGAGAATCATCAGAATCAGCGAGGGCAGCATCAGCGATGCCGTTGCCGTCAGCGAGCCGAGCACCGCCATAGCTCCGTTGTAGCCGGCATTGTGCACGGCCACATAACCACAATAGGTCGCGGAGTTGATGCCCACAGGTCCGGGGGTCATCTGGCTTATTGCCACGATGTTCGTAAATTCGGCTGTGGTCAGCCAATGGTGGTGATACACGACCTCGCTCTGTATGAGCGACAGCATGCCGTAGCCTCCTCCGAACCCGAAAAGGCCTATCTCGAAAAATGTTATGAACAGGTACAGGAATGTCATGTCTCAGATGCCGGTTGCCGGATCAGTCTTTTATCAGTTTGCCGTAGAGGTATCCTCCGAATCCGGCTGCCAGGATGATGTATATGGGGTTTACTTTGAGCAGCCATATCAACAGCGCCCCGAGAATTGGAATCCACACCGTGTAGAGGTTGATTTTCGCGCTCTTGGCGAGGTTGAACGTCGGTACGGCTATCAGCGCCACCACCGCAGGGCGTATGCCACAGAAGCATGCCGCCACCCAAGGCACATCCTGGAAATGCCTGAACACGGTAGCTATGAGCAGTATAATGAGGAAAGAGGGTAGGGCGGTGCCTACTGCCGAGACCACAGCCCCACGCTCTTTCTTGAGTTTATAGCCGACGAAGGTGCTGATGTTTATGGCAAACACGCCGGGGCATGTCTGCGCTATGGCGATGAGATCGAGGAATTGCTCGCGCCCGATCCACTTGTTCTTGTCCACCACCTCAGCCTCTATCATCGGAATCATGGCGTAACCTCCGCCGAAGGTCACCACGCCGATCTTGAAAAATGTCTTGAACAGTTGCCAGAACATATTATTTCTCCCGGTTCTTTTCCACCCACTTGCGTGCGTTGACAAATGCTTCTATCCACGGAGTGACCTCGTCCGAGGCTATGCGATCCTGCGGGTAGTCGGCGCATTGCCATGGGAATACGGAGCGTTCGGGGTGCGGCATGATGGCGAGATGTCTGCCGTCGCTGCTCGCCAGGGCTGCCACGTTGTAGTCGGAACCGTTGGGGTTGCCCGGATAGCCGTCGTAGCTGAACTTCGCCACCACATTGTATTTGTCCTCGCTGAGCGGCAGACGGAACTTGCCTTCGCCGTGTGCCACCCATGTGCCGATTTTGCTTCCGCTCAGAGAACCGAACATCACGCTGTCGTTTTCGGGTATCGTGAGGCTCACAAACGCTGATTCGAACTTGTGGGAGTCGTTGTGCAGCATCTGTGCATAGTCTTTCGCGTCGTTCACCGCCGAGGTGTTGTTGAGCAGTCCGAGCTCCACCATCAGCTGGCAACCGTTGCATACGCCGAGCGAAAGGGTGTCCTTGCGTGCGTAGAAGTTGTCGAGCGCCGCCTTTGCCTTGGGGTTGTAGAGGAACGCGCCGGCCCAACCCTTAGCCGAACCGAGCACGTCGCTGTTGGAGAAACCACCGCAGAAAGCTATCACATTGACGTCTTCCAGCGTCTCGCGGCCTGTGATGAGGTCGGTCATGGTGACATCCTTCACGTCGAAACCTGCCAACCAGAACGAGTAGGCCATCTCGCGCTCCGAGTTTGTGCCTTTCTCGCGTATCACGGCAGCCTTCAGTCCGCTCGCCGTGCGGCGGTCGGGGGCGAGGCCCCACTGCGCCAGCTTGCCTGTAAACGACTTGCTGAACTGGTATCTGAGCGGTTGTTTGCCGAGGTTGTCGCGGCGTTCCTCCGCCTTGCCGTTGAAGCTCTGGCGGCGGTCAAGCAGGTAGGAGGTCTCGTACCACACGCCTCTCATCTCGTCGATGTCGAATGTCAGGGTGCGTCCGTCCTTCTTCACGGTCAGCTCTCTGCAGTCCTGCGGTACACCTATTTTTATATATGCGACACCTGCGTCGTCCAGTATCTTCTTCACTCTGGTGCTGTCTGCGTCGCTCACTTGTATCACCACGCCCGGGTTTTCGGCAAACATCGCCTTCACGATGTCCGCATCCGGCATCTTGTCAAGGTTCACCGCGATACCTCCGTTGACATTTGCGAAGCACATCTCAAGCAGTGTAGTGACAAGGCCACCTGCCGAAATGTCGTGTCCGGCGAGTACAAGTCCTTCATTTATGAGCTGCTGCACTGCCGTGAAGGCGTCGCTGAAGTATTCCGGGTTCTTCACTGTCGGCACGTCGCTGCCCACCTTTCCCTGTGTCTGGGCAAAGGCTGAACCGCCGAGCTGCAGTTCGTCGAACGAGAAGTCGATATGGTAGAAACGGCTCTTGGCGATGTTCTTCATCACCGGAGAGACTATCTTGCGCACGTCGCTCACCTCTCCGCCCGACGACACTATCACCGTGCCGGGTGCTATAATCTTCTCTCCGTCGGGATATTTCTGTGTCATCGACAGTGAATCCTTGCCTGTCGGCACGTTGATGTGCAGCTGACGGCAGAACGCCGACAGTGCTTCCACTGCCTTGTAGAGGCGTGCGTCCTCACCCTCTTGTGCCCTGCAGGGCCACATCCAGTTGGCTGACAGCGAGATGCTGCCCATTCCGTCGGCGAGGGGAGCCCACACGAGGTTGGTCAGCGACTCCGCTACCGACAGCACGCTGCCTGCCGCAGGGTCTGCCAAAGCTGCCTGCGGGGCATGGCCTATGGCTGTTGCTATGCCCTTGTGGCCGCGGTAGTCGAGTGCCACAGCACCGCAGTCGCTCAGCGGCAACTGTAGTTCGCCCTGGCACTGCTGGCGTGCCACGCGTCCCGAAACGCTGCGGTCCACCTTGTTGGTGAGCCAGTCCTTGCAGGCTACAGCCTCCAACCGCAGCACCTCCTTCAGGTATTCGTCCACGTCGTTGACGCTGTAGGTCACGACATCATACTTCCTTTCCACTGTCTTGTCCACCATCACGGTCTTCGGAGACGAACCGAACATCTGGTCAACGTCGAGGTCAAACGGACGCACTCCGTCGGCTTGTTCGAACGCGAAGTGTGCGTCGCCGGTGGTTTCGCCCACCGTGTACATCGGGGCACGCTCCCTGTCGGCTATCTTCTGCACATGTCCGATGGCCTTCTCGTCTATGAGAAGTCCCATGCGCTCCTGGCTTTCGTTGGCTATAATCTCCTTTGCCGACAGCGTCTTGTCGCCTATCGGCAGCTTTGACATGTCGATAAGCCCTCCGCAATCCTCGACCAGCTCCGACAGACAGTTAACATGACCTGCGCTTCCGTGGTCGTGTATGGACACGATAGGGTTCTCGTCTTCCTCGCAGAGGGCGCGTACCACGTTGTAGGCGCGCTTCTGCATCTCGGGGTTGGCACGCTGCACGGCGTTCAGCTCGATGCCCGACGAGTAGCGTCCGGTCTCCACCGACGACACCGAACCGCCTCCTAAGCCGATGCGGTAGTTCTCGCCGCCCATGACAACTATCTTGTTGCCTTTCTGCGGCTCGCCCTTCAGACAGTCGCGCTGTGTGCCGTAGCCCACGCCTCCGGCAAGCATTATCACCTTGTCATAGGCATATTTCTCGTCCTTCTCCTGGTGTTCGAACGTCAGCACCGAACCGCAGATGAGCGGCTGGCCGAACTTGTTGCCAAAGTCGGAGGCTCCGTTGGACGCCTTGATGAGTATCTGTTCCGGTGTCTGATAGAGCCACTTGCGCACCGGGAGCAGCTGTTCCCATGCGTTGTGCTGTCCTTCCTTGCGCGGATAGGAGGTCATGTAGACCGCAGTACCTGCCAGCGGCCACGAGCCGACACCGCCTCCCATGCGGTCGCGGATTTCTCCGCCCGTGCCCGTAGCGGCGCCGTTGAACGGCTCCACCGTGGTGGGAAAGTTGTGTGTCTCGGCTTTCAGCGAGATGACACTCTTCACATTCTTCACCTTGAAATAGTCCGGCTTGGAGTGGTCTGCCGGTGCGAACTGCTCGATTTCTGGTCCTTCGGCAAACGCCACGTTGTCTTTGTAGGCTGACAGTATCTTGCCCGGGTTCTCGGCAGTGGTCTGCTTTATCATCTGGAAGAGCGAACTCTCCTTCTCCTCGCCGTCGATGATGAACGTGCCGCCGAAAATCTTGTGGCGGCAGTGCTCGGAGTTGATCTGTGCGAAGCCGAACACTTCGGAGTCGGTCAGCTTCCTTCCGAGCTGCCCCTCGACCTTGTGCAGGTAGTCTATCTCCTCGTGCGACAGTGCGAGACCCTCCTCCTCGTTGTAGGCGTCGAGGTCTTCGATGTGCCTGATAGACTCCGGCTGTATGTTGACAGTGAATATCTCCTGGTCCAGACCGTTGTACATGCGCTGCAGCATGGGGTCATGCTCCGCGTCGGGGGAGTCCACCTTGAAGTACTCCTCTATACGCGAAATGCCGCCAAGATTCATGTTCTGTGCAATCTCAACGGCATTCGTGCTCCATGGAGTTATCATTTCGCGGCGCGGGCCGACATAGAATCCTTCGAGGGATGTGCCCTCCACGACGCTGGCTCCTCCGTAGAGCCAACATAGTTTTTCCGTTTCGTCAGTACTGAGTGTGTGGTCTGACTGTGTCGCAATGACGGTGCTGTTCGGGGTTTTGAAGAATGTTATCATGAGTGATGGTATGATAAATTTTGCACAAAGGTACTTAAATTTGCGGTAACGGACAATTATTGTCCGCTTTTTTGCCCCTTTTTGGTCATAATAATAGTGGTTGCAGTTTTTTGTATAGTAGTTGCGGCGTCCCCGCCGCAACCCTCAGGCGATATGTGCGTGGCTTTCGCTGGTTTGACGCGGGGGCGCGTCAACTACTAAGATGGTGTTTCTCCGTTGCGCGGAGTAGTAGTTGCGGCGTCCCCGCCGCAACCCTCATGTGGTATGTGTATGCTTTAGTGGAGTTTGACGCGGGGACGCGTCAACTACTAAGATAGGGTTTCTCCGTTGCGCGGAGTAGTAGTTGCGGCGTCCCCGCCGCAACCCTCAAGCGATATGTGTGTGGCTTTCGCTGGTTTGACGCGGGGACGCGTCAACTACTAAAGGGACGCGTCTACTACTGTGAAAACTGCCTTCTGGCGACGCGAAACAAGCCTTCGTGTGGGTTGTTCACGGTCGTGGTTCGACCGAACAACGTCCGTGGTCTGACCGAATATCGGCCGTGAGCCGACCGGACCACGGCCGTGAACAGGTCGCGGAAACACCGTTTACGGCGTGCCGGCAGGGTGCTGCCGGATGATTAGAACAGGATTATCACGGCGGCGGTGCAGAGGAACAGTATGCCGAGAGCGAGGTTGAACCACCGCATGTTGCCCAGATAGCCGAGGTTCAGCTTTGTGCCGCGCTGAATCAGCACTGCCGCCGCGGCGAGGGGCAGGGCTGTGCCTGTGGCGAAGACGGTGGGCAATGCCAGTCCCGCAGGTGATGCCGCCGACAGCGGCACGAGTACTCCGAAGAACGACACTGCCGCTTCGGGACAGAAGGCGAGGGCTATGACGATGCCCGAGAGGAACGCTCCCCACAGTCCGGGGAGCATGCTGCGGCCGGAGACTGCGTGGTGATGGTGGGTGAAGAGCGACGTGAAGACGAGGTAGATGCCGCCGAGGGTGAACACGCCGGCAAGCAGCGGGGTCGCCCAGGCGGATTCTGTCTGGTGGCTGATGGTGACGATGCCCGTCCTCACAAGCCATGCCGCGGCGGTGCCGAGCAGTATGTAGAGCAGCGTGTGTCCCAGGACATACATCCATAGCACGGCTTTTTTGCCTTGTCTCTTGCCTTGAAGGTAGGTCATGGCGGCGATGTTCGGCGCTGCCGTACACGGGTGTATGATGATGACAAGCCCCAATAAGAAGATGCTTATGATGTCCGTCATAGTTGTAAAGTGGCGTCGCAGTAGTCCACGACGGCCGTTCTGTGGGTGATGAAAATCACCGTTTTGTCGTTTTGTTCAAGAATGTTGCCGAGCAGCCTGCGCTCCGTCTGGAGGTCGAGTGCAGATGTCGCCTCGTCGAAAAGCATGATGGGGCGGTTGCGTAGGAGTGCCCTCGCTATGCCGATGCGCTGGCTCTGGCCCTCGCTCAGTCCCGCTCCGTTCTCGCCCAGCACGGTGTCGAGCTTGTCGGTCAGGTCGTCCACGAACTCCGCACAGCTCGTGCGCAGGGCGCGCCACATCATGTCTTCCGTGGCGTCGGGGGCTGCTATGAGCAGGTTGTGGCGTATGGTGCCGCTCATTAGGGTGTTGCCTTGCGGCACATACACGAAGTTGCAGCGGTGCAGGGGGCTTACCGGCGTGGCGTCATTGCTGTCGGAATAGATGCGCACCTCGCCCTGTTGTGGACGTATGAGCGCCAGCAGCAGGCGCAGCAGTGTGGTCTTGCCCGAACCTGTTTCGCCCAACACGGCGGTGCAGGTGCCCGGACGGAAGTCGAAACTGAGGTCGTCTATCACCGGAGCGTCGTCGTAGGTGTAGCTCACGTGGTCAAGCCGCACGCCGCAGGGTGACGGCATCGGCAGCGGGTCGCCCTGTTCTTCGAGCGGCGCTTCCTCCAGTTCCATGAGGCGTTCTGCCGCCGTGAACACCTCTACGAATGCCGGTATGAGTTTCGAGAGGTCGCGTGCCGGCGACTGTATGCGGTTGACCAGTTGCAGGAAAGCCGTCATGCCGCCGAACGAGAGCGTGTGTGCCGACATGCGGAGGGCCGCCCACAGGAAAGCCACGAGATAGCTCAGGGCGAACCCGAAGTTGAGTATGAGGTTGGAAATGACGCTGAATGCGGTGCGCTTCACCACGTTGTGGCGGAGCGTGTTCTGCGTGGCTTCCAGCTTGTCCACCATGAGCGAGTCGCTCTCAAGGGTCTTTATGAGCATCCTGTTCTGCACTGTCTCCTGCATTACGCTCTGCACCTGGCTGTCGGAATCGCGCACCTTGCGCGTCAGCCGCCGCATTTTGCGGACGTAGATCTTGCTGAAAAGCAGCGAAGCGGGGATGATTGCCACGGTCACGACGGCAAGTCCCCTGTCCATGGAGAACATGTAGGCGAACGCGCCGACGAAGAGTGCGCCCACCGAGAGGGTGTTGGGCAGTGTCTCGGCGAGGAAGTTGACCACGGTGGTGACATCCTGTTCGAGGCGGTTCATCACGTCGCCCGAGTGGTGCAGCTCACGTCCGTGCCACTCGGAACGCAGCATCCTGTCGAGCAGTCTCTGCTGCATCTTGTTCTGCGCACGCACCCCGAGGATGTTGCGCACCCATATCCGTGAAATCTGGATGGCAAAGCCGCACAGCACCAGGCCGCCCATTACGCCCACGGCACGGTAGATGTCGCCTGCCACCGCGCCCGATGCCACGTCGATGGCGCGCTGCATGGCCCACACCGAAAGCAGGCTCACGACGACCGAAGCCAGTCCGAGCGCGGCGTTGAGAATGGCCTGCAGCCGGTTGCCCTGCCATGCCGCCCAGAGCCATCGGGCTATGGAGGCGATGCCGTATTTGTCGCATGAAATTCCGGGAATCTTCATCTTTTCTGTTGTGCGGTGTATGGAGGCTGCGCCGTCAGCGCACGTCGGCGCCCCACATCATCTTGTCGCGCAGGGTGGAGTAGTAGCGCTTGTCCTGCAGTTTCACCACGGTGATGCTGTAGTTGGCTTTCTTCACCGTGACCTTCGTGCCCTCCCCGAAGGTGCTGCTCCGTCCGTCGACGGCGACAAGGAAGTTGTGCGAGCGGCTCTCCACGTTGAGCGTGATCTCCGAATTGCCGCTGATTACTATCGGCCGGATGTTGAGACTGTGCGGAGCCACGGGGGTCAGGCAGAGCGTGTCGGTGTTGGGCACGATGATAGGGCCGCCGTTGGACAGGTTGTAGGCGGTGCTGCCGGTGGGCGTGGACACCACAAGTCCGTCGGCCTGATAGGTCACGAGGTACTCGCCTCCTATGGTCACGCTTATCGTAATCATCGATGCTGAGTCGCGCTTGAGTATGGCGATGTCGTTGAGGGCGCAGCCGCTGGTCTTGCCGTCGGGCGTGTCTGCCTCGGCAACGATTACCGCGTGGTCCTCCAACTTGTAGTTTCCGCTGTACAAAGCCTCCACAGTGCGGTCTATTTCACTCGGCATGATGTCCGACAAAAAGCCCAGTCTGCCGATGTTGACGCCCATGAGCGGGATGCCTTTGCGCCCCACACGGTTCGCGGCCTTGAGGAACGTGCCGTCGCCGCCCATGGAAATGACGAAGTCTGCATCGAAGTCGTCGCCGTCGAAAGGATGGGCGTTGCCGGCGTCGATGTGCTCGCTGTTGAGGAAATCAAGGAATGGACGGTCGATGTGTACTTCTGCCCCACGGTCCGAAAGTACGGATATGACTTTTTGTATGGATGCCGATTTCTTGGCTTGAAATTCGTTTCCGAAAATGGCGAAACGGAGTTTTTTGTCAATCATAGCCGCTTTTCTTTGTGCGTTTGACGCTTATTTGCTAACTTTGCGACTACAAAAGTAACTATAAATTATCAATTTACAAAGAACGGAATGGCAAAAGTGTACGAATTTCTGGCCAACGGTTTCGAGGACATAGAGGCGTTGGCACCGGTCGATATCCTGCGTCGCGGCGGCGTGGAAGTGGTAACTGTCAGCATAACAGCTTCGCGCAGCGTGGAGACAGCCCACGGTGTCACGGTGGAGGCTGACCGCCATATAGCCGACATTGACCTGTCGGACGCCGACATGCTCGTGCTTCCCGGAGGCATGCCGGGGGCTGCCAACCTCATGGAATCGGAGGCTGTGTGCAATGCGCTCCTCGCCCAGCACAAGGCGGGACGGCTCATCGGCGCTATCTGTGCAGCCCCTATGGTGCTCGGCAAACTCGGCATCCTTGAGGGAAAGCACGCCACCTGCTATCCCGGATTTGAGCAGCACCTCGACGGAGCGGTCTATACCGCCGACATGGTGACCGCCGACGGCAACGTCATCACGGCGAAAGGGCCGGGCGCAGCCATGGCTTTCGGCTACCGTCTGCTGTCCAGCTTCGTCTCTGAACAGGAGGTGGAGGCGCTCAAAAGCGGCATGATGTACCGTGAATGGCGGTGCGGAGAGTAGGGCGCAAGGGTACGGCATTCGGGGGAGAACGGAAAAAATATCCCCTGAAATTTGCGCCCTTGCGGAAAAAAAACTACCTTTGCATTCGCTAATAAGCTATGTTAGGCCCAGATGGCGGAATCGGTAGACGCGCTGGTCTCAAACACCAGTGGAGCAATCCGTGCCGGTTCGACCCCGGCTCTGGGTACGTCAAATCTCCTGCAAACCCCTTTTTCGGGATTTGCGGGAGATTTTCCTTTATTGCCTTGCCGGTTTGTACGCAAACCCTAAACAGGGATAGAACAAGCGGTCAACATGGACTTGTTGCCAAAGATACCGTATAACGGTAGCCGCAACAAGATGGTTCAGCAAAAGATGTGAGGTTTTGTTTTTGCGTGATTTCCATCTTTGGAGTTGACTTTTTCCGTTCCTGAAGATTTGAAATCCACGGTTTCTTCGTATCTTTGCCACCGGGTTTGGCGTGCGCCAAGACCCGGACATCGTTGGTAAACAAAAAGCATTCGCTATTATTTCGCGTTCAGCCAAAAGCCTCGGAAAC
>CAVHUR010000012.1:0-58661 GCA_963639575.1 uncultured Spirochaetota bacterium
GTCCAATACATAGTTTTAAGTATTTGTTGTTTGCGGCTGCAAATATACTATTTTTATAGTAATCTACAAGAAAAAGCGGCGAAAAAAGCAATATTTTTTCTTGTTGGTTCACTGCACGCTTATAAATTCCAATACTTTGCCGCTGTCTGGGGTCAGTATTTCAGTTTGTAGTGCTGTTTGTGTCTGTTTCCTTTGGGAAAGCATAATGCGAGGTCATAGAGGTCGAATGTGACACCTACGGCATCGCTGTCGCGTATTGCTAACCAATGGCGAAACGCAGGTTTCGAATCCCTTATGCCTGTCAGAACGAATACCTCGTCGGTCGAGAAACCCACTGTGGCGTTGCCGTCAGCTTGCGGCAAATCCGCCATAGCGTAGAAGCGACATTGGGGAAAGCGGTTGCGCAGGCGCAGGAAAAGTTTTTGCCGGCGGCGTTCTTGTGACGAATGGTATTCTCTGTCGATGCGTTCGTAATCGTAGTAGGGCAGTTTTTCAGAAATGACATCGGTCACCAAAGAGTATGCCCACGGTGACTGGATGCCAAATCCCAACGAGTGCCACCAACGTGAGATGCGGTCTGTCAGGCTTTGCATGGTTCTCCGTTCATTTCCGGGTAGGAGATGCGTGTGTGGTAGATGCTTTTCAGGCGTTCGATGAGCGACTGTTTTGCTACCTCAATATCACGGAATGTGATAGGACAGTTTCTGAAAAAGCCTTCTGCCACCTGTCCGTCGATGAGCTTGTTTACCATTTCGGTGATGCTCTCTTCCGTGTATTCAGGCATTGACCTCGATGCTGCCTCCACGGTATCGGCCATCATGAGGATAGCCTGTTCGCGCGTGAAGGGGTTCGGACCGGGATATCTGAACGGCTCGGGATCGACTTCTTCTCCGGGGTGCGAGTTCTTCTGCATTATGTAGAAATACTTTGCCAGACCTCTGCCGTGATGAGTCCGTATGAAGTCTTTTATGGTTTGGGGCAGTCCGTACCTCTCTGCCAGTGACAGACCTCGGCTGACATGCCCGATGATAGTCTGGGCACTCTGCGTGTAAGTGAGGTTTTTGTGGGGGTCAACTCCCGACTGGTTCTCGGTGAAAAATGCCGGTGACTGCATCTTGCCGATGTCGTGGTAGAGCGCTCCGGTACGTACCAGCAGGCTGTCGGCGCCAATCTTGTTGGCAATGTCGGCTGCAAGGTTGCCCACTGTTATGGAGTGCTGAAATGTGCCGGGGGCTATTTCGCTCAGTTCGCGCAGTACTCCCTTGTTGGTGTTGGACAGTTCGAAGAGCGTTACATCGGAGTTGAAATTGAACATTTTCTCCATCAGGTACATCGAAGGATATGACAACAGTACCAGTACACCATTGACGAAGAAGTGGAAGTACATGTCGGAATCCATCTTCAGCAGTTCGTTGCTCTGCATGAGTTGTAGGGCATAGTACACCAAAGCGCTCGATACCGTTACGAGAAAAGCTGTCTTCAGCACCTGCGAACGTCTTGTCAGTTCACGCAAGGAGTATATTGCCACCATGCCGGCTACGAGTTGCACGATGATGAACTCATACTGGTAGTTGACCGCCACGGCACAAATGAGAATCATGGAGGCATGGGTTATGAATGCCGTTCGTGAGTCCATGAACACCCTGACAAATATCGGGGCTATGCAGAAGGGCAGGATGTAGACGGAGAAGAAATTGTGCTTCATGATCAGCGACACGAGAATTGGAAACACCGCAATGAGCGCATAGAGCATGGCTGTGGAGCGCAGCTTTTCGAAATAGTCGCGTCGGAAGAGGTATATGTAGCATGTGAAGAGAATCATTACAATGCTCACATATATTATCTGTCCCAAGAGGGTGTAGTGTATCTCGTTCTCGTTGGAGCTTATCCTGTTCTTTTCCCTTTCGAAAGATGACAGCATCTGACCCGTGTGGGCATTGACAATCTCGCCGCGGTCTATGATTTTCTGTCCGGCAACGACCATTCCGTTGGATACGGGAATGGAATTCAGCAAGTCGTTACGTTCTGTTTCAGTCCTCTTCTTGTCGAATGTCAGGTTCGGTTCGATATATTCGTTGAGGTTGCATTTCTGCAATATCTGTTTGAGACCTCCCAGTTCTTCGTCGACAAACAACTGTTCGTATGCTGCGCGGGTGGAGTACATGTAGCTGACGTAGCGGCTTTCGGCTTCCTTTCCGCTCACGATTCTCACAGCTCTTGTGGTGTCCTTTGCCAACTCGTTGTATTCAGGTGTACTGATAACTCCCGCTTGATAGATGCGGTGTAGACGGTTTACGATTATGCGGAGATACTCGTAGGGCAATCCCGGAAAACCCTCCCGGTAGTCGTTTTGCAGTTTTGCTATTTGCTCTTTTTCTATGTTTGCGTTGAATATATAGTAGGGTTGAAATTCCGCAAACACAGAGTCGCGTTCGTGCTGAAGCACTTCCTGCGTCTTATAGATGGGGAAATCGAACTTTGCTATGAGTGACCCGTAAAGCCAAGGCTTGCCTACATCGTAGTGAAAAGTCTGGCGTTCATTGCGTGGCAAGAACCAAACAATTAGCGTCATCACACATAGAATGAGTATTGATATGGTGAGGGTGTTGCGCCAAAGTAGGCGGTTGTATTTCTTGTTCTGTTCCATAATGCGTGATGGGTCGGTTCTTTTCAGTATGCGAAAATACGAAAAAAATATGCGAAAGAGAAAAAAAAGTCGTACTTTTGCACATATTTTAATAATAGGAGGATGCTCTCCGTTCCCTTTTGTGCACGGCAGTCGCGATGTGTAGCCGCCGTGCTTGTGTGTTTGGACGGCATCTGCAATCATAAGAGGAAAATGTCAGAAAGAAAAGTCAGAGTGCGTTTTGCACCAAGTCCTACAGGAGCTCTCCACATCGGAGGTGTCCGCACAGCATTGTACAATTATCTCTTTGCTCGCCAACACGGCGGTGATTTCGTATTCAGAATCGAGGACACCGACTCCAACAGGTTCGTTCCCGGAGCAGAGGAATACATCATTGAATCGTTCAGATGGCTCGGGATAAAATTTGATGAGGGTGTAGGTATCGGTGGCGACAAGAGTCCGTACCGTCAGAGTGAACGCCGTCACATATATAAAAAATATGTGAACCAACTGTTGGAGAACGGTAAAGCCTACATCGCATTTGACACTCCGCAGGAGCTGGACGCAAAACGTGCGGAGATACAGAACTTCCAATATGATGCCAAGACACGCGGCATGATGCGCAACTCGCTCACTCTCGACAAGCAGGAAGTGGATGCACTCATCGCAGAAGGCAAGCAGTATGTGGTTCGCTTCAAGGTGGAGCCGGGCGTGGAGGTGCATGTCCACGACCTTATCCGTGGCGATGTGGTCATCAAGAGCGACATTCTTGATGACAAGGTGCTTTACAAGAGTGCAGATGAACTGCCGACATATCACCTTGCAAACATCGTTGACGACCACCTGATGGAGATTACCCATGTGATTCGTGGCGAGGAGTGGTTGCCGAGTGCGCCCCTTCATGTACTGCTTTACGAGGCTTTCGGTTGGACGGACACCATGCCGCAGTTTGCCCATCTGCCCCTGCTGCTGAAGCCGGAAGGCAAGGGTAAACTGTCGAAACGTGATGGCGACCGCCTCGGTTTCCCCGTCTTCCCATTGGAGTGGCATGACCCCAAGACAGGAGAAGTGTCATCCGGATACCGTGAGAGTGGTTATTTCCCTGAGGCAGTAGTCAACTTCCTTGCTCTGCTCGGTTGGAATCCGGGTACAGAACAGGAACTGTTCACTCTTGACGAGCTCGTCAAAGCCTTTGACATATCCCGCTGTTCTAAGGCTGGAGCTAAGTTCGACTATCAGAAAGGCATCTGGTTCAACCACGAATACATACTGAAAAAGAGCGATGAAGAGATTGCGAGACTATTTGCGCCGATAGTAGCCAACAACGGAGTTGACGCTACGATGGAACAGGTGACACAGGTTGTGCACATGATGAAAGACCGTGTGAACTTCGTGAAGGAACTCTGGCCGCTCTGCTCTTTCTTCTTCATAGCCCCAACATCGTACGATGAGAAGACGAAGAAGAAACGTTGGAAAGAATATTCTCCACAGCAGATGACAGAACTGATGGGTGTTCTTGAGGAACTTGACGACTTCTCGATAGAAAGCCAAGAGGCTGCCGTACACGCCTGGATAGAGGCAAAGGAATATAAACTGGGCGATGTGATGAATGCTTTCCGCCTCTGTTTGGTCGGCGAGGGCAAAGGCCCGGGAATGTTTGACATATCCGCTTTCCTCGGCAAAGAGGAAACCCTCAACCGTATAAAGGTCGCATTGAAGTCTCTGTAAGGAGACTGTAAACATTTACAACAAGGGGCGCAACATCCGTTGCGCCCCTTGTTGCTTTTCAGAAATCAAGGCAAACGCCCAAAGCGGGCACAAACTCTTTGTTGCCGGCAGGCATATCTACGATGATGCTTGAACAGGCGGGAGACAACTTGACGCTCTTTTTTGCGGCAGACTTGTTGGCGTATGCGAATGTCAATACAGGTATACTGCATACCACAAGCCCTACTCCTACGCCGGTAAGAACAGACCATGTCCTTTCGTTTCCTTTACTGTAATTGACGTTAGTGAAAGCATCAAAGATGTTGCCGTAGGAACATCCCACTGCTCCGGCTACTCCTACGCCAAACATACTCCAGCCGATAGCCTTCAGAGTCTTGTATTTCCTCCATTGAGGCGTCTGCTTGTAGAGTTTCTTCAGATGTGCTTTATCTGAAGTCATGCAGGTGGTTGTCACGACCAGCGAACTGTCGACGGTCTCCTGAGCCTTTGACTCAAAAGCGGAGATGAACAGGATGATTGCTATAAAAATGTATCTCATGATTCGAAAAAGATTAATATGACATTGGCATATATTGTGTGGTTGCAAAGGTATGGTTTTGTTGTGGTATGGGCAAACAAAAGAAAAGAATTTGTGTGTCGTTTCTGTCCCAACTTCTTGTAGAATTGTTCTTATTGACGCAAATACACAAGGAAATAGGGAAAATCCCATTCTAAAGTGGGGAAAATACCCTTTCGTGAGTGAATAAATGTGTAATTTTGCCACTGCAAACAATATAAAACGGTTTCTTATGAAAAAGAATTTGATAGTATTTGTCGCAGGTCTGATGCTGCTGGCAAGTTGCGGAACATATCAAGGATACGGCGCTGCCAACGGTGCATACTTCGGTTCACTCTTGGGAAGTGCCATTGGTGGAATTAGCGGAGGACCGCGCGGAAGTGATGTCGGCACTCTCATCGGACTTGCAGGCGGTGCAGTCGTCGGTGCTGCAATAGGGAATGCTGCCGACAATGCGCAGAAAGAGGATCAGGCGCAGTATCGTCAGGAGAAACAACGCCTGGCAGCCAAGCGTGCCGCAAGAAAGAACAGTAGTAGCCAGAGCGGTGATTATAGCCAGTATGGAACGGATGACAGCGGATTTGACGCAACCAATTCGGCCGATGACCGCATTGACATAGACTTTGGAACTGCTGCAAATCCGGAAGAACAGACAGGGTGTGACAGCCAGTCACTTGTGATTCGCAATGTCAAGTTCACTTGTCCAGAAAACAACAATGTATTGAAATATGGCGAACAGGGAGACATTTCGTTTGAAATATACAATTCGGGAAATGGTGCGGCATATAACGTAGAACCTGTAGTAAAGGAGGCGTCTGGCAACAAACGCATAATAGTCTCACCGGGAATACTTGTGGAAAGCCTTGCCGCACACAAGGGATTGCGCTATACGGCGCATGTCATGGCATGCAGACAACTTAAAGACGGTGTGGCAAAATTCTCAATATCAGTACTCGTCAACAAACAAAAGGTTACACAAGACGTGACCCTGGCGGTGAAGACATCGAGACAATAGAAGGAACAACGAACAATAAAAACCGACTATGGAAAAATTTCTATAGTCGGTTTTTACGTTGTCGGACAGCCTCAAAGAGCAGTATGGCTGCACTCACTGAGGCATTTAGAGAATCCATCTTGCCTAACATCGGTATCCGGATATGGGCATCCGCCGCCTTGCGCCATGCGTCGGAGAGCCCCGTGGATTCTGTTCCAATCACAATGGCAGTAGCCTTGCACATATCGGTGTCGTAGTAAAGTGACGAGTCTTGCAGCTGTGCGGTGAGGATGGAGATGCCTTTGCTCTTGAGAAAACCGATACACTCCTCGGATGTGCACACTGCACACGGTACAGTAAAGACGGCACCTATGGAACTGCGGATGAGGTTGGGGTTGTATAGGTCGGTAAGCGGGTCGCACACAATCACGGCATCCGCTCCTGCGGCATCGGCACTGCGGAGCACCGCTCCGAGATTTCCCGGTTTCTCCACACTCTCAAGGACAACCACAAGAGGATATTCCGGAAGTTGTAAGTCGGCAAGGGTGTTGTTGCGGCTTCTTACTTCCGCCACCACGCCTTCGGTGCTTCCTCGATATGCGATCTTCGCATAGACATCGGCAGACACGGCAAACGTTTTGCTGCATGCTGACATCACGTCTGCATCGAAGGGCGTTTCTGTCATGTCGTTGCACAGGAATAGGGTGTCAATTTCATATCCTGCCTCAATGCAATGCATGAGTTCACGACGTCCTTCCACTACAAACAGCCCCTCTTTGCGACGCTCCGATGACTTCTGCTGCAGTAGCAACAATCGCTTTATCTTGGGATTTTGTGCACTTGTAATCGTGTTCGTGTCCATCTACAGCATCGGTTTTACGACGGAAGCCATGCGCTTCAGTCCTTCCAACATACGGCTTCTCGGGCATGCAATGTTTATTCTCAGATGTTGACAATGCTCCGGATCGCCGTACATCTCGCCGTCATTCATCCATACCCTGCCTTCTTCCTTGATTTTCTTGGCAAGATCTGCAGACGGCATGCCTGTCGGACTGACATCCACCCAGACAAGATATGTTCCCTCAAGACGTGTCACTTTGAGGGTTGGCATTTCCGTGGCGAAGAACTGTTTAAGTGTCAAGTAATTGTCGTGGACATACTTGCACATGGAGTCAAGCCAGTCCTCGCTTTCGTTGTAGGCCGCTTGCAGTGCGAGAATACCGAATGAATTGAGGTCGCACACCTCGTTGTCGTTGATTGCACGGTCTATTTTCTTTCGCCATTCGGGGTTGTTGCATACGATGTATGCTATTTGTATTCCTGCGAAATTGAATCCCTTTGTCGGCGAACTCATCATGATGCAGTTGTCGAGAGCCTCCTTGGAAAGTGACATGAAAGGGATGTGTTTGTAGCCGGGCATGACAATCTCGCTGTGTATTTCATCGCTTGCAACCACCACATTGTGGCGAAGACAAATCTCATGGAGTTTCTCTAACTCGTCGCGACGCCACACCCTGCCTGCCGGATTGTGCGGACTACAGAGAAGAAACAACTTTACTTCGGGCTTCGCAGCTCTCCGTTCGAAATCCTCGAAATCTATTTCGAAGGTGTCATCCACAGGTTTCAATGGTGACATTTCGGCATTGCAACCGTTGTTGCGCACAGCGGGGAAGAAACCGTTGTAGGCAGGAGCGAGGATGAGAACGCTGTCGCCGGGTTTCGTCATGGCCTTGATGACGCACGATACGGCCGGGACTACGCCCAAGGTTGATTGTATCCAGTCTTTCTCTATGGTAAGTCCATGGCGACGGCGCTGCCAGTCTATTATAGCCTGATAGTAACTGTCAGGCACTTTTGTGTATCCGAAAATGGCATGGTCTACACGCTTGTGCAGTGCATCGGTAATAGGCTTTGCCACCTCAAAGTCCATGTCTGCCACCCACATGGGGATGATGTCGCTGTCAATATCATCGTCCCATTTCACGCTGTTGGTAAATCTCCGGTCGGTAAGTTTGTCGAAATCGTAATTCATCTCTGTCGTTTTGAATGTACACTGCGTACAATTATAACAATGTATGCTCGCTGCAAAAGTACTCCTTTTTGTTTTCTTGTGCAAGAAAACCGCTTAAAGGTTTGGGTTATAGCAGATATTCGCAGGGATAAGATTCAAAATACGGCTTTACCTGAAGTGAAAATGAACGGGAAAAGGATTGTATGGCGGTTTGAGGTGACTTTTGCTTTGGGAAACAGCGATAATCCCTGATAAATTTGGATTTCTGCCTGCATAATTGTAATTTTGGCAAAAATAACGATAACGTATCATGAGAAAGATATTGCTTTCCGGACTTTTTGCTGTGTCAATGGCTATGCCTATGGCTGCGCAAACGGAAAAAGAATGTTTGGATTTTCTGTATAGCGGTATGTCAATGCCGGACAGCGTGGATTATCCTAAGTCGTATTGGCAGAAACAGGTGCGTGGGGCGTTGAAAGCCCGTGCCGATATGCCGTGGGGTAAAGATGTGCCGTTATGGGAGTTCGAGAACTTTGTTCTGCCTGTGCGTGTGAACAATGAGGAACTGGACAATGCACGTGAGGTGATATATAAGGAACTTGCCCCACGTGTCAAAGGTTTGAGTATGGAGCAGGCTGCCTTGGAAGTGAACCATTGGTGTCATGAAAAGGTTAGCTATCGGCCAAGTGATGGTCGTACGTCCTCACCGCTTGCGACCATGCGTAACAGTATAGGACGCTGTGGAGAAGAAAGTACCTTCACTGTCTCTGCCCTTCGTGCAGTGGGTATACCGGCCCGACAGGTATATTGTCCGCGGTGGGCTCACACTGATGACAATCATGCTTGGGTGGAAGTGTGGGTAGATGGACATTGGCGTTTTATGGGGGCTTGTGAACCTGAAGCCACGCTTGACCAAGGTTGGTTCAAGTGGGCGGCAAGTCGTGCGATGCTTATCCGTGGCTATGACTATCGCAACAATGAGGTTGTTACCACCGGCAACTATGCTCCGACAAAGACTCTGAGAGTGAAAGTGGTAGATGAAAACGGTGCGCCTATTAAGGATGCGGTTGTAGATTTCCGTATTTACAACTATTCGGAATTTTATCCGCTGCGTACAGAAAAAAGTGATGAGAATGGCGATGTCTCCTTTACCACGGGATATGGAGACTTGCAAGTGTGGGTGAGTGCCAATGACAAGTATGGTGTAAAGAAGGCAGATGCCTTTACTGCGGAATTGATGATAACTCCATGTTATAAGGTCGGTAGCACTTGGACGGAAGAGTACGATTGGCATGTGCCGACATCTGATTTGATGGAACCGGATCGCAGTGTGGTTGATTCCGTGAGTGACAATGGACGCCGGCTGGCTGCCGAGGACAGGATGCGTACAGATTATCAGCGAAAAACATTTTATCAGGGGGATGATGAAATATTAAAGAAAGCGCGCAGCAACTGGAAAGTGATAGAAAAAATCATGAAAGAGGGAAATCCGAAGACCGCTCTTGTGTTGCAGGGGTTGAGTGAAAAGGATTTCCGTGATGTCACTATAGATGTGTTGCACGATGCCTGCCTGATGAGCGAAGATGCATTGAGGAGTGGGGGAGTGCGCGTTTCTACCGAACATATACGTCCGTTTGTGGCTTACTTGCAGCGGCGTTTGCCTCAAATGACTGCCAAAGAATGGATGACATGGGTGGAGAAGAATATCAAAGTGGATAACTCCAATAATCCAAAAGACCTGTATGTTTCTGTTGTCGGGGTCTACAACACCCGTAAATGCAATGAGCGCAGTCGTGAACTTTTTACTGTGGCAGGAGCTCGCGCACTTGGCATGAAAGCCCAACTTGACCCTCTTGGTAAGGCTATGGTGGCGGATGGCACAGATTGGCTTAGGCTTGCGGACAATGCTTCGGGTAATTCTCAGGGGGCGATGGGTATACTTAAACTGGACGTCCCTGCTGATGTGATGTACTACCATGGTTATACGATTTCCAAGATGGTAGATAGTCATCCGATGTCACTAGACTATGCCGATGACGACTCCTCTGTAACCGAAAAATTCCGCAATGGTCTTGAACTTCCGGTGGGAGACTATCTGCTCACTACCGGCACACGTCTGAAAGGCGGTGATGTACTTACTCATAGTGTGATGTTTACGCTGAAGGCAGGTGAAACCACGGAAGTGCCGGTGTATTTTAGGACGAGTTCTCGCAGCGTAAAGAGTGACTTGCATCTTGATGACAGCGAGAAGAATGCAAGTGCGACATCGATACAGTGTGCCCAGTAGGAAAACTTAAGTTCAAGGAGATATGATATTAGAGGTTTGTTGCGGAAATCTGGAGAGTGTGAAAGCCGCCGTGGAAGGTGGAGCTGACCGTATAGAATTGTGCCGAAACCTTGAGCTCGGCGGCCTTACCCCATGTCGGGAGGAAATTAAAGAGGCGGTGCGGCTTTGCCATTCATCGGGAGTGCTTGTCCATGTGCTTATCCGTTCCAGGGCGGGAAACTTTGTCTACGATGAGGCGGAAGTGGCACAGATGGAGGCGGAAATACGTACAGCGCTCGAAGAGGGTGCGGATGGAATTGTCATAGGTGCCCTTTCCCCTGAAGGGGACATTGATGTCGAAACCTGTAAGCGCTGGATAGACGCAGCTCATAATGCTGCTGCCGGACATGCGTGCAATATAACGTTTCATCGGGCATTTGACGTTTGTCGTAAACCATTGGTTGCTATAGAACAGATAGTGCACTTGGGATGTAATCGCATACTCACCTCTGGACAGAGCTCCACTGCCGAATTGGGGGTGGAGATGTTGGGAAAACTTGTAGAAAGATCCCATGGACTTGCCGTTGAAACGGGTCACTCCTTTGACATTTTGTGCGGTGGAGGCGTGACAACTCAAAATGCCTGGTATATATTAAGGGCAACAGGAGCGACTGAAATTCATGGTTCTCTGCGTACGGGTTCTGTGTCGGATGTTCGCAAAATTAGGGAGTTGAAGTCAAATAACAATCAATGTTTTGATACTGAAAAATAGGTTAATTCACTTTGCCAATTAGTGAAAAAGCAGTAATTTTGCGGCAAAATGTGTATCAAAGGATGAAGAAAGGACTTTTAGCCATTATATCTTTGGCGTTTCTGTTGACGGGTTGCGCCAACGAATTTAATCAGGTTTACAAGTCGACAGACTCTGAATACAAATATGAATACGCCAAAGAGGCATTCGCTAACGGCAAGTTCGTCCGCGCAACAACTCTTTTGAATGAGCTCGTTTCCTATAACAAGGGAACGGAAAACGCTGAAGAATGTCTCTATATGCTTGCTATGGCACAATACAACTCCAAGGATTATGAGAGTGCCGCAATGACCTTCGACAAGTATTTTTCTACTTACAGAAAAGGTAAATACGCAGAAAACGCATGCTATTTTAAGGGACAAAGCCTCTATATGAGTACGCCGGAGCCGCGTCTTGACCAGACGGAGACGGTGTCGGCCATACATGCTTTTCAGGACTACTTGGATATTTACTCGGATGCACGCATGAAAGACCAGGCGCAAGCCCGGTTGTTTGAACTGCAGGACAAGTTGGTCAAGAAAGAACTCTACTCCGCTCGCCTTTATTACAATCTTGGTACATATTTCGGCAACTGTAATCAGGGCGAGAACAATTACGACGCTTGTATCATAACGGCGCAGAATGCATTGAAAGACTATCCCTACACTTCCATGCGTGAAGACTTCGCTTTGCTTGTGATGAAAAGCAAGTTTGAGCGTGCGTCAATGAGCGTTGAGGAAAAGAAACTGGAACGCTTTCAGGATGCGGAAGACGAGTGCTATGGTTTCATCAATGAATATCCGGACTCCAAGGATGTAGCTACGGCACAGAAATACATAGATGCTTGCAAGAAGATAACGGAGCATCTGAAAAAAGAGAATATACAATAAACGGAATAATACAGAGCTTTTAGAATATTTATGGATTACAAAAAGTCAAAGGCACCAGTAAACACTGTTACGCGTAACATTATGGATTTGTGTGAAGACACAAACAATATCTATGAGACTGTGGCAATTATCGGCAAACGGGCTAATCAGATTGCTGCAGAGATGAAGCAGGATCTGAATAACAAATTGTCGGAATTCGCATCCTACAATGACTCTCTTGACGAAGTGTTCGAGAACCGCGAACAGATAGAAATCTCTCGTTATTATGAGAAATTGCCAAAACCTACGTTGCTCGCTACACAGGAGTATATTGAAGGAAACGTGTATTACCGCGATTCAGTAGCGGAGACGGAGGAAGAATAATGATACAACGGATACAAACCGTATACCTTGCACTGGCAGTGATACTGCTGGTGCTTTGTTGTTGTATGCCCCTTGCTACATTTGAACCGGTGGGAATGGGTAAACCTTCGGTGATGTACAGCCTTGTGATAATCGGAGGAAACGGTGAGATAGAAAGCTTTTTGCCCACCGCACTCTTTGTGGTTATGGCGTTTGCGGAAATAGTTTCCGTGTTCGCGATAATGGGATACAAGAACCGCCGTCGTCAGATGAAACTTTGTTGGTTGGCGGTGCTGCTTGAGTTGTTATGGCTTGTTGGTTATGCCGGAAAATTCTTCACTGCCGGTGAAAATTTCACTCCGAGAGTATGCATAGCCGCATCTTTCCCCATTATAGCTATAATCCTTACGGTTATGGCACGTGCGGCGATAAAGAAAGACGATGATTTGGTGCGTTCGGCAGAACGGTTCAGATAACAAGGGCGACACCTTATATTATATAGAGGCCGTAGCATTCGTGCTACGGTCTTTTTGTTTTCTATATATGTCGCAATATTTTCCAAATAGTGCACCTTATTGAATTAAAATAGGCAAACATGGTTAACGATGTTAAAATTAACAGAATTAATTAACTGAAAATTTCTTTTCAGTATGCAAAACATTATATCTTTGCCCCCATGAAGAAGAAGACTATTTGGACAATTGCAATTATAATGGGCTTGTCATTTGCCGGCTTGCTCTATTTGCAGTTTATATATATCTGCTCAATGACCCGTATGAAGCGTGAGCAGTTTGACGAATCGGTGAAGCGTGCCTTGTATCAGGCGTCGCGCAATCTTGAGTTGAACGAGACTTTGAGGTATCTCGAAAAAGACGTCAATGCGGTGGAGAGACGTGAGAAAAATCAGAAAGCCATAGGCAGTAATGCCATAGCCGGCGATTCGCTGGGGGTGCCGCTGCATCAACTCTCGTCAATAGACAGAAACGGAAATATCTACTCATCGTTTGAACTGAAGACGCTCGCCATCAAACCTGCAGGAATGCCCAAGGGTATAATTCTCAATAATGACAAGAAAGCCATTAGCGAGGCGTCAAAGTCAATGCAGGAGATAATCCATAACCGGTATGTCTACAAGAAAGCACTGCTTGACGAGGTCGTTTACAGCATTCTCTATACTGCGGCAAACAAGCCTTTGAAGGAACGGATAAACTTCAAAATGCTCGACCAGGATTTGAAGGCGGAGCTAATGAACAATGGCATAAGCATCCCTTATCACTTCATTGTGATGACCAGTGACGGGCGTGAGGTGTACCGTTGTCCGGACTATGAGGACAAGGGAAACGATGTGGTGTACACCCAACCGTTGTTCAGAAATGACCCTCAATCAAAGATGGGGGTTGTCAAGGTGCACTTCCCTGACATGGGAGACTATATCTTTAGCGGTATCAGATTTATGATTCCGTCGTTCGCATTCACGATAGTCCTGTTTGTGACATTCCTGTTTACGATCTTTGTGGTGTTCCGTCAGAAGAGGTTGTCAGAGATTAAAAATGACTTTATCAACAACATGACGCATGAGTTGAAGACCCCGATAAGCAGCATCTCACTCGCTTCTCAGATGCTCAATGACCCGAGCTTGACAAAGAGCGAAACCCTGCTTGCCCACTTGGGAGGTGTCATCAGTTCCGAGTCAAAGCGTCTCCGGTTTCTTGTAGAGAAAGTTCTCCAGATGTCAATGTTCGACAAACAGAAAGCGATATACAACAGAAAAGATGTCGACATCAACGAAATGCTGGAAACAATAGCCAAGACATTCCAACTCAGAGTGGAACATACGGACGGACATATCGTGACCTGCATAGAGGCGGTTGACTCCACCGTGAACGTGGACGAGATGCATTTCCAGAATGTGATATTCAATCTCATGGACAATGCAGTGAAGTATAGTCGCCCGGACAGACCCTTGGAACTGTTTGTGAGGACATGGAATCCGGATGGCAAGCATGTGTCGATAATGGTTAAAGACAATGGCATGGGAATAAAGAAAGAAAATCTGAACAAGATATTCGACAAGTTCTACCGTGTGCATACAGGTAACGTGCATAACGTGAAGGGCTTTGGACTTGGTCTTGCGTATGTCAAGAAGATAGTGGATGTCCACGGGGGAACAATCAAGACGGAGAGCGAATATGGCAAGGGGACATCTTTTACCGTGACGATACCGATAGTTCCCGATGAAGATTAAGGACAATGACATAACTGTTTATACGATATTGAAAATAACAAAATTAATAATCTTAAAGTTGACATTATTATGGAAGAAACATTGAAAGTGCTTCTTTGTGAAGATGACGAGAATTTAGGCATGTTGCTTCGCGAGTATCTCCAGGCAAAAGGTTATTTCACTGTGCTGTGCCCTGACGGCGAAGCTGGTTTCAGAGAGTTCCTTAGAACGAAGTTTGACATTTGTGTCCTTGATGTGATGATGCCAAAGAAAGATGGCTTTACCCTGTCTCAGGAAATCAGACAGGCAAATAGCGAAATCCCTATAATCTTCCTTACGGCAAAGACACTTAAGGAGGATGTGCTTGAGGGCTTCAAGATGGGAGCTGACGACTACATTACAAAACCGTTCTCGATGGAGGAGCTCGTACTGCGAATGGAAGCTATACTCCGTCGTGTCAGAGGAAAGAAGGTTAAGGAAAGTACACTCTACAAAATCGGAAAGTTTACTTTTGACACCCAGAAACAGCTTCTGACAATCGGTGAAAAACAGACGAAACTCACTACGAAGGAGAATGAACTGTTGTCTCTGCTTTGTTCTCATGCCAACGAAATCCTGCAACGTGATTTCGCATTGAAAACAATATGGATAGACGACAACTATTTCAACGCCCGTTCGATGGATGTTTACATCACTAAGTTGCGCAAGCATCTGAAGGATGACCCGCAGATAGAGATTATCAACATCCACGGTAAAGGCTACAAACTGATATCTCCCGATGTGGAATAATTGGCTTCCGATATGTGTAAAGCCGGGCACGATATTGAGGTGTCCGGCTTTCTCTATTTACAAACTGTAGAGACCGTATTAAAAAAACTTATAATTCCCACGGTCGGTTGTCTGTTTGGGGATAATGTACTAAATTTGCACGAAAATTGGAATCCAATCTATCAATGAAGAAAATACTGTTTTCTGCAGTTCTTGTTTTGGGCGCATTTGTTGTCCGGGCACAGAATGCAACCAATTCACCATATAGTCAGTATGGATACGGAATGCTTGCGGATCAGTCCAATGGGGCGTCTGTGGCAATGAGCGGACTGTCTTTGGGCTGGCGCGAGGGTAATGCCGTCAATTTCGGAAACCCGGCATCGTATTCCGCTTTGGACTCAATCACCTTCATTTTTGATGCCGGCGTGTCAGGACAGATTACCAGTTTCAAGGAGGGTGACCACAAACTGAATGCCAATAACACAAGCTTTGACTACGTTGTAGGAGGTTTCCGCCTGTTCCGTCACGTCGGTGTCGCATTCGGTGTGATGCCCTATTCTAATGTGGGTTACAGCTACTATAATCAGTCTACCATAGGTCAGTCTTCTGCTACGGGCGATTCTAAGACCGTTTCTTACAACACGTATTCCGGTTCGGGCGGATTTCATCAGTTGTTCCTTGGCGTGGGAGTAGAGCCGATTCATACCGGAAAGACGAGCTTTTCGGTTGGTGTCAATGGCTCTTATTTCTGGGGAAACTACAATAGATCTGTTGTCAACAGTTACAGCGACACCTATGTGAACACTTTGTCGAAGTATTACACGGCATCGGTAAAGACTTATAAGTTGGATATAGCCGCCCAGTTCCAGCAGAGATTGTCTAAGTCGGACATGCTGACAGTGGGTGCTACATACACCGTGGGACACAATATGCATTCGGATCCGACATGCATGATTCTTTCGAATAACTCCCAGACAAGTGTATCCGACACCGCTACATACGTTTCTCCTGCCGGTTTGCAGATGCCGACAGCTTTTGGTGCGGGTTTCGTGTGGAATCACTCCGGCAAATGGAGAGTAGGCTTCGACTGGAGAATGGAGAAATGGAGTAGTGTGAAGTATCCTCAATATGAGGTGTCAGGCAATGCCGTTTCCTATGTCCCGAAGGAGGGGTTGTTCTCCGATCGCCAGCATTATGTCCTCGGTGCAGAGTTCTGTCCCAACGAAAAAGGACTGAAAAGAAGAGACCATGTGCGCTATCGTGCCGGTCTGACATATACGTCTCCTTACTTGAAAATCAATGGTCTTGAAGGCCCGAAGGAGTATGGTGTGAGCCTCGGAGTCGGCCTGCCCGTGATGAACGGATACAATAACCGCTCCATGCTGAATATTTCTGCTTCGTGGACACGGCTTGATGCCGCAAACATGATTACTGAAAATACGTTCAGAATAAATATAGGCTTCACATTCAACGAGCGTTGGTTCGCTAAATGGCAGGTGGAATAATTGTTGAAAGCGGGTCATCTATACATATGTGCCGTTCTCTCTGCTATAATGATTGCATGTACAGAGCAGAAGAGACATACAGCTCCGGCAGTCAACGAGCGTGATTCTGCTGCCGTAATGGAGACTTACGGCATCAATATGCTCATAAGTGATTCTGGCGTGATAAAGTATCGCATAGTGACGGAACGGAGCATTGTGAACCAGAACATCAATCCTAAGCGGACGATATTCGACAAAGGTGTGTTCATGACACAGTTTGACGAGAAGTTTCATGTGCAGTCTTATATCCAGTGCGACACCGCTTACCGTTACGATGAACTTCGGCTTTTTGAACTCAGGGGACATGTGAGGATAAATACCAAGGACGGACTGAAGTTTCGTGGAGAGGAATTGTTCTGGGACCAGAGCAAACACGAATATTATTCCAACAAGTATTCCTATCTTGAGACACCTGAGCGTACGCTTGAAGGAAAGTATTTCCGTAGCGACGAGAATATGAGGAGATACTATGTGTCGAATAGCAAAGGCTCATTCGAAATGAGTGATGTCGTCGGTAACGAGGAGGACACTGTGCAGCATCAGAAGAATGATTCGCTCATGATACCACAGCGTCAGCCCGAAAGACCAAGGCCAAGGAGGTGATATGTATACAAGTCTTGTCATCGGAATATGCGTCACGCTGATTTTCTCTGCCTACTTTTCGGGCATGGAGATAGCTTTCGTCTCAAGCAACAGGATGTTGGCGGAAGTGGAAAAAGACCAGGCTGGACCGGTCAAGCGCATAATAAATTTCTTCTATGCCCATTCCAATGATTTTGTTGCTACAATGCTTGTGGGCAACAATATCGTACTTGTTGTCTACGGAATACTTATAGCGGATTTCTTTGACAAGACCATCTTCAGCTCTTTTGAACCGAGTTTCACAGTTCCGGCGGACACGGTGCTGTCAACGCTAATCGTACTTTTTACAGGCGAGTTCCTTCCGAAGACCCTGTTCAAAAGCGCTCCCAACCGTTGGCTTTCGTTCTTCGCAGTCCCCACTTTCCTTGTCTACATCATCCTGTGGCCCATAAGCAGGTTTTCGACATTTGTCTCACGCTGTCTTTTGAGAATGGTCGGAGTGAAGGTGAAGAAAGATGACAATGAAGAGGAATTTTCCAAAGTGGATCTCGATTACCTTGTCCAGACAAGTATAGACAATACCGATGACAAGGATATAGAACCGGAAATGGAACTTTTCCAGAACGCTCTCGATTTCTCCGACACGAAGGTGCGCGACTGCATGATTCCCCGTACGGAGGTTCAGGCGGTGGATATAGCCGACTGTACCCTTGAGGAACTCAAGCAGAAATTTATCGAGTCGGGACACTCGAAACTCATTGTCTACAAGGATGACATAGACCATATCGTCGGCTACATACACAGTTCGGAGATGTTCCGCGATGCTGCCGATTGGCGCAACCGCATCATCACCATGCCGTTCGTGCCCGAATCAATGGCGGCCCAGAAGCTCATGCAGTTGTTCATGCAGCAGAAGAAAAGTCTGGGAGTTGTCGTCGACGAGTTTGGCGGCACTGGAGGTATTGTCGCTCTTGAGGATATCGTGGAGGAGATTTTTGGCGAGATAGAGGATGAACACGATTCTTCCAACCTCATATCACGTAAGATTGCGGATAACGAATATCTGCTTTCGGCACGCTTGGAGATAGACAATGTGAATGAAACCTTTGATATCGGTCTCCCTGAAGGCGACTACATGACTGTCGGAGGACTTATCCTGCACTACAACCAAAGCTTTCCGCAAGTCAACGAGGTTGTAAAGATAAATCAGTTTGAGTTCCGGATTTTGAAGAAAACGAATACCAAAATAGAACTGGTGAAACTAAAAGTGACTGAATAAAGCCACTTTTTTTGACTAAAGACACATTGTTTTATTATTTTTTCGTATCTTTGTGTGCTTTTTGGATACACCTCGGCATACGGTTAAGTGGCGGTCGTGCTGTTCAGAGTTTAGTTCTACGAAATAAACAAATAAAAATAATAAATATAAAAACCAAATGGCAACATTAGGAAAAATCAGAAGTAAGGGCAAGATATTGGCCATTATCATCGGCTTGGCTCTTTTCGCATTCATCGCAGAGGAGCTTTTCCGCTCTTGCGAATCTACTCGAAACGATCAACGTCAGCAGGTTGGAAAAGTGCTTGGCGAGAAGATTGATGTTCAGGAATTCCAAAAGCTCATTGATGAGTATCAGGAAGTTATTAAGATGCAACAAGGTCAGGAGAACCTCACGGAGGATCAGCTGAACCAGGTGAAGGATATGGTTTGGAATACCTTCGTGCAGTCTAAGATTATTGAGAACGAAGCAGAGAAGCTCGGTCTTACTGTCACTGACGAGGAAATGCAGAATATCCTGAACCAGGGAACAAATCCGATTCTGGCTCAAAGCCCGTTCATCAACCAGCAGACAGGACGCTTCGATGTGAACCAACTGAAGAAGTTCCTTGCTGAATACAAGAGCCAGCAGGCTGCCAATCCTCAGCTCGCTCAGCAGTATCAGACAATTTACCGTTATTGGACATTCCTTGAGAAGACTTTGCGTCAGCAGGTTTTGGCACAGAAGTACCAAAGTCTCTTTGCACACAGCCTCCTTTCCAACTCCGTAGAAGCCAAGGCTTCATTCAAGGAAGAGAATGAAGAGAGCCAGATAGAGCTTGCATCTTTCCCGTTTGCTGACATTGATGATGCAAAGGTGAAGATTGAAGATGCAGACATGAAGGCTAAGTATAACGAGATGAAACCTCGTTTCCGCCAGTATGTGGAGAGCCGTGACATCAAGTATGTTGACGTGAAAGTGGAGGCTTCTTCGGCTGACCGCGCAGAATTGCAGAAACAGTTTGCTACTTATGCAGCTGACCTCGCAGCCGCAACTGACCCGACAGAGGTTGTCCGTAAGAGCACCTCTCTCGTTGCTTACATAGGTGTTCCTGTCAAGAAAAACGCACTTCCTTATGACATTGCGTCGAAGATAGACTCCATGGCAGTAGGCCAGACATCCGCTGTTTTCGAGACTAAGGGTGACAATACACTTAATGTCGTGAAGCTGATTTCCAAGCAGTCGTTGCCGGATTCGGTACAGTTCCGTCAGATACAGGTTGTTGCTGAAACTCCTGAGGCTGCACACACAAAGGCAGATTCCATATACAATGCCATTAAGGGCGGTGCTGATTTCGAGGTCATAGCCAAGAAATACGGTCAAACAGGCGAGAAGTCTTGGATGACAACTGCACAGTACCAGAATGCTTCCTCTATGGATGAAACCACCAGAAACTATATCTCAAGCTTGAATACAATGGCTGCCGGCGAACTGAAGAACGTAGCTCTGGAGCAGGGCAACATCATCGTTCAGATTCTTGACAGAAAGGCAAACGTCGACAAGTACCAGGCTGCCGTTATCAAGAAGACGATAGATTTCTCACGCAATACTTATTCTGCCGCTTACAACAAGTTCGCTTCCTTTGTCAGTGCAAACCAGACTGGCGACGACATTGCCAAGAGCGCACAGAAGAGTGGCTACACTGTTCTTGAGCGTAAGGACGTGACAACCTCTGTACATAACCTTGCTGACATCCGCTCAACCCGCGAAGCTCTGAAGTGGGTGTTTGATGCAAAGGAAGGACAAGTATCTCCTATGTATGAGTGTGGCGATAATGACCACCTGCTTGTAGTTGTTCTTGACAAGGTTCACAAGGTCGGTTACCGTGACCTGTCGGATTCTCAGGTTCGTGAACTCGTTAAGGCAGAGGTTCTGAAAGACAAGAAGGGCGAGATGCTTTTGGCTAAGGCTAATGGTGTGAAGAGCACAGCTCAGGCTAAGGCAAAGGGTGCCAAGGTTACCACTGTGAGCCAGATAACCTTCTCTTCACCTGTATTCATCTTGACAACAGGCACGAGTGAGACTCCTCTCGCAGGTGCAGTTTCCGCTACTGCCAAGGGTGCTTTCTGCGCAAAACCGGTTGTGGGAAATGCAGGAGTATACGTATACAAGGTGCTCAACAAGACTATGCGCCCCGGCAAGTATGACGCTAAGGCTCAGTATGCAAAGCTTCGTCAGAAGACAATGCAGGCTGCCGGCAACTTCATGAACGAACTCTACGTCAATGCCAAGGTTGTTGACAACCGCTATCTGTTCTTCTAATCGGGGAGATTTATAAATACGGATAAAATAAGAAAGCTCTGACTTGATGTCAGAGCTTTCTTATTTTGTTTGCTTCCACCGCCAGTTCCTCTTCTTCAATCATGTGGTCAATGGCGGCGTCTAACAGTTTCTTTGGTAGAGGAATGCTGTTCAGTTCGTGGAACTCATGATATCTTCCGTCGTCAAGAAACCGTCGGAGTTTTTCCGTTGCCTGTTCTATGTCAGTCTTGCTTGGCTTTCCGGCTTGCGACACGCACACGTCGCAGCGTTTGCAGTCGTGGTCTGCCTTTTCTCCGAAATATCTCAGCAACTGCACACTGCGGCATTCGTTGTCATTCTCCACATATCCTATAATGGCGTTGATCTTCTGTTCCATTACCTGGCGACGGTCTTCATACACCCCCTTGGGTATTCTGACCTCCTCTTTCTCCACCCTGTCGCGCAGGTAGGTGATGCGTGGTATCTTGCGTTGGGGGATAAAATGCACGATATGCCGTTTGCTCAGTGATTTCAGGATGAGATAGACCACATTCACGTCCAGTTGGGAATGAATGGATACAATCGTCTCGCTGATATACACATAGTCGACAAACAGCCCTCCATAGAGGCGCATCAGCGTCGTGATAACCTTCTCTTCGTTAGGTGAGAGGTTGTCCAGTTGGTCGAGTTCCGACCTTTCCAACAGGAATTTCAGACGTGCGCTGTTTTCCGGATCAAGATTGTATGCTATGTATCCGGCATTGTCGAGTATATGCAAGGCTGAGTTCACCGTCACGGGGAACATCTTGTAGGTGAAACAGAATTTCTCCAGGTCAAACTCGAATGTGTTGTATATGCCGAAGCCCATCGCCACCTGAAAATAGTAAGCCAAGTGTTCGTACACGTTTCTGATGAATTCCTTGTCCGGGAAAGTGTCGGCGATGCGGCGCTTCATCTTGTGGTCATCATGTCCGTTGTGCAGCAGTACCGACCACGAACGCTTGCCGTCACGGCCGGATCTTCCTGCTTCCTGGAAATAGGCCTCCAGCGAATCGGGACATTCGCGGTGTATCACCATTCTCACGTCGGGCTTGTCTATTCCCATGCCGAAAGCGTTGGTCGCCACCATCACCCTCACTTCATCGTTCTGCCATTGCTGCTGCCGCTGGTCGCGTACTGCGTTTTCCAGTCCTGCGTGATAGAATGTCGCACTGATGTTGTTGTCGTTGAGCATCCTGCACACGTCTTTCGTGCCCTGCCTGCTGCGTGTGTAGACGATGGCGGTGCCTGGCACGGAGTTGAGGATATGCACGATTTCCGCATCTTTGTCGGATGTCTCACGCACGACATACGTGAGGTTTTTCCGTTCGAAACTCATGCGGAAAACATTCCGTTCCCTGAATTGCAGTTTTTGCTGGATGTCGTCCACCACTTCCTCTGTGGCGGTAGCGGTCAGTGCGAGAATGGCTACGTCCGGTTTGATTTTCCTTATGTCGGCTATTGACAGGTATGACGGACGGAAATCGTAGCCCCATTGGCTGATGCAGTGAGCTTCGTCCACAGTGATGAAACTCACGTTGATGTAGTGCAGTTTGTCTTGGAACAGATCGGACGACAACCGTTCCGGTGACACGTAAAGCAGTTTGCAGTTGCCGTATATGCAGTTGTCGAGGGTCGTGACAATCTCCCTGTGTGACATGCCGGAATATATCGCTGCCGCCACTATTCCCGCCTTTCGCAGACGGTTCACCTGGTCTTTCATCAGTGCGATGAGTGGAGTGACCACGATGCACGTGCCTTCTTTCGCAAGTGCAGGCACCTGGAAAGTTATTGATTTTCCGCCGCCCGTAGGCATCAGACCGAGAGTGTCCTTGCCGCTTCCGATGCTTTCGATGATGTCTTCCTGTATTCCCCGGAAGTCATCATATCCCCAATATTCCTTAAGAATTTGCCTGTACATCTTCCTCAAGGCGTATATCCTCAATCTGAAGCTGCATGTTGCCTCGCTTGTAGATGTTTTCCTCGATGGTATAGGCTATGCTGAAGCTTCGTCTGGATTTTATGTATCGTGCCACGGCACTCTGGCCGAAGGCGATTCCGTTGATGACATTGCTTGACTTGGAGTCCACAAGTTCCAGCTTGATGTGTTCCTGTTCGCGTCCCACAACCTTGCTTGTGCCGTAGTCGTAGACACCATGAGTGCAGAATACTGGTTTGGGGTTGCAAGGCCCGTACGGTGCAAACCTCTTCAGGTCATTGTACAGTCGCTTGGTTATATCCTTGAAGTCTATCTTCGCGTCGATGTTGAGTATCGGCTCGGTCTGTTCCGTATGGATGTTGTTCTCTACGTACTCTTGGAACCGGCGGCGGAATTCCGGCACGTCGCTCCACCTCAGTGTCAGTCCCGAAGCGTAGGTGTGGCCTCCGAAATTGACAAGAAGGTCGCGGCAAGACTTTATTGCGGCGTAGATGTCAAATCCCGGTACGCTTCTCGCCGAGCCTGTGGCAAATTCGCCGTCACGGCATATCACCACCGTCGGACGGAAGTATATTTCGGTCAACCGGGAAGCCACAATGCCGATGACACCTTTTTTCCAGTTCTCGTCGTAGAGCACTATCGACGACTGGTGCTTCTGGCTTTCAAGCCTTGCCACTATCTGGTTGGCCTCTTCGGTCATCTGTTTGTCTATGTCCTTGCGCTGCTCGTTGTATTCGTCAATGCGGTGTGCCTCCTGCAGGGCGGTGACATAGTCTTTCTCGACGAGCAGTTCCACGCTCATCTTTCCGTTCTCCATCCTGCCGGAGGCGTTTATTCTCGGACCGATTTTGAATATTATGTCCGACATGGAGATTTCTTTTCCTTGCAGTCCGCACACGTCGATGATGGCCTTGAGACCTATGCTCGGGTTCTGGTTCAGTTGCTTCAGACCGTGGAAGGCGAGTATTCTGTTCTCGTCGGTCACGGGCACTATGTCAGCTGCAATGCTGACTGCGCAGAAGTCGAGCAGTGGAATGAGCCGTGAGAACGGTATGTTGTTGTTCTTGGCAAACGCCTGCATGAGTTTGAATCCCACGCCGCAACCGCATAGGTTTTTGAACGGATAGGAGTCGTCCGGACGTTTGGGGTTGAGTATGGCGACGGCATTGGGCATGACCTCGTCAGGCACATGGTGGTCGCATATTATGAAGTCGATGCCTTTCTCCTTGGCGTAGGCTATCTCCTCGACAGCCTTTATTCCGCAGTCGAGAATGATTATCAGTTTCACTCCCTGTTCGGCGGCATAGTCAATGCCTTTCTTGCTGACACCGTATCCCTCGTCGTAGCGGTCGGGTATATAGTATTCTATGTTTGAGTAGAACTGCTGCAGGAATTTGTAAACCAGTGCGACGGCGGTGCAACCGTCCACGTCATAGTCGCCATAGACCATGATGCGCTCCTTGCGACCTATGGCATCGTTGAGCCTGTCCACTGCCACATCCATGTCTTTCATGAGAAACGGGTTTATCAGGTCTGCCAGTTGCGGACGGAAAAAACGCTTTGCTGCACTTTCAGTGGTAATGCCCCGCGAGATGAGCAGACCTGTCAGTATCGGACAGATACCCAGTTTGTCGCTCAGTTCCTTTGCTGCCTGTATCGAAGAAGGTGTCGGCTGGTTGTAGTTCCACTTGAAATGCATATGACGGAAATTTCCACAAAATTACGAAAAATCTACGAATGGCAGAAACAATCTTGACCTTAAACCCGACACGACTGTTATATTTTGTTTCTGCGTTGGTCAAGAAAAAGGGACTGCATCCGTTTCCGGTGCAGTCCCTCTATGCCTCATGTGCATTGCGCACAGTGTTGTCTCTTACAGTCTGGCGCTGTCCTGTGCCTTCTGTATCTTCTTCAGGATGTCCTTAGGAATGGCGTTCTTGTTGACCATGTAGTCCATAGTCTTTGCCACGATGAAGTTCTCCGACATGTACCAGATGCCCTTGTAGTCGCCGGCATCACCCCAAGAGTTCTTCACCATATAGTATTTGCGGCCGGTCTGATCCTTTGCTATACCGTAGATCAGCATGCCGTGGTCGTCGGTCAGAGTCCAGTTGTCATACTCCTTCTGGCGCATTTCCTGTGTAGGAGTCTTCTCCTTTGCGTTCACGCCCATGGCTTCTGTCTTTCTCTGCTTCTCCGATTTCGACAGGCCCAACCAGTGGTCCATGTCTGTGCCGGCTGCGCTCTGTGTTGCCTCGGCGTCGAAGAGGATAGCCAGACCGTTGCGTGTGAAGCCGTCACCCGACACGTCACCGCCCCATGCCACGGTGTAGCCGTTCATCACGGCATTCTCGATGATGCGTGCCATGTCCTCCATCGGCAAGTTCCATGAACCGGGCTGACGCCAGTTGTCCTGTACTTCCACAGGGAACTGGGTATAGAACGGATGGTGTGTATAGGATGTTATCGATACATAGTCGTTCCAGTCAAGACCGAGACTTGCAGCGAATGTCTGCGGAGTATATGACTTTCCCTCGTAGGTGAATGTCTCCGGGCATTTGCCGAGATAGGCATCGAGTATTCCCTGGAAACCTGTCTTCCAAGTGTCAGTCAGTGTTTTGGCAGATGTCTTGGCTATTGCGTCTACATAAGGCTCAAGTACAGAGAAGAACTCGCTGAAGTTTGCGAGCGTGTCGCCGTACAGAGTTCCGGGCAGCGGCATTGCCGTTTCCGGGCAGATACCGTAGTTTTTGAGTACATAGAGCACGTCGTATGCCGAACCGCCTTGGCTGAACTGTGCGTCACCATGCATGCGCACCTTTGTTATGGCACGGTCCATGTAGTTCTTGTTGCACACGAACATCTCGCAGAGATCGTATGTCTTGCCTGTCTTTTTCAGGGCTTCAGCCTCGAAGAATGACAGTGTGGAGTAGTCCCAGCAAGTACCCGAACGGTACTGGTTCTTGATGGATGTGATGGGATTTTCCTTGATTACAGTGAACACAGGCTTGTTGGGATCTATCGAATCCTTCTTTGCCTCTTGTGCATTTGCACTGATGACAGCTGCAGCCATCATCGACATGATAAGAAATTTCTTCATTTGATTGTGTTGTATGTTGTTGTTCTTTGTTCCGTTTACTCTGCGTTCGCCGCCATATATGCCTCCACGTCGTCCGGCTGATATGGCACCCGCTTTGTCCCGAGGAATCTGCATCCGTCCTTGGTTATCAGCAGGTCGTCCTCAATGCGTATGCCTCCGAAGTCGCGGTAGGTGTCGAGCAGGTCGTAATTGATGAATTCCTTGTGCAGACCTTGCTTGCGCCAGTCGTCCATAAGGGCAGGAATGAAGTATATTCCGGGCTCGTCTGTCACCACGAAACCTTCCTCCAGCCGGCGTCCCATGCGCAGGCAGTTTGTGCCGAACTGTTCCAGATTGGGGCGTGTCTCCTCGTCAAAGCCGACGTAGGTCTGCCCAAGTCCCTCCATGTCATGCACGTCCATGCCCATCATGTGTCCCAGTCCGTGCGGCAGGAACATGGCGTGTGCACCGGCTTTCACTGCCTCTTCGGTGTCGCCTTTCATCAGTCCGAGATCCTTCAGACGGTCTGTCATCAGCCTGCAAATGTCGAAATGCACGTCCATCCACTTCACTCCCGGTTTGGCAACCGACAGCGCATGGTCGTGGCAATCCACCACTATCTGGTATATGTCACGCTGTTTCTGGGTGAACTTACCGTTCACCGGCATCGTGCGCGTGTTGTCCGAACAGTAGTCGTCAAGCTCGCATCCGGCATCGCAGAGCAGCAACCGGCCGTCTTCGAGGGGCACATTCTGCGGTCCGCCGTGCATTATCTCGCCGTGCTGCGAGCAGATTGTGGGGAAGGAGTTCATCATCGAGTGCGACAAAACCACTCCGTCCACCTGACCGCCGATATATTTCTCCGTCCTTCCGGGGCGGCAGAGTTTCATCGTAGTGGTGTGCATGAGGTATCCTATGTCGCAGGCGCGGTCGATGGCGGCAATCTCTTCCTCGGTCTTTGTGGAGCGCATCTTCACCACGGCCATGATAAGCTCCAGCGATGCAGCGTCCTTCTGTTTTGACGGATGTATGCCCGTCAGGTCCATAATCTGTATTTTCGTGTCGAAACGGTAGGGCGGCAGGAAATGAATCTTCCTCTTTTGCGCAGTGGCTTTGTCGATGATGGTTTTCAGAAAAGCTATTGGCGCGGAGTTCGCCACGCCGACCTGTGCCGCCAGGTCTGCCACGCTGTCCACGCTGCCAAACCACACTATGTCTTCAATGTCGATGTCGTCACCCAACAGATACTCCTTGTTGTCGTCGATGTCAATCACTCCCACCAGTCCGTCGCGGTGCTGGCCGAAATAATATATAAAGGTGGAATCCTGTCTGAAGGGCGCGTAGCTGTTGGCCGGAAAGTTGGCCGGTGCCTCGTTGTTGCCGAACAACACCACAATGCCGCTGCTTACGAGTTTCTTAAGCTCATTTCTCCTTGAGCTGTAGGTCTCTTTACCAAACATACAAAAAACGAACTAAAATGTATCAGAATATGTGCAAAGGTAAACAAAAACTATGTAAAAGCGGTACATTTGCAACCAAAATTACGAAAAATAATCCGCTCATGAACAGATGTAAACTGGCGACCCGATTGCTTGGCCGTGTGCTCTTGGCTTCAGTAGTCTGTCTGTCGGCACTGCCTGCCGCATCGGCAGACGATGTGCGACAGAGGATTACATACAACCGCCAGACACCGGAATCTGTGGTGATAAACGAGATAATGGTTGCCAATGTGGACATGTTTCTTGACAAGAGCTACGACTATGGCGGATATGTGGAGCTGTACAACCCGACCGACCTGCCGGTGAGGCTGCTCAACATGTATGTCAGTGACGATCCGTCCGAACCTCTCAAGTTCCGTCTGAAGGCTGCCAACGGCGTCATTCCTGCCCACGGGTTTGCCACCGTGTGGTTTGAACACAACGATGCCGACGGCGACTACATGGCGGGGGCAATGGCTCAGGTGCCGTGGAAACTCAGTTACAACGGCGGAACGGTATGTTTCAGCGACAAGGACGGCAATGTTATCGCTTCGCAGGCTTACCCTGCCGGCATCACGCGTGTGTCGTATGCCCGCAAGACGGACGGCGGCGAGGAGTGGGGCTACACGTCCACACCGTCACCGGGGGCAAGCAATGCCGGCAGCGCGTTCTGCGAAAGCAGGGCTGAAGCGCCTGTCCCCGACCGTGACGGAGGACTTTTCACCGAATCATTCACCCTGAAAGTGGCGTTCCCCGTCGGCGTCACACTGCGCTATACCACCGATGGCAGCACGCCGACACTTGCCAACGGCAAGACCAGTCTGACAGGTTCGTTCCGTGTAAAATCGGGTTCTTCGGCGGTGTACCGCTTCCGCACGTTTGCCGAAAACACCCTGCCGAGCGCAGTGGTCACTCGCTCGTTCATCTACCGGGACAAGGCTTACACTCTGCCCGTAGCGTCAATCGTGTCGTCGCCCGACAATCTCTACAACGATACGACGGGCATAATGATTAGCGGCAAGTACAACAACTACAACAAGGACTGGGACCGTCCGGTCAACTTCGAGCTGTTTGACATCGGGCGTGACGTGGCGTGTCTCAACCAGGAATGTGACATGGCGATATCCGGAGCCTTCAGCCGCAATTCCAGTCCGCGGCCTTTCCGCCTGAAAGCTTCCAGGCAATACGAGGGGAAAAACACGTTTGACTATCCCGTGTTCGACCTGAAAAAGCACATGAAACTGCGCTCCATAAAGTTCCGCAACGGCGGAAACGACATCAGCGCACGCCTCACTGATGCCGCAGTGCAGCAGATTATACAGACCAGCGGCATGTATCTTGACGGACAGCTGTGGCAACCGGCGCACGTCTTTATCAACGGTTCCTACCACGGAATGCTCAATATGCGCGAGGCTTCCAACAAGTTCTTCGCTTATTCCAACTACGGTCTCGACGAGGACAACCTCGACGCTTTCGAGATAGATCCTACCGACGGATACGTGCAGGACGAAGGTGACAACCGGGCATATCTGCGCTGGTACGAACTGTCAAAGTCCTGCGCCGACGACAACGCCTACCGTGAGATATGCGAAATAGTCGATATCGACGAATACGCCAACTATATGGCGGCAGAGTGCTGGGTCGGCAGCAACGACTGGCTGGTAAATTCCAACAACATAAAGGCGTTCCGCGAACGCACCGGCGACAAGTCCGACAGGGGTAAATTCCATTTTGTGATGTACGACATGGATGCCGCTTTTGCCACCGACAACCTCTTCACCGACATCAAGTCAAAGGCTTCCGCCGTGGGATTGAGCCGGAAATTCGGTCTTGCACAGATTCTCGTGAACATGCTGGACAACGAGACCTTCCGGCAAAAGTTTGTCACAGCCTATTGCATAGTTTCCGGAAGCGTGTTTGAACCGGGGCGTTGCTCCGCGATAATAAACTCCATGATGGACACCATACGTCCCGCTTTGGCTCTGGAAAACTGCAGTCCCGACTCGCGCGGCAAGGAAATCATCAATGCCATATCCGACACTTCGCGGCGTGCAAGGCGAATGTCCGCATTGGCAAACTTCCTCAATCTGAAGTCGGGCCGCCAACTCTCGTTCAGTGCCAACATACCGCAGGCGCGCTTCACGATGAACGGCGAACCTGTCCCCACGGCCAAGTTCTCCGGCACGGTCTACGCTTCGCCCGAGCTTGAGGTGTCAGCACCTGCCGGCTACAATTTCTCGGGGTGGCGCAGGATGTCCGATAACAAGGTGCTGTCGACCAACCGCAAGTTCGTCTATAGCCGGGTTTCGGGTGCCGAACTGGTGGCGGAATTTACGCCGCTGGCTGATGCAGACCTTCTTGATGCGGGGGCTGCGCCTGTCGTAATCAATGAAGTCAGTGCGTCAAACGACATCTTTGCCAACGAATATTTCAAGCGCAACGACTGGATAGAACTCTACAATAACACGTCGGACGATGTTGACGTGGCAGGCATGTTCCTGTCCGACAATCCGGACAATCCCTGCAAGTACCGCATAGAGGGCTGTGACGGCGTCAGCACGGTGCTGCCCGCCAACGGCTATCTGGTGGTGTGGTGTGACAAACTTGACCCCGTGAGCGCAGTCCATGCTCCGTTCAAGCTTGCCAATGACGACCATTGCTGCGTGTGCCTGACCGCAGCCGACGGTTCGTGGAGCGACCGTTTACATTATGATTCACACGAAGGGACACGCAGCGTGGGGCGCTATCCCGACGGAGGCAAACGTGTCTACGACATGGCGAAACCCACAATCGGAACGGCAAATTTCATTTCTTCACAAGCCGTTTACATGCACGGCGATGACAGCGACTATGTGGCAGGCGTGTCAACCGGTGTCTCTGAAGCGGCGACGGCTGGCGGCACGGTGCGCTACTACACGCCCTCCGGCATGCAGACGGAAAGCCCGCAAAAGGGTATCAATATCGTTGTGGATGCCGACGGCACCGTGCGCAAAGTGCTTGGCACGGGTTTCTGAACCGTCACTTGTCGAGCAGGTCGGGGCGCAGACGGCGTGTGCGCTCCATGGACTGTTCCATCTCCCAGTCCTTGATTTTGGCTTCGTTGCCCGAGAGGAGTATGTCGGGCACCTTCCAACCCTTGTAGTCGGCCGGACGGGAATAGATAGGGGCGGAGAGCAGGTTGTCCTGGAAACTGTCCGACAGTGCGCTCTGCTCGTCGCCGACCACACCGGGGATGATTCTCACCACGGCGTCGGTGATGATGGCAGCCGCCAGTTCGCCGCCCGTGAGCACATAGTCGCCCACGCTGATTTCCTTGGTTATCAGGTGCTCGCGCACCCTGTGGTCGATGCCTTTGTAGTGTCCGCAGAGTATGATGACGTTGTTCAGCATCGACAGTTCGTTTGCCATGGGCTGGTCAAACCGCTCCCCGTCGGGCGTGGTGAATATCACTTCGTCGTAGTCACGTTCCGACTTGAGTGCCGAGATGCACCTGTCGATAGGCTCCACCTGCATCACCATGCCTGCAAAACCGCCGTATGGGTAGTCGTCCACACGCCTCCACTTGTCGGTGGTGTAGTCCCTCAGGTTGTGCAGGTGTATTTCTGCAAGTCCCTTCTTCTGTGCCCTTGCCAGGATGGACTCGTTGACGAAGCCCTCAATCATCTCCGGCAAGACCGTTATAATGTCTATTCTCATATTCCCTGCAAAGTTAGCACATCTTTTTTATATGCCGCCGGTGACAGGCACGGAAAAATGTCTTCCGCCGCCATTATGCCCTATTGGTCGTGCGCAAACACCGTTGTGGTAGTCCGTAAGAGCCGTTGTGGCGGTGGCGCATCGACCGTTGTACGTTCGTCCATCGACCGTCATACGCTCGTCTATCGACCGTTGTACGTTCGTCCATCGACCGTTGTGCGACCGCGAAAGAACCGTTTTAGGGGCGTGATTGCGGTGTTCTGCCCTTGCGGCAACACAGTTTGCGCCGATGGCATGGGCTATAAAAAGGCGACCAACGCTTTGTACTCTCTCCGTTTTTTAGTAATTTCGCAGACGTAAAACAAGCAATGTCGGATGACCGAAACCGAAAGAATCCTCGAACTGCGGCAGCAGTTGCATGAGGCCAATCACCGCTATTATGTTCTCAACCAACCGGTGTTGAGCGACCAGGACTTCGACTTCATGATGCATGAGTTGGAGACTCTGGAGCGGAAACACCCCGAAATGGCTGACCCCAATTCCCCGACACAGCGCGTGGGAAGCGACTTGCAGACGGAGTTCCGGCAGGTTGCGCACCGCTGGCCGATGCTTTCGCTCGCCAACACATACAGTGAGCAGGACGTGGCGGAGTGGTACAGGCAGGTGAAGGAGGGGCTCGGCGGCGAGGAATTCGAGGTGTGCTGCGAGATGAAGTACGACGGTCTGTCCATCTCGCTCACCTATGAGGACGGTCGGCTTGTGCGTGCCGTCACGCGCGGCGACGGTGTTCGGGGCGATGATGTCACCCCAAACGTGCGCACCATAAAGTGCATTCCACTGCAGCTCGCACCCGGCGACTGGCCGCAAAATTTCGAAATCAGGGGCGAGGTGCTGCTTCCTTGGGACAATTTCAGACGCATCAACGAAGAGCGCGAGGACGAGGGCGAACAGCCGTTCGCCAATCCGCGCAATGCAGCCTCGGGCACTCTGAAGCTGCAGAACTCGCGTGTCGTGGCGGCAAGGGGGCTTGACGCCTACCTCTATTATTTGCTCGGCGACACCCTGCCCGAAGACGGACACTACGAAAACCTCATGGCTTGCCGCCGCTGGGGATTCCGTATGTCGGAGGGAATGAGGAAAGTGAAGACCATAGACGAGATAATGGACTTCATAGGCTATTGGGACACGGAGCGCAAAAACCTCCCTGTGGCGACCGACGGCATCGTTCTCAAGGTCAATTCACTGCGCCAGCAGCGTGCGCTCGGCATGACGGCGAAGTCGCCGAGGTGGGCTATCGCCTACAAATACAAGGCTGAGCGTGCCTGCACCAGACTGCTTGAGGTGACCTATCAGGTGGGACGCACGGGAGCGGTCACGCCGGTGGCTAACATGGAACCGGTGCATTTGGCGGGCACGACGGTGCGCCGCGCCACGCTCAACAACGAAGATTTCATCCGGAGTTTCAACCTCCATGCCGGCGACTACGTGTATGTGGAAAAAGGCGGGGAGATAATTCCCAAGATAGTAGGTGTGGCTGAAGACCGCCGACAGGCCGATGCCGCCCCGATAGAGTTTGCTGCGGTGTGTCCCGAATGCGGCACTCCGCTCGTGCGCTACCCCGGTGAGGCTGGGCACTACTGTCCGAACGACGCCGGATGCCCGCCGCAGATAAAGGGCAAGATAGAGCATTTCGTGTCGAGAAAAGCCATGAACATCATGGGGCTCGGCAAGGAGATAATCGACGAGTACTACCGTGAGGGACTGGTGAAGAACATCGCCGACCTCTATGAACTCAAGGTCGAACAGCTCTGGGGCGACGACATAAGGCGCAACAAACTGGATTCGGCACAGAACATAATAAAGTCCATCAACGCCTCGAAGACCGTTCCTTTCGAGCGTGTGGTGTTCGCCCTCGGCATACGTTTTGTGGGCGAGACCTCGGCAAAGGCTCTGGCGAGACATTTCAAGTCCATGGATGCGCTGATGAAAGCGTCGGTTGACGAACTCTGCCAGGTGGACGGCATAGGCGACGTGATAGCCGCCAGCGTGGTGAACTACTTCCGTGAGGATGGCAACCGCGACATAGTGGAACGGCTGAGAGACTACGGACTGCAGTTCAAACTGTCGGAACAGGAGATGCAAAACCACGGAACGGCTCTCGAAGGCAAGTCCATAGTGATAAGCGGAGTGTTCAGTCATCACAGCCGCGACGAATACAAGAAGATAATAGAAGCCAACGGAGGCAAGAATGTCGGTAGCATTTCGAAAAACACGTCATTCATCCTTGCTGGCGAAAACATGGGCCCGGCGAAACTCGAAAAGGCGCAGAAGCTGGGTGTGCAGATAATGGGCGAGGACGAGTTCCTGGCTCTCGTCGGCACAGACGGCACGTCTGCGGCAGACACAGGCACGCAACCCGCACAACCGGAGTCGCCAAAGCCACAAACGGCAGAACCCCGTCAGGGAGACCTGTTCGACGGAATATTATAGGAGACCGCCCCTGCGGGGGACGGAAGAAAATACTGATATGGTAATAGGAATCGACGTAGGAATATCTACGACAAAGATTGTCGGAATAGACAAGAACAAGAACGTGGTGTCGCCGATAAGGATTAAGGCCAACGATCCGGTGACTTCACTCTACGGAGCTTTTGGCAAATACCTCCACGACAACAACATCAAACTTGCCGATGTGGAACAAGTGATGATGACGGGAGTGGGTGCCGGCTATATAGACGGCAATATCTACGGTCTGCCGACTGCCGTTACTGATGAGTTTATAGCCGACGGTCTCGGCGCGAAATATGATGTTGACCTCGACCGCATGATAGTGGTGTCGATGGGAACGGGCACCTCGCTCGTGCTCTGCGACGGCGACGAGATACACCGCCTGGGCGGTCTGGCTCTCGGAGGAGGCACCCTTGCCGGACTGTCGAGGGTGATGCTCAAGACGGGAAACATAGAGCAGGTGCTGGAACTGGCGCGCCGCGGCGACATCTCGAATATCGACGTGAGTATCGGCGACATATCCCCTCATCAGGTGACCAACCTTCCACTGTCCGCCACGGCATCGCTTTTCGGCAACGCAAAGTCTGACGCCAAACCCGAGGACATAGCGTTGGGCATCATCTGGACAGTGCTCCAGACCATCGGTTCGGCAACAATCCTGTCGTCGATAGGGTCGGGCATCAAGGACTATGTGATGATTGGCAAGCTCTCGCTCATACCTCACTGCAAGGTGTTGTTCCCCATTCTTGAGAAGATGTATGGTGTCAGATTCCATATACCGGCACACAGCGAGTTTTCAACAGCCATAGGAGCGGCTCTCAACTACTACAAATAGATGGACAGACTCACGGAACTATATCGCCGATACAAGGGCTTGGAGCCGGTCAAAACGGAAAAGTTGCCCGGTGCGGGCAGCAACCGCGAATACTGGAGATTGACTGCCGCTGACGGCTCTACGGTCATCGGGGTGGTCGGGACATCGTGCGAGGAAAACAACGCCTTCGTCTATCTTGCACGGCACTTCCGCTCCTGCGGACTGCAAGTGCCTGAGGTGTATGCCGTGAGCGACGATGGCATGTGCTATCTGCAGCAGGATCTCGGGGCGCAGTCGCTCTTTGATGCTCTCAAGAAGGGTAGGGAGGCAGGCGGAAACTACGATGAGGCTGAACAGCAACTGCTTGTCCGCACCATCCGCGAACTGCCTCGGATACAGTTCACCGGTGCTTCCGCTCTGGATTTCAGCCAGTGCTATCCTGTGCCGTCGTTCGACCGCGAGAGCATATTCTTTGACCTCAACTATTTCAAATACTGTTTTCTGAAAGCTACGGGGCTTGACTTCAACGAGGTGAAGCTCGAAGAGGCGTTCCGCCAACTGGCGGATGACCTGCTGGAAGAGGATTTCGACAGTTTCATGTACCGTGACTTCCAGGCACGCAACGTGATGCTTGACCGTGACGGAACCCCTTGGTTCATCGACTTCCAAGGGGGCAGACGCGGACCGTTCTATTACGACCTGGCTTCTTTCCTGTGGCAGGCGTCAGCACGTTACGGCAACAGTCTTCGCGAAAAACTTGCCTCGGAATACTACAAGGCAATGGCATCGTGCACGGCAGTGCCGTCAGAAGACGTGTTCCGCGGACGGCTCAGGTTGTTTGTGCTGTTCCGTCTCATACAGGTGCTGGGTGCTTACGGTTTCCGCGGATATTTTGAACGGAAACGCCATTTCATAGACAGCATCATCCCCGCAATGGGAAATCTGCGTGAGCTTCTTGTCGAACGGGATTTTCCGTACCCATATCTTGTTGATGTGTTGAGGCGTTTGACCGAGATGCCGAAGTATCAGCCGCAGACGGAACACTGCCAGCCGACGGCATCGAAATACGACGGAAAAGGACCGCTCGTGGTGAGGGTGTTCTCCTTCTCCTACAAGAAAGGGATTCCCGAAGACGAGAGCGGCAACGGCGGAGGCTATGTCTTCGACTGCCGCAGCACGCACAACCCCGGCCGCTATGAACCTTACAAGAAACTGACAGGGCTTGACGAGCCTGTCATCAGGTTTCTTGAGGACGACGGCGAGATACTGTCTTTCCTCGAAAATGTCTACCGGCTGGCCGACGCACATGTGGAACGGTACATGAAAAGGGGCTTTACGGACCTGATGTTCTCGTTCGGATGCACCGGCGGACAGCACCGCTCGGTCTACTCTGCCCAGCATCTGGCGGAGCATCTGCACGGTAAATACGGCATAGAAGTGCGCATCTGCCATAGGGAACAGGGCATAAAGGAGATACTGAAATGAATGCAATGATATTCGCCGCAGGACTTGGCACAAGACTGAAACCGCTGACCGACAGGATGCCGAAGGCGCTCGTGCCGGTGGCAGGCAAGCCTCTCCTGCAGCATGTGCTTGACAAACTGAGGGCGCAAGGTTTTGACAACATCGTCGTCAACGTGCATCACTTCGCCGGACAGATAGTGTCTTACCTGAAAGGCACGGATGTCAAGATAAGCGACGAGACGGCGGAACTGCTCGAAACGGGCGGCGGACTGAAGCGGGCACTGCCCCTGTTCGGCGACAAAGGACAGGTGCTGATACACAACGTGGACATTCTGAGCAATGTGGACCTGCGTGATTTCTACGGGAAAGCACAGGACAACGATGCCACACTCCTCGTTTCGTGGAGAGAGACAAAGCGCTATCTGGTGTTTGACGATGACATGCGGCTGGTCGGCTGGACCAATCTGGCGACGGGAGAGGTAAGGTCGCCATACAGGGAAATTGCGGAAATGGATTTCACGGACAGCAGTTCTGTGCCCAAGAACCTCCATCTGTACGCTTTCTCCGGCATACACTGCATTTCGCAAAAGCTCCAACCGCTGTTGGAACAGTGGCCGGACAGGTTTCCTATCATGGATTTCTACCTGAAAGAATGTAAAGACATAAAGATAAAAGGAGTGGTCAAGCAGGACCTGCGCCTTATGGACGTGGGAAAGATTGACACACTCGGTGACGCTGAAAGATTTATCCTCACATTATAATGCAAAAGATTATTATTCTTGACTTCGGCAGTCAGACCACCCAACTCATCGGTCGGCGCGTGCGGGAACTTGACACGTTCTGCGAGATTCTGCCCTACAACAAGTTTCCGGAAGACGATCCTTCGGTCATAGGAGTGATTCTTTCGGGCAGTCCTTATTCGGTCTATGACCCTGAAGCGTTCAAAGTTGACTTGAGCAAGTTTGTCGGACGGTTGCCGGTCTTGGGCATCTGCTATGGCGCACAGTACATAGCCTACACCAACGGAGGCAATGTGGAGCCTGCCGGTTCGCGCGAATACGGACGCCAGAACCTCACTACGGTGAACAAGGAGAACCCTCTTTTCAGCGGATTTGACGACAATTCGCAGGTCTGGATGTCGCACGGCGACACGATTACGGCCATTCCTGAGGGCGCGGAAGTCATCGCTTCGACGCAGTCGGTGCACAATGCCGCCTACTACATGCAGGGAAAAGACGGGGCAAAGAGCGTGTGGGCTGTGCAGTTCCACCCCGAAGTGTTCCACTCGGTGCAGGGCTCGCTCCTGCTGAAAAACTTTGTCGTGGACATCTGCGGCAGTAATCAGGACTGGTCTGCGGCATCGTTTGTCGACACGACAGTGGAGGAGATACGCCGGCAAGTGGGCAGCGACAGGGTGATACTCGGCCTCTCTGGCGGTGTGGACTCAAGTGTTGCGGCTGTTCTGCTGAACAAGGCTATCGGCAAGAACCTTACTTGTATATTCGTAGATCACGGCATGTTGCGCAAGAACGAGTTCCGTGACGTGATGCACGACTACGAGTGTCTGGGACTGAATGTCATCGGCGTGGACGCTTCGGAGAAATTTCTCGGCGACCTCGCAGGTGTGACTGACCCCGAACAGAAGCGCAAGATAATAGGCAGGGACTTCGTGGAGGTGTTCAATGCGGAGGCAAAGAAGATAACCGACGCCAAGTGGCTGGCTCAGGGAACAATCTATCCTGACCGCATAGAGTCGCTCAACATCACTGGCAAAGTCATCAAGAGCCACCACAATGTGGGCGGACTGCCTAAGGAGATGAACCTCCAGCTGTGCGAGCCACTGAAGTGGTTGTTCAAGGATGAGGTGCGTCGCGTGGGACGTTCTCTCGGTATGCCCGAGCATCTTATTACCCGTCATCCTTTCCCGGGACCGGGTCTTGCGGTGCGTATACTTGGCGACATCACTCGCGAAAAGGTGCGCATACTCCAGGATGCGGACGATATCTACATCAGAGGCTTGCGTGAATACAAGACAAAGCTTAGCGGCGAGGATGCACGCAGGGTGCTTGCGGCAGGTGTACCGGCAGACATGAAGGACGGCGAGATAGAGGTCAGCCTCTACGACCAGATATGGCAGGCCGGGGCAGTGCTGCTCTCGACGGTGCGCAGTGTGGGTGTCATGGGCGACGAACGCACATACGAGCATCCCGTTGCACTGCGTGCGGTGACCAGTACCGATGCTATGACCGCCGATTGGGCGCATCTTCCCTACGACTTTATGGCGCAGGTAAGTACCGATATAATAAATAAGGTGAAGGGAGTCAACCGCGTTTGCTACGACATTTCTTCGAAACCGCCCTCGACAATCGAGTGGGAATGACAAACGGAACACCGCCAATTCGTCACGAGTTGGCGGTTTTTGTATCCGAGAATTGACGGAAAGCTTGCCTGAAAGAGGTTTATTTAGTACTTTTGTCGTGAGAAAACGGATGAAAAGAGAAAGTATAACGGTAATATAAGGGATAACATAACAAAATGAACAAAAGGTTTTTCGTGCTCTCCGTCATTATGTCGCTTTTGACGGCAGTGGTTTATGCCGGTGAAGATGTCACCGGTCTATATGTGCAGAACTCCGGTTTTGAGGCGCGTGCCGCAGGGTGGCTCAACAGTGATTTCTGCTTTTCCATCAACGAAGAGTTCTCTGCCAAGAGCGGAAACATCTATATGCAACGCAAGGCGACATCCGGCAACAGGATAAAAAACGTGGATATTCACCAGCCTCTTGTCGGATTGCCTGCCGGTACATATACCCTCACCGCCGACTGCCAGATGATACAGCAGAGCGACGAGACACTGCTTTGCGACGGAGCATGTCTGTACGGAGGAACAGAAAGTACCCCCGTGAATGCGTGCAAGTCGTACAGTGTGGTGTTCACAGTCATTGAGGGTAAAGCCGACATCGGGTTCAAGGTGGTGCAGACCAATGGCAACTGGGCGGCAATAGACAACGTAAAGCTCTATTACAACGGTGTCAATGTCGACAGTATGCACATCGAACTGCAGAAGATAATTGCCGAGGCGGAGGGAGTATTGACCGAAAGTGGCGAGGAATGTCAACTGAATGAGGTCATCAAACAGGCGAAAGACGTCCTCTCAAGTACTTCGACTGCTGACATCGCCAGTGCCGCAGGACAACTGCGCGCAGCCGTGGAGGATTACAAACTGGAGCATGCCGAAGGGCCTGTTCCCACTCTTACCACCAATCCTTTTGTCCCTACGGGCGCCACGATAGCCCTTATGCGCTTCGGTTACAAAAGCAACAAGTCGTCGATAAGTGAACTTGGCGTGTGCTGGAGCACAAGTCCTGAACCGACAGTCCTCGACTACAGCACCACTTGGAAATTCTCCAACCGGGGATATATATACCTGATAAGCAAACTGACGCCCTCCACCACATATTATATACGTCCGTATGCGCGCACGAAAGGCGGTCAGATTGCCTATGGCGAACAGGTGAAAATCGTCACCTTACCTATGGGCAACATCACCTATCAGTGGAATTACGGCGGCGACAGTGACTGCAACAAGAATGTGGTATCGTCTCTCGAAGAGGCCAAATGGCTATATGACAACCTGACATACGTGCGCTATTTCAACGTGGACGGGCACTATGGCTCGCAGACACCGACGGCAGACTGCGGTTATGGAGGGTACATGCGGGTAGGCCCGAAGGCACAATACCAGCAGACAGGAACCATATTGCATGAGATAAACCATGGTGTCGGTGTCGGCGAAACCGATGAGTGGTGGAGCGACATCTACCGTAAAGACAACAGATGGCTTGGTCCTCGTGCCACCAAGATGATACAGTTCCTCAACGACGACCCCACTGCCTACATGACAGGAGACAACACCCATATGTGGCCGGAGTCCGCTTACACCGTGCCGGGATTCGGCATCAACTATGGCGACACCAACAATCCGGAAAACACGCTCCTCTATTACGGCAACGTGCTTATCACTCATGCCATGCACCAGGACGGACTTATCTGCTCCACTGGGGTGGGTTTCGCTTCTCCTGCATACGTCATGCAGCAGGATGACGACACGAAATACTACATCAAGAACGAGAGTGCCGAATGTGGAGTTGACGACTCTTACCTGACTGTTGACGGCGGCAAGCTCTGCATAAAGAAGGCAGAGACGGCGGATGTTGCCGGCAATGACGCTTATGCCTGGCATGTCGTGTATGATGCGACAACGGCAAAATACACGCTGCGAAATGCCCTTACGGAACAGTACATATCCTGTGAAGAAGACTCTTACGTGTTGTCTGACACTCCATGCGCATTGCAACTGCTTCCGTCATGGAATGATTTCACAAAGGGAACATTCTCCAAGACGACCTACTGGATAACCTCCGACTGGCACGCAATGCAGGGCTCGGGCGACGTGCCGGTAGTTGCGACTTTCAGCCATGGCGCTTCCGCCGCACAACGCTGGCTCATTATGACCGCCGATGAGGCTCTTTCCTTCGACCAAGCAGGAGACACTGACGACATCAGCGAGACTGTAGTGCCGCAGACAAAAGGTGATGATGCCGTATACAACACTGCCGGTCAGCGTGTGAACTCCGACTATAAGGGAATAATAATAAAGGACGGAAGGAAGTTTTTCAGCAAGTAACAGACGGCAAACGCCGCCGGCAAATCAGAAGAGAAAGTCTGCTCCGTAGACGAGGATGACATATCTGAGGACTTTTCCCAATGTGATGGAAAGTGCTGAGATGACGATGTTGGCTCTCGTAAATCCGAGTATGACCGCAATGGCACTGCCCAATATCGGCAGGAAACAGAAGAATCCCATCAGTGCGCCGCGTCCTCCCATGAAGCGTTTTGCCTTGTCGAGACTTTCCTGCTTGACGTGAAACCAACGCTCAAGCCAGTCTAACTTGCCCATTCTGCCCAGTCCGTAGTTGAACATTGACCCCAGCACGTTTCCTATGCTGCCGTAGATGACCAGCTTCAAGGGGTCAAGTCCTGCCGCCCAAAGTGCCAACATGACCGTCTCGCTGCTGAAAGGAAACACGCTTCCGGCAATGAACGAGGCTATCAGCATCCCCCAATAGCTGTATTGAAGCAAAAATTCTGTCAGGCCATCCATGTGTTGTAGATTGTCAGTAATACTGCGATTGCGATTGAAACCACAAAATGGCAGTTGGTCAACCGCGACTTCGTGAATGTGAAATAGTGGGCTGTCACCGGAGCTGCGGTGATAGCCAGAAATCTCAGAAGACAGCTGCTGTGCTGCGGTTGCAGTACAATGAATGCTATTACAAACAGAAACAGGGTAATCAGAGAGTTGACTATCATGCGGGTCTTTATGCTGTCGCAGTAGCTGTAACGTACGAAATGAACCACTCCGCAGATGCCTGTCGCTGCCAGAAACGCAAGATTTGCCAGAAGATGAGGGTCGTAACTGCCGATGCTGATGGGTTGGAAGACAGCGATAGACGCTATGTGCTCCAGAATGTAGGTATAGTTGCCGGTGCAGAATCCATAGGCTCCCCAAAGCCAATAGGGCACAATTAGCCCGATGAGAGATGCCGCATAGTTCTTCACCGCCCCTGCCTGCATGCGTGTTCCGAGCAGTAGCCAGATTACGGGGACGAAGAACAGTATCTGTATGAACAGTGTGCTTATGAGCCCGAGCAGGATGAATGCGGCGCAGACAGTGCCCATGCTCCGCTTGTTCTGATAGGTACGGAACAGCACAAGCAGGTGTGCGGCGAAGAGTGCCTGTGCGATGTCAGCCTCCAAAGACCTGTACCGGCACATCAGCATGACCGCAAACACGAGGAATATGGACGATGGCAGTCGGCTGTAAACCTTTATCAGGACATTGTTGTTGTTGATGATGACCATCAGGTAGGTGGCTACGGCAACGCAGATGAAGTCTGCCCACAGACCGTGACCTGCCGTTCCGAACAACACCACCATCACTGCCGCATAGGCAATAGTGACCGGTAGTGTCTTCTTGCTTCTTGCCGCTACTTCCTGAAACACCGCTCTGCCCTTGTCCTTACAAATCCTTGCCTATGTCGCTGCGGAAATATTTGCCTGTGTATTTTATCTTCTCCGCCTCGCGGAAGCTCTTTTCCAAAGCCTCGTCCTTGTCTTTACCGTAGGATGAAACGGCGATTACGCGTCCACCGTTGGTAACAATGCGTCCGTCTTTCATGGCTGTGCCCGAATGGAACACGATGCTGCCGCTCACGTCACCGATACCTTCTATGGGATAGCCTTTGGTGTAAGCCTCGGGGTAACCTCCGCTTACCAGCATCACGCAGACTGCCGCACGCTCGTCAAATTCCACTGTTTTCTCGCCGAGATTGCCGTCGGCAACACCTTCGAACAAGTCCACGATGTCGCTTTTCAGGCGGAGCATTACGCTCTCTGTCTCGGGATCACCCATTCGGCAGTTGTATTCTATCACCATAGGGTTGCCTTCCACATTGATGAGACCGAAGAAGATGAAACCCTTGTAGCAGATGTTCTCCTCTGCCAAACCCTCGACCGTGGGGCGGATAATCCTGTCTTCGACCTTCTGCATCCACTCTTTGGTGGCGAAAGGCACGGGTGTGACGCTTCCCATTCCGCCGGTGTTGAGGCCTGTGTCACCCTCGCCGATGCGCTTGTAGTCCTTCGCCTCGGGCAGAATCTTGTAGTTCTTGCCGTCAGTCAGGACGAAAACCGAGCACTCTATGCCTGAGAGGAATTCCTCTATCACTACGCTTGCGGACGCATTGCCGAACATTCCGCCGAGCATCGCCTTGAACTCTCGCTGTGCTTCCTCAAGGGTAGGAAGTATCAGCACGCCCTTTCCTGCGCACAGTCCGTCGGCTTTCAGCACATACGGAGCATGGAGTGTCTCGAGGAATTTCAGCCCTTCCTCCACCTGTGTGCCGTTGAATGTCTGGTAGCGTGCGGTCGGTATGTTGTGGCGCTGCATGAATTTCTTGGCGAAATCTTTGGACCCTTCGAGCACCGCTCCTGCCTTTGAAGGACCTATGACGGCGATGTCTTTTGTGCGGTCGTCCTGCTTGAAGTCGTCATAGATGCCTTTCACAAGCGGGTCTTCCGGTCCAACGACCACCATGTCGATGGCGTTTTCCACGGCAAAAGACTTCAACGCGTCGAAATCATCCGCCTTTATTGCCACGTTCTCACCGACATTTGCCGTTCCGGCATTTCCCGGTGCGATAAACAACTTGTCACATTTTTCGCTCTGCGCTATCTTCCATGCAAGTGCATGTTCGCGGCCTCCGCTGCCCAACAATAGAATTTTCATGTTATTTCAGGTGTTCTTCGAAATATTGTGTTATGCGTTCATGCAGGTGGACACTCTTGTGTCCCATCATGTTGTGCCCCTCTCCGGGATAGACGAAGAAGTCTGGCTGCGTCCCGGCTTCGGTACATGCGTTGAGGAACTGGAGGGCATGCTGCGGAACAACGGTGGGGTCGTTCATGCCGATTATTATCTGCAGCTTGCCTTTCAGGTTCTTGGCCTTGTCGATAAGGCTGGTCTGCCTGTAACCCTCGGGGTTGGTTTCCGGAGTGTCCATATAGCGCTCTCCGTACATCACCTCATAGTATTTCCAGTCTATGACAGGTCCTCCTGCCACGCCAACCTTGAATACGTCGGGGTAGTTAGTCATCAGCGAGACGGTCATGAAGCCGCCGAAGCTCCAGCCGTGCACGCCAAGACGGTCGGCATCGACATAGGGCAACGATTTCAGGAAGTCCACTCCGCACATCTGGTCTTTCATCTCTTCCTGGCCAAGATGACGGAAGGTGACCTGCTCGAAATCCCTGCCGCGGTTCTCACTGCCGCGGTTGTCGAGTATGAACACGATGTAGCCTTTCTGTGCCATGTAGGTTTCCCATGAGCGTGAAGCCCAGTGCCACGACGCGTCTACGTTGTGCGCATGAGGTCCGCCGTAGACATAGACCACCGTGGGGTATTTTTTCGCCGGGTCGAAGTCGGCGGGCTTCACCATGCGCCAGTACAAATCGGTCGTCTTGTCGGCAGCTTTTATCTTCCCGGACTCGAAAATCGGCTTGTACCAGCCGTCCCACGGGTCAGTGGCTGAAGCCAACATGACGCTCTTGCCGGTAGTTGTGTTGGTGACGGCACAGTTTCTCGGCACTGTAGGCTCTTGCCACGTGTCTATCAAGTACTTGCCGTCTTGTGACAGACTTGCCCTGTGCACGCCCTTGCCGTTGTCGAGTGGAGTGCGCTTGAGCGTCTTCATGTTCACGGCAAAAATGTTCTCCTGCAAATCGTCAGTTTCCTTCGACCTTATTATCATGCTCTTGTTGGCAGGGCAGAATCCCACGATTTCCAGCACCACCCAGTCACCTTTGGTAATCTGGCCCAGTTCCTTGCCGTCCACATCCATAAGGTAAAGGTGCGTGTAACCGTCCTTCCAACTCCAGTAGACAAACTTGCTGGCGTCCCATGGGAGGAATGTTATGGGGTGGAGAGGCTCGACATACTTGTCGGAAACCTCTGTGTATAAGGTCTTTGCTTTGTGCCCGCTCGCAGCGTCGTAGGCATCGAGCGTGCAGCGGTTCTGGTCTCTGTTGAGCTCATACAGGTAGATAGTCTTGCCGTTGGGAGACCATGTGATGTTGGTGAAGTACCTGTCGGTGACGTCGCCAAGGTCAAGATAAACGGTCTTCTGGGTGTTCAGGTCGAACACACCTACGGTTACCTTGTGCGAAGTCATGCCTGCCATGGGGTATTTGTCGGGTTCCAGTTCCGCTTCACGCTTGAACGTGTTGACCTGGGGATAGTCTGCCACCATGCTCTGGTCCATTCTGTAGAACGCCAGCTTTGTGCCGTCATTGTTCCAGAACGTTCCTTTCGTAATGCCGAACTCGTCCCTGTGGACGCTCTTGCCGTAGACTATCTCCCGTGAACCGTCGTTTGACAACTGCACTTCCTTGCCGTCGGCATAGCGCACCCACAGGTTGTCGTCACGCTGAAAGGCATCGGCTCTCGACACCTTGTTCCATTCCAGCGAACCTTCGGCACTCTGGGTCCACACCACCTGCCAGTCGTCGAAGTCCACGAGGTAGCGTTTGCCGTCGACATACTGTAGTTCATACGGATACTCCTTGTAGGGGAAGCCTGCCCCATGGATGCGTGGCGCATTCTCCGCGTCATATCCGTAGACGGAATGAAAGTTGTTGGCGTCAATCGCTTCGTCCTTTGTCGGCTTGCCGGTAGCTGGGTTGAGGATGATGTTCTCCACCTGATTGGCGTCTACGAGGCGGTTGCCCCACCATTCATAGTAGAATCTCTGCGGATAGAAATTATAGGCGTTCTTGCCTCCGAAGTTAAGTTCCTCGAGAGTGAACAGTTTCTGTGCCAAGGCGGAATTACCTGTTGCAGCCATTACGAGCAGTGCAATCAAACACGATTTAATCCTCATTGTCAAATATCTTCTTGCGTCGTTCGAAGTTATCTCTGCGGTCATGCTGGCCGCCGCTTTTCCTGTATGGTTTTGAGTCCTTGGATTTCCATGAGTCCTTTCTGTCTCTTGACCCCTTGAAATCCTTGTTCTTGCGGAAGTCTCCCTGCCGTTTGTCGTCTCTGTCACGGCGCTCGCGCCTGTCGTTGTCACGGTGTTCGCGTCGATCATTGCCGTGGTTTTTGCCGCCGTCGGCTTTCCTTTCGCTGCGCCTTTCGAGTGAGTGGAAGGTGAAGGAGCGTATGTCCGCCTCTTCGTTTTCCTCCTGTTCGTCAAGGAGTTTCTTGTATTCGCGGTTCTTGCGTCCTCTGGCTTTCTCCGCCATGATGCGCTTTTCCTCCTCGGTTTTCACGTGTCCGCCATCACTCACAAAGTCGTTGATCTTGCCGTCGAACATCTGGTATTTGCGGTATTCGCACTCCAGCGAGCCGTTGTAAAGGGGGATTTTCAGCGACGGCTTGAGACCTATCTGGCGGAAACACTCCTCCTTGTAGGACAGAATCCATGCCTCGTTGCCGGTGAAGGCGTGCTTCAGACGTTCGCCTATCATCTTGTATGTGCCGAGCAAATCGGGGGTCGAGATGCGCTCGCCATATGGTGGGTTGGTCACGATTATGGACTTTTCCGCCGGTTGCGTGAAGTCCTTGAAGTCCTGCTGCTTCACTGTGATGTACTTGGTCAGTCCCGCAGCCTTCACGTTGAGGTTGGCCGTGTTCACCGCCTTAATGTCTACGTCGTAGCCGTAGATGTGGTGCTCGAACTCCTTTTCGCGCGAATCGTCGTTGTAGATGCTCTCAAACAGGTCGGCGTCGAAGTCCGGCCATTTCTCGAAGGCGTATCCTTTGCGGAACAGTCCGGGTGCCATGTTGCACGCTATGAGCGCCGCCTCTATCGGCAGAGTGCCCGAACCGCACATCGGGTCGATGAAGTCGGTCTCGCCTTTCCACCCTGTCATCAGTATCATTCCTGCCGCCAGCACTTCGTTGAGCGGTGCTTCCACGCTCTCCTGGCGGTAGCCTCGGCGGTGCAGTGATGCGCCTGACGAGTCGAGCGACAGTGTGGCGTCGGTGTCGGAGATGTGGATATGCAGCAGTATGTCCGGATTTGTGATTGATATGTTGGGGCGTTTGCCTGTCTTTTCACGGAAGTAGTCGACGATGGCATCCTTCACCTTGTAGGTCACGAAGCGCGAGTTGTTGAACTCGTCGGAATACACTACGGAGTCGACAGAGAAGGTCTTGCCCGGCCCGATGATGTCCTGCCACTCCAGTTTCTTTATTTCTTCATAGACGTCATCGGCCGACTTGGCCTTGAAATGCAGTATCGGCTTGAGGATGCGTATTGCCGTGCGCAACTGGAAATTGGCTCTGTACATCATCTCTTTGTCGCCTTTGAAAGACACAACGCGGCGACCTGCCTGCACGTCTTTAGCTCCCAGCTCATTCAATTCCTGTGCCAGGATGGACTCCAATCCCATAAAGGTCTTGGCAATAAGTTCAAATTCCATATAATTATAGGGTTCTCTTAAAACTACGCAAAGGTAGTCAGAAAATTCCGAACCCACAATAAACAGTGTAAAATATTGTGCTTGAGCCACACCCGATGCCGCCGTCAGGTGCGTGACTCCTTGCCGTCTGGTGTGCAGGAACGGTCGTTGCGCCGTGTGTAAACTGTCTTTTTGTCGCGCAAAAACGCCTTTCGTGTGATGTCGCAACGGACGTGGTTCGCGTGTGCGGCATATGCCGCAAGCGTTCACGGCAACTGCCACACACGTTCACGGCATTTGCCGCACGGTGACTTGCAGGGTGTTTTTGCGGTGCAAAAGATGTCTTGCCGGTCTGCCTAAAGCATGGATATGTATTTCTCCATGCCGCGTTTCAGCACGGGAATGCGCAGCAGTATGCGCTCAAGGATGAACACTCCGACGATGGCTTCGGCTATTCCGAGGAGCACGTCGATGACATAGTGGTGGCAGGTGTACACTGCCGTCCACCATATACCTGCCGATATGATGAAGAAACAGAGCGCCGTCCACTTGCTGCTCCGGTTGAACCATGCGTATATCGCTGCCGTCAGGACGTATGCGGAGTGCAGTGACGGCACGGCGGCGAACACGTTGGAGTTGCCGGAATAGATGTTGGCGAATACCGGAAACGGCATGAGCGCGTCAAACCTTGCCAGTCCAGCCACGCTGCCGGGGGTGTTGAGGTTGACCTCAAAACCGTGCTGCAGCACATACCATGGCGGAGCTGCCGGATGCACATAGTAGAAACAGAAGCCGAAGAGGTTAATCCACAGGAACGCCACGGAGAACTTCAGGTACTCGCGGCGGCGTTTTCTCGCATACAGGAATATGGCGTAGCCCAGCGGTACGGGCACCCAGCAGAGGTAGAAGAAGCCTGCCAGCAAGTCCTGCCAGGTGGAGTTGTGTGCATTGAAATACTCTCCCGGCGTCACCACACCCTCGGGTGTCATGATGCCGAAGAGATGTTTCTCGGCGTTGTAGATGCCCTCTATGTCGATGGGATTGACCTTCCAGTTGGGCAACAGGCGCATCCAGTCGTAGCAACAGGCGAACAACAGCCACGGGGCAAGTGCCAGCATGAATTTGCGGGTTGGCTTTATGGCAGCCAAGACCGCCCATATTATAATGAGGTATATACTGTAGAACGGCATTGTAGCGGATCAGAATGTTGCACGGAACATGAAACGTATGCCCCAACGCTGCGATGTGGGCAGTTCCGTATAGGTGAGACGGCGCACGTATTCCACATGAAGAATCTTGAAGATGTTGTGTATGCCGATGACAGCCTCTATGTAGGGCTTGTCCTTGTCCATGACATAACATCCCTTCGGGAACTGGTAGAGCATGTCGTCAGTTGGGTTCAGGTACGGGTTGTTTTTGTCGGAAAGCATGCCCCACATCACGTTTACGCCGAGGTATTCGCGCCATTTCAGTTCGCGGATGAGCGGAATACGGTTGAAGATTTTGCCGTTGAAGTCCCACGAAACCTCAAGTGAAGCGAAGCGATCGTTGAGGAACTCCATGTTGTTGATGAGGCGGAAGGTCTCGTCCTCCATGATGTAGCCGAGGTTGGTGCGCGGCATTATCAGCAGGGGATAGGGCACCTTGTTCCACTGGATGCCCGATTTCAGATAGCAGTCAATCTTTCCCCACGAGTTCATCCAGAAGCGTTTGTACAGTTCAAACTCCGACAGGTTGTAGTTGAAGTCGCCTCCGAGGAAGCCGTCAATGCCTGTCGTGTGGCGCAGGGTGAACACCGGGGCGTCGAGATTGATAGGCAACCGGCGCTGCTTGGTGTTGATGAAGGTCTCGCCCGGGGCGATTCTGATTTCCGCGCTCACCTCGGTGGTGTGTATGCCGACCTCCGGATTGACGTGGTCGGGGTACTCCTGCGGGTCCTTGTATTGGCTTACGGGGGTGAAATGCATCTCTCCGTAGCCGGTATTGTACTCGTGCTTCAGTCCGAGAGTGGTCTTGAAGCCCCATTCTTCCTCACGTTCAAACTTCAGTTCCTGCTTCTCGAAGAACTGCATTTTGTCTATGTCCGCCCACTTGAACGACGTGAATACGTTGTCCTTATCGGTGCGTATCCACTTGTCGGACGGCAGTGTGACGTCGCGTGCGGCAGTGAATGACAGTGTGCGCTTGGGAAATTCGCGCGGCAGATAGTCCTTCTTGTTGAACGAGTAGGTGAGTGTGCCGCTGTAGTAGTTCTGCTTCGACTTCCAGCCGCGGGCGTAGTAGCCTGCCAAGAACCAGTGCGGGTTGAGGTTGGCGGTGGTCTGTGCGCTGATGCGGGTGCGGAGTCCGTCGACGAAGTTGTGTGATATGATGGTGTTGACAGGGCCTATGTCCACCTTGGACTTGCCCGGCGTGGTCTCCACGAAGTTCTCCACCACGGCCTTGAAGGCGAAAATGAACAGCCCGAAGCCTTTTATCCGTTGCAGCTGGTCTATGAACGCGCCCATCTGACTTTCCGATTTCGTCAGCTCCACAGTGCGGTATTGTCCCCAGAAATCGTCGTCGCGCATCTGTGCGTTCGCCTCTTTCCTTGTCGCCGCCTTGCCCTTGAACAGTTTGTTGGCAATGGGTTCGAACGAGTAGTCGGAGTTTTTGGTGGTGCGGATGGCTATCATCTTCTGTATCCATGATGCCACCTTCAGTTCCACGATCATGTCATCCTGCGTGAGCACCCAGTCGCCTGTCGGCATCTGTTCGTAGGCCTGGTCTATCCGGAGGTTCTCTACGAAGTTCACGTCGGAGCGTTTCGGAATCGTCATCGAGCATTTCTTCACGTGCAGAGTGGAGTCTGCCAGTATGTAAAGTTCGCCTCTGAAACCGAAGTCCTGCTGGTTGTTGGGGATGAACTGGAGATGATAGCAGTAGTCTTTGTCCACGTACACCGTGTCCTCTATGTAGAAACGGTAGAAGTCGACGGCATCTTTGCCGATGGGGGAGGTGAACGGATACTGCAGCAGACGTACCTGGTCGTCGTAGATGTCGACATCGGTGAACACGTCTTTCATCACCACGTCGAGGATGTCACCGGTCTCTATGAGCTGGTTGACACCGCCCTTGTTTTCTCCGAGGATAATGCTTTTCTCGCTTTTTGGGTTTTTGCGGTAGACGTTTTGGGTCACCGTCTCGTTCGTGATGACAGGCAGTATCAGCTTGTCGTTGTATTTGCACAGCTCCACTTGGTCTTTCACGAACTGCGGTCGGAAGATTGCGCCGGAGTCAATGCGCTCTTTCGTGAGGTCATTGAGTGCAAGTGTCAGCTTCTGATATTTGTTGTACTGGTAGAAGTCCTTGTTTGCGAGGTCGGTTTTCTTCTTTGCGGCAATCACGCGTTTCATCAGTTCGACCGCCGGATTGTTCTTTCTTGAGTACTTTCCTTTCCTGTCTGTGATGACCACTTCGTTGAGTGTCTTCGCGTCTTCGCGCATTGTGAACTTCACATACGACGGAGTTCGCGCGTTCACTTTCAGGGTCTGCTCCTTGAAGCCCACGGAACTGATGGTGAGCTGCCACCCCTCGTGGCGTTCGATAGTCAGTTTTCCCTCGATGTCGCTCGCTGCAGACAGGTGGTGTCCGCGGTATGTGGCGTTTGCAAAAGGGATGGCGTAGCCGTCTTCGTCGACGATTTCTATGTTTAGCTGGGCTTTGGCAGAGAACGCCAAAGTGATGAGTAAATACAATAAAAATAACCGTTTGTTCACGTCTTGGTTTCTTTTTGTTCCGTGCAAAGTTAGTCATATTCTTCCTTTTTTGTCGGAAACGGCACATCCAATTAATGTTTTTTTGGTATAAATTGACGTGTATTTGGGTAATGGGATATTGTGGCGGAATTTTTGACCAATAAGGTTTGCCGAGCCGCCAAAAAAGTTGACAGTTTTTTGCTAATAGCCTTTTTTTTAATACCTTTGTATCCGTTATGACGTGGAAACAACGCTTTTGGGCTTTTTGGGGCACTGGTTTCGGAGCCGGATACTGGCCTTGGGGACCTGGCACGGCGGGAGCTGCCGTGGCAGTCGTGCTGTGGATGCTTTGCGGAAATTTTGTGGATGCACAGACATTGCGGTGCATCACTCTCGCCGCAATAGTGTTTTCCACCGTCATAGGCACTGTTGCCGCCAACAAGCTGGAGCCGGTATGGGGTGAGGACCCGAGCCGCGTGGTCATCGACGAGATGATAGGCGTGTGGATTCCGCTGCTTGCATGCGAGTGGATTTCGTGGCATGTGGCGCTGGCTTTCGTCCTTTTCCGCTTCTTTGACATACTCAAGCCCCTTGGCATTCGTGCCCTGGACAGAAGGCATGGCGGTTTTTGGGTTATGGCCGACGACATCCTTGCCGGCATCTATAGCCTTGTTATAATAATTGTCTTGAGATGGTTGATGGCGTAAAAAAGGAGATTTTTACTTTTGCAAAAGCGCAATGCTCGGCATTCGTAGCCACCTTGGTTGACTATCTCATGCGTATTGTCCTCAACAAAGTAATAGGTTTTTCATATATAAACGCTACCTTTTTCGGAGCGTTGACAGGCGGCATTGTCAACTGCTGCATAAACTACAGGTTCGTGTTCAGCGGCAACGACACCCGTAAAAGGGACGTTGCATGGAGATACCTCACCATTTGGTCGGGCAGTATAGTGCTGAACACTGCCGGAACGGCATTCTTCAAGGAGGTTCTGGGGGTAAAGGCTTATTCCTCCATGCTTATCACTTCCGCCATCGTTGCCGTGTGCTGGAACTACATGATGCAGCGTCTGTTTGTTTTCAAAGGCAAGAAGAACATTTACGAATATACTGAAAAAGATGAACTATAGAGATTTTCTGCAAAAACTGATTTACCGTGTTATCAACCCCGTAATATGCGGAATGATAAAGATTGGTATCACTCCGAACATCGTGACATTCACCGGCTTTGTCGGAAACTGCCTTGCGGCGGCACTCTTCGTGTATGCTGCATACACCGGGCAGGAGGCAATGGCATGGATAGGGTGGGGCGGACTTGTCCTCATACTGTCCGGTTTGTTTGACATGATGGACGGCCGTTTGGCTCGTCTCGGCAACATGTCGTCGACATTTGGGGCGTTCTGGGACTCCACGCTCGACCGTTACAGCGAGCTGATATCGCTCGGAGGTCTGGCTGCCTTCTGGTTTGTCGCCGACGAAAACCTGTGGGGCGTGGTCACACTCCTTGCTCTTGCCGGCAGCATAATGGTGAGCTATGTCCGCGCAAGGGCTGAAGGACTTGGACTGGAGTGCAAGGTGGGATTCATGCAACGTCCCGAACGTGTCGTGGCATTGTCCTTGGGAGCAATCATCACAGGCTTGACCGACAGTGCCATAGCGGTGTGCGTGGCTGTCGTGCTGATAGCTGTGCTTGCCAATATCACCGCTTTCTGGCGTGTGGGATACTGCTACAAGCAACTGAAAAACAAGTAAACGTTCTTCCGGATAAGGGCTTTCCCCTTATCTGGAAGCCCTGAACCCGTCCATGTTTCTGTAGCGCTGCTTCATGAAACGGTCATATATGTTGCGCAGCCACAAGCGGTGAGTGGCAATGAACGCAATGCCTATGCCCAACATTATTATATATGCCGCTGTGTCGGAGAACACTGCCTGTATGACGGAAACGAAGATTACGGGTACAAGCAGACCGAACAGTTCCACCATGACCTGCCATGATGAGTTCTCCATACCGTTTTTTGATATGAATTTAGTGTTCAGTGGGCGTGTGGTACGGTTGGTTACGGCAAGCTGGAAGAACAGGAAGAACTGGAATCCGGCGGTGAATACACCGTAGGAAACGACCATGAGAAGACTCCATTTGCCGGAAATCACCGTGGGCAGAAGCAGTATGAACGGCAGAAGCAGCATGATGCAGTTGAACAGGTACTTTGCTCTCAGAATCTGCAATATGTTCTCGCGGCGCACCATAAGTCCGTCGATGAAGTTGCCCTCATATCCCATGATGCCCACAAGGGTCATTGCTCCGAAGATTATAAAGTCGTAAAGACACCAGAAATTCGTCATGTAGTATGCATCGTAGACATCTGTGAAAATGACGATGAGCGAGAATACGCAGACGATACATACACTCATGATGAGCGATTTCCGTGGATTCTTGTTCCTCAGGTTGGTCTTTATCTCCAGTCCGAGGTAGAGTCCGAGTTCGCCGAGGCGGTTGAGAAATCCCAACTTGTCAGTTCCGCTGACCGTGACAGCCTTTTCCACATGCGACAATTCTGCCTTGATATGTCCGAACTGCACCTTTCTGTTGATGAAAAACAGGGCTGTCGCTATCGCCACGACGATAACATACGTCCACACTCTGCCACATTCTATGCCTGTGCCTATGCTGCCGTAGAAACGGCAGAAGTCCCCGAAGTCGAAGAACTCGCCCGGATTACTGGACAACAAAGCGATGTTTCCGAAATGGCAACCTGGCAGTAATGCCACAAGGATGACACCTATGGGCATTGCCCACCACAGGAGCGTGTCGTTTATGAGCGTCCTTGTTATGAGGTAGAACTGGCTGACGCACAATTCTATAACCCAGAACACAAACAGTATACCCACACATGACATGAAACCGTAACCGAACAGTACCGACATCAGACAGTAGGGCACAATCATCACAAACCATGCGAGGTTTGACAGATTGAACATCTGTCCGATGATGAAAAAGTCGACACAGGTGTATTTGGGGACGGGAAGCAGGACGTAAGGCTTCACTATCTGCGCCGGCGTCTGCTGGGCTATGAAGCGGCTGAAGAAATCTATCAGCACCACAAACGGCAACAGGCAGAACAGAAACTCTATCGTGGACAATGTGCGGAGACCGTTTGCAACCATGGCAAAACAGATGGCTCCCAGCAGCATATAAATGGCGATGAAAGCCTCGGCGATGCGTACCGCCCACTTTGCAGCCTTGTTTTTCTCAAGGTCTACGGCGCGCTCTTCCGACAGTTTGCGGTGCTTCCGCAACGCTCCGAACAACTCCAGGCGGTTCATCTCAGGTCTACGATTTCAGCAGAAGGAAAGTCTTTCTTGTTGAAAGTGAAGATGGCGTCGCTCTGCGGCGTGGCTTTGAAATTGGATATGTTGACCGTTGTCCACGCGTCCTTTTGGCGCATGCGAACTTGGGACGGTATGTTTGTTGTCTTGCTTATCACTATGTACATCTCCTGAATGGAACTGCTTTTGCTCTGGGCCTTCATGTGTACCTCGTGTTTTCCGTCGACAGTCTTGACGGAAAGGGTGTATCCCTTCTTGTACAGGTTGATGAAGGTCAGCGGGTTCATCTGTAGCTGCTGGGCTTTGGTGGGAGTGGTGACGTTCACTTCGTCGGTATTCTTCATGTAAGTCCACTGTGTCTTGCCGTCAAACCACACTGTAGCCTGCGGCGTACGTGCGTTGAACTTGCTTCCCTTGACCGCTATGGTGCCCGAGGTGTGTCCTATTTTTCCGTTGCTTATCTGAAAGCTGGCTTGCACACCGCTCTTCTTGCTTACCACAGATGCCGTCTTGTCCAGAATCTTCTTAGCGTCTCCTGCATTGTCTGCACTTATGCAGAGCGCGAAAACCGACAATACTGCCAGTAAAAGAATCTTTTTCATGTCGTTATTGTCCTCTTAGTTTTTTCAATAAGTTGTTCAATGAGTTTTCGTCGGTTATCAGCACCTCACGCGGTTTGCTGCCGCTTGCAGTACCGACGATGCCCGCAGCCTCCATCTGATCCATGAGACGTCCGGCACGGTTGTATCCTATCGAGAACCGCCGCTGTATCATGCTCGTCGAGCCTTGTTGCGAGATGACTATCGCATGGGCAGCTTCCTCGAAGTAAGGGTCGAGGTCGGAGATTGCTCCACCGTCGCCTGCGTGTCCTCCTCCGTCGGGTGATGCCGGCTCAGGCAACTCTGCCGGTTCGGTAGGACCGGGCTGACTGGCGATGAACTCGGTGATTCTCTCTATCTCCGGAGTGTCCACAAACGCACACTGCACACGCACCGGCTCGCCTCCGTTGAGGAAAAGCAGGTCGCCCTTTCCCACCAGTTGGTTGGCTCCCGGACGGTCGAGGATTGTTCTGGAGTCAATCATCGCTCCCACGCGGAATGCCATTCGTCCAGGGAAGTTTGCCTTGATGTTACCCGTGATGATAGTTGTCGTCGGTCGCTGCGTGGCTATCACCATGTGTATGCCCACCGCACGCGCCAGCTGTGCTATTCGCGCAATCGGCAACTCGACCTCTTTGCCGGCGGTCATTATCAGGTCGCCGAACTCGTCTATCACCACCACGATGTAAGGCATGTAGTGGTGTCCGAGTGTCAGGTTGAGTTTCCGGTTGACAAACTTGTTGTTGTACTCCTTTATGTTCTTCGCTCCTGCCAGCTTCAACAGGTCGTACCGCTTGTCCATAAGTGTACACAGGGAGTTCAGAGTCCTCACTACCTTGGTGACATCGGTAATAATCGGCTCGTCCACATTCTCGTCTGTGGCAGCCATAAAGTGGTCGGCGATGGGGCTGTAGAGCGAGAACTCCACCTTTTTCGGGTCTACAAGCACAATCTTCAGCTCGTTCGGGTGCTTCTTGTAGAGCAGTGACGTGATGATTGCATTAAGTCCGACGGACTTACCTTGACCTGTCGCACCGGCTACAAGCAGGTGCGGAATCTTTGCCAAATCGACCATAAACACCTCGTTGGTGATGGTTTTTCCTATGGCGATAGGCAGTTCCATTGTCGTCTGCTGGAATTTCTTCGAGTTGAGGATGCTCTCCATTGAGACGATCTTCGGCTTCTTGTTAGGCACTTCGATGCCGACTGTGCCCTTGCCGGGGATAGGAGCTATGATGCGCACGCCCAATGCTGACAGACACAGGGCGATGTCGTCCTCAAGCGAACGTATCTTCGAGATTTTCACGCCCTCGGCAGGTGTCACCTCATACAGGGTGATTGCCGGCCCCACAGTTGCCTTAATCTCGCGTATCTTCACCCCGAAGGAGTTGAGCACCTCTATGATTCGGGCGTTGTTTGCCTTCACCTCCTCCATGTCAATCTCCGGTTTGGAACCGTCGTCATATTTCTTCAGCAGGTCAAGAGTGGGGTATTTGTAGCGTGTGTAGGGTTCAAGCGGGTTCGCCAATGCCGAAACCTCCGGCTTGTCTTCCACGGTCTTGCCTTGCGCCTTTGCCTCTGTGGCAGCGACCTCTATGTTCAGTTTGGCTTCGCCGCCGTCGTCTTTCTTCTCGCTTTTGGGCTCGTCTTCCGTTGTCTTTACGGGTGTGGTGAGTTGTATGTCGTCAATAATGACAGGCCCGACAGCCGGTTCTTCGTTGGTTACTTCCAGCTGCGGCTGTTCCTCGGTCTTGTCTTCCGGCTCGGCCTCTTCCTCGTCATTCTCCTGCGTGTCGCCTCCTGTCTTCATCGTCAAGCGTATCTTCGGCCTGTTGTCAATGCCGAACCGGAACACTTTTCTGATATATATGATAGTGTTTGCGCTCAGTACGGTGAGGAATATGATGGCTATCGTGATGAGCAGGACGGACAGTCCCGGAGCTCCGATGAGGTTCTCTGTCTTCTCCACAACGAAGAGTCCGTGGTTGCCGCCGGGGTTAAAGAAGAGGAAACCTGTTACCGGAGTGAGTATTTTGGCGAATGCCACGGAGCACCACAGCATTATTACCGAAAGCACCAGGAAGCACTTCAGCACGTTGACCTTGTAGATATTCATGAGCTTCAGTGCCGACAATATCATGAACAAGGGTATGATGAATGCCGGGAAACCGAAGTTTTCGGCAATCAGCCACCACGAGATTATTGCGCCGAAACTGCTGCATCTGTTGGTGTACTGGTGGTTTTCGTTCATCCAGTCGCCAGGTCTTGCTTCCTCCAAAATGCTCTGGTCGGCCTGTCCCGTACCGAGAAAGGAAATCATCGCAATGAGGATGTACACTGCGAAAGCTAACAGTACGAAACCGAGGATGAAATCTGTTTTTTCGTGATGGAATATGTTGTTGAAGCCAACAGCCTCGCTCATGCTCTTCGCGTTGCGGTTGGTCTTTCTCTTGCTTTTTGCCATTCTGTGTTCAGACTATGAAATGAATCATGTGCAAAAATACTGAAAATATTGTATAGAGGGGGGATTTTTCACGCTTTTTTTTCTAATTTTGCACCGATTTTGACATGGGTTGGGTTTCGGAAAATACCTTTGCGAAAGTTTGTTTTTAACTGTGTCAGACAAAGGCAAAAAGCCGCAAGGGACGAGAACTCACGTTAACGAAAACGGCAGCGGCGTGGAATTGCCACGAGCCACCTTATGTAAATGAGCAAAACAATATACAGCAAGTTTGACAAAAAGGAGATAAACGAGCTTCCTGTCACGAGTTTCGGCGGACGCATCATTGTCGTCCTGACGGAACAGGCGGCAGAGAAGGCAGTGGACTATCTCCTCACTTCCGACATCTTGGGGGTTGACACGGAGACCCGGCCGACATTCCGCAAGGGACACGCGTGCAATGTCGCCCTCCTGCAAGTGAGCAACCGCGACACATGTTTCCTCTTCCGCCTGAACCTTATAGGTCTGTGCGCACCCGTGAAGAGACTGCTTGAAAACACCGTTGTCCCCATGGTGGGACTGTCATGGCACGATGATTTGCGAATGCTTCACAAGTTGGGCGACTTCACGCCGGGACATTTCATCGAGTTGCAGGATATGGTCGGGATGGTCGGAATCAAGGACTTGTCGCTGCAAAAGATATGGGCGAACCTGTTTCTGGGCAAGATTTCAAAGCGCCAGCGCCTGACCAACTGGGAGGCGACGGTGCTCAGCGAGGCCCAGAAGAAATATGCCGCCCTCGACGCATGGGCATGCATACAGATATACGAGGAGATTCTGCGGTTGCACTCCACCCTTGACTATGTGTATGTGGACGTGCCCGAAGAGCAGCCAGTAGTGAACCAAGAAACCGGACAGGTATGAAAGATTACAAGAAAATACAGTTGAAGCGAGGCAAGGAGGAAAGTCTCAAGCGTTTTCATCCTTGGATATTCTCGGGCGCAGTGGCCTTCATGGACGAAGGCATAGAGGAAGGCGAAGTGGTGAGAGTGCTCACCAGCACTGGCGATTTCATTGCCGTGGGACACTACCAGATAGGTTCCATTGCCGTGAGGGTGCTTTCTTTCAGGGACGTTGACATCGACAGGGATTTTTGGCGCAGCCGACTGACCTCGGCACTCAACCTCAGACGTGACCTCGGACTGGTCGACAATCCAGACAACACCACCTACCGTCTGGTGCACGGAGAGGGCGACAACCTGCCGGGACTGGTCATCGACTGCTACAACGAGACCGCCGTGGTGCAGGCCCACAGCGTGGGAATGCACATGTGCAGGGACATCATCAGCGATGTGTTGGTGGAAGTGATGGCGCCGCGCATCAGGAATGTGTACTACAAGAGCGAGACAACACTGCCCTACAAGGCAGACCTCAGCCAGGAAAACGGCTTCTTGCAGGGCGGGACAGATGACAACATCGCACTCGAAAACGGTCTGCAGTTTCATGTGGACTGGCTGAAAGGACAGAAGACAGGCTTCTTCGTCGACCAGCGCGACAACCGCTCGCTTCTCGAAAAATACTCCAAGGGCAAGAAAGTCCTCAACATGTTCTGCTACACGGGAGGTTTTTCGGTCTATGCC
>CAVHUR010000013.1:0-56214 GCA_963639575.1 uncultured Spirochaetota bacterium
CGCAGGACACCACGATGACGGAAAAGGACTTGCGGCTCTACGGCATCGAGTTCCGTGGCAACGACACGTCACGTTTCTACTGGCAGCGACACGGCAAGAAGATGGTCTTCGACCGTGCTTCAAATACGCTGTCTCCCTGTACGGACGAGGAAAAAGCCGACAAACGGCAGCGTCACAGTTTCGGCGACTACGGACGGAGTGCCCACACCAAGGACTCGCTGTACACCATGCTGGGCGACAAATACAACCTGCACGTCCGCAACAACGCTACCGGAGCGGTGCGAAAACTCACCTCCGACGGCAAGGAATATGCCTCCTACTGCTATCACTCCGCCAAGGACACGATAAAGGAAGGCAGTGCCGCCGGCTTCTGGTTGGGGCATGTGTATGTCGATTTCATCTCTGACGACAGCGAGGTGGGCGACCTTTATATCATCAACTCACTGGCGCAGCCTCGCCCGGAGCTCATCACGAAGAAGATGCCGCTGCCCAATGAGAAAGGGATAAGGCGCTTCCGCCTTTATTGGTACAACGCCGACACTGACCAGGGACGCCTCCTCGACATCGACAGATTTGCCGACCAGAACGTGGCACTCGACTATCGGCGCAACGAAAAGGAACTGTGGTTCACACGTCGCAGCCGTTCTGTGGACACCATACAACTCTGCCGTGTCGACGTGCCGACCGGTGAGGTGAAGGTGATAATATCCGAAGAGTGCAAGCCACATCTGAGCGTGAACCTCTTCAACTACCGTTTCATCGACAACGGACGCAAGATTGTGTGGTGGTCGGAGCGTACCGGCAAGGGCAACTACTACCTCTACGACTGCAACGGCACACTTCTCAACCGCATAACACGGGGCGATGACCTTGTGGCAGGGAGCATCGAGCGCATCGACAGCGTAAGCAACACGATGGTATTTGCTGCCTATGGTGCGGAGAAAGGCATCAATCCCTACTACCGTTTCTACTATAAGGTGAACCTCAACGGCAAGGGGCAGCAAGCCGTGACCTTCGGTGACGGCTATCATGAACTGTCGGTCAGCGATGACGGAAGGTACGCCATAGACAAGTATTCGCGTATGGACATGCCACCTATATATAATATGGTGGACATGAACACGCCGAAACGGCATTTCGAGATAGTGCGCACTTCAAGTGCAGAACTGCTTTCCGCCGGTTGGCACGCACCCAAGTTGGTGACGGTGAAGGCGGCAGACGGAGTGACAGACCTCTACGGACTGATGTACACACCGGCTGACCTTGACCCCGAAAAGAAATATCCTGTCATATCGCAGGTATACCCCGGTCCGCAGGATGACCAGATTCCGTTGTCGTTCACAATCGATGACAGCGGCAACCAGTCGCTTGCCGAACTCGGCTTTGTCGTGGTCAACGTGGCCCCGCGGGGAAGTTCGCCGTTCCGCGGACGTGACTTCCTCGCCTACGGATACGGCAACCTGCGCGACTATCCCCTCGCTGACAACCGGCAGGTGATACTCAACCTCGCCAAGGAATATGCCTGCATGGACACCACACGCGTGGGTATCTACGGACATTCGGGCGGCGGTTTCGAGACCGTAGCGTCGATGCTCACCTACCCCGACTTCTATAAGGTGGGCGTAGCAGCGTCGGGTAACCACGACAACAACATCTATATACAGTGGTGGGGCGAGACTTGGCACGGACTGAAGCACATTCCCACCAATATGGAACTTGCCGGCAACCTGAAGGGAAAACTGCTTCTCATCTCGGGCGACATGGACAACAACGTGCCTTTCGCCAGCACCCTGCGCATGGCAGACGCACTGATAAAGCACAACAAGCGGTTCGACATGATGGTGCTTCCGGGCAAAGACCACGGTCTGGACGGCGCTTACTACCAGAACCTCATAAGGTATTACTTCCTCGAAAACCTGGTAAATCCCACAGAGAGAGACGTTGACATCGTTAAACACAAGTAAGAAAACAATACATAAGACATGATACAAAGACAACTATTAGCGGTAATCTGCGCACTGTTGCTGTTCGTGGGACACACGACAGCCTATGCGCAAGCCACTGACAACGCCACTGTCAAGGTGAGCGGCATTGTCACCGACCAGGACGGAGAACCGTTGGTGGGCGCCACCGTCAAGGTGAAAGGCGGCAAGACAGGCGTGACAACAGACGTCAACGGCCACTACTCTATCAGCGTGAAGCGAGGAACGACGCTCACATTCACCTACATCGGCCAGCAGACAAAGGAGGAGAAGGTGAAGGGAAACACCCTGAACGTGACGTTGGAAAGTTCGGAACAGGAGGTCGGACAGGTGGTCGTGACCGGCTACACGCAGACTGACATACGCAAGAGTACCGGTTCGGTGAGCATAGTGTCGGGCAAGGAACTCAACGACTCGCCGCTCAAGAACGTGGATATGCTGCTTCAGGGCAAGATGGCGGGTGTCAGCGTGACCGCCACATCGGGTCGTCCGGGCGAGAGCGCACAGGTCAGGGTGCGCGGAATCAGTTCTATCACCGGCAACAACGAGCCTTTGTGGGTCGTTGACGGCGTACCAATCCAGAAGACAATGCCGAGTATCGGCAGTTCAATCATCCGTTCCGGCGATTTTAGTACTATCTACGCCAACGGCGTTGCGGGCATCAGCCCACTCGACATAGAGAGTGTCACCGTGCTGAAAGACGCCTCCGCCTCCGCCATCTACGGTTCGCAGGCGCAGGCTGGCGTCATTGTCATAACGACAAAGCGTGGAAAACAGGGACGCACAAGGGTGAACTACAACGGTACGGTGAGTGTCACCACATCGCCGACACGCGATGCGTCGCTCATGAACTCGAAGGAGAAACTCGCCTACGAGCAGAGTATATGGGACGAGTTCTCGGCTGAGGGCTACGCCAACGGCACATACTATCCGCGCATAGGCATCATCGCCCAGATCCGTTCGGGCTATGGCGAGTTTGCCGGATGGACTACAGAGCAGCAAGACAGTTACATCGAAGAACTCGGAAGCCAGTCTACTGACTGGTTCAAGTCGCTGTTCCGCAACAGCGTATCCACCTCCCACAACGTGTCAGTGTCGGGCGGATCGGACAAAAACACCTATTATCTGTCGGCAGGAGTAAACCAAAACAACGGTATAGTGAAGCGCACGAACTCCAACAGTTACAATTTCAGTGCGAAGATAAGCGGTACTCCGCTCGAGAACCTGCAGTACAACACGAGCGTGGACTTCTCTTATCTGACAAGCCTCTCGCCCAGTCAGAGCTTCGATATCTTCAGATACGCCTACTTCGCCAACCCTTATGAGAGACTGTACAATGCCGACGGGAGTTATGCGGCCGACCATACCATCTTCTCATTGGCAAATATCAACGGCGATGCAAGCAGTCCTCTACCGTCCAACGGCATCAATGTGATGCGTGAGGTCAACGAAACCACGATGAACACCAACAGTACCTCCACCCAGATAAGGGGCGACTTGTCGTGGAATATCTTCAAGGGCTTCCGCCTGTATGGACTTGCAGCCTTCACGTTTAGCAACGACAACTCCGACTGCGAGATAGGAAAGAACACCTATGCGGCATGGACAGACCGTCCGTTTGAGGGTTCTCAGTCCTCTTCGTCACGCCGTATCTACGGTTCATTGACCCAGACTTCCAACCGCAATATGAGCTGGTTGGCGCGTATACAGGCCAATTACTCCACCCTGATAGCACGCTATCACAGGGTGAGTGCGGTGGCCGGCTCGGAGGTGCGCCACAATGACGCGAAGTCAACATACCACAAACTCTACGGCTATGACGGCGTTACAGGCCAGCATGTCACCCCTGTCTATCTCGGAACTAAGTCAGACAATTCCTTGACAGAGAGTGAAGTGCTGTCCTATCGCAACCTCATAAACTCGCTGGCAGGCCAGTCACGCGAGAAGTCAGCTTTCGCTTCGTTCTATGGAGCCTTGGATTATGCTTACGACGGCAAGTACATTGCCAATGCGACAGTACGTTCCGACGGCTCCAACAACTTCGGAAGCAAGGAGCAGTTCAATCTCACTTGGTCTACCGGTTTGGCTTGGAACATCGACGAAGAACCGTTCATGAAGAGCCTCCGTCCGATTGTCAGCCGTGCCACAATCCGTGTTTCCACAGGACTTACGGGCGGTGTCAACAAGAGCGTTTATCCGCAGATAATAATGAATTATGCCGGTTACCGCTCCACGGCGGACGATACTTTCCGTATGGGAAGCATCAGTAATGCGCCCAATCCGAAACTTCGCTGGGAGCACACGCGTGACTACAATGCCTCGATTGACATGGGATTGCTCAACAATCGCCTCAATCTGCTGTTCTCTGCATACCGCCGCCGCGGCTATGATCTTGTGACTGCGGTGCGTGTGGTGTCAACAACTGGTTTCACTACACAGAGTTACAACACGTCGGAACAGGTGAACCATGGACTTGAACTCACCGTAAACGCCACGCCATTGAAACTGAAGAACTTCACTTGGAGCGTGACCGCAAACATGGCATACAACCAGAACAAGGTCACAAAGTACAATGCCCCAAGCGACTACGCATTCTCTCCTACCCGACTGAACTATCCTCTGTCGTCGATATTCTCGGGAAAATATGAGGGCATAAATGCCGAAACCGGTCTCATGAATTTCGCTCTGCGTCCTGATGCTGTGGTCTCCGCCTCTTCCGACAGACGCAACTACTACAACTATGTATATTATATAGGTACGGGAAATGCCCCCTGGACAGGCGGCTTCTCCACCAATGTGACCTACAAGGACTTCACTTTCAGCATGAGCACATCGTTCTCATTAGGCGCAAAAAAGAAGTACACGGTATCCAATTCGTTTGCTTCATACTCCTCATTGTTCGGTTCTACGACCAACAGTTTGCAGGGGCAAACAACCGATGTGTACACTGCTCACCTCAACAAACCCAAGGATGCTGCCGACAGATGGACTGTTGCTAACCCGATAACCAACGGCTATCCACGACTCATTGACAGTTACGGCACAGCCATACTCTACGATCTCGACACTGTGACGAACTCGTCCATCACCGACGGAGCAGAATATGACGATGCCTCATACTGGAAGTTGGGGAGCGTCTCGCTGCTCTACAACCTGCCGCAAGCCATGGTCAAGAGGTGGGGACTGTCCAATATCGGTGTCTCGTTCACGGCGACAAACCTCTTCACAATAACCGGTTTCAAGGGACTGAACCCCGAGGCACCGGGCGCAGTGTACCCCATAAGCCGCAGTTTCTCGCTCGGACTGAATATCGGACTATAACAAGACAGAACCCATTATGAAAAGACACATAACACTATCATTAGCCGCAGGACTGCTGTTGACACTCAGTTCATGTTCCAAATTCCTGGACATCAAGCCCTACGACAAGACCATTCCCGAAACGCCTGAGGATTTCTCGGCTATCATCCACGAGATGTGCAACGAGATAGATGACAGCCAGACCAGTTCCGTAGGCGTGTTGTCCGCCATTGAAGGCAGCGGTGTGTATGAGCAGGAGTGCTGGATGGACAACCTTGAAACGAACCTCACGGAGTATCCGGCCGGCAGAATGTTGTCCACATATGTCGGCAGCAAATGCGGTAGCGGTTCGTTCTACCGTAACTGCTACGCCACGATAGGCCGTTGCAACATAGTCATCGACAACCTGAAACAGGACACCGACACACAGGAAGCCAAGGATATTCTCGGCACAGCCTACGCTATTCGCGGCATCTGTTACTACCAGTTGCTGCGCACATGCTGTCCTCCCGTCGGGTCAAGTGACGAACAACTGGGAGTGCCGATAGTCACCGAGTTTGACATGGAGGCACGTCCCGGACGCAGCGACATCAACACTACCGTTGCGCAAGCGGAGAGTGACATGAAGAAAGCCGTAGAATACGACATTCAGAACGAGCTGTATCTGTTCGACACAGACGTGATAAACGCCTACTTGGCACGCCTCTACTTCTGGAGCCACCGCTATACCGACGCCCTCGCAGCAGCCCTCCCGCTGCTTGAGAAGCATCCGTTGCTTGAGGGAACGGAGTATGAGGAGATGATGACAGACCTCAATGCCAAGAAGGGAAATATGCTTTTCCGTGCCAGAACCCTCGACAAGGACTACAGCACACAGAACTCCTACCTCAAGGCACGGCCGATAAGCGCCCGTCTGATAAAACTTTTCGCAGAGGGAGACAACGACATACGCTATCGCCTTTTTGTCGGGAAGAAACGCACGAACAACAAGATATACTTCTCGGGACTGCGTTCCGCCGAACTGCAACTCATCGCCATGGAGAGCGCCTACCACATCGGAGAGACGCAAATCGCCCTGAAGATGCTCAACGAACTGCGTTCGCACCGCATAACAGGTTGCGAGCCGTACACCATGGCGACACTTCCGGCGGTCGACAGCAATGATATCATAAAGCAGGATGCGGAAGGCCGTGACCTCACTCCGCTGATTTACGCCATCCTCAATGAGCGCCGCAAGGAACTGTACCTTGAGGGAGACCGCTTCTATGAACTGAAACGCAACGGCAGACCGGAGTTTTGGGTGGCAAGCAAGGGACTGAAATACTACACCCGAAAGTTCATGTACACCTTTGCACTGCCGGCAAGCGACATCCAACTTGACCCTTCTCTCAAGCAGAATCCCGGCTACACGGAAATGAAATACTGACAACCCGCCATTGACGATAATCCGTATTATATTATGAATAAGACATACAAGTTTCTCATGGCAGCCGTTGCGGCTGTCGCAGTAGTGACATCTTGCGGAAACGTAGACGAAGTTCCGCCATTGCAGAACACTGCCGCCAGCAGTTACCAGATGCCCGACCCCGAACCGCTAACGGCCGAAGACCGGGCTGTGATAAGCGCACAGGAGACGGAATACAACCAGAATGCGAAATAGAAAACATATTATTCACTTTTTTAATTCAAACAAATTATGAAGAAAACAATTCCTTTTCTGCTCATGCTTCTCACGGTAGTGTTCAGCGCATGCAGCAATGACGACGACGATGTATTCAAGGTTTCGTTCGAGAATGCAGAGTATTCACTCACCAAAGGCAGCATTGAGGTGCGCCTGACAGTGCAGAACGCTCCTTCCGTATCTACCGAAATCCCTGTCACATTCGGCGGTACAGCAGTGAAAGACGAGGACTACACAGTGTCCGCAACAAAGTATGTTGTCGGCGGAAACGAGACTGTGCAGACCATCACGGTGACTGCAAAGAACAACTTCACGGAGGACAAGACCATCACCATGAGCCTTTCAGGTGCGAAAACAGGCAAGAATGCCACCGCGACAATCAACCTCGGAGTGCAGGACAAGCGCCTCTACTCTTTCTCACAGAAGGCTTATGTGCTCGGTCAGGAACTGGACGTGGAGTTTGATCTCCTCAATGCCAAGGACGGTTCTGCCTATGTTGCGGAGAACGACATGGAGATTGAGTTCGACATCGACGAGGCTCTCACCACCGCAGAAGGCGGCGTTCACTTTGAGTTTGAGACCAACAAGGCTGTCGTAAGCAAGGGTTCAAGCAAGTGTACCGTGAAGTTGTACGGTGAGGAATTCGAGGAAGGAAAGAACGTAATCGTTATTAAGCCTGTGCTAACAGAGGCAGAAGGCTTCGTGGCAGGCCAGTTCCCGACAGCCACCATCACCATTGTGGGCAGTTATGCATCCGACCTGCTCGGCACATGGACAATGAAAACGATGGACACAGACTATGATTATTTCTACGGAATGTGGGGTGATTGGTATGCAGAATCCAAGTTTGCAGGTCTGCCGGCATTCAACAAGGACGACACATTCACATTCTCTGGTGACGGTGCTGCTGATGGTTACAAGCTCACAACATCCCTCAAGTCTACTCTGAAGAACTATTTCCAGGAGTCATCCGACTTCTCTTTCGACAAGGAAGCAACCTATCGTTTCAGTATGACCGACAAACCGACGGTTCAATTGCTGAAACTCAACAATGTGAACCGCTACTTCTCTGCCACCGAGACAAGTGAAGACAAGGAGGCTTACATTGGCGTGCGCAATGTGACAGACGAGGAAACAGGCGAGACATTGCTTAAGGTTTACATCGTAGACTACAATTCCAAGTCGTTCTTCTATCCCGATTTTGAGGAGTGGGGAATGTTTGAGGCTACCAAACCTACTGCTACAATGGCAGGTGTAGCCCTCTTCTTCACACTGCAGAAGGCTAAATAATCAGTCACGCGACATTGGTTTTTAACTACGGAGGCAGGCTTTTCGCCTGCCTCCGTCTTTGTTTCTGTTCGTCGAAAGGAACGGTAGTAGTTGCAGCGTCCCCGCTGCAACCGATCGAGAAAGTATGTTAGTAGTTGCAGCGTCCTCGCTGCAACCGATTGAGAAAGTGTTGTAGTAGTTGCAGCGTCCCCGCTGCATCTTATTCTATAAAATGCGTTTCGGAGTGGAAGTTTGACGCGGGGACGCGTCAACTACTATGAATACCTGAGTTGGTAACTACTGTTGCTCGCGTCGGTTGCTATTCTTGCTTGCGTCAACTACCATTATAATAATGTGTAGTAATTGTGACTGCTTGCTGCAAGAAACAAAAAAGGTGACTGCGTGGCAGTCACCTTAAACTTGACATTTACCCTCTTGGACAAGGTAAACGCTAAACTTTACTTGCCGAGGAGAGTCTTTGCTGCGTCAACAGTAGCCTTAGCCTGGTTCTTCTTCTCGTCTACTTTCGCCTTTGCGGCAGCGCCGGCAGCAGCAGCCTCTGCAGCTTTCTGTACGGCAGGAGCGGTAGCCTCTGTCACCTTCTTCAGAGCTTCAGCCTTAGCCTCGTTCACTTTCTGCTCAGCTGTAGCTTTGGCTGCATCCACTGCGGCATTGGCAACAGTCTCGGCATCACTCTTCACGGCAGCGGCAGCAGCTTCGGCTGTGGTCTCTGCACTCGTAGGAAGATTCTTTATTCCGTTGATGAGTGACACGACGGTAGTTTCGCCTTTGGCAACAGTGTTCAGCTTTTCAGAGTTCTCGTCAATGAACTTCTGCACTTCTGAAGCGTAAGTCTTGGCTGCTTCGACGTCGCCGCTTTCCACCAGCTTGGCGTAAGTTTCCTTCACCGTCTCAAGTGTCTTCTGCACTGTGGCAGGGTCATTGCTTTCGAGTTGGGTGCTGATTACCGAGATGATAGAGTCTGCCGAAGTCTGTTCTACTGTAGCTTCCGCTACAGAATCTGTAGCCTCTGCGTCTGCTTTAGTCTTGTTTCCGCAGCTTGCAAGCGTCAATGCTGCCATGCAAGCAAATAGAAAAATCTTTTTCATTGTTACTTTGTTTTTGATATGATTGTTGTTTGTAAACTGATATCTTCAGCCTTATGCCTTCAGTGCAGCTGCCCTCACGCGGCTCAAAGTCTCAGGTGTCATCTGCAGATAGTTGGCGATATGCAGCAGAGGAGCCCGCAGTATCACCTGCGGAGCCAGTTTGCACATTCTCTCATACCGGCTCTGCGCACTCTCGAAACGCACCAAGTCGGCATGCACCTGCGACAGGATGAGGCTCTCCTCCAATATCTTCCGGTAGAGCATCTGGATGTTGACATGATGCAGGGAAATCTTTTCCAGTTCCGCTTTTGGCAGTCCGTAGATTACACAATTTTCGAGTGCTTCCACCTGCAACTTTGTCGGCTCTTCCTTGAACAGGCTCTCTATGCACATGAATATGGTGTGGTCGTCTCCCAAGTGTTCCGTAACCTCCTTGCCGTTCTTGTAGTAGAATTGCCTGACAAGACCCTGGTCGAGGTAGTAGATGTATTCGCACACCTCGCCTTCGGACAGAATCATCTCGCCCTTTTTGAATCTCATGGGTTCCAAGATGCTCTCAAGCACGTCCAGTTCCTGTAGTGTCATCGTGCTGTATTTCCTTGCCAACTCTCTGGTAATCTCCCGAGTTTGAAATTGAAATTTTGCCATCAGTAATTCCTCCTGCCTGTTGTTGTGTTATGGAACTTAACTGTTATGTATATGTGTTAGTCGAGTTTGAGTACTGCGAGAAATGCTTTCTGCGGCACTTCCACGTTTCCTATCTGCTTCATTCGCTTCTTTCCGCGCTTCTGTTTCTCCAGTAGTTTGCGCTTTCTGCTGACATCTCCTCCGTAGCATTTTGCTGTCACGTCCTTTCTGACGCACTTTATCGTCTCGCGTGCGATAATCTTTGCCCCGATGGCAGCCTGTATCGCGATGTCGAACTGCTGCCGTGGTATCAGTTCCTTGAGTTTCTCGCACATCCTGCGACCCAAGGTCACGGCGTTGTCCTGGTGTGTCAGCGTGGAGAGAGCGTCCACAGGTTCGCCGTTGAGAAGTATGTCCAACTTCGCCAGTTTCGACGGTCGGAAACCGTCTATGTGGTAGTCGAACGAGGCGTAACCCTTGGATATGGACTTCAGTTTGTCGTAGAAGTCGATCACGATTTCACCCAACGGCAGCCAGAAATACAGTTCGACACGGTTGCCAGCCACATATTCCTGTTTGATAAGTTCGCCGCGCTTGTCGAGGCAGAGCGTCATTATCGGTCCGATGAAATTGGTGGTTGTGATTATTGACGCCTTGATGTATGGCTCTTCGATGTGGTCTATCGACATCAGTTCGGGCAGTCCCGACGGATTGTGCACCTCCTTCGTCTCGCCGTGTTTGTCGTAAACCATGTAACTCACATTGGGCACGGTGGTTATGACATCCATGTTGAACTCACGGTCAAGCCTCTCCTGCACAATCTCCATGTGCAGCAATCCGAGGAAGCCACACCTGAAACCGAATCCCAAAGCCACCGAAGACTCCGGCATAAACGTGAGAGATGCGTCGTTGAGTTGCAGTTTTTCGAGCGACGCACGCAGGTTTTCGTATTCCGATGGGTCTATCGGATACACGCCGGCAAACACCATCGGCTTCACCTCCTGAAATCCTTCGATAGCCTTCTGGCACGGTGCAGCCACATGAGTGACGGTGTCTCCGACCTTCACTTCCGTAGCGTTCTTTATGCCGGTGATGAGGTATCCCACCTCGCCGGTGGTCATCTCCTTGTGCGGAACCATTTCCATCTTGAGCACTCCGACCTCCACAGCCTCGTACTCCATGCCAGTGTTGAAGAACTTCACCTTGTCTCCTTGGCGCAGAGTGCCGTTCTCTATCTTGAAATAAGCGATGATCCCGCGGAACGGATTGAACACAGAGTCGAAGATAAGAGCCTGCAACGGAGCGTTCTTGTCACCCTCCGGAGCTTTTATCCTGTCCACTATGGCGTCGAGAACAGCCTCTACTCCCTCGCCGGTTTTACCCGACGCACGGAGTATCTCCTCGTGTTTGCATCCGAGCAACTCCACGATTTCGTCCTCCACTTCATCCGGCATTGCCGACGGCATGTCTATCTTGTTGATGACCGGAATTATCTCAAGGTCGTGCTCCAGCGCCATATACAGGTTGGAGATGGTCTGCGCCTGCACTCCCTGAGTGGCGTCCACCACGAGCAAAGCGCCCTCGCAGGCGGCGATGCTGCGGCTCACCTCATAGGAGAAGTCCACGTGTCCGGGAGTGTCAATCAGGTTCAGGATGTATGTCTCGCCGTCCTTCTTGTATTCCATCTGTATGGCATGGCTCTTGATGGTGATGCCTCTTTCCCTCTCAAGATCCATGTCGTCGAGCATCTGACCTTCGGTAATCTGTATCGTCTGGGTCTTTTCCAGCAGTCTGTCTGCCAGAGTTGACTTACCGTGATCGATGTGCGCTATTATACAGAAATTCCTTATATTGTTCATTCAGTAAACGTCATTTAGACTGCAAAAATAGGTATTTTTCGCCAAAAATCCCCTATCTTTGCGAAAAATATTTGCACTTGTAATGAAAAGACTCGTTTATTTTACTTTGATGACGCTCATGTTCTCCGCTTGCCATGAAAGTCTTGAGGAGCGCGCCGAAAGGGAAGCAAGGGAGTATACGGAGCGGAACTGCCCTACCCCGGTTGTCAATTACTCGAGGACCGACAGCGTGCGTTTCGACCGGAAAACCAAGAATTACATCTATTATTGTTCATTTGTCGACAAGTTTGACAGCGAGACTGTCATCGACATGAACCGAAACCAGATACACGAAGGGCTCTACAATGCCATCAGTTCCGACGTGGGGCTGAAACAGTACATAGAAGCCGGTTTCTCATTTACTTATATCGTGCGTTCCGACAGGCAACCGTCAAAGGTGCTCTACCGCGACACTATCAAGGTGAAAAGACGCAAATCGTGACATATTGTGTGGCTGTCAACACTCTGTTTAGGATTATTTTATTAATTTTGCAGCCGCATCAAATTTTTTGTATACATAGTTTAACATGGATTGGTTAATTAATCTCTTCACCGCCAATGACGGTGTTGCCCACACCGTTCTGTTGCTCGGAGTCGTCATTTCAGTAGGAGTCTTGCTCGGCAAGATAAAGTTCGGTGGCATCTCTTTGGGCGTCACGTGGGTGTTGTTCGCCGGTATCTTTGCCGGACACATCGGTTTCACCACAAACGAACAGTTGCTCACGTTTCTTCAGGACTTCGGACTTATTCTCTTTGTGTTTTGTATAGGTCTTCAGGTAGGACCCGGTTTCTTCGAGAGTTTCAAGCGTGGCGGAGTTCCATTGAACTTGATGTCCATCTGCATGATACTGCTCAACATCGCCGTAATGTTCGGTTGCTACTACCTGTTCTTTGACCATACCAACTTCAATCTTGCCATGCTGACCGGCACACTCTACGGTGCGGTGACCAACACCCCTGGTCTTGGTGCTGCCAATGAGGCGCTTTCGTCCATCGCAGACAAGTTTGAGAACTTCGAAAACCTCAAGATAGCCAACGGCTACGCATGTGCCTATCCGCTCGGTGTCATAGGCATCATCGGCGCGACAATACTCGTCAGGTACATCTGCCGCATATCAATCGACAAGGAGGAGAAAGAACTTGAGGACTTGGAATCGGCCAATCCGCACGAGACGCCCCACAACATGTCGCTCCGTGCAGACAACGCCTACATCTCCGGACGTACGGTTCTTGAACTCAACGACTTCCTTAAGCGTGACTTTGTCATCACCAGAATGTATCACAACAATGAGCTTGTGGTGCCCAAGAGCAATACTGTCATCACCCAAGGTGACGAGTTGCACGTGGTGTGCGCAGAGAGTGACGCAGAGGCAGTCAAGGCTTTTATAGGTCCTGAAACGGGGCGCAACTTCGAAGACGAGACTGCAAAGGAGACGCACATGGTGTCGCGCCGCATCATCGTCACCAACCCGAAGGTCAACGGAAAGCCTCTTGGCAAGATGCATTTCTCCAGTGTCTACGGAGTGAATGTCACCCGCATATCACGTCAGGGCATGGATTTGTTCGCGTCACGCGACCACCATTTCCACGTGGGAGACAAGATTATGGTTGTCGGACCGGAAGAAAACGTTCAGCGTGTAGCCGACTTGCTCGGCAACTCTGTCAAGCGTCTTGACCACCCGAACATCGCAACCATCTTCATCGGAATATTCGTCGGCATCATCTTCGGACAGATTCCTGTCTACTTCCCGGGCATGCCCGTGCCGCTCAAGTTGGGTTTGGCGGGCGGTCCGCTTGTCATCGCGATACTCATAGGCCGCTTCGGTCACCTGTGGAAGCTCGTCACCTACACGTCGACATCTGCCAACATGATGGTGCGCGAGATAGGTCTCAGCCTCTTCCTGGCGTGTGTGGGCATCAAGGCAGGAGGCAATTTTGTCGACACGCTCGTGGCCGGCGACGGAGTGAAATACGTGATTTGCGGTTTCCTCATCACTGTCATACCTATCCTGATAGTAGCTCCGATAGCGCGATGGAAGTTCAAGTTCAACTACTTCACCATGATGGGAATGATTGCCGGTACATATACCGACCCGCCGGCACTGGCTTTCGCCAATGCAAGCTGTTCCAAGGAGGCGCCTGCAATCGGCTATTCCACGGTCTATCCGCTAAGTATGTTCCTCAGAATTCTTACGGCGCAGCTGATAATACTCTTCGCCTGTGTATGACGGCAAGTCCGTTTGCACAAAGCCAAAACAAAGTCCCCTTGCGGTATGCGACACCGCAAGGGGACTTTTTCTGTTTGCTTATTCACACGGAAAATACAGCGGTGACTGCTCCGTCCCTACCTTCTTCAGCAACCCCTTGTCCGTGAAGTGGCTGAGCCACCTCTGTGCGGTGTATTGCCGCATGGCGAAATGGAGTTGCATGGTGCGGCGTGTGATGTAGCCGTTTGCCGCCAGATATTCCGTGAGTTCCTCCCACAGGCTTTCCTCCGTGTACGGTTCGGTGTTCTTCGGCGACTTCTCTTTCTCGAAGTGTACGCTGTCGCAGATTTCGTGGAGCAATGTTTCGGCAGGCCGGAAATTGATGTTGCGCACACGGATGTGGTCGCCCCTGACTTTCCCGATGGGTGTGCCTTCGGGCAGATTGAGCTTTACTGCCAGCGAGAAATAGCCTATCTCCGGAATGCAGAACCTGCTGCCGGAAACCAGTTTCTGCAGCATAAGCTCACGCAGAGCCGACAATGCCGCCCGGACATCGCCCTTTGTGAGTGAACATGAACTCTGGATGTAGTCCTCGATTTCGTGGCTTGTCATCGGACTGTTGGTAAGAATGCGGGCATAGTGTCTGTCTTCGCCCTTGCCCTGGGCGTTCCTGATTGGCAGGATTTCGTACTTTATACTCATGGTATTGATAAGGTTAATTGTTGCAGCAACAGTGCTTGCACGGGGACAAAGATACGAAGCGAAAACAGTAAAAGCAAGCCTCTGCGGACGGAAACGGGTGCAGGGACGTGCAAGAACACGTGTTCTTGCGTAAAAAGAAAGATTTTTTAACGGTTCGAGAACGGCGCTTGGGTCGTCGTGCACCGGATGCCACACACGTTCACGGCATATGCCGCAAGCGTGTGTGACATATGCCGTGAACGTGTGCGACAATTGAGCCGCTATCGTAAGAAGGGTGGTTTCGCACCGCAAGAACGCCCTGCAGGGACGGCTTGCACGGTGAAACGGCAACGCCCATGGCGGCGTTGTCCTGCGTCAGAACGAATATGTGAGACCTATGGACGTGTATTCCTTGAACTGGAAATAGCCCAGTCCGTCATCCTTGCGTCCGGGGTTGGAGTCGTCGAAACGCGGGTAGAGGTAGATGCTCGTGGTGATGAGCTTGCTGATTTTCAGGTTTATCGTGTTCTCCCACTGCAGCTCCGTGCGCTCGTAAGAGGTGAATCCGTAGAGCCGGGTGTTCCAGCTGATGTTGTCGGAAATGACCCATCTGCCGTTCAGGGTGAATGTCGAACCGTAGTCACTCTTGCTGTGATGGTCGGCTTCGAGACCGTTTCTCGATGCCAGGTTCAACCTGTCGACATATCTGAAGTTGTATGCCAACGGAGCAAGATGCACGTTTCCGGTCAGCTTGTTCTTCAGCCAGCTGAAGTTATAGTCCATACCGACAGACACGTTGACGTTCAACGGACTGAGGAAATCGGAGTTTACATTGTGGCTGTTTGACGCAAAGCTGCGCATGAACTGGCTGCTCGCCACGAGCTGGAGCGTGTAGTACCACCTCTTGGTGGCCTGAAGTCCCACGTTGCCGGTGTAGCGTATGAGGTCGGTAGATGTCTTCACGCCGTGCACGGTGTCGCTCTTGTTGGTCTGGAAACCGAGCTGCATCTCCAGTTTGTTGTCCCATTTGAACCTCTTCTTGTTGTTGTAGTTCGCCTGCAGTGTGGCGCGTCCCAGTACAGAATAGTTGCTCTCGCCGCCCTGATACCAGTTTTTCGAGTAGTAGTTCTGCATGGTCTGGAAATAGAACTCTCCCGACAACTTCCAGAAGTTGGGTCTCTTGATGATGATGTCGACAGGTTTGAAGCCCACCTCACCGGCATCTGGCGTGACCACGGCGTTGGTCGGCGGCGCGGTTTCTATCTCCTTTTTCGCTACTGTTATGTCCTTCTTCGACTTCAGGTTGTCCGGTCTGTAGATGCTTTTCACCAGTGCCGGGTGATAGACATATATGTTCATCATCGCACGGTCAACGGTGTACATGTCGTCAGACTTGTACATCTCGTCGGGCGAAAGCGAGAAATGGCGGTGTGCAAGGTCGGGATAGAAATTCAGCGGGGTGAACATCCGGAAATAGCGAGGGTCGTTGTCGTCGGGTTCGGGGGATTCGGCTTTTGGCATATATATGCCATCCACGAGTACGGAATCCTGCCGCGCCCTGAATATCCGCAGTGAATCCAGGTATCTGTCTGCCACACTCTTCTCGGCGACAACCACGGGTGTGTGCACCCTTTTTGCCCTGTTCTGCGCCGGTGCAGCAAGTGACAGTGCAACGAACACAGATAACGTGAAATATCGCATATCTCTATTGCTTGAAAGTAACGACTGCAAAGGTAGGCATAAAAACTGAAACATGTTTGCACAGTAGGCAAAAAAGAGCTAACTTTGCAACTTGAATGTATAACAAAAAGAACATTTCGTTTCAATATGGATAAGAATACTGTCACAGGGTTATTACTGATTGGAGTCGTGTTTTTCGGATATATGTGGTGGTCACAACCGTCGAAAGAGCAAATGGCGGAAATGGCCAGACAGGACTCCATAGCAATGGTAAAGGAGCAACAGGAGCAGAAAAGGAAAGTGCAAGAGGCCGCCAAGGCGAAGAAGGACACCGCCGCTGCAGTGGAAGACACCACAAGGCTGTTCTATGCAGCCATGAACGGCACTCCGCAAAAGGTCACTTTGTCGAACGGGAAAATAGCACTGACGCTGAACTCCAAGGGCGCAACCGTGGAGAAAGCGGTCGTCAAGAACTTCAAGGACAGAAACGGCGACAAGGATGTCACACTGTTTGACGCCAACACACAGAAACTGAACTTCACCCTGTCCACCAAAACGGACAACATATCAACGGCAGATTTGTATTTCGACGCTACCAACGTTACCGACTCTACTGTCACTTTCACTGCCGACGCAGGAGCAGGCAAGTCGCTCGTACTTGACTACAAACTCGGCAAGAACCACCTGCTCGGCATGCGGATGACGGTGAACGGCATGGCGGGACTGTTCGCTCCGAATGCCACCAACATGGTCGTTGACTGGGAGGAGATGTGCCGTCAGCACGAGAAAGGCCACACCTTTGAAAACAGATACGCTACGCTCACCTATCACAAGGTGGACGGCGGCACAAAGCAACTTAGCGAGACATCTGAGAAAATCGACGAAAACATAGACGACAAGATCGACTGGGTGGCATTCAAGAGCCAGTTCTTCTCTGCGGCAATGATTGCAAAGAACAACTTTGCGGAGAATTCGAAGATGACATCAATACCGCAGGACAAGCACTCAGGTTACCTGAAGCAGTACGGAGCGAAGATGAACACCTCGTTTGATCCTACCGGCAAGCAACCGTCAGAGTTCGAGTTCTTCTATGGTCCAAACGAGTTCCGCCTGCTCCAAAAGGTGGAGAAGGAAAGCTCATTCGGCAAAGACCTGCAGATGGAGCGCATAGTTTACCTCGGTTGGCCGCTGTTCCGCCTGATCAACCGCTGGTTTACCATATATGTATTCTCTTTCCTGACATCGCTCAACATCCCCATGGGCATCGTGCTCATACTCATCACCTTGCTGCTGAAGGTAATAACCTACCCCATGGTGAAGAAAAGTTACATGAGCAGCGCCAAGATGAGAGTGCTCAAACCGAAACTCGATGAGGCTACAAAGCAGTATAACGGTGAGGACCAACAGATGCAGAAGCAGCAGGCGATGATGCAGGAGTATGCGAAATACGGCGTGTCGCCGATGGCGGGATGTCTGCCTGCGCTCATCCAGATGCCTATCTGGATTGCCATGTTCAACTTTGTGCCGAACGCAATAGAACTGCGCGGACAGAGCTTCCTGTGGATTAGCGACCTGTCGACTTACGACCCTATCATCGAGTGGGACAAGAATATATGGCTCATAGGCGACCACCTCTCACTCACATGTATCCTGTTCTGTGTCGGACAATTGGCGTATAGCTGGATGACGATGAAGCAACAGAGAGACCAGATGGTGGGTCAACAGGCTGAGCAAATGAAGATGATGCAGTGGATGATGATGCTTATGCCTCTCATGTTCTTCTTCATTTTCAACGACTATTCATCGGGTCTTAACTTCTATTACTTCGTGTCTCTCTTCATGTCTGCCGTCATAATGTGGGCGCTCAGACGCTTTACGGACGAAGACAAGTTGCTTGCCAAACTCGAAGCACGCTACAAAGAGAACAAGGACTCTGGCAAGAAGCTCTCCGGACTGGCAGGTCGCCTGCAGGCAATGCAGGAGGAACAGCAGAGACTTGAGGCACAGCGCCGCGAGCTGGAACAACGTCGCAAGAACATGAATAACCGCTTAAAGAAGTAAAGCAATGAAGAAAATATTGGTATCAGCCGCACTTGTCATGGCCACAACAGTAAATTCGGTTGCCGCAGCGCAGGATTCTCCCGTTATCGGCAAGAGCAACATAAAGGTGGAAAACGGCCGTATGACCCCGGAAGTCCTTTGGGCTATGGGGCGAATAAGCGGTTACGCAGTGTCGCCGGATGCAAAGACGGTGGTCTATCAGGTGGGATATTACAGCGTGGAACAGAACAAGAGCCATCATGTGCTGTACACAATGAACATAGACGGAAGCAACCAACGCCTGCTCACTACTTCGTCGAAAAGCGAGACCGATGCCGCATGGATAGACGGAGGACACAAGATAGCATTCCTGTCAGAGGGACAGTTGTGGTCGATGAACGCTGACGGTACGAACCGAAAGCAGCTCACCAAGAGCGAGATTGACATCGAGGGATACCGCTTCTCTCCAGATGAAACAAAGGTTATCCTCATCAAGTCCCTGCCCTACTATGGCGCTATAGCCAAGAAACCGGCAGATTTGCCAAAGACGACCGGCCGTTTGGTGAACGACCTGAACTACCGCCATTGGGACCATTACGTGGAAACGATAGCCCATCCGTTCCTTGCGGACGTTACGGCAGAGGGTGTCAGCGACGGCATCGACATCATGGAGGGCGAACCTTACGAGTGTCCGGTAGCTCCGTTTGGAGGCATTGAGCAGTTGGCTTGGAGTCCGGACTCAAAGTCGATAGCCTACTCCAGCAAGAAGTGCGAGGGCGTGCAGTATGCCATTTCCACCGATTCCGACATATACCTATATAATATAAGCACAGGGAAAACAAAGAACCTGTGTAAGCCGGAAGGTTATGTAGAGCCGGCAATAGACCCGACAAAGTCGATAGCCGCACAGAAGATAAACCATTTGAGCGGCGACTGCAATGTGGGATACGACACCAATCCGAAGTTCTCTCCCGACGGCAAGCAGATAGCATGGCTAAGTATGGAGCGCTGCGGATATGAGAGTGACCGCAACAGACTTTGTGTCTACACGTTTGCAGACGGAAAGAAAGAATACGTCACAGAGACATTCGACTCCAATGTTGATGACTATGTGTGGTCTGACGACAAGGAAGCGAAGTTCTATTTCATAGGTGTGTGGCATGCCGTGGAGAACCTCTATGCTGTCACAAAGAAAGGAGAACTGAAGCAAGTGACGGATTTCTGCGCTGACTTCGGCTCGCTCCAGATGGTCGGAAACAAGAAGCAGATCATTGCAGAGCGCCACGATTATTTCCACCCGGCAGACCTTTATCTCATAACTCCGGGCAAGGATATGACAAAGACCCTTACCGTTCAGGTTACCAACGAGAACAAGCAGATTCTCGACCAACTGCCGACTGGTTCGTGCGAGGAGCATTGGGCAAAGACCACTAACGGCGAGGATATGCTGTATTGGGCTGTTCTCCCTCCCAACTTCGACCCGAACAAGAAGTACCCTACCCTCCTGTTTTGCGAAGGCGGACCACAAAGTCCGGTGTCACAGTTCTGGAGTTACCGTTGGAATTTCATGATTATGGCATCGCAGGGATATGTGGTCATTGCCCCCAACCGCCACGGTTTGCCCGGTTTCGGCATGAAATGGAACGAGGAGGTCAGTGGTGACTGGACTGGTCAGTGCATGAAGGACTACCTCTCCGCCATTGATGACGCCTGCGAGAACCTCACCTATGTAGACAAAGACCGTCTCGGTTGTGTGGGAGCATCGTTCGGCGGATTCAGCGTCTACTATCTTGCCGGTCACCACAACAAGCGTTTCAAGGCGTTCATCTCGCATGACGGAGCGTTCAATTTGGAGTCTATGTACACTGATACAGAGGAGGTGTGGTTCTCCAACTGGGAGTATGAGGATGCCTACTGGAACAAGGACGCGTCACTGAATGCCAAGCGTACATACGAAAATTCTCCCCACAAGTTCGTTGACAAGTGGGATACGCCAATCCTGTGCATCCAGGGAGAGAAGGACTACCGTATAAACACCAACCAGGGACTCGGCGCTTTCAATGCCGCAAAACTGAAGGGAGTGCCTGCACAACTGCTTGTGTTCCCGGACGAGAACCACTGGGTGCTGAAGCCGCAGAACGGCATACTTTGGCAGCGCACATTCTTCGGTTGGCTCGACAAGTGGCTGAAATAAGGCGGCAACAGTGTTATCACCAGATTCATTAGAACTCTTACAACAACAAACAAATATTATGTCAGAGAAAATCAATAAAACTTTAAGAGATTCGGCAGCCCTCCGTTGGACAGCGCTTCTCATGTTGGCATTGGCCATGTTCTGTGCTTATATCTTTGTGGACATCCTGTCTCCAATCAAAGACCTTATGGCTTCACAGCGGGGATGGGACTCTACTGCATTCGGAACTATGCAGGGAGCGGAGACATTTCTCAATGTCTTTGTTTTCTTCCTCATCTTTGCGGGTATCATCCTTGACAAGATGGGCGTTCGCTTCACTGCACTCCTTTCAGGTGGAGTGATGCTTTTCGGTGCTGTGATAAAGTACTATGCCATCAGTGAAAGTTTTATCGGAAGCGGTCTTGAGACCTGGTTTACCAACAACCTCAACCATATTCCCGTTTTTGAACAGCTCGGTGTCAGTCCTTTCTACGAGGGAATGCCGGCGTCAGCCAAGCTTGCCGCTATCGGCTTTATGATTTTCGGATGCGGCTCGGAAATGGGTGGCATCACCGTGAGCCGCGGTATCGTGAAGTGGTTTAAGGGTCGCGAGATGGCACTCGCCATGGGTTCGGAGATGGCACTCGCCCGCCTCGGTGTTGCTACATGTATGATTTTCTCCCCGTTCTTCGCCAAACTCGGCGGTTCAGTCAATGTCTCACGTTCGGTAGCCTTTGGTGTCGTGCTTCTCTGCATCGCCATGATTATGCTTGTGGTGTACTTCTTCATGGACAGAAAACTTGATTCGCAGACTGGAGAAGCAGAGGAAAAGGATGATCCGTTCAAGATAAGCGATATCGGTCAGATACTCACAAGTGCAGGATTCTGGCTTGTGTCACTGCTCTGTGTGCTCTATTACTCCGCCATATTCCCGTTCCAGAAGTATGCGGTAAATATGCTTCAGTGCAACCTGACCTTCACTGACGTGCCCGAAGGCTCATTTTGGGCATCGTCAACTGTCACTATCGTGCAGTATGTAATTATGCTTGTGGTGGCTGCAACGGCTTTTGCGTTCAACTTCATCAAGAACAAGCCGGCAAAATACGCTACTCTCTGCATCTCGATAGTTGCGCTTGTGTCTTATTGCTACATGGGTTACATGCGTCAGTCGGCAGAGTCCATCTTCGCCGTATTCCCGCTTCTTGCCGTCGGCATAACCCCGATCTTGGGCAACTATGTGGATCATAAGGGCAAGGCAGCGTCGATGCTGGTACTTGGTTCGCTGCTTCTCATCGCATGTCACCTCACTTTCGCCTTTGTCCTTCCTGAGTTCAAGAACAATCAGGTGGGCGGCGTCATCGTGGCATACATGACCATTCTCGTGCTGGGAGCTTCGTTCTCTCTGGTTCCGGCATCACTTTGGCCGTCAGTGCCGAAGCTCGTAGAACCGAAGATTATAGGTTCTGCATACGCCCTGATTTTCTGGATTCAGAACATAGGACTGTGGTTGTTCCCTCTCCTTATCGGCAAAGTGCTCGACAAGACAAACGTCGGAGTTACGGATCCGACCCAGCTCAACTACACTGCACCGCTGATTATGCTTGCCGGCTTAGGCGTTGCCGCCCTTGTGATAGGTTTGATTCTCAAGGTCGTTGACAAGAAGAAGGGCATCGGACTCGAAGAGCCGAATATAAAGTAAGGTTTGCTATGGACATTGCAACAATAACAGCTTCAGTCGCAGGTGTGTGTATGGCGATATGCCAGATACCGCAGGCATGGAGCGTATACAGGACAAACAACACCGAAGGGATATCCATCGGCATGCAGATAATACTGTCGTTGGGCATCGCAATGTGGTTTGTTACCGGCATATTGCTCAACAATCCGCCGATGTATCTCAGCAACGGATTTTGCCTGGTGTTCTGTCTCTATGTGGTTTGCATGTGTCTAAGAAACAGAATAAGGAAGAACGCGTCTACTTGTTGATGCCTTTGCCGAGGTCGTAAGCCTGTTTCATGAACTCCGAACCCTTTACCGCACCGGGCATGCCCATGCCTATTGCACGCACATAGCCGCGCTCTGTGGGATTGGGAAGGCACATCACGAACCCGCGGAAACCGTTGAAACACCACTCTGCGGTGTTGTCGTCCGCCTGTGCACAGGCTGTCATGTAGTAGAACTCCTTGCCGCCCATGCGCTCATCACCGGATGCGAGGAAGGTGGCATCGATGAACGTCTTCATTCTGTCGTTGACATTCATGTAGTAGGTAGGCGATGCCAATGCCACGACATCAGCGTTGAGGAATTTCTCCACCAGTCTCCATGTATCGGTGTTGTGGGACACGTCCTTCGGCTGGTTTGCCCCCTGCTCGCTCAGAAACTCAAGGTTGTAGTCGGCGAGAAACACTTTCTCCACCTTGCCCCCGGCCTCTGTAGCCCCTTTCGCAAATTCGTCGGCAAGCAGATCGGTATTGCCGACCTTGCGTGGACTGGCACTTACGACAAGCACAGTCTTGCCTTCCTTCTTGTTTACGGTGGTTTCGCTGTAGTTGATACCTGCGATTTTTGCCAGTGAAGCCTGTCCTGCCGCTTTGTCCGAAGAACTGTCATCTTTGGCTCCACCGCATGAGGAAAGCATCACCAATGCTGCTGCGACAGCAATAAAAAGTCTTTTCATATTCGTTCTATTTATTTTTTATGCTCCGTTATGCGTCAAGCACAACGGAGCATAAGTCCTGTAAAATCACTCTGACGGTTTATCTCACGGCGTACTTTTCGCCATTCAGAATATAGATACCTTTCCCGAGGGTGTCCAAATCCGCAATGTCGGCATTCACACGCAGGGCTTTGCCCTCGACGGAATATATGACGTTGTCGGCTGTTCTGACCGGTTCTTCCACCTGTGATATGCCGTCGGTCTGTTCGTCCTGCGCCTGGAACAAAAGCATGAGTGACGGCATAGCACTCGCTCCATAGCTTTCTATCACCTCGTCATCGGTGGTCTTCTCGTTGAATTTGCCGTTATTCAGATTCTTGCTGTTCTTGTTGTTCCATGCAAGCTGGATGTTCTGGCGAAGCCATTTCTTGCAGTCCTGATGATTGCCCTGCCCGAGTTCATTGATGAACATATCCATATACTGGGCGAATATGGCGCAATAGATTCCCTGTTCGTAGCCTGATTCGTAAGGCAAAACACGGATTCCGTCAGCATTTTTCTGGCACATTGACCTGATAGTATATGCCACAGCCTGCTTGGCATTAAGCAAATACTGGTTTTCTCCTGTTATCTTGTAGAGCAGACACGATGCTCCGATGTAGGTTGCCTGGTTGTACAGGTGGTTGGAATATTCCGGATTGCCACCGTGCATACCATCTGCCACGCGACCGGAATTGGGTACAAGGTGCTCCTTTGCCCATGCATAGATTTCGATGGCCTTCTCTTTGTAGAACTCTTTAGTCTGATATGTGGGGTAATCATCGGTTGGCGCTTCACGTCCTTCGGGCACTATCTGGTAGAGAGTACACATGGCACAAACCGCCGGAAAGTTGATGCAGGCAGATTTATAGTCACCGTTCTTGTTGGGATTAGGATTCTCTATCGGTTGCCACTGCCAGTACATGCCGCCGGTCTGACCGCTTACGGTCGGGTCAGAGTAAGAACCTGTGTCGCCTACGCTCTTGCTGCCGTACCACACACGGCAGAAACTGGCTTCTGCGTACTTCAGATAGTCGCTCACAGAAGGGTCGAATTCGTAAGCGCGGGCCAAGGCGCAAGTCCACCACATGATGTCATCATAGATGAACCAACCGTTGTTTGTGTTGTTGTCATCAAAGTTGAAATCGGTGTAATGGCTCTTTTCACCTTTATATATAGATGACATCCAGTTCTTGTAGAATGTCTTTTTGGATTTTGTGAGCACCGTGCTTTTTTGCGAAAGTTTCACCGCATTGATTGCCATATCGAAGTATGGAGCCTGGCACCAGATTGCAGCAGCACATCCGGACACATCATTGTCCCGATAGCCATTGCCGCGATGGCCGGCTGAAGGTTGCTTTGTATCAGCCTTGTATATGCGACGCCCTTTGTCAAGAAAATTGTTGAAAAAGGCATCATACGCAGTCCACACGTCCTCTTCTGTCCATGTGAAATCCTGAGCAAGAGCCGAACCGCTGGCGGCAGACATAAAAGCAGACAACACTAAAGTCTTTAGTAGATTCATAATATAGTATTAATAGTTAGTAATTATCGGTGAATTAAACAGGATGTTACAGGGAATAGTCCCGGCTGTAACGTAACATCTGGGTTGCGTATGGCTCGGTATAGTCGACCTTTATATCCGTGATGTTACCGTCGGAATCCGTTTCCGGTGTCAGAACAGGATTGATGAAACCTTTGTAGGGCGCAATATTGAGAGCCTTGTATCTGCGTAGCACTTCCTCGTGAAGGGTTTTGTCAAGCTTCACACCGTAGTTTTCCACCAGTTCTTTGGCGGCGTCATAGTCGCCCTCACTCTTGATTCTCTGAACCTCGGCAAGCAGTTCTGCGAACAGTGAACGCAGGGATTCGTAGTCGGAAATCTCCATATAGGTTTTCCCGTTACGGTTTATCAGGGCAACATTTCCATGGCTTCTCTCTGCCACCCAACGTGAAATGATTGCACGATTCCGCATGTGCGCTTCCTCGATTTGTGCCCCCGGCTTTATGCGAACCTGCTGTGTCAACAGACCATTCATAAGGTATGTGTAATACTGCGACTTGTATGCGTCACGGTCGGGCAAAAGTCCAAGCTCCACAAGCTTGTCGTCAGCCATGTAATAAAGCCCGAAAAGGTCAGCCCGGGCTTCCTCTATTGTGCTGCCATACGACTTCAATGCACCGGCATCAACACCCGGAAGAATCTGTCCGCTGCCGTGTCCGAGACATTCATGGAGGTCAGTATGCAAGTCGTCGCAAGCGTCCCCGTATTTGTCAATGAGCCGAATTGTTTCCTCGTCAATGACAAATTCCTTGCGGAAACCGTTGCCCTTGGCTGCCTGATTGTATGCTTCCGTGAGGTTGCCGATAGTAACGGACTTGCTGCCGTAGCGTGCACGAATCCAGTCCGCATTGGGCAAGTTTATTCCTATGGCAGATGACGGATACTCATCACCCCCAAGCATTGCCGCACAAATGACGTTTGCGGTAACGCCCTGTACCTTTTTCTTCTTGAAACGAGGGTCTACAGGGCTGTGATCTTCAAACCACTGGGCATTGCCGCATATCTTTTGTGTGCGCTCCGTAGCCTTCAAATCCTTGTATTCCACAATGCCTTCCCATGAGCCTTTAACCCCTAACGGATCGCCATACACCTCTATGAATCCGTTGATAAAGTCGATTCTGGATTCTTTCTCCTTAAGCCACTCGATGGAATAACTGTCGAATGTGGAAAGGTTTCCTGTGGTGTAGTAATCCACAAGAAGTTCTATGTATTTCTTCTGCTGGTCGTTTTCCGCGACCTCTGCGGCTTTCTTCAGCCAATAGACAATCTTTTCAATGTAATGACCATACTTACCTGAAAGACACCAAACTATCTCCTTCAGTTTTCCGTCTTCCTTTACGAGGGTGCTGTTCAGCCCGAAAGACGGTTTTGCATCACCGTCCACACTGTTGTTGAGTGCCGTATAGAAATCTTCAGCTTCGGCTTGTGTCACTCCGACATAATGGTTGCAGGCGGATGCTCTCACCTGATCTACGCCTTGGTCAAGGCACACACGTTTAGCCTGAACGGTGCTGTCGAACAATACAGGTGTCAGTTCTTCTATGAGTTCTCTATGGTTTTGACCTTCTCCGAGTGGTAATAACTTCTCGTCAGTATTCATTACTGCGTCATGGAAGAACTCTGGAGTAAAACCGGGAATGAACTTCTCCTGTCCGTAATGGTGATGTATTCCGGAGGAAAACCAGAGACGTTTCAGGTAGATTTCCAAACCTTGGAAATTGTCGTCCTGCCGAGAACCTGTGTAGGAAACATACAAAGCCTCCAGCGTTTTTCTGATTTTGAGATTGTAGAAGCCAAATTGGTCGAATGTTATGTCACGTCCCCACAATGTGGCTTCCGACAGATAGTAAACCAGTTTCTTTTGTTTCTGCGACAGAGAAGAAAAGTCTCCCAGCCGATAGCGCAGCATCTGAATGTCTGCAAAGCGTTCGTCCGTATAGTTAAAGTCCTGCATTGTTAGTCGTATGTCAGTCCGCAAACGTAAGTGACCGGTTAGTGTCGCGGACCGGAAATCAGTCTTTCTTTACTGTTTTTGTTGATACTCGCTTTTTCTTAGCTTTCTTTACAGTTTTCCGTTTCTTGGCTTTTGAAAGTTTTCTTTCCGTCTTTTTCTCTTCCACCGGCATGTTGTTGCGGCGGTATGCGAGCGGAGTAATGCCGAGAATACGGAAGAATGAGGCATAGAAAGACTGGCGATTGGAGAACCCTACCATATCGGAGATGTCCTCCATGGTGAGTTTTGCATATCGCCGATCAGAGAGAAGAGACATCGCTTCCTCCACTCTATACTTGTTGACGAAGGAAGTATAATTCATGTGAAACTTGACATTGACCACCGCCGAGATATAACGCGTGTTGGTCTCAAGCTCCTCTGCTAAGGTCTGTGCAGAGTAGTTCTTTTGCTTGTACTTCTTTTCGACAAGGATTTTTCCAATAATCTTGTCCTTCAATTCATCCATTAACACTGGATTGACAAGCGTACGATAATGCGCAGCCTTTGGTTTGATTTCTGTGATATTATACTTGCTCATATTGGAAATGTTATTCTGCGTCTTGGTTAACCATCTCTTTCACCGCAAAGTTAGTAAAAGATTTTATAAGCTAAACTCGACTTCCGTTCTTTTAAGATTTTTTCTCAATATCATCCGTCCACAACTTTGATACGGCATCACTTGCCATCCTCCAATCTCCACGGGGTGAAAGGCTTACGCTTCCGACCTTAGGTCCGTCCGGCAAACAAGAGCGCTTGAATTGGCTGGAGAAAAATCTGCGGAAGAATACTCTAAGCCATTTGTCAATTGTTGCGGTGTTGTAGCAGACTCCATTGGTTCCGTCGAACGCCTTTTCTGCCAGAATCCGGATCTTGGAAGGGGCGAAACCGAAGCGCAGGAAATAGTAGAGGAAGAAGTCATGCAGTTCGTATGGACCGACAAGATCTTCTGTCTTCTGCTTTATGTTCCCCTCACTGTCGGCAGGAATAAGCTCTGGAGATATGGGAGTATCGATTATGTCGATGAGCGTTTTCTTTGATTCTGTATCCATTTCATTCTCCGCCACATAGGCGACAAGATAGCGGACGAGTGTCTTGGGAATGCTGACGTTGACACCATACATGGACATGTGGTCACCATTATAGGTACACCAACCCAGCGCCAACTCCGACAAGTCGCCCGTTCCAATGACAAGTCCACCGACCTGATTGGATATATTCATGAGTAACATCGTGCGATAGCGAGCCTGAGAGTTCTCGTAAGTCACGTCATGCACATCCTTGTCATGTCCCAAATCGCGGAAATGCTGTTCCACTGCGGGTACTATGCTGATTTCTCTTTGGGTGACACCGAGACTGCTCATGAGTGCAATGGCATTGTCGTGCGTGCGGTCGGTCGTGCCAAAACCTGGCATGGTGACGCAATGGATGCCATGTCGGTCGAGACCTAACTTGTCGAATGTCTTTATGCAGACAAGCAATGCGAGAGTGGAGTCCAATCCTCCGCTGATGCCGAGAACAACATTCCGGCAGTTGGTATGGCGCAAACGCTTGGCCAATCCCATTACTTGTATGTTGAGAATTTCCTCACATGACGCTCTCATATCCGTTGCTACGGGGATGAAAGGATGAGGATTGAAGTTTCTTGAAAGGACAAACGGTGTTGTGGATGCAGTTGTGTTCAACTTGATGTTCTCCGCTTTCGCAGAGTAATGGCTCTGCACACGGCCGAATGTAGTGTTTGTCTGCCTTTCTGCACGGAGCTTTTCCACATCGATTTGAGCGGTTATCAACTGCTCTTCAAGTGAGAAACGTTCGCTGCGAACAAGTTGGTTGCCATTCTCATACACTATGGCGTTTCCGCCATAAACAACGTCTTGGGTACTCTCGCCGAATCCTGCCGAACAATATACATACCCCGACATGCATCTTGCACTTTGCTGCGAGATGAGGGAGAGCAGATATTGGTGTTTGCCGATAAGTTCGTCTGATGCAGAGAGATTGAATATTATGTCTGCTCCGGAAACTGCTATCTGGCTGCTCGGAGGCAGTGGCGACCACAGGTCTTCACATATCTCCACTCCGAATTTGACACCTGTCGGCAATTCGAATATACGTGGAGAACTTTCAAACTCCTCCGGTGAGAACCACCGTTTCTCGTAAAACTCGTTGTAATTGGGCAGGTAGGTCTTGTTGACAATGTGGCATGAGTCGCCTGCAATGACTGCAGCTGCATTAAACAACCGGTTGTCACGACGCACGGGAACGCCGACTATCGTTACGAGAGGTAAGTTCCGGCAGTAGTCCTTCAGTTGTTCAAGAGCGGCATCTGCTTCATCCAGAAGGAACGTATTACGGAAAAGGTCTTGGCAAGTGTACCCTGTGACGCATAGCTCAGGGAAAGTCAGGATGTCAACACCTTCTTTTACGGCTTGGTCAATCAGTGATTTTATTCGGCTGACATTGTATTCCACGTCGGCAACCCGGACGAACGGAATAGCCGCTCCGACTTTTACGAATCCGAAATTTCTCATAACAGCTTAATTGTTCTGACCGTCTGTCTTTTATCTTATTGTCACTTGTGTCGCTCCAAAACCATATTCCCGGAAAGAAGCATCTTGGTATTGATAACGCTTGTACTTGTAGTTTAGTTCCTTGATAATGGCATTTCTCAACACTCCCTCACCCTTTCCGTGGATGAAGACAATCTTCTGCCCTTTTTTGTTGGCATACTCCGCAAGTGTGTCAGTAAACACTTTGATTTGATATTTGAGTATGTCGGCATTGCTCATGCCGGCAGTAGTTTCGAGTACTTCAGAGGCATGGAGATCCACGACAATGACATCGGGACGGTTACTCTTGGCAGATTCTTTTTTCGGATGACTGTCTTTGTTCGCAGAAGCATACATCTCCTGCTTCAGTTTTTTCGGGTCTATTGCCAAGGATTGTGGTGTTTCGTCGTTTTCGACGACAGTAAACATCAAGGCGGGTTGCTCGAAAAAGTCATTAGGAACAAAGCAATGGAGTTTGTAGAACTTCACTGTATCTATCCGGAACTGCACATCTATTGCCGGTTTTAGGGTAAATGGCTTGTCTTTTTTGTAGGCAAGCATTTGTATGGCGATGTGTTGCAGTTCGTTCAGTTCGCTGCGTTCAATCTCTTTCACAAACGTTTTTGTGTTAGGTTCCAGTTCTTCTTCAAACGCGACAGACCAACTGTTGTTCTCTGCCACAAGGCAGGAGCAACGGAGATAATAGTTGGAATCATTCACAAGATAGCACTCAAAGTTGGTCGTGGAGAAATTTCTCGAATCCAACGGAACAAATGCCAAATAGGCGGAAAGACTGTTTCCTCCCTTCCGTTCCTCCGCTGCAGGCCTGAACGTTATCTCTTTGTCTATTGGTTCAATGTCCGGTTGTTCGTCCTCATCATCCGAGTTGAGCAGCATATGCTTTATGGATTCGCCTTCACGATTCTGTGTTTGCTGCTTCTTGACGACACTTGCAGTGCTGTAGTCGTCGCTGTCTACGACAACAACTTCGTTGCATTGCATCGGTATCTCAAATCCGTCGCTGTCTTCAACGAGAACTATATTCTTCCCCTGAAAACCGGTAATCTTGCCGTCACCCGTTTCATTTAGGAATCTGACTTTATCTCCTATCTTCATGATCTTATGGTATTAACAAACTGGAATCTCCGTAACTCAAGAAGCGAAACTCATTGGTCAATGCGTAATCATAGACTTTTCTCCAGTCGCCTTTCAGAAATGCGCTGACCAAAAGAAGCAGTGTGCTCTTTGGTTGATGGAAGTTTGTAATTAGGATTTTTACTATTTTATATTCGTATCCGGGAGCAATTATAATCTGTGTGCTTGAGTGCAGCACCGGCAGCGAGTGTCTGTCGAGATAACCAAGTACTTCCTTTAGTGCTTCTATCGGAGTAATTGACGCTTCCGTCTCATAAGGTTCCCATTGTCTGACATATAGTTTGTCTTCGGAAATGTCCTTGTCGGAATGGATTTTCAGCCCGAGATAGTATAGACTCTCCAACGTTCTTACGCTGGTGGTTCCCACTGCTATAGCCTCCGCTCCATACTCTATGAGCTTCTCTATGGTCTGTCTTTTTACGGAAATGAATTCCGTGTGCATCTCGTGTCCTTCTATTTCCTCACTCTTTACCGGCTTGAACGTTCCTGCTCCGACGTGCAGAGTCAGTTCTTCACGCTCTATGCCGGCACTGTCTATCGCCGCAAGGACTTCCGGTGTGAAGTGCAGTCCGGCAGTCGGAGCTGCCACCGAACCTTTTATCTTAGAGTATACTGTCTGGTAGGTTGTCTTATCCGACTCCTCTGCCTTGCGGTTCAGATACGGCGGTATAGGCAGTTCTCCTGCCATATCAAGTATCTCTGCCCAACTGACTTCGGGGTTATCCCAGGTGAACAGCACTTGGTGTGATGTTCCGTGCATTTCTCCTCTCGTGGCTGTCAGTGTCAGTTCGGTGTCCTTATACTTGAAACTGCGTACGACAGTACCTTCTTTCCATTTCTTCAGATTGCCAATCATGCAATACCAAGAACAAGAACTTTTTGTCTGAAAGTTCTGTTCATAGTCAGCGGGAACGGCAGGTTCCAACAGAAAGACCTCTATGAGGGCTCCCGTATTCTTTCTGAAATGCAGTCTCGCCTGGATGACCCGGGTGTTGTTGAACACCATTAACTTCTTTGCCGGAAGATATTTTGGCAGTTCTGAAAATACGGTCTGACTGATTACACCTTTATTATATATAAGCAACTTCGACTGATCCCGTTGCTCTAACGGGAACTTCGCTATTCTCTCATCGGGCAGGTTGTAATCGTAATCCGCTATATGTATGTGTTTTGGAGATACCATGGCTTACAGTATAAATATGGAACGGAACATGGCATACAGCAATGTCAGGACCATTACTGTCAGCACTATGTATATGTCTTGGTATGAATATCCTTCTACAGTGTATTGGTTTGATATGTAGTTTGCCTTTACGCTGACTTTCTTCTTTATGAAATGATAGATTCCGTAAGATATGAATGCGACGATGCAACCCCACACGATGCCGACAAGCACGTCGCTCGGATAATGAACGCCGAGATAAATTCGCGTGTAGCAGTTCAGCAAAGACCATGCAATCATGGTGAAACCCAGCAGCCTACTCTTCACTGCCATACAGAAAAACAGTGCTATTGCCATCGTGTTAGAGGCGTGTGCGGAGAAGAAACCGTATGCTCCTGCCCTGCAACCGTTTACTATGTCAATGGTGTAACGTAGTGCCGGGTCACGGCTTGGACGGAAACGCATGAAGTTAGGTTTTACCAAAACGTCCACCACATAGTCGGATAAGGCGACGGCAAACAAGGCAAAGCCGATGACAAGAGCCATCTGTTTGAATGTCTCGTTATTCCTGATCACCATGAATACAAGTGCCAGATAGAACGGTATCCATGTCGGCGCACTGGTCAGCACAAGGATAAACTTATCCCAGAAGATAGAGTCCGAACCTTGGAGAACCTGCATTATGGGAAGGTCAAAATTATATGTCAGGGCGGTAAAGTCAACCATTTGTTTTCAGATTTCTTCGATGTCGTTTGTGTGTAGCCAACCTTCACGTCCGTCGGTAAGGCGTATGCCGAGCCAGCCTTTTATTGTCCGGTCGGTGATGTCCACCCTTGTCCCCTCATGAAGCACCATGCTGTTGGCGGAACTTGCGGACGGAGTGTTCTTTACAGTGACCGTTGGGGCGGTGATTATTGCTCCGTCATGTGTTTCCGACTGAACCTTCTGCTGCCATGCCAAGAATGTTGTCGCCAAAAAGCAGAGCAGGCACAACACTCCTGAATAGAAGCCTCCGCGTATCAACGTGGCATTCGGACCGAACAAATACAGCGAAAACAGAATCAGGGTCAATATGAATGACACAATAGAGATTGTTGCCCAAGTGTCACTGTCGGTAAGATTCACCAGTGACTTGTACCATGTGACAAAGAATATCTCTGGCTGCGGCGTTATCTTGTCGGGTGTCTTGCTTCTTGCAAACTGGAGGTTGAATCTTATGTCATCATTGCCCGGAGCCAATTTTTCGGCACGTTCGTATGCCAATATGGCCTGTGTGATGTTTCCCGTGCGGAAGTAGGCGTTTCCCAAGTTGTAGTAAACATCGGCGGAAACTCCGTCTTTCAGTATCTCGTTGTATTGCTTAATGGCCTCCTGATAGTTCTCTTTTGCATATTCGGCGTCAGCCATTTGTTTCGTCACAACGGCATTGGCAGAAATGCAAACCATAAACATAAAGGCAAGCATAAGTGTCTTCTTGCCGGAAACGTTCTTCTTTTTCAAGTTCAGCATATTGTCTATTTCCGTGATGGCAGTAGCCGCTTTGCCGTACACCGCATCCATTTTTCCCTTGGGGTCTCCTGGTGCATAGCGTGCATACTCACATTCGTCGATGGCTTCGACAAATGCGTTTCTGGTCGTTTCATCAATGTTGTTTGCGCTGAGTTCTTCCGTTATGTTGTCCCTTGACAAGTTTTCTACGGGTATGTTGAGCTTGTCGCCGACATAGCCCCACAGTGCACGCAACACCTCATCATAGAACTCGTTTTGCTTGCCCTTTGCCATCAGTGCGGCTGCGAGGCGAAGACGTTTGGTTGCCACCTTGTTTGCCTTCTTCCCTTTCATCCTTATGATGTTGGCTTGCTCCAGTGCACGCTTGCGGAAAACTATTGCGAACACGGCGAACACAAGCATTGGGATGAGCAGCAAAGCCAGATATCCCACACTGCCGAAGAAATAGTCGCCTTTCTTGCTGAGTGTCACATTACCTGTCTTTATGCCGTGTATGTCATTGTCATTTGTGGCGGAGAAATCCGTAACATGGCTCTTTCCGTCGCCTTTCAGCACCTTAATGGTTATCGGATCGGTCTTCAGTGTCTTGTAGTCGCCCGTGGACGTGTCATAGTACACGAAATCTACCGACGGAATAGTGTATGTCCCTTGGTTTCTCGGCACAATAAGATAATCATACACCATACTTCCCTCTACTCCGTTTTGGGTGAGTTTGGTCTTGTCGGTGACCTTCGGGTCGTATTTGTCAAAGTCCTTTGGCAATGACAGAACTGGTTGCTTCAGCAGTTTCAGGTTGCCTGTGCCGCTGATAGTTACGCTCAGATTGACAGGGTCACCAGCCTTCACTTCCGCCTTGTCCACGGTGGAGGAAATGCTGAATTTGCCCACTCCACCCGAAAAACCTGCCGGTCGCTTCGGCAAGGGCAGAACCTGTATCGTGACTGCAGGAGCCACAACGTTCCGCTTAACTTCCATATAGGCAGAACCACCGTTAAAGAATGCCTCGAAAGGATCTACGTTGCGGTTTCTCTGAACGACGATTCCCTTGAACACAATGCTTGGTATCTGCAGTTTGCCGGTCATTTGCGGATACATGACATACTGGCTCCAGGTGACGGTCTTGTAGGTTTTCCCGTTGATATTCTCTACGGAGAAGCTCTTCTGACGTGGCAATGGTATCTCCTGAGTATGGAAACCGGTAAGGTCAGGCATCTTTCCCTCAAGCTGTGTAAGGTCTACCTGTGTGTATACTTTGTATGTCAGGAGAATCGGTTCCTGTTCGTGTACGGTCTTTTTGTTTGCGCTGACCCGTATGAACAGGTCGCTTCCGGAGATTGGAGTGCCTGCCGGTCGCAGGTCATCAGCGTCAGAACCGTGCATCCTCGGTGCTCCCTGTCTGTTTGACTGGGGTGCGCTGCCCGACACTGTTATCCTCGCTTGGCTTGAAGTAATTGTCTTTCCGCCAACCACTGCCCTTGCTGCCGGTATGGTGTAAGTGCCGTTCTTTGCGGCGTACAGGGTGTAGGTGTATGTTATGGACGATGAACTTGAAGTGTGTCCGTTTACCATCTGGAAACTCGAAGAACGTGACGTGTACGGTCCGGTTATCACTTCAAGTCCCTCCGGCACATTTCCAGCTCTGAAATTCTCCACGTCTTGGGTGGGAATGATATATGATATGCGGAAATTCTCGCCACATGACACATGTGAAGGTGCCTGCACAGAGATGGTCTGAGCATGCAGATAGAGTTGGGCGACAACACATAACAATATAAACAATGTCCGTTTCATTTTGCGCAAAAATGTATGATTCACAGAATTTACGAGGTTACCAGTTCTTTTGCAGTCTTCGTTTTTGTGGCATAGCCTGCTGCTTCTTCATTTTCTGCTGCGTGTTCTTTTCTTCCTGCAATGCCGCTTGCAGCAACTGTTCGGCATTCTCCTTGCTCATCTGTTCTTCCTGTTGTTTCTGCTGTTGCTTGTTATCGTTATTCTTCTTGTCTTGGTCTGGCTTGTTCTGATTGTCCTTCCCGCTATTGTTTTTGTCCTTGTCTTTGTTGTCCTTATTGTTCTTCTGGTTCTTGTCATTCTTCTGGTTCTTCAGTTGTCTCTGACATAAGGCAAGGTTATACCGGGTTTCGTCGTCCTTAGGATTGTTTCTCAGACTTTCCTTGTATGCTTCTATCGCTTCGGAAAACATCTGGTGTCCCTGGCATATCACGCCGATGTTGTGATACACCTTCGCTTTCCGCATCTTGCTTGTCTCAAGTTTGCCTGCCGCTTCAAGGTTGACTATCGCGAGAGAGTCCTTCTGTTGCTGCATGAGGGCGCATCCCAGATTGTAATACGCTTGAGGGTTCTTGTTGTTTTTGTCCACGGCTTTCCGGTAGTCAACTTCCGCTTTGTCGAACTTCTGTTGACGGTATAGCCGGTTGCCATCTCTGATATGCTGGCGGTCGGTCTGTGCAGTGGCTGTGATGCAACTGCCTATCAATATGCCTATAACAAAGATTCTCATCATTTGTTCTTTCCTTTCCTTCTGAATATGCGCACGTTTGCCAACAATGGATTTTTGCTTTCCATCACGCAAACCTCTATTATGAGTATCAACAGCAGCATGATAGCGACAGCCTGGAACTGCTCGTCATATTCGCTGTACACCACGCTTTCGGTTTCTCCGCTCTGGAGTTTTGTCAACTGGACGTTCAGCATATCCTGCGCATCCCCCGTGTTGTCCACATGTATATACTTGCCTTGTCCGGCTTGTGCTATCTCTTTGCACATCTGTTCATTAAGTGCGCTCATGACAGTATTGCCGGAATTGTCGGTCATGTATCCGCCTTCGCCATTCGGTATGGGCGCACCCTTGACGTCTCCAATACCCAGTATGAATACGTTCATGCCCTTGTCGTGGGCAGCCTTGGCGGCTTCCACCGCCCCACCCTCGTGGTCTTCGCCGTCAGTTATGACGACAATGGCCTTGCCGACATTCGATTTCGTGAACGAATTGGATGCAAGATTGAGTGCGTGGGCTATGTCCGTACCTTGCGAAGCGATAAGAGACGGGTCGATGTTTTGCAGGAACATCTTTGCTGACACATAGTCGCTTGTGATTGGCAACTGCACGAATGCGTCGCCGGCAAACACTATCAGACCTATCTTGTCATTGGAGAACTTGTCTATGAGGTTCTCCACCATCATCTTGCTTTTCTGCAAACGGGAGGGCACGACATCCTCTGCTTTCATGGAGTTGCTTATGTCCATGGCGATGATAATCTCGATTCCGTTTCGCTTCTCATGCGAAATCTTGCTTCCCATCTGGGGTCTTGCAAGTATGATGACGGTGAGTGCTATGGCCGACATCATCAGCCAGAACTTCACCGTCGGGCGGTATTTTGATATTCCCGGCATCATCTGCTTCAGCAGATTCTTGTCTCCAAGGCGCTTATACCGCTTTTTCTGACATTGCCACATACACAGGTTGATCAGTGCCATCACAGGAATGACGGCAAGCAACCATAGCAATATAGGGTTCTCAAATCTCAACATTACGGTATTCTCCTTAGTATTGATATCCTCAACAGTACTTCAAGCAGCAATACAAACAATGCTCCCCATGCAAAAGGCATATAGGCTTCGTACCTCTTGGAGAACTTTTTCACGGTGAGTTTTGTCTTTTCGAGCTTGTCTATGTCGGAATATATTTTTCTCAGTTCCTTGTTGTTTGTCGCGCGGTAGTAGTTGCCGTCGGTCAGCGCCGCTATGTCTTTCAGCGTCTTGGTGTCCACTTCCGCAGGGCGGTATATGTACTGCACGCCTCCTGCCACCTGCATCGGATAAGGTGCGACATCGTTTGTGCCGACACCGATGGTGTAGACACGGATGCCGAGACTTTTGGCTATCTGTGCCGCAGTCATAGGTGATATGTCACCGCAGTTGTTCGCTCCGTCCGTGAGAAGGATTACCACCTTGCTTTTTGCCTTGGAGTCTTTCAACCGTAACACGGCGTTTGACAGTCCCATTCCCACTGCCGTGCCGTCCTGAATCAGTCCTTTCAGCACCATGTCCATGCGCACGCCGTGCAGCAAGTTCTGAAGTGAAGCGTGGTCGGCAGTCATCGGGCACTGCGTGAACGATTCTCCTGCGAATATCGTCAGTCCGATATTGTCATCCGGACGGCCGGCGATAAATTCCGAAGCCACGTTTTTGGCGGCTTCCATACGGTTTGGCTTGAGGTCTTCTGCCAACATCGAGGCCGATATGTCCATTGCGAGCATTATGTCAATGCCCTCTACCGAGCGGTTGTCCCAGGCATTGTGGGTCTGTGGACGTGCCAGAATGACGACCACGAGGACAAAAGCTATGCACCGCAAAAGCATCGGGGCGTGCAGCATACGTATGCGCCAGCTCTTGGGAGCGTCGATGTATGCCGACGTGTCGCTGATTCGCATTGAGGGTTCCCTGTGCTTGCGGTACAGGAAATACCACAGCACGTAGGGCACGAGCAGTATCAGCAGTATGAAATATTCTTTATTAGCAAATTCCATTTGTCAGTTCCTTTACAACAGCATCATTGCGTTATAGACAACGAAGCAGAACACGAAGATTGCCAAAACCGCGATTATGGCGAGCAAAATCTTTATCAGTTTCCTGCTTTCCTGTATTCGCTTGTCGTTCTCGCTAAGTTTCGGGACGATGCGTTCCTCCGTTTCTTTCTCCTGAGTCTTGGTCTGGTCGATGAAGTTCACGGCATTCACCAGGTTCAGGTCATTCTCGTTGATAAGCGTGGAGTGCTTGGCGAACTTCACGAGGTCGGCGGTATTGAACAGCTCCCTCAGTTCGCTTATCATGGTCGGGTCACCCGTATTGCGCAACCTTGCTATGATTTCTGTACTCGTCATCTCCATAGCGGAGAAACCGAATCTCTCCTCTATGTATTTTCTCAGGGTGTCTGTCAACTGGGTGTAGTACTCTTTCTGGTTTTCCGAGTTCTGCATCCGGTTTTGCTTTATCTTGTCGATTGCCGTCAGAGCCTTCTGGTGTGCTGGGATATGCTTTACTATCAGTATCCTGCTTATTATGGGCTTGTTCTGCTTGTAGCGCAGATACAGGTACACGCCTATGGCTATCAGCAGAAGAAGTATCGTACTTAGCCAAAACAAAGGACTCCATTCCTCCCACATGAACGGATTGTCCTGCACGTCCTTCGGAGGGAAGAACTGGTTGAGATGCAGTGTGTCGACATCCATTGTTATGACTTTCAGTGCCAACGGATTAGTCTTGTACGCCTTTCCTCCTACTTTAATGGTTTGCGCAGGTATCATGTATGCGTTCTCATCGAAGCTGGTCAGTTGTACATGGCGTGTGATTTTCCTGCCGTCAGACACCTCTGCCGTGTCGTCCTTAGCCACATCCACAATCTCGACTCCCGGGGTGATGTACTGGCTCTGCTGCATTGCCGGCATCTGCACGACCTTGTCATCCGGCGAGATGACGGTGATGGTCATCCCCACCTGCTGCCCGATCATAATGGCGACAGAGTCAAGCCTTGCCTCCACCGACACACTCTGTGAATGTGCCGAGACGCAAACGGCAAACAATAATATAAGGTTACAAATCTTCCTCATCGCATTTTGAATAACTGCATCATGGCTTTCACGTAGTCGCCGTCTGTGGCTATGCTTGTCCAGTCCACATTACTTTTGGCGAAATCGTCTCTCAGTCGCTGCTGCCTTTCATGCCAGAGCTTGGCATGACGCATACGCAACTTGGCCGACGACGTGTCGATTATCATCTCGCGTCCGCTTTCCGCATCCTCCACTTTCAGCAGTCCCACATTTGGCAACTCCTTTGCCAGCGGGTCATAAATCTGGATTGCCATGACGTCATGCTTCTGTCCTGCTATCTGCAACTGTTTCTGGAACGACTGCTTGTCATAGAAATCGCTCAGCAGAAACACCGTACTTCTGCGTTTCAGCACCTTGGTCATGAACTCCACGCCCAAGGTTATGTCCGTGTTCCGGCTCTCAGGCTGGAAATCCAACATTTCCCTTATGATGTACAGGATGTGCTTTCTGCCCTTTTTTGCGGGTATGTATTTCTCTATGCGGTCGGAGAAGAAGATGACGCCAATCTTGTCGTTGTTCTGCATGGCAGAGAATGCTATGGTGGCGGCAATCTCCGTTGCCATGTCGCGTTTCATCTGTCGGCGGCTGCCGAAATCCAATGAACCGGAAACGTCAATCATCAGCATCACGGTGAGCTCGCGTTCCTCCTCAAAGACCTTAACGTACGGTTTGTGGAAACGGGCGGTCACATTCCAGTCGATGTCACGGATGTCATCGCCGAACTGGTATTCCCTTACCTCGCTGAATGCCATGCCGCGTCCCTTGAACGCCGAATGGTATTCGCCTGCAAAGATGTTCTGGCTCAGTCCGCGAGTCTTTATCTCTATCTTCCTGACTTTCTTCAACAGTTCAGAAGTATCCATGTCTTTCCTTAGTCAACAACAATGGTTTGTTATCTTCCGGTTACGGTTTTCCCTGATTGCGTTTTTGGCAAGCGGCGGCTCATCAGGGCACTTCCACACTGTTTATTATCCTGCTTACAATCTCCTCACTCGTCACATTGCTGGCTTCGGCCTCATATGACAGGCCGATGCGGTGGCGCAGCACGTCATGAGCAACGGCTCTCACGTCCTCGGGAACGACATATCCTCTGTTCTTGACGAATGCGTATGCCCTTGCCGCCTTTGCCAGACTGATGGACGCACGCGGTGAACCTCCGAACGTGATCATGTCCTTCATCTCCGGCAGGCCGTAGTTTTCGGGATAGCGGGTGGCAAAGACGATGTCGGCAATGTACTGCTCAATCTTTTCGTCTATGTAGACATTGTTCACCACGCTGCGCGCTTTCATGATGTCGTCAGTGGTGCATACAGGTGTCACCTGCGGCATTTCGCCTGCCAGGTTCTCGCGCATGATGAGCTTTTCCTCCTCTATTGTGGGATAGCTGACCACCACCTTGAGCATGAAACGGTCCACTTGCGCCTCGGGCAACTGGTATGTTCCCTCCTGCTCTATCGGGTTTTGTGTTGCCATGACAAGGAACGGCTCGGGCAGTTTGAATGTCTTTTCGCCTATCGTTACCTGGTGTTCCTGCATCGCCTCCAGCAGTGCGCTCTGTACTTTTGCCGGAGCTCGGTTGATCTCGTCGGCGAGTACGAAGTTGGCGAACACCGGTCCTTGCTTCACTTGGAACTTCTCGTCCTTCTGGCTGTATATCATTGTGCCGACAACATCGGCAGGCAAGAGGTCGGGAGTGAACTGTATTCGCGAGAAGTCGCCGGATATCAGCTTTGCCAAAGTCTTTATAGCGAGGGTCTTGGCAAGTCCCGGAACACCCTCAAGGAGGATGTGGCCGTCGCTCAGCAGCGAGATTAAGAGTGAGTCAACGAGGTGTTTCTGTCCGACAATCACCTTGTCCATGCCGGCGGAGATTGCATTGATGAATCCGCTCTGCTGACGGATGAGTGCATTCAATTCCTGAATATCGATTGATTCTGCCATAATATTTGTTGTTACAGTTTTCTTGTTTTCGTGACATAGGACTTGTCCTAAATCACTACAAAATTATAACAAAATATCGTAGCTTGGGCGGATTGGCAATCTAATAAACATTAAATTAAATGCTCTTTTCCAATATTTAAGAAAGTTTTTATGTTTGTACGGAAGTTTCCACAAACGTTTACAAACTTTGCAAGGTGTCGTATATGCGCTGGACTGGCAGCCCCATCACGTTGAAGTAACTGCCGTTGATGGAGGTCACGCCGATATAGCCTATCCACTCCTGTATGCCGTAGGAGCCTGCCTTGTCGTAGGGCTTGTAGCGTGAGATATACGTGTCAATCTCCTCGTCGGTAAGTTCGCGGAAAGTGACATCGGTGACTACCGAGAAGTGTTTCTCCGTTTCTGCGGTCTTGATGCAGCATCCGGTTATCACCTGATGTGTGTTGCCGGAGAGAGCATGCAGCATCCGTGCGGCGTCATCGGCGTCCTTCGGCTTGCCAAGCACTGTGTCGCCCAGCACCACGACGGTGTCTGCCGTGATTAGTATTTCGTCGCTGCCGACTGCGTAGGCTGAGGCTTTCTTGCGCGAGATGTATTCCGCCACATCCGTCACGGGCAGATTCTGGGGATAGCTTTCGTCTATCCCCTTCTTCACTTTCACTTCGAAATTGTAGCCCAAACCGGCCAGAAGTTCCTTCCGGCGTGGTGAGTTGCTTGCAAGGATTATCTTTTTCATCTTGTTGTTTGGCGTAAAACGTTACCACCCGAATGCCTCGCCGCCGGCCATCCACTTGCCTTGTGCGCGGAGCACTTGCTCTATTATGTCTCTGCCGCATCCCTTTCCGCCGGCTTTGTCGCTGACATAGACGCTCGCATCCTTTATCTCCTGGCATGCGTCCTTGGGGCAACAGGGGCATCCGACGGCAGACATCACTTCGTAGTCGGGTATGTCGTCGCCCGTGTAGAGTATCTCTTCGTCCGTGTAGCCGTACTTTTCCGTGAACTCCCTGTACGTCTTCATCTTTACCGTACATCCGGTGTAAATGTCCCCTACTCCCAGTGCCTCGTATCTCATTCTTACAGCTTCGCTTCTCGCGCCGGTCAGGATGACGATGTGCAATCCGAGTTTCACGGCGAGCTGTATGGCGTAGCCGTCTTTCACGTTGACCGTGCGCAGCGGCTCGCCGGACGCCGACATGTTGACCGTTTCGCACGAAAGGACACCGTCGACATCGAATATCAGAGCCTTTATCTTTCTCAAGTCGTAGTTGATCATACTCCGTTCAAATCTTTTTACATAAGTGTCTGCCGCCCGTCTGCGTGCCGTTGGCTCTGCCGTCAGGATTTGGAAATCAGTATGGTGAGCACTGCACTCCAATGGGCAATAGCCCCCAAGAGCACGAACACATGCCAAATGGCATGGTAATGCCGCCGTTTGTCGTGTGCATAGAAATATGTTCCGGCTGAGTAGAACACCCCTTCGAACAGAATGAAAACTAATGACAGAGTGGACATGCATTCCACTACCGGCTTTATCATCAGCAGGATGCTCCAGCCCATCAGCAGGTAGATGGCGAGCGAAAGGCGCGGATACTTGCCCAAAGCCACGATTTTATAGACCGTCCCGAAGATGACCAGCAGCCACTGGAGGGCAAACATCGACCACCCGAGCCAGCCTCCCACCACTCCAACACATATCGACGTGTAGGAGCAGGCTATCATTACATAGATGCTGATGTGGTCGAACTTGCGCAGCAGAGCCTTTGCCTTGCCGGGCCGGACCCAGTGGTAGAGGGTGCTCGACAGGAACATCACGAACATGCCGGCTATGAAGAAGATTACTCCGAGAGCCATTTGCCAACCGGCATGCACTGCCGGCCACACCATCCAGATGGAGGAAAGGGCAAAGACAACGCCTATGAGATGCGTCCAAGTGTTTCCTTTTTCTGCCATAGTATCATTGGTTTCTGTTGCGTCTGCAAATGTAGTCAAAAAAAAGGAGACCCCGACACACATACCGCGACAATCGCTCACCTCTGCCGTAAAAACGTGTCAGGCAAGGCGGAAGCGGCGTTGCACCGGCGCAGAAACTGCGCAGTGACGGCACAAAAGCGGCATTATGGCAGTCGTGCGGCATATGCCGTCCATGCATGTGGCAAATGCCGTGAACGTGTGTGGCAAATGCCGCACAGGCGTACATCAGCCGTTGTACGCTCACACGAACGGTGTTTTCGCATTGCGGAAGCACCGTTTTCGGGACATCGGCAGACCGCTTGGCGCAATAATATAAAGAGGTGTTAGAGTTTTAATTCAAAATTGTTATCTTTGCATTAAAATTGTTACAACCTGAAAAGAATACAGTTTTGCCAATGAAACATATTTCTACCCGTAAGGAAAAGACCGCCAGATCCGGAACCTGGAGTGCGGTGCTGGCAAGTCTTGCGGCACGGTTTTTGCGTGATACGACAGTTAAAAGATGCGTCACACTTCCGTTTCTGATTATTGTAATCGGTGCATTGGACAGTTACGCTCAACGGGCATTGCAGATGAGAGAACATAAAGTAGTGGACACGAGGGCAGACTCGATGATTGTTAGCCAGTTGGAGCAGAAAGGCATAACCTTTACTTCAGACAACAAGGTGGTGCTGCTCAAGAGTGGAAAGGAGAAATTCCAGGACTTGCTTGCCGCAGTCGACCAGGCAGAGGAGAGCATCCACATGGAGTATTTCAATTTCAGGAATGACTCCATAGTGCATCTCTTGCTGCACCATTTGGAGGAACGAGTGAAGCAGGGTGTCGAGGTGCGTCTCATTTACGATGCCTTCGGCAATTCCTCGAACAACCGTCCGCTCAAGTCGAAGGACCTTGAGTTTATCCGCAGCAAGGGCATCCAGATATATGAATTCGACCCGATAAAGTTTCCGTGGGTAAACCATGTCTTTTCGAGAGACCACCGCAAGATTGTCGTAATCGACGGCAAGATAGCCTATACGGGCGGCATGAACATCGCTGACTACTACATTACCGGCACTGAACAGGTGGGAGAATGGCACGACATGCACTGTCGCATCGAGGGCAGTTGCGTGAACACGCTCCAGGAGATATTCCTTGAGACGTGGTACAACGTGACGGGTGAACTCCTCACTGACGGGAAATACTACAAGGGCGGCCAGTCCGGCGGCAGCCAGTTCTATGGTCTGAAGGAAGACGAATGTCCGTCGGCGGGCAACAAGACGGTGGGTATCATCAACCGGGTGCCGCGCCGTACCAACGACATAATCAGGTGTTTCTACGAGAATGCCATTGACGACGCAAAGAGCAACATAAAGATTATCAACCCCTACTTCACCCTATCGCCCAGACTGAAGAAAGCTCTCAAAAGGGCAGTCAAGCGCGGAGTGAAGGTGGAAATAATGCTCAGCGTGAAGAATGACGTGCCGCTCACGCCGGACTGCGGGTTCTACAATGCGCACAAACTGATGAAGAAGGGTTGCGACGTGTGGCTCTACAAGCCGGGATTTCACCACACCAAGATAATAATGGTGGACGGTCAGTTCTGCACTGTCGGCTCTGCCAACCTGAACGCACGCTCGTTGAGGTGGGACTATGAGGACAATGCGGTTATCGTGGACGCCTGCACCACAAAGCAACTGGACGACTTGTTCGACGCGGAAAAGAAAGATTCGTTCTATCTGACCCCCGAAACATGGAATGAATTCCGGACACCTTGGCAGAAGTTCCGCGGTTGGTTCGCCCACTTGCTGTCACCGTTTCTGTAGTCAGTGACGGCTCTGCTCAAACTGGCGGCTACTCTTTGTCGAGCGCTGCGGTTATGTTGCGTTTGAGCCCCTCGAATTTCGCACGTTTCACAGCGGAGTTCTTGAACAGCTGCCGATATTGTTCCACTGTGAGATTGCGCCAGTCTTCGCGTGTCATCCGCAGCAAATCGTCCTTCGGCAGGAACTCTTCCACGCTGGTGGGCACGGCAAAGCGGTTCCACGGACATGCCGTTATGCACCTGTCGCAGCCGTAGAACGTGTCGCCCATCTTGTCTTTCGCCAGTTCGGAGAGTTCTCCGCGGTTCTCTATGGTCTGGTAGCTCAGGCATTTTTCTGCGTCGAACTTGTCATGTCCGAGGCATCCTGTGGGACAGGCATCGATGCACTTGCGGCATGTGCCACAGCGGTTTTTGCACGGTGAGTCATACGCGTCGACATCATCCATGACAAACAGTTCACCGAGAAAAAACATGCTCCCGGCATGTGGAATGACCAGTTGGTCGTTGCGCCCTATCCAGCCGATGCCCGAATGTTCTGCCCAATAGCGTTCGAGAACAGGGGCACTGTCGCAGAAGGCGCGGTAGTCTGTCACTCCGATGGCTGCCGCCAATTGGTGCAACATGGCTTTCACGACGAAATGGTAGTCCTGTCCGAGACTGTAAGATGCCAGTTTCAACTCGCCTTCCGGTATGTCCTTCGCCGGCTTGTAGTTAAGTGCCACGCTGACAATGCTTTTTACCCCGGGAACAAGAAGACGCGGGTCAAACCGCTTTTCGGTATTGCGGTTGAGGTAGTCCATGGTGGCATTGCCGCCGGAACGCAACCATTCGGTGTACTTGAGTTCCTTTTCCGGACTGACTCTTTCCGCTTTTGATATTCCGCATTTGAAAAAACCGAGACGGAGAGCCTCGGTTTTGATTACAGAAGAGATTAACATTCCGTCCTACATTTCCTTATGGTTGATGCACACACCCTTCAGATACCATTCGTACAACCGGTGTATGCCCTCGTCAATTTCTATCGTGTGATGCCACCCGAGGCTGTGCAGCTTGCTCACATCGCACAGTTTCAGCAATGTGCCGTCGGGCTTTGTACTGTCCCAACGGAGTTCTCCCCTGAAGCCGATTTCCGCCATTATCTTCTCTGCACATTCCTTGATGGAGAGCTGTTTGCCCGTTCCGACGTTGATATGGCAGTTGCGCACCTCCTTGATACCGTCGCGGTTTGTGCGGAAACTGCTCTTTTCGATAATGTCGCTGAAGTCCACATTCAACAGGCAATGTACCGAGGCGTCGGCCATCTCCTCACTCCAGAGAAACTCTCGCATGGGTTTTCCCGTGCCCCAAAGGGTCACGGCGTCGGGCGTAATGCCATAATGGGCAAGCACGGACAGTATGTCTTCTTCGGAAGAAGAGCCGTCCACACGCCTGTCGGTGTTCTTGATTGTGACAGGACGGAGGTCAATGTCCTTGCGGACAGCGTCGAAATCGTTTTCGTTGAGGCACTTTGCAAGATGAATCTTGCGTATCATTGCTGGAAGGACATGGGAGTTTTCGAGGTGGAAATTGTCGTTCGGACCATAGAGGTTTGTAGGCATCACCGCTATGTAGTTGGTGCCGTCCTGGAGATTGAACGACTCGCACATCTTGATGCCGGCTATTTTTGCTATGGCATAAGGTTCGTTCGTGTATTCCAAAGAACTTGTCAGAAGGCAGTCTTCGGGCATGGGCTGCGGCGCTTCACCGGGATATATGCAGGTGGAACCGAGAAACAAGAGTTTCTTCACGCCGTGCTTCCACGACTCGCCGATGACGTTTTGTTGAATCTGGAGATTTTGATATATGAAGTCCGCCCTGTACTGGAGGTTTGCCATTATACCTCCCACGTGGGCGGCGGCAAGTACTACCGCATCCGGAGTTTCGTCATCAAAGAACTTTTTTACAGCCAAAGGGTCGAGCAAGTCGAGTTCTTTGTGGCTTCTGCCTATCAGGTTGTTGTAGCCGCGTGCCTTGAGATTGTTCCAGATGGCAGACCCGACAAGTCCGTGATGTCCGGCTACATAAATCTTGGATTCTTTGTTCAGCGTCATTTCACTACCCCCTTTTCCAAATATTCAGCAAGGTTTGTGCGCACCATGCTGGCAACGTGGTCAGCCGCAACTTTGCGCATGTCATGCTGAACCATTATCTGTACGAGTTGTTCGAAGGTGGTTTTCTGTGGATTCCACCCAAGCTCTGTCTTGGCTTTAGTCGGGTCTCCCAATAGGTTGACCACATCTGTCGGACGGTAGAAGTCCTCGCTCACTTCGATAAGAGATTTGCCGACGAGTTGCTCAGGACCGGATATGCAGATTCCTTTTTCGTTGATTCCCTCACCCTCAAACTTCAGTTCTATGCCCGCAGCCTTAAATGCTTCGTAGGCAAACTCACGTACCGAGTGCTGTACACCGGTGGCTATGACAAAGTCTTCAGGCTTTTCGTGCTGCAGGATTAGCCACATGCATTCCACATAATCCTTGGCATAGCCCCAGTCGCGCATGGAAGAAAGGTTGCCGAGATATAACTTTTCCTGTTTCCCCTGGGCAATGCGCGCGGCGGCAAGAGTTATCTTTCGCGTCACAAAAGTCTCGCCTCTGCGCTCTGATTCATGGTTGAAAAGGATTCCGGAACAGCAAAACATGTTATAAGCCTCGCGGTATTCCTTTACAATCCAGAATCCGTATAATTTTGCGACAGCGTATGGAGAATAAGGATGAAAAGGCGTTTTCTCACTCTGTGGCACATCTTCCACTTTTCCGTATAACTCAGATGTCGAAGCCTGATATATCCTGCAAGTTGCCTCAAGACCGCAGGCACGCACCGCTTCCAGTACTCTCAGTACACCGACAGCGTCCACATTGGCGGTAAATTCGGGTGAGTCAAAACTTACCTGAACGTGGCTTTGGGCAGCAAGATTGTAGATTTCGGTTGGTCTTACCGCCCCAATCACCTTGACAAGGGACATGGAATCGCTCAAATCACCATAGTGGAGATGGAAACAAGGTTGTCCTTCAAGGTGCGAAATGCGTTCGCGGTAATCGACAGAAGAACGGCGGATGATGCCATGGACATCATATCCTTTAGAAAGCAAGAACTCTGACAGATACGAGCCATCCTGCCCTGTAACGCCAGTAATCAAAGCTACCTTTCGTGTATTCACATCCGTAAGTTTTAGTTGTATTTAAATTTATATAAGTCATTCCCAAGATTTGGAATGATGCGGAAAGAGGGGGATTCGAACCCCCGAATCGGTTTCGCCGATTACACGCTTTCCAGGGGAAAAGTGGGTTGTTGGAACGTATTGGTTTCTAAGGTTTTATGTCGTCTTGTTGTGCTTTATGGTCGCATTTTAGACGCAGTTTTATGAGTTCGTCCTCAAGTTGGTCGATGCGTTCGTTCTTGAGTTTTATGATTTCGAGGTAGTAGGGTTCGGAGTTGCCGGAGAGGGATTTGGGGACTTTCGCCACCACCGTGGGGACTGTCCTGAGCATATCGCCCTCACCACGGAACACATATTCCGCCGAGAGGTCGGGGAACGTGGTGAATACCGCTACAAGGGTGTCTGCCGTGGGATTGGCTGTACTGTGCCAATATCCACGCTTCTTCCCTATCGCTCTCTCAAATGCGGACATTGAATAGCCCTTAGTACCGAAATACTCTGTAATGCGCTCTTTTACGGTCATAATACCCTCTTTTTAGTTAAACAACGTTAAGAATACGATATTTATATAGCGTTTCTTTGCAGATGCGTGATATATATCGTACCTTTGCTCTCGCTTTAAGAGAAGAGCGTCGTTGAAAATGGGAAATGAGACCTACATCTGTCGCCAAACTTTTGAAAAGTCTCAAATCCCTTACGAAAAAAATCGCAGTGACAAAGTTAGCGTTTTTAGGGGTAATGGATGCCTAATTGGGTGTTAATATTAATTAACCAACGTCTTCTGTCCTGCGGTTCGGTCGGCAACGGTTGTGAGCGAGGGTTCGATTCCCTCCGCCGAACAAGACCATTGGAGAAGTCTCCGTCCGTCGGAGCGCAGGCCCGGAAGACGCCTAAACGTGAACCGGTTGGCACGATACCCTTAGGTGGGATGTGTAGCGCGGGGGATTGCATTCAAACCCAACCCCCGCAGGAAAGCGAGGACAGGAGCGTGACCGAGGTCTGACAAGGGAATATGGAAGGGAAGCGGAAGAAGAAAGAAAAGGCTACCATACTATATATACCAGCCCCCGGGGCTTGAAGCCCGAAGCACAACACCGGAACTGCCGGGGGCACAAATATTGTGCGGAAAGAGCACAGGAGGGCACAAGGAATGTTGCTGATAAAATAGAAGTTTATAGGTATTTTTATTGTTTATGAACCTCGTGGGGTCTGACGTGAGTCACGCCCCACTTTTTGTTGATACAAACCAAAACAAGATATTTATGAAACGGTATGAGAAGATTATGGACGTGATGCAGACGGTGGCGTTCTGCGTTGCGGCGTTGGCGTTCGTGGTGACGTTCGTGTGCCACACGGTGTTGGCTGCCGCCAACCAGCGTTGGGCTGTGGCTGTGGTCATGGCGGTGCTGGCGCTGTGCTCGGTGGCGGTGATAAGGAGCGCTGCGGAGGAATTGAGGAAGAAATGAGAGACAAAAGGGAGATGCCCGTGACATCTCCCCGGGGAGCAGGGTGTATCAGCCTACTCCTTCACGAAGAAATGGAAGAGTTTCCCCTTCTTGGGGTAGCAGACCTTGCCGTTCCTTATGACGTAACGGCAATAGACCTCTTTCACTCCGCTCTCCTTGTGTGATTTATTCATTTGGAGTATCCTCCTTTCCCGGCTGCTGCAACCAAGGCGGAATTGCCCTGGAAGTCGTCGTGTGAAGCCGACACACAACGAAAATGCCCCGGCACGGGTCCGGGGCGGTGTCTTTTCTCTGAGGAGATAGGACGAGAGCGGCGGCTTTTCAGCCGCAAAGGAGTTTTCTCCTTGAATAAATCACGTTGCAAAGGTAACGCCAAAACCGCAGCGAACCAAACTGCGGTGTCATAACTAACGTGAACGAAAGTAAAACATTGCAAACAAAAAACGATATGGACGAGAAGAATTATTTCGTGTCGCTGAACGAAGTGAACGTGAACGGACACACGGAGAAGAAGAACGGCCTGACGTACCTGAGCTGGGCGTGGGCGTGGGCAGAGGTGAAGAAACGGTTTCCCGGCGCATTCTACACGATATACGAGAATGCGGACGGACTGTTCTACCACACGGACGGCAGCACCTGCTGGGTGAAGACCGGCGTGACGATAGACGGACTGGAGCACATCGAGTACCTGCCGGTGATGGACTACCGCAACGCAAGCATCCCCAGGGCGAAGGTGACGTCGTTTGACGTGAACAAGGCGATACAGCGCAGCCTGACGAAGGCTTGCGCACGCCACGGACTGGGGCTGTACATATACGCCGGCGAAGACCTGCCCGAGACGGAGGAGGAAGCCAAGGCGAAGCCGCAGACGGCGGCAAAGGCTCAGGCGCAGCCGCAGAAGCCCGGGGCGAGGCTTGACGAGATAGTGAACGAGGTGTACAAGTGCAAGACCAAGGCGGAGATAGCCAGGGTGTTCAAGACGTACCCCTATTACAAGGACAACGAAACACTGATAAAGGCATGCAGGGAACAGACGCAGAGAGTATCAGAGACCGCCTGATGGTGAGTCCGATACGGTTTGACGAGGCGAGCCACACGTACACGCTGGGCGACAGGGAATACAAGGGGGTGACGTCGACGCTCATCCCCTTCGCCTACCCCCACGCCTACGACACGCCGGAGAACATGACCGAGGAGCAGTGGCACGAGATACTCGCCAAGGCTGCCGGGAAGGGCACGGCGGTGCACAGGGACATACAGCGGTACTGCGAGGGCGGCGACTTCCCGCAGACCCCCGAGGGGCTGTCGTGGATGGAAGCCGAGAGCCGATACAAGATAGAGTGGATAGCCAACGAGTACCTCGTGACGAGCGGCGAGTTCGCCAGCAAGGCGGACATCGTGGCTCTGGTGGACGGCGCTCTGAGCATCATCGACATCAAGCGGACGAGCGAGCTGCACTACGACACGGTGACGCTGCAATGCTCGCTGTACAGGAAATGGTTCGAGCAGATGAACCGGGGCTTGAAGGTGGAGCGCATCTTCGTGTTCTGGTGCAGGGAGGACAAGTGGAAGCTGGCGGAACTGAGCCCGATAGCCACGCACGACCTGAACGCCCTGACAAAGGCTTACAGGGAGCAGGACGAGACGTTCGTGTTCAACCCCATGCCGAGGTGGTGCACGAGGAAGATGCTGAAGGAACTCTCGATGCTCCTCGACGTGAAGAAGGAAGCCGAGGCGAAGATAGCGAGGATACAGGCGGAGATGGAAGTGAACATGGAGCGCTACGGCGCTGCGCCGATGGACACGGAGCAGGGACTGCACATAACGTACGTGCAGCCGTCGGTGGCGAAGACCTTCGACAAGGCGAGGTTCGAGAAGGAGAACCCCGGAGTGCTGGAGGGCTACATGAAGGAGAGCAGGAAGAAAGGTTTTATAAAGATAACTCAAAAGAAGAAGGAAGAATGAACAAGGTTATTCTGATAGGCAACGCAGGCAACGAGCCTGACGTGCACACGTTTGACGACGGCGGCGCAGTGGCGAACATCTCGCTTGCGACGACGAAGAAGGGCTACACGCTTCAGAACGGCACGCAGGTGCCCGACCGCACGGAGTGGCACAGGGTAGTGGTGAAGGGCAACACCGCCAAGGTGGTGCAGAACTACGTCCACAAGGGCGACAGGATAGGCGTTGTGGGCGAGTTGGCGTACCGTGAGTACGAGGACAGGAACGGACAGAAGGCGAAGGTGGCGGAGATTATCTGCCACGAGCTGGAGTTGCTGTCCCCGAAGAAGGACGGAAGCCAGCAGCCGGCGCAGCAGCAGTCGGTACAACAACCGCAACCGGTGCAACAACAGCAGCAAGAGGTGTTCCCTCCCCAAGAGGGAGACCTGCCGTTTTGACAGGGCTGTGGAGTTGCTTAGACTGTACGGACTGGCATGAGGGTATACCTTGTAAAGACACCGCAAGGTCTTGCGGCAGCCTCGGAAGCCGACCAAGAAGCGCTGGACAGCCTGAAGGTCGGGCGGACATACGGAGTGGACATCAAGTCCACCCGTAACGTCCGTTTCCACAACAAGTACATGAAGCTCATGCGCACGGCATGGGAGTACATGAGGGAGAGGCAGCAGGATTTCTTCAGGAACAATTTTGACACTTTCCGCAAGACGATGGAGGTTGCCTCGGGCTGTTGCGAGAGGGTGTACGACCTGAAGCGGAAGGAGTGGCTGGAAGTGCCGAAGAGCATCGCTTTCGACAAGATGTCGGAGCAGGAGTTCAGGCTGCTTTACGAGAGAGTGAAGGACACGCTGTTCGCCACGGCTCTGAAGGGCGTGGGCGAGCGTGAGTTTTTGGAAACGCTAAACGATTACTGAAATGAAGAAGAAGATTACTGACGAGCACTGGGACAACAGGCGAAAATTCGTTACATCGCAGTATGTGAAGGAACACTGGGGCGTGAGCGACGACTGGCTGAAGAACGCAAGGGAGAGGGCAGCCTTCCCCTTCTACAGGCCGAACGGCACGAACGTGCTTTTCTATCGTCCCGAGGACATCGACGCATACATAGAGAAAGGCAGGGTGATATGAGACTGGCGGAAGGTGCGGAGCGTTACGCCGAGCGCCACGGCAAGGATGCCGAAGACAAGAAGCGGCTGCACGATGCCTACTGGGCAGGATACCTGCAGGCGGTGGACAACTGGGCGGAGAAAGCGAGGTGAGGAATGAGAGTGACGATAGACATCAGTTTCAGGGATTTTGCGGAGTTCACCGGCATGAAGCACGTCACCGTGTACAGGCTTTTCCAAAGCGGAAAGACAAAGGCTCTGGAAAGCGCATTTGAAACAAAGGTGAAACAAACGTGCAACAAAGGTGAAACACCGCTCAAATTCAAGTCCGTGGAAATCAACGACAAAGACACGGAAAATGAAACAAGAGTGAAACAAACGTGTAACAAAGGTGAAACGGACAAAGAAAGCGAAAGAAAAGAAGAAAGTTCCCCCCACACCCCCTTTATAGAAGAAAACAAAGGGAAAGAAAGGGAAGCCCCCTGTAGTGGTGTACAATCGGAAAATATAAAATTTTCCTCTGTACACCCCTGTCCCCCGGGGGACGAGGGAGAAAGGGGAGATTTTCTTTCTCATGAAAACTCCGGAAAGGGAAAAATTCCGGTGGTTTTAGGGTCGAAAAAGGGACTTTTTCCGATTGTCGTGAGCGGGGTGATGCCGAAGAAGCCACTGAAGGACTTCGTGCCGCCGACGGTGGCGGAGGTGGAAGCGAGGATAGCGGAGAAGCGCTATGACGTGGACGCCGAGGAGTTCGTCGCCTTCTATGCGAGCAAAGGCTGGATGGTGGGCAAGAACAGGATGAAGGACTGGAGGATGGCTCTCGTGACATGGCAGAAGGGAGCGGAACGCAGAAAGACGGAACATTATGGCAACGATAGAACAGATTCTTGGGGCAAGCGAAGAGCAGCTCCTGTCATCGCTTCTTCGGCGGAAGAGTACGAAGGGGCTTTTTAGGATACCGGCGAAGTCCGGTGACGTGGCGAAGGTAATCCGTGCCGCCCTGAAGGCGGAGGTGGCGTACCGTCACGGCGAGTACCGTGAGAGCGCCGAGCAGGACAAGTGCATCGGCGAGGCTGCGGAATGGCTCGTCGCCGAGGACAAGCAGTTCGGTCTGCTGATATGCGGCAAGTGCGGCAACGGCAAGACGACGCTGATGAAAGCCGTGTGCACGGTGATAAACGTGCTGGGCCTGAAGGACGGCTACGGCGAGGAGTGGACGGTGCGCCAGGTGTCGGCGAAGGAGCTGGCGAGGATGAGCAAGCGGCATGACGAGTACGACAGGTACAAGTCGCTGCTGAAGTCGAGGATGCTGGCGGTGGACGACCTCGGTTTCGAGCCGGGCGAGGTGCTGGACTACGGCAACGTGGTGAACCCGGTGGTGGACTTGATGGAGGCACGCTACGACGAGCAGCTGTTCACGATAGTCACGACGAACCTCACTCCCGAGCAGGTGAGGGAGAAGTACGGCGAGCGCATAGCGGACAGGTTCAACGAGATGATGCGTAAGATAGTGTTCACGAACGGCTCGTTCAGGAAGAAAGAGTGAAAAGAAAGAACCGAAAACATTGAAAGGACAGGAATATGGAAAGACTGAAGAAATGGTGGAAGTCGTGGAGCGACCGAAGCAACGAGGAGTACAAGAGCCGTGTGCGCAAGCACAGCGAGCGTGAGGCGAGGCGTGACGTGCAGCCGATAGTGTGGAACGGCAAGGTGTGGCTGTCGTACTGCGGGATACCCATAGTGGAGGCGGACGACATGAAGAACGGTCTGCTGGAGAGCGTGGAGGAAGCGCAGAGGACGGTGGCAGAGTACAATGCGGAGCGGTTGAACGAGTGAAAGATTAAAAAAATATCAGTTGCATGGCGGGCGAACCGCCGTAACTTTGCGGAAAAAGGAAAGACATGGCGGAACAGACAGTGACGATAACGGTGAAGAAGGGCGACATCTACGAGGAGGTGAACAAGCACACCTCGTATTCCGGGGCGAAAGCGGACGCTTCGCTCTACGACAAGGTGAGGGTGAAGAGCCACGACGAGACGATGCTTGACCGCTGGTGGAACGACGCCTGCGGCATGGTGACGACGATGTTCGTGCCGTATGTCACGTCGATAGGCAGTTTCGACCCCGCGTCGGGGACAGGCTTCTCGTTCACGCTGAAGATGCCGTCGAACTGGAACGCCGCCCAGACGACGGTGCTGTCGTCGGCGGTGCAGGACGTGGTGTGCGACTATCTGCTCGGGCAGTGGTATCAGCTGCTCGGCATGGAGGCGCAGTACAAGACGGCGTCGGAGAAGATGACGGCATCGGCGGCGAAGGTTGCGGTGGCTCTCTACGACAGGGTGCGCCCCACCCGGCCGACATACCGCTTGGGACACATCGGGGAACAATACACGGAGGAATAGGCTATGGCAGTATATGACAAGAAGGACAGCATCGCCATACTGGAGTTCAAGAGACAGGAGCTGGAGTATGACATAAAGAACCTCGGGTACATCATCCACGATTCGGCCAAGAGGGAGCAGCCGGGCGACGGCAAGAACGTGGCGGACATTATGGAAGCCGGCAACGCCGACCGCATCCAGCGCCTGCTCGACTTGGCGTACGCGGAGGCGATGCGCATACTGTCGCCGCTCGTCGACCACCCGGTGGAGGCGGACGCCTACGGCAACAACATACAGAACGAGCCCGCGAGCTACTACATGATGCTGACGCTGAAGCACACGATGCCCGGCACTACGGAGAACCTGTTGCGCGTGTACATCCACGAGTTCATGGTGGCGTACGTCATGGCGGAGTGGCTCGCCGTGGTAGCCCCCGACCAGGCGGCGGTGTGGTCGGGCAAGGTGCAGTCATTGGCGGAGAGCCTGAGCGGCTGCATGAAGGCACGGAAGGGATGTTCAAGGATTAAACCCCTGCCATGGGGATAACTGGCAGCTCTCTGTTTCATATCATTATTTTTTGGGGGGACGGCGCAATGCCGCCCCTTTTTTCTAAACCAAACTTACGGACATGAGAAAGGACGAGCCTGAATACATCAGGATAGACGACACGGAGGAGTTCATCGCCAAGATGAACGCCAAGGCGAGGATACTGGCGGAGTTCCGCAGACGCAGGGCGGAGGAGGCGAAGCAGCCCGTACGCAAGCGCAGGCGGTGGACGGAGGAGACCTTGCAGGAGAAATGCGTGGAATGGTTCGACAGGAACTACCCCTGCCTGCGGCTGCTGCTGCACCACTCCCCCAACGAGGGGCGGCGGTCGGTCGTGGAGGGCGCTCACCTGAAAGCCTCGGGTATGCGGACAGGCTTCCCGGACTTGGCGCTGCTCATGCCCTCGGGGGAATGGTCGTGGCTCGCCATGGAGTTCAAGAGCAAGGGCGGACGTATGACGGAGGCGCAGAAGGAGTATGCCGCCTACCTGCCCAAGCACGGTGTGCTGCACAGGGTGATACGGTCGTTCGAGGAGTTCACGAGCCTTATCCGTGGCTATGTGCCGGAACAGGGGAAAGGAGGTACGGATGGAACAGAGCCTTGAGACGCTGGAGAACATGAGAATCGGCGAGACCGTGGAAACGGACGGCGTGCGTTTGCAGTGCCGCAAGGTCATCAACGACAACGGATGCGCCGGCTGCCACTTCGATGAGAATCCAGTGCCGATGCCCCTCTACCCCGAGCAGTGTGCGGTGATGAGGTACTGCATGTCGGTGAAGCGGAGCGACCGGACATCGGTGAAATTCGTGGAGATAGGGAGATGAGATACGCGAACCTGTGGTGCACTGTCTGCGGCGATGCCCACAACGGCGTCAACGGACGCTATTGCAGGAGGCTCGGCAGATATGTGGAATATGACAAAGAACCAAGATGTCAAGAA
>CAVHUR010000014.1:0-55335 GCA_963639575.1 uncultured Spirochaetota bacterium
GCATTATGCTCATGTCGCGTGCACCCATAAGCGAGAACTGCAGTGTGCGAGGTATGGGGGTGGCGGAAAGGGTCAGCGTGTCCACATTGGTCTTGAGTTTGCGCAGCTTTTCCTTTACCGACACGCCGAACTTCTGTTCCTCATCGATTATCAGCAACCCGAGGTCTTTCCATTTCACACTCTTGCCGATGAGCTTGTGAGTGCCAATTATGATGTCCACTTTACCTGCTTCGAGGTCTGCAAGAATCTCCTTCGTCTTTTTTGCGGAGCGTGCCCTCGACAGGTACTCTACCCTCACCGGCAGGTTTTTCAGACGCGCCAAGAATGTCTGGTAGTGCTGGAAAGCGAGCACCGTGGTAGGCACAAGCACTGCCACTTGTTTGGAGTCGCATGCCGCCTTGAATGCTGCACGCACGGCAATCTCGGTCTTTCCGAAACCGACATCACCGCAGATAAGCCTGTCCATCGGCCGTGACGACTCCATGTCACTCTTTACTTCCTGAGTGGTTTTAAGCTGATCGGGGGTGTCTTCATACAGAAACGAAGCCTCCAGTTCATGCTGCAGGTAGGTGTCTACAGAGTAAGCGAAGCCTTTTTCATGTTTTCTTGCGGCGTAGAGCTTTATCAGGTCACGCGCAATATCCTTTATCTTGGTCTTTGTCTTCTCCTTGAGGCGTTCCCACGCACCAGTCCCGAGCGTTGACAGACGTGGCGGTTCACCGCTGTCCTGCCGTCTGTATTTTGAAATCTTGTACAGAGAATGGATGGACACATCCACGATGTCACCACGCTGATAGATGATTCTTATCTCCTCGATGTAGCCCTTTTCGGTCGGTTTGCGCACCAATCCGCCGAACTTGCCGATGCCGAAGTCCACATGCACAAGAAAATCTCCAGGTTCCAGTTCCTGCAGTTCCTTCATTGTGAGAGCCATTTTGCCTGTGCGCGCCTTGTCGGACCGGAGACTGTATTTGTGGAAACGGTCGAATATCTGGTGGTCTGTGAAGATGCACAACTTCAGTGCATTGTCAATAAATCCTTCGTGCAGCACGCCCTTGACCGCCAACGGCAACGATATGGACTCGTCTACGAGAATATCCCTAAGGCGTTGCTGTTGCTTGTCACTGTCGGACAAGACATAGGTCTTATATCCCTTTGCAGAGTAATCATTGAGCGTATCGCCCAGAAGTTTGAAGTTCTTGTGGAACAAAGGCTGCGGACTTATGTCGAAGGTCACTATGGCTTGCGGTGCACCTGTCACCTGTTGGCCGTATTCAATGCGCTTCAGCGAACTGATGCCTCTTGTGAACTGCGATGCAGGACAGAGCATAGTCTCCTTCCGCATCTGTTGTAATATCTGCTGTTGCTCCGACTCCGTTGCCCCTTCGAGCCGTTCCGACAGTGCTTGCGAAGAGAAACCGTCGTCATAGACCTGCGCTATCTTGTCCCTGACAAACAAAAGATCCTTTGCCACAACAATGGTTTTTGCAGGCAACAAGTCCGTGACGGGTATCTTTTCCTTTGCCTCCGAAGCCAGTTCCGGCAGAATCTGCACCCGCTCCACCTTGTCCTTAGACAACTGGTCGTCCACTTGGAAAGTGCGGATTGTGTCTATCTCGTCACCGAAAAAGTCGATTCGGAACGGCAATTCCGATGAATAACTGTAGACATCGAGCAAACTGCCCCTAACGGCAAACTGCCCCGGCTCATACACATAGTCGGTTTTCATGAAGCCGAGGGCATCAAGTTGACGTTCCAACTCCACTATATCTACAGTCTGCCCCACTTCAACAGCTACCGTTTTGGAGTCAATCTGCTTCCTTGACACGACAAGTTCCGCAACCGCTGACGGATAGCTCACTATCACAAAACCGCTGTCGTGAGACTTTCCTCCCCCATTCGCAGACGTCAGGCGGGCAAGTGTCTGTGTACGAAGAATCTCGTTTGCGGCATCATGTTGTCCGTATTTCACCGCCCTCTTGAATGACGAGGGGAAGAACAACACGTTCTCCTGCCCCATAATATGGCAGAGGTCATTGTATGTATAGCCCGCTTCATCTTCGTCGGGCATTATGAGAAGAAAGCCGAAATCGCCGTGTCGACAAAGCGAAGCTATGGTCATAGGCATAGCCGAAGCCAACAATCCCTTGAGAAACACAGTCCTCACAGAGTCGTCAAGTGTCTTTGCCAATGCAGAAATCTGCCGGCTATGTCCGTAAAGTTCCCTTAAATCCTTTATATCCATTATTCCGGCAATGTGGGATATTTCCTGAACATGCCGTCAAGTCGCAGACGCATCACGCCGAAGAACGCTTCGCCAAAGATGTCACTCGACATTTTGCTTGTGCCTTCGCGCCGATTGACAAACACCACACTCACCTCTTTTATCTTGAAACCTATCTTGTGGGCGGTGTACTTCATCTCTATCTGGAAGCCGTAACCCTTGAAACGGATCTTGTCGAGTTCCATTGTCTGAAGTACCCGACGGCGGTAGCACACAAAGCCGGCGGTGGTGTCGTGCACCTTGAACCCTGTTACGAAACGCACATACTTTGACGCAAAGTATGACATGAGCACCCTTCCCATAGGCCAATTCACCACGTTTACGCCTGTGACATAACGCGAACCGACCGCCACGTCATATCCTTCTTCGGCGCAAGCGGCATAGAGCCGCGGCAAATCTGCCGGGTCATGACTGAAGTCAGCATCCATTTCGAACACGTATTCATAGTCACGGCAGAGAGCCCACTTGAAGCCCGTGATATACGCCGTGCCAAGTCCGAGCTTGCCCGAACGCTCTATCAGGAACAGTCTGTCCTTCATTTCGCCGGCCATAAGTCCCTTTACCACATCGGCAGTGCCGTCGGGTGAACCGTCGTCTATCACGAGTATGTCAAACTGCTTCTCCAGTCCTGCAACGGCACGGATAATCTTTTCGATGTTTTCTATTTCGTTATAGGTAGGTATGATTACAATACTGTCAGACATAGGATATTGTTTTTCACTTGTTGTTTTCGTCTAATGCTGTCATGGTGGCAGCCTTGCTCTGCTCCGCAAGGTACTTTATATTGTCGTCGCCACGCCCTATCGGACTGATTGGTTCATGTATGGTGAGCCGCAACCGATGCCAACGCACCCAGTGCCAATCGTTCTGCCGGCGCATCACTTCGTATGAACCGTTTATTGTCAGCGGCACTACAGGCAACTGCAACTCGTCGGCAAGCATAAACGCACCACGCTTGTAAACGCCGATTTTGCCTGTTTCGGTGCGCCGTCCCTCGGGGAACACCATGACAGACATGCCGTTCTGAAGGGTGCGGCGCGCCTGTTCGTACATGTGTTTCATGTGTCCCACGTTCTTGTTGTCCACGAAGATGAAGCCCGCTTTCTCGCAAGCCAGTCCCACAAGGGGTATCTTGCGCAGCGACTGTTTCATCATCCACTTGAAGTTGCGCCCCAAAAAGCCGTAGACAAGGAATATGTCGAACGCTCCCTGGTGATTGGCGCAAAACACATAGCTCTGTCCTTTGACAAGGTTCTCACGCCCTTCCACCTTTACAGGAAGAAGGAGTATGCGCACCACAAACATTGACCACAGCCGCCCGGGCCAGTAGCTCCACACCTTGCTGTTGCCGAGCGTACAACCCAGAATAGTTGCCAATGCGGTGAACACGGTGGCTATCAATCCAAGCGGAAGCGCTATCAGCAATTGGTAAACACGATATATGAATGTCATAACACTGTAAAGTTAGACGTTTCTTATATATTTTTTCATCTCTTCAATCGTAAATCCCCTACGCCGCGCATAGTCTGCGAGCTGGTCCTCACCTACTGCCCCGACGGAGAAATAGTGTGCCTTGGGATTTGTGAAAATAAGCCCCGATATTGAGGCATGGGGCATCATCATACCCGACTCGGTCAGTCGAATGCCTACATTGCCAAAACCTATCAAACCGTCGAGCAGGAAATTGATGCTCATGTCAGGCATTGAGGGATAGCCCACTGCTGGTCTTATGCCGGGCATCACCTCGCTCACCTTTTCCGCCGTAGCCTCTGCCAGGCGGTCAGCGAGCACTTGCGCCAACATGCGGTCGTAGGAATCGTCTGCCGTAAGTTCCGGCATGGTGGCATCAACCGTCACTGCGAATGCCCCGACTGTGCCTTTGCCCATTGTCTTTGGCATCACATAGTCAGCAAGGCACAGGCAGTCTCCTGACTGTTGGCGCAGCATCGGAAGCACCGTCTGCCCCACCACTATGTCATCGCCGACACTGTTGGCTGGCAGTGTTTTTATTATCGAATGGGAGAAATAGCGGCCTTCCCAACTGTCGAGCATAGCCTCCGCATCACCGCGCAACGACTCCTGTTCTGCGTTTCCTGCGTTTGCCACGCCCCAGGCGTAGTAGAAGTACTGCCACGCTATGAGGTCTCTGAGTTCAGAAATGCCGTATTGTCTAATCATCCGTCCTAAACCTAATCTCCTCTCCCCTGTATTCTTCGTCGAACATTCCGTTTTTGTAGACCATGTGTCCATTGCACATGGTTGCTGCAACCTGCCAGTTGAGAGTGCGTCCGCACAACGGTGTCCATCCGCACTTGCTCTTCACGCAACTGTCGGTCACCTGCCATTGCCGGTGTTTCACTATAGTGATGTCTGCCTTATAGCCTTTTCGGATAAACCCTCTCCCACTTACGCCGAACAGTGTGGCTTGGTTGTGACACATGAGCTGTGCCACCTGCGGACGTGACAACCATCCTTCGTCTGCCAAAGTGAGCATTGCAGGCAATGAGAACTGCACCATCGGCATGCCCGAAAGTGCCTTGGCAGCTCCGCCGGTCTTCTCGCTGAGGAGATGAGGAGCATGGTCTGTCGATACCGTGGATATGCGTCCCGACATCAAGGCACGGCGCAACGCGTCACGGTCAGCGGCAGTTTTCACCGACGGATTGCACTTTATCCGCGTGCCCAACTCGGCGTAGTCGGCTTCGGAGAACAACAGGTGCGGCATACAGACTTCTGCCGTTATGTTGCCTCCGACGAGACTGAGTTCTTCGGCTGTCGACAGGTGCGCTATATGAAAACGTGTGCCGTGCTTGCGGGCAAGTTCCGCTCCAAGACTTGAAGATGCCACACATGCCTTCGCATCGCGTATAAGCGAATGGCATGACACATCAGGGTCGTCAGTATGGAAGAGTTCCTTATAGTGCGCCATGTTGGCGTTTATCATCTGCGTATCTTCGCAATGTGCCATGAGCGGCAGGTCTCTTGATGCCGCCAAAGCGAAGATGTTATCCAACTGCTGACGCTTGTCAACGAGCATGTTTCCTGTGGACGAACCCATAAAGAGTTTTATTCCGGGCACCCGGTGAACATCTACCGACCCGAGAAAACTGAGGTTGTCGTTTGTGGCGCCAGGGAAAAACGAATAGTTGACATGGCTTTCTGCAGCGCCAAGACGGAATTTTTCATCAAGATATTCCTGCGTCACAGTCTGCGGCACGGTATTCGGCATCTCGAAAAAGGAGGTCACTCCTCCGTAGGCAGCGGCACGGCTCTCGCTGTCGATATCCGCCTTGTGGGTCATGCCAGGCTCACGGAAATGCACATGAGAATCGATAACCCCGGGAAAAACATAACCCCCCGTGGCATCTACCGTCCGTTCGCAGATGTCACGGGGAGCATCGCTACCCTCGATGATGTCGACTATGCGGTCACCGTCTACAATGACGGAAGCGTCAAATTCTCGTCCTTCATTTACGACAGTGCCGCCTTTGATCAGCGTTGTCATGTATTCTATTTCGATGGTTTTGCCAGTTCATTGGGTGTAGGGGCATTTCCCTGTGGCGGCACAGTCTGTCCACCCAAGGAAGGAACGGTGTTCGGAATGTCGGTCAGACCGTTCATTATCTTCTGGTTCTCCTGTGCCTTCGCATAATAGTCCTTCACATAGGAGTCGTTCTTGAACTTGTCCGTTGCCTTGCTCATAATGTCCTCGACCCAAGGGGTGAGAAGCGGATAGTCATAACCTATGGTCGTGAGGAAGAACACGCCGGGACCGAGCACATTGTCGAAGTTCTCCGTGACGAATGAAGTGACGAGCGAATCTGCCATGACTGACAGGCGCACATCCTCCAACTGCAGTTCCTTCACCACACTGTTCATGTCGCTGCCGTCCATAATGGCCTGATCATGACGGTGTACAAGGTCGGATTGCGCCCCCGTCACTTGGTTGAACTTCTTCAGGAACTCGAAAAGTTTCTCGTTCAGAGGCGTTCCGCTGGCTTCCATCTGGGTGTCGTCCACCTTCACGGTAATATCTCCAGCCTCAAGAACTACCGGTATGAGCTGTTCGTCTTCCATGAAGATGTTTGCCATGCGCACCGTGTCAAGATTGCCGTGAAACTGGAAATGTCCGTGAACAACGTCGCATGAGTCTATGTTTTTGAACTCATTGTTCTTCAGAACCTTCAGATAGAGCATCCTGCCGTCAAGCGTAGAGATATTGGAAGTACCCTGTATGTTGTAGGAACTGGAGCATGACACCATCAAGCACATGGCCACTGCCGCCAGCAATAACGTGTAGAATTTCTTCATATAGAGATATTTTCTTGTCGGGAAATACCGTTTCGATTATTTCTTCTTGTTGATTTCGTGAGTTATACGGTGTGTGGAATACAGTTCAAGTACCACTGCCACAAGCAACAGGACGAGCCACTTGTTGTACACATAGTCTATATAGTGTTCTTGATTGCTGAACATCGGGCGCATGAAATGGCACTCCGTGTCAATCATGAGCACACCTGCCAGCACGAAGAACAGGTCCGACATCGTCATGATACCCTTCAGGCGGCGGATTGTCACCGACGTGCCGTGATAGGTCTGCATGCACTGCATAATGGCGAAAATCACCGCTCCAACGAGGTAGACTGCCCCCATGGCCATGCGGCAAAACATGAATACGTAGCAGCCCATACCGATTATCATAAGTATTCCGCCCAGAAGAAACAGGGCAGACTGGGTGTTGTTAAGACACCGGAAATCATTTTTTATCTCCATCAGACTCTTCTTTTGACTGGATGTCAGTGCTCAGCACAAACACATCTTCACCGTCTTTGTTCATGAAATAGCGCTCCCTCGCCACACGTTCCACCGCATCGGGGTTCGTCTTGAGATTCTGCAGTTCACGCTCCGCATCCTCTGCCTGACGTGTGTAGCGGTCTATCTCCGACTGCAAATCCGACTTCTGCATATCCATCTTCACGAGATTTATCGCACTGTAGTCAGTCAGCACCGTCACGAACAACAATCCCAGAACCGCCGTTATGAGGTATTTGTAGTGACCCAGCAGGTTTATGAACGTTTCGAACTTGGTCATCTGCGCTTTTTGTTTTGTGCAAAAGTAAGCATTAAAAACAAGATTTTCCCATGCCCTACCAATAATTAGCATTATTTAATAGTGGTCTTGGCAATGGTAACTGTCCAGCGACAGACACAGGAAAACCGCTATGGCATCAGCCATGAGAATAAACCATTTGTTCATTTGGTTATTCCGTGTGTTTGCACTAACTTTGCGGAAAGATACAAACAATATTACAATGGAATATATAGTTTCCGCCAGGAAATACCGTCCGGCATCCTTCGACGCCGTGGTGGGGCAGTCCGCCTTGACCACCACACTGAAGAACGCCGTCAAATCGGGTAAACTGGCGCATGCCTATCTGTTCTGCGGACCGCGCGGAGTAGGCAAAACGACTTGCGCCAGAATATTCGCAAGAACAATCAACTGCAGTAATCCTACACCGGAAGGCGAGGCTTGCGGACAATGCGAGAGCTGCCAGGCTTTCGCAGAACAGCGGTCATTCAACATCTTCGAGCTGGACGCAGCGAGCAACAACTCCGTGGAAGACATCAAGAACTTGATGGAACAGACACGCATTCCGCCGCAGACAGGACGCTACAAGGTGTTTATCATCGACGAGGTGCACATGTTGTCACCTGCAGCATTCAACGCTTTCCTCAAGACACTCGAAGAACCGCCGGCACACGTCATATTCATTCTCGCCACCACAGAGAAGCACAAACTGCTGCCGACGATAATATCGCGGTGTCAGATATACGACTTCGAGAGAATGACAGTGAAGAACACCGTAGCTCACCTGAAGTCTGTGGCGGAGAAAGAGGGCATCACTTACGAGGAGGAAGCACTGGCGCTGATAGCCGAAAAGGCGGATGGCGGAATGCGCGACGCCCTGTCGATATTCGACCAGACAGCAAGCTACTGCCAGGGAAACATCACCTATGCGAAAGTAATCGAAGACCTCAATGTGCTCGATTCCGACAATTACTTCAACGCCGTGAACCTGGCAGTGGAGAACAAAGTGCCGGAACTGATGGTTCTGCTCAACGGAATCATTGCACGCGGATTTGACGGAAACAACTTCTGTCTTGGGCTCGCATCCCACATAAGAAACGTGATGATGGCAAAGGAGCCGTCCACAGTGCAGTTGCTTGAGGTGTCGGAACAACGCAAGACACGACTTGTGGAACAGGCACAGAAGTGCAGCCCGAAGTTCCTCTACACCGCATTGAAGTTGCTCAACACCTGTGACCTGAGCTACAAGCAGTCGTCCAACAAGCGGCTTCTTGTGGAACTGACACTCATACAGGTGGCACAGATTACGCAACCGGAGGAAGACAAGCCTGGCGCGGGGCATAGCCCTATGCGACTGAAAACCCTGTTCAAGAAACTTGTCAGGAATGTGCAGCCAACGAAAACGGCCCCGCAGGTAGCCGTGGCAGCACATCCCGGACAACCCACGGATGCAAAAACACCGGCGACGACAGCGTCTGCCGAGAACGGAAAACCGGCCGAAGAGAAACCGAAACCAAGAATCTTGGCGGCAGGAACACAAATCAAGCTCTCAAGCCTCGGTCTTACATTCGCCGGAATGAGAGCCGAAGAGCAGAAAAACAAGGAACTCCAGCAACAAAAGCAACAAGCTGAAAACACGAAGGAAAAGCCTCAGGATGCCGAGTTTACCCAGGAAGCGGTAGAGCTGCAGTGGTATGCCATGTGCAACCGGATGTTGTCTAAACCCGAGATGAGGGTGATAGCAACACGCATGAAGAACATCCACCCTGAGATAAAATCCTATCCCAACATCGAGATTGTCATCGACAACGACATTCTGCTCAACGATGTGAGAAAACTGGAACGGCGCATACTCAGCACGCTAAAGAGCAGTCTGAACAACACGGAGGTGACTGTCACCTTGCGTAAAGCCGAACCGCAGGAGATAAAGAAGATTCCCTCGAAGCTGGAGATGTTCGAAGAGATGAAGAAAGAACACGAACCTGTGAAAATGCTCTGCGAGCGCATGAAACTGGAGTTGGCATGACACGCTCTGCCACACGACACAAAAAAGGAACGGATTTACTGTGAAACCCGTTCCTTTTCCTCTTATATCACACTTTACACTATGTCATATCAACGGCATCCCTGCATCCTTGCACACCCGGCGCATCTCGTCGGGCCAGATGCTTGACTGTATTTCACCGATGTGGGCTTTCTGCAACAGTACCATGCAAAGACGGCTCTGGCCGATGCCGCCGCCTATGCTCAGTGGCAGTTCACCGTCAATGAGCCTCTTGTGGAAATAGAGTTCCGCACGTTCCTGCTTGCCTTCGATGTCAAGCTGACGGAGAAGACTCTCCTTGTCGACACGTATTCCCATCGACGAAAGTTCTATGGAGCGTCCCAGCACAGGATACCACACCAAGATGTCACCGTTGAGTCCGCACAATCCGTTCTCGCCCTTGGTGCTCCAGTCATCATAGTCTGGCGCACGTCCGTCGTGTTTCTTGCCGTCACTGAGTTTGCCTCCTATGCCGATGACAAACACAGCACCGTATTTCTTGCATATCAAGTCCTCTCGCTCCTTCGGCGTTCTGTCGGGATACATGGCAAGGAGTTCCTCGCTGTGTACGAAGTGTATGGTTTCCGGGAGGAACGGCTGAAGCGGACGGCAGTTCTCGCTGACCAGATACTCCGTGCGGAGTATGGCGGCGTAAATACGCCGGACTATGCTCTTGAGAAACTCCACCGTGCGCTGTTCACGGGTTATCACTGCCTCCCAGTCCCACTGGTCCACGTAGAGCGAGTGCAGGTTGTCGAGTTCCTCATCTGCACGGATAGCGTTCATGTCGGTATAGATGCCGTAGCCGGGCTTCACCTTGTAGTCAGCCAACGTAAGGCGTTTCCATTTGGCAAGCGAGTGTACGACCTCGGCTTTGGCGTCACCCAGTTCCTTGATAGGAAATGTCACGGCACGCTCCACGCCGTTAAGGTCGTCATTGATGCCCAATCCTTTCAACACGAAAAGAGGGGCTGTGACACGCCGCAGGCGCAGTTCAGTCGACAGATTCTGCTGAAAGAAGTCCTTTATCAGTTTAATTCCCTGTTCTGTCTGCTGCATATCCAATGCAGTCTTATATCCAGTTGGCAGTATAACGTTCATTCTTTTGTCATTTTGCAAATACGGACACAAAATTAACGAATTATTGTCACGCCACAAAGGAACACGCCTGTTATTTTGCGAACACAGTGCTCTTTCGGCCGATAAAAGCCGCTAACGGCGGTCACACATGAGTGGCAAAGCGCTGCTGAGCCAACGTCTCATATTTCGTGCCGGGCATGCCGTAGTTGGCAAAGGGGTGTATGGATATGCCTCCACGTGGGGTGAACAGTCCCGTCACCTCAATGTATTTGGGGTTCATCAGCCTTATCAGGTCTTTCATTATGACGTTGACGCAATCCTCGTGGAAATCTCCGTGGTTGCGAAAGGAGAACAGATAGAGCTTCAGACTCTTTGACTCGACCATGCGTTCCGCCGGAATGTAACTGATGACAATCTCCGCAAAGTCCGGCTGACCGGTGATTGGACAGAGCGAAGTGAACTCCGGGCAATTGAATTTCACCCAATAGTCGTTGTCGGGATGCTTGTTGACAAACGTCTCAAGCACTTCCGGGGCATAGTCACTCTTGTATTGCGCCGACTTTCCAAGCTGGCGCAACCCTTCATTTTCTCTACTCATATCAGATTTGTTTTAACTTTAGCGGATTGTATGACACCGCATCGTCATAGACATCGGAATTGTCTATGCGCTTGACATATTTCACCACGCGTATGGTCACCGGCAGAACGATAATCTCGTAGAGGGTTTTTGCCACCACCTGGGTAATCATCAGGTTGAACAAAACCCGCCCCTCCACCTTCGGTGCGCCCTCAAACAACAGAGGAAGCAGATAGAACGCTATCGGGAAAAAGATGATGGAGTCGGCACTCTCGCCCACTACCGTGGAGAGAATGGCACGCAACGAGAAGCGCATATTGTACTGTCCCTTGCCGCGGTCTGCCAGTTTCATCACGCTCATAACCCACGCATTGAGGAACGAACCCACAAGAAATGCCAGGAAACTTGCCGCCGCCACCTGCGGAGCAAAGCCGAACACCTCACGGAAGGATGCATCCGCCCCTGGCGTTATCGGCGGCAACGCACATGCCACAAGACCGAGCAGCACAACGAAGAAGTTCATTACGAAACCGAGCCAGATGATAAACCGCGACTTGCGGAATCCCCACACTTCGGCTATGCAGTCATTAAGGATATAGGAAACGGGAAACACAATGAAACCGCAAGTGAGGTTTATGTTACCCCACACATGGACGATTTTTGTTTCCAACAGATTGCTTGTAATCAAGCAGACACAGAAGAGCATGCCCATTACGACAAAGGGCACGCTCAGTTTTTCTCTTTTTTGGTTCATGTCATAGTTTTGATTATATGGGAGGTGCTCTACTACTCCCTTGGATTATTACTTCTCCTTACTGTCGGCATCAGCCTCCGCAGCGGGAGCGAATGTCTCTTCAAAATCCGTGTAGCCGTTCTCCACAAGGATATTGTACCACTGGATGAGCTTCTTTATGTCAGAGTCACGCACGCGGTCACGGTCATAATCGGGCAACACAGCGGCGAAATATCCGTGCAATTCGTCAGAACTGCACTTGCGGTAGTCCAGCGAACAGGTCTTCTTGTCTTCCTTCTCTGCCACGCTCTTCAGCACTTTCCAGAGTTCTATGTCATCGCCGTTGGTGTACATAGCGATGTCTCCGAGCGATGTGACACGGTCGGAAGCGAATATCGGAGTTCTTTTCTTTGCACTGTCAACAGTTTCTACAATTAGGTTTTTGTTGCCGCGGCTCACCAGTTTGTAAAGTCCAGGTTTGCCTGAAATAGATAGAATAGTTACCATTATTTTTCTTTTTGTTTTGTGTTTACTGTATTTATGAGTTCCCGAATCTGCGGTTCGAGTTTTTTCTTTCCGTCGTTTTCTATCACGAAATCGGCCTTTGCCGCCTTCTCTTTCTGTGGCATCTGCCGACCGATCCACTCCAACGCCTTGTCACGCATCAGGTTGTCCCTCGACATGACCCTTCCGATTCTTGTCTCCAACGGTGCCGTGACACACACCACAAAGTCGAAATCCACACGCCGGTCGAATCCGCTTTCAAAGAGTATGGCACTCTCAAGCCACTCGTATCCGGAGTTCAGGAAGTCGGCAGCCACGGCAGGATGGACTATGGAGTCTATCTTTTCCGCATTGGCTTCCGAAGCCACGATGAACCGCGAGAGTGCCGACTTGTCAAATCTGCCGCCGGCAAAGAGGTCGCAGCCTACTGCCCGGCTCAACTGCCCCTGCACTTCCGGTGAGGCTTTTATCAGCCTCTTCGCCGCCGCATCACAGTCGTAGACATCCACGCCGCACTCTTTGAGCAGACGGCACACATACGACTTGCCGCTACCTATACCGCCTGTGAGAGCTATATGCATCGGTTGTGGTTGACTGAAAGGTTTAGTTTTCTATGAGATAGTCCACCTCGCTAAACTCCGGCGAAGCCTTCGTGATGCCTTTGGGCATCCTTGTGATATGCAGAGGACACTTGTCGGTGTTGCGGCGTATCTCGTTGTAGTCCACTTCAACAAGGAACTGGCTGGCGTTTATGCTGCGGTATTGCGACACTCCGACGCTGAACTTGACTTTCACCCGCGACGGGAATGTGCGGACATTGACATTCTCCGGCACATTCACCACGGTAATCGGAACGTCGGCAGTACCCTCGGTCAGTATGTCGGGATAGAGTTCCACCCTCACCTTCTGCGGGGTTATCCTCGCCCCCTTCACAGTTTTCAGACTTACGTCCGTCCTCACCGTATCAGCGAAATTGCGCACCTGGAGCGGTTCGGTCATCACGTAGGTGATGCTGTCGAGCAATTCCTTTGCGGCATACACCGTCACCTTCTCCGGCACTATCTGCACATGCGAGAGGTAATAGTCGGCGGCAGGCATGATGTCACCATCGAGACGCACCGCCACTTTCTTGGCAGTACCGTAGCAATAAGCCACCTCTATGCGCTCAGGCTTCACCGACGTGACCGACGAGGAAGCATACAACTGCTTTCTAATTATCCGCAACAGTTCCGTAGAACCGACGACATATTTGTCGCTACGCTTCGATACCGGCGGCATGTTCAGCGTTATCGGATTAATTCTGCCGCCGTAGAGATACTGCATGATGGCATATCCCTTGTCGTGAACGGTCACCCGCAGCGTGTCTTCCACATCGGAAGTGATAATCACGTTCTTCGGTACGTTCCCCACAAACACCGGGACGGCAATCTCATAGTCATAGTTCTCGTTGAGTGCAGTGGACAGCCAAAAGAGCCCACTCAGCACCAGAAAAACCATGAAAGTCAGCAAACTGCGTCGCGGACGCAGTAGGCGCAGTGTCTGTTTACTTAGCCTGCATATCCTGGACAGCAGCGAAAACATAGTTCTTGTCCACGGTTACGACCACGTTGTTGGCTATTTCGACCTCTACCTTACCGGTAGCGTGGTCTACACTTTTCACCTTTCCGTACACTCCGCCGCCGGTCACTACCTCTGAACCGCGGTCAATTGAGTTCTGGAATGCACGGATTTGCTTCTGCCTCTTCTGCTGTGGGCGAATCATGAACAACCACATTATCACGAAGATAGCAACCATCATGAGGAGCATACCCATGCCACCTCCACCCTGTGCTGGCTGTGCAGCGAGAATCATTTCTGTCATATTGTCGTATTACATTTGTTTCATTAGTCTGCCATCCGCTATCAGTCCCCTTGCAATGGCATCGAGCATGCCGTTGACAAACGAGGCGCTGCGTGGAGTGCTGTAGGCTTTGGCGATCTCCACATATTCGTTAATCGTGACGCTGACCGGAATTGCAGGGAACACCATAAGTTCCGCCAGTGCCGTCTGCATTATCACGATGTCCATGAAAGGCATGCGGCTCAACTTCCAGTTATGGGAGTACTGTTCCATATACTGCTGGTAATCCTCGGCATTGAGGATAGCTGAACGGAACAGCTTCATGGCATATTCCTTGTCAAAATCATCCTTGAACTCCGGCAACAGCTCCTGTTCAGACTTCTTCGCGGGGTCAAAACGCTTAATGGTCTTGACCACGAAAGAGTCCACTATGTCCTTGTCGTCATTCCAGTAGAGCGACTTGTCCTCAAGCAACTGGGACAAGTCCTCGTTGTCTTCCACCACCTGCCGGTAGAGCTTGCGCCACACCTCACGGTCGGCTTCGTAGGAATCGTCGTCCGACTCCAAATATTGCTTGTACGTTTCGCTCTGTTCTATGAGATTGCAAACTCTTCTTACGAACTCCACGTCATCGATCCAGTTGACATTGTTCACCTCCTTATATTCCGCCAACTGCTCGTTTTCCTCAAGCTGCACTGCGAAACGGTTGTATGCGAACTTGGGCATCACATACTCCACTCCCTCGCGCTGTGCCTTGGCTGCCTGTGTCTCATATCGCAGACGTTCCTCTTTGGTCACGGCCACAATGAGGTCAAGCATCATATTATATAAAAGGTAAGCTTTCGACAGGCTCGTCTGCAGTTCCTTCTCCGCCACAGTCATGGATTTGCCACCATTCATGTAGTACGCATAGACAAGCTGTACCACCTTAATTCTAATAAGTTCCCGATTAATCATTCTCTAACAATTAACGCTTTCCAAGAAAAGTTTACTTCGCAAAGGTAGTGGTTTTCCGCCTAACATGCAAGACTTTTCGCCCCATTTGTCCTTTTTTTGCGGCAATCTTTGTGTATCTCAACAATAAGCCGTAACTTTGCAAAGCTTTTTTTGCAAGGCATTCGTGTGATGGCGAATTAAGCATTTCGATTATCAACAACTTAATTTAGAGTAACACAAAATGAAAGAAATCACTCTCAAAGGTACCAATCGTACCGCAACAGGAAAGAAGGCTTCAAAGGAGCTTCGCAAGCAGAACCTCATCCCATGCAACCTCTATGGCGAGGCAAAAGACGAGAACGGCAAGCCCGTAGCCATGTCTTTCACAATCCCGTTCACAGAGATCCGCAAGGCTGTCTATACTCCTGACGTTCTCGTGTGCACACTCGACATCGACGGCAAGGAGCACAAGGCTGTCATCAAGGAGCTCCAGTTCCACCCGGTAAGCGACGCTATCCTGCACGCTGACTTCCTCGAAGTAAACGAGACCAAGCCTATCACAATCGGCATACCGGTAAATCTCGTAGGACACGCACAGGGTGTTCGTGACGGTGGTCGCATGAGCTTGTCTATCAGAAAGATTGCTGTCAAGGCTCCATACAAGAACATTCCTGAGAAACTTGACGTTGACGTGACCAACCTGAAGATAGGTAAGGCTATCAAGGTAGGTGAGCTCAGCTACGAAGGAATAGAGATTGCAACAAGCAAGGAGGTCATTGTTTGCTCTGTCAAGATGACACGTGCCGCTGCTGCAGCTGCTGCCGAGAAGGCAGAGTAATCCTTATTGCAGGACTGAGTTTTTCATAATAATAACAGACAAGGAGCCGGTCTCGATTGAGGCTGGCTCTTTTTCAATCACCTGACTGTCGGCTCATGCCGCAGGTTTTCTTATTTTCCACCCATCATGGACAAATATCTTATCGTCGGGCTGGGCAATCCCGGAGCCGAATATCATGAGACCCGGCACAACGCAGGCTGGATGGTCGTCGACGCATTTGCCGCCGATGCCGGCATTGTTTTTGAGGACAAGCGCTACGGATTCGTGGCGGAGACGTCGCTGAAAGGCAAGAAACTGTTTCTGCTGAAGCCCACCACATTCATGAACCTGAGCGGAAACGCCGTGCGATACTGGCTCAACAAGGAGAACATCGACGAGAGTCGGCTGCTCGTAATCGTCGATGACCTCGCCCTTCCTGTGGGGAAGATGCGCCTCAAGGGGAGCGGTTCCAACGGCGGGCACAACGGTCTCGGTCACATTCAGCAGCTCATCGGCGAGAAATACGCACGTCTCCGCATCGGCATAGGCAGCGACTTCAACCGAGGAGGGCAAGTAGACTGGGTGCTCGGCAGATTCTCCGAAGAAGAGAAGACACTGCTCCAGCCGTGCATCGACACCGCCGTGGAGGAGATAAAATCGTTCGTACTGCAAGGCATAGACCGCACAATGAACCTTTTCAACAAGAAGTGACTCCCCGCCATGACAGAACTGAAGATTAGCAACCAGGCACGTCTCGACAAGTGGCTGTGGGCTGCACGCATATTCAAAACACGCACCGTAGCCGCCAACGCCTGCAAGAACGGCAGGGTGACCAAGGACAATGTCAACCTGAAACCGTCTTCGATGGTGAAAATCGGGGATGTCATATCCGTGAAGAAGCCCCCTGTCACCTACTCGTTCAAGATAAAGAACTGCATCGAACAGCGCATCGGGGCAAAGCTGGTGGCACAAGTCTACGAGAACGTGACCGATGCAAAGCAGTACGAACTGCTCGAAATGTCGCGCATAAGCGGATTTGTCGACCGCGCCAAAGGCACAGGCCGCCCCACGAAGAAAGACCGCCGGGCTCTCGACACCTTCGCCGAACCTCTCACATTCGGGTTCGATGACGACGACGAGTTTGACGAATTCGACTTCGAAGACTAACAGAAAGACGGAACAACGCACCGGGATTACCCCTCACGCTGTTCCGTCTTTTTTCGTGTCTTCAGTATTCCAATCTTTCAACTTCCCGTTTTTCAGTCTCCCGCTACCTCGGTCCGCCGAAGCCTCCCGGTGGCGGAAATCCTCCGGGACCACGGTCTCCCCTGCCACGTCCGAACCTGCGGTCACCGCGCGGACCGCGTCCGTCGTCAGGCGGCCCCATGTGTTCGCGGGCGTCCTTGCCGCCCATGAGGTTGAACCTGTACACCACATGCAGCATGGCATAGGAGTTTATGGCGTTGTACTCAGTATCCCTTCGCATCATCTCATTGATAGTCCGCGAGAAGTTACTCTGGTTGTGGAGTATGTCGTAGAACTGGAGCATGACGCTCAAGTTCTTCGCCTTGAGGAATGTCTGGGATATCTGGGCGTTCCAGATGAACTCATTGGTGTTGAGAGACCTGTCACTGTATCCGCGGCGGCTTCTCACATGGGCATCGCTTGCCACCGCCATGCCCCACGGAAGTTTCACGTTCACATTGGCTCCATAGGAGAATGCCCACGTATTGAGGTTGGCGTCAGGGTTCAGGAGGTTCGATGAACTGGTGTAGTTCACCGACCCGTCAGCCTCGGCACTGAGCCAGTCGTTGCGGAAACTCAGCGCCAGCCGGTCGCTGATGTTGTGCACACGCGTGATGTTTTTCTGCGAATTGGCATTCACGTCGGTACTTACCAGACCCACATTGTTGTTGTATGAGTAGCCCACATCGGTACTTATGTTCCACAAAGCCAGTGTGTCGAGAGCCACACTGTAGTTGCCGTTGATGTTGGCACTCCAGTTTCCGTTCACATTGTCGCGCATAGTCGTGCGTGCGCCAGTCTCGCTGTTGTATATCACCCTCTGCGCTGTCTGGTTGCTGACAGTGGTAAATCCTCCGTTGGCGGCAATCACCTGATAGTGGTTGCGGATGAAATTGTGGTAGTCCAACTTGAAGTTGTTGGTGAACGACGGTTTCAGTCCGGGGTTACCGATCGAAATGTTCATCGGGTCAGTGTTGTCCGTTATCTGCACCATGTCTGCCATTGAGGGCTGCGAAGTGCTTCCGCGGTAGTTGAACCTCAGCTGGTGTTCCTTGCTGAAATAGTAGCGGAAGTCGAGTGTAGGCGTCACGTTGATGACGTTGCGGGTGGTGTCTACCCTGTGACCGAGATATTTCTGGACGAAGTTACTCCTCTGCGGCTGCATGAAAACGCCCACGTTGAAGTTGTAGTTGTCGCGCACCCTGCGGAACTGGAGTTCTATTTCGTGGTTGTCGTTGCGGTATTCCGTAAAACGGCTCAGGCTCTCATCCTCGTAGTTCTCGTAGTCTTCGTTGAGATAAGTCCCCCAGCTGCGGTACATGGGAATGCTGTTTATGCCGAGCGAAGCCAGCAGGTTCACATAGTCGGGAGCCAGCTGCGTGAGGTCGCTGAAGTCGTAGGTGGCGCGGTCGCTCTTGGAGTAGGAGTGGTTGTACTTGTACGACAGCTGCAGGTAAGTCCTGTCCGCCAGCGGCTCGCTGTAGCCGAGTTCCACGTTATAGCTCCAGTTTGTCGACGGCGTGACATTGTAGCGGTTGATGCTGTAGTCCTGTCCCGTCACCTGATAGAGCTTGACATTGCTCGTGGAAAAACTCTTGTTGTCCGATGTGGAGTATCTGCCCGTCGCGCTGATGGTCAGGTTGCGTCCCCTGTTGTTGAACTTCCTGTTGTACTGCGCCCATCCGTTCACGTTCTTCGTCGTACCGTATGACAGCGAGCTTCCGGTGCGCGAGTTCTTCGCAAGTCCCAGTTCGTTCATCACGTCTATCTCGTTCAGCGGGTCGGTGGTGTACTCGTAGGGATCGGAGTCGAATGTAGCCGAGCCGGAGCCTGAGCGTCCGTCATTGTCGGAATAGCTGAACCGAGGACGGAACATGATGTTTGTCATCGTGTCGGGTGTCCACTCCAGCCTCATCTGCGCATTCCAGCTCTTGTCCTTGCTGTAGCTTTGCGACAGGCTGTTGGAAAAGCTTTGGTTACCGATGACAAAGCTCTCGCTCGACGTCTTGGTACGTTGGTCGGACGTGTTGTGGTTCCACCGCACTGAACCGTCCATTTTCAACTTGCCCTGTTTCTCGTAGTTGAAGTTCACTCCCACCATGTTCGATGTGTTCAGACCGTTTCTTCCGCGTCCGAAACCGCCACCTCTTCCGCCGAAACCGGCATCGTTCACATTATTGAAATTGGCGAATGACATCATGCGGAAATCCGACTTGAACATGCCGAGCATCAGTCTTTCGGCATATCTGTCGTGTGTGCCGTAGCCGACATCCACATTGCCGAGCACGCCCTTGTTCATGCCTTTCTTTATCGAGAAGTCGAGAGTCATGTCCTCTTCGCCGTCGGCTATGCCCGTGATGCGTTCCCTGTCGCTCTTCTCGTTGTAGGCTTTCACCTTCTCCACTATCGACACGGGCAGGTTCTTCAGGGCGGTCTTGGTGTCGCCGGTCATGAATTCCTTGCCGTCCATCTTTATCTTGTTCACCGTCTTTCCGTTGATTTTGACGTTGCCGTCATCGTCGACCGATGCGCCGGGGAGCAGTTTCACCAGCTCCTCCACCACCGAGCCCTCCGGCGGACTGTAGGCTGCGCTGTTGTACACGAAGGTGTCCTTCACCATCGTAACCTTCAGTGCGCGCGCCGTGGCGGTAACCCCTTTAAGCATAATGGCATCCGTCACCATGGTGACATCGCCCATATTGAGGTCGTGGTCGTCGGCAATGACGATGTTTTTCACGTCGGTGACATATCCCACACTCGACATTCTCAGCAGATACCTGCCGTTGTCGGGCGCTTTCAGTACAAACGCCCCGTTGTCCGCCGACACCGTTCCCGTCACAAAGCTGCTGTCGGTACGCAGCAGCTGGACTGCGATCTGTGCAAGCGCTTCCTTTGTTTCCTTGTCTGAGATGCGCCCCTTTATGGTGCGCGTCTGTGCACTCAACGAGAGGGACACCGCTGCCAACAGTGCCGCAAAGAGCAATCTACGCATAATGGATTTCTATGTTGTTTTGTTCAGTTCCGTTTCTTTGACGTTGACAAAGCCCATAAGTTTAACCGGCAAGGCAAAAAACGCACATAAAAAGTTGCGGCGGTTTGCGAAACCGACTACCTTTGCACTGCCGACACGATGTCGCATCTGAAGAAAAAGCAGCAAAACTATGCAGAAAGTAATCATATCCTCCGACCTCACGAAAGACCTGTCCGCAGCCGTCAGCGGCTGCCCTCACGACCGCACGTTCATACTCACCGACGACACCACAGCCGACCTCTGCATGCCTCTGCTGGCAAGTGTCGACAGTCTGAAGGGGGCGCATCTGATTACCGTACCATCGGGTGACACCAACAAAAACCTCGACTCCGCCTGCCTCATCTGGCAGGAGCTGCAGTCCCAAGGGGCTACGCGCCACTCGCTGATGGTCAATCTCGGAGGCGGCATGATTACCGATTTGGGAGGGTTCGCCGCATCCTGTTTCAAGCGCGGCATCAAGTTCATCAATGTCCCCACCACCCTGCTCGCCATGGTCGACGCGTCCGTCGGCGGCAAGACCGGGGTCAACTTCGGCGGTCTGAAGAATGAAATCGGCGTGTTCAACGACTCCGAGTGTGTCATCCTCTCCACCGATTTCCTCCGCACGCTCGACACCCACAACCTGTTGTCAGGCTATGCCGAGATGCTCAAACACGGACTTATCTCCGACACGAAGATGTGGGCTGAACTCGTCAACTTCGACCTCGGCAATCCCGACTATGCCCAGTTGAGCCGCATGCTCGCCGATTCGGTGAAGGTGAAGGAGCGCATCGTCGCCGAAGACCCGCACGAGCACGGCATACGCAAGGCTCTCAATGTGGGCCACACCGCCGGTCACGCGCTGGAGTCATGGAGCATGCGCCACGGCTGCCCCATACTCCACGGCTATGCTGTGGCGTTCGGCATCATCGTGGAACTCTACCTGTCTGCCGCAAAGACGGGGTTCCCTGCCGACAAGATGCGCCAGACAGTGCGCTTCATACGCAGCAACTACGGCACGCTCGACATCACCTGCGGCGACTACGACGAACTTCTTGAACTCATGACACACGACAAGAAGAACACGGCAGGGGTCATCAACTTCACCCTGCTGCACGACATCGGCGGCATAATGCTCGACCAGACCGCCTCAAGAGAGGATATTCTCGAAGCCCTCGACTTCTTCCGCGAAACGCTGTAACACCCTTCTTGTGGTGGCGCATCACATGAAGTACGTTCGTACAACACATGATATACGTTCGTACTTCACATGATGTACGCTCGTACATCAGCTGTTGTACTACCACAAGAACGGTGTTTTCACATCACCACAACACCGTTTACGCACCGCCACAGGGGTTGTTTTGTACAATACTTAGACTTTTGTGACGATGACAAAGCAGCGACTTTGCCCCGGCAGACATTGCAATCATGTTGCAGGGTTGATACATTTATGTTGTTCCGTCCACGGTTGCGGGCACGCAATTTTCTTTTAACCGCTTTGCAACAACACCGCAACATCACAGTCATACTTTTGCGCCGGAAACGTAAAAGACGTGATTTTGATGACGAGAAGACTTTTGTTTGTTATTGTATCGGTAATGGCAAGCGTTGCCGTTAATGCCGCCAGCATCTCCGGCGTGGTAAGAGATGCGCAGACCAAAGAGGAGATTATAGGCGCGACAGTGCGTGTCAAGGACAACACGGCACTGGCTGCGGTGACCGACATCGACGGCTCTTTCCGGTTGAAGACGGACAAGTTGCCGGTCACTGTCGTGTGTTCCTATGTGGGATACAAGACCGCCGAGGTGACGGTAACGGACGAGAAAGAGGTCAGCATCCTCCTTTCCGCCGACGCCAACGTACTGGGCGAGGTGGTAATCTCGGGCGAAGCGAAGAAGACAGGCGAGGCAGGCATGGTGCAAGCCACCAAGAACGCCGAGGTGATGCAGAGCGGCGTAAGCTCGCAGCAGATACAGAAGACCCAGGACAAGGACGCCTCCGAGGTGGTGAAACGTGTGGCTGGAGTGAGCCTCAACGACAACCGCTTCGTCATGGTGCGCGGCTTGGCGCAGAGATATAATAATGTGTGGCTCAACGGAAGTGCCGCCCCGAGCACGGAAGCCGACTCCAGGGCTTTCTCCTTCGACCTTATCCCGAGTTCACAGATAGACAACATGGTGGTAGTGAAGTCGCCTTCACCTGAGTATCCGGCCGACTTCGGAGGCGGCATGATACTCATCGACACCAAGGACATACCAAGCGAAAACACCGTGGAAATAAGCGCCGCCGTGGGCGGAAACACCCAGACCACCTTTTCCGACTACAGCCACGGCAAAGGTTCGTGGAGCGATTTCCTCGGATTTGACAGCGGCCTGCGCAACCTCAAGGGGGGCATCAACGGCAGGCTGAACTACATCGACGGCAGCAGCGAAGCGGTGAATCTGCTCGGCAACGGGCTCAACAACGACTGGTCTATCCACCGCATGAAGGCACTGCCCGACATGAATCTCGGAGCAAGCATCAACCGCAAGTTCAGCCTGAACGGGGACGGCGCACTACTCGGACTGGCGGCTACGCTCAACTGGAGCAACTCCTACAAGACCTTCCTCAACATGACGAACAACCTGTTCGGGGTCTATGACACGGCAAACGACAGGAGCAACTACCTCAGAAACAGTGTCGATGACCAGTACAACCAGAACTCTAAAATATGCTCCATGCTCAACATGGCATACATGTCGGCAGGCGGCAACACCAAACTGGAGTGGAAAAACATGCTCAACGTGCTCGGCCACGCACGCCTCATCACCCGTGAGGGAGTGAGCGCCCAGAGCAACAACGAGCAGAGTGCGGAGTACTACTACTCCAGCCGCGTCACCTACAACACGCAGATTGGCGGCAAGCACAAACTCTCCGGGGCGGAACTGGACTGGAAGACGGCGTATGCCTACTCCAACCGCAACCTGCCCGACCGCCGCAGATATGTCATCGACGACGCCCTGACCGAGGGTGTCATGCAGCTGACCAACGGAAATGAAATCAACCGCGAGTGGACACGTCTCGACGAGCACACCGTTTCGGCATCGGCAGACTGGAAAAAGTCATTCGCCATAGGGCAAGTCGAACCTACCCTGAAGGCAGGTGCTCTCTGCGAAAGGCGCCACAGGGAATACAACACACGCAACTTCATCTACAACTGGAACCAGGCGAGCAACACGCTGCCGGCAGGATTCCGCACCATGGAGATAGCCCAACTGATGAACGAGGGCAACTACGGGCTTGACCGCCTGCACCTGCTTGAGGAGGTGAAGATGCGCAACAACTACAAGGGAAACAACACCGTGGGGGCTGGCTACGTGGCAGCCACAGTGCCGGTGGGCAGACTTGAGATACACGGAGGTGTGCGCTTCGAACACAATGTGACGGAACTCATCAGCAACACACGCGACTATGAGAAGAGCGAGACATCCATGTCATACACCTACAACAGCCTCTTCCCTTCGCTCAACATGAAATACGAGTTCAACAGCCAACACCAGTTGCGGTTGGCATACGGCAGAAGCTGCAACCGCCCGGAGTTCCGCGAACTGTCAAGCTCGGTGTTCTACGACTTCGACATGGCGAGTGACGTGCAGGGAAACACCGAACTGAAGACCTGTTTCATCGACAATGCCGAACTGAGATACGAGTTCTATCCCTCCAACGGAGAACAGATTGTAGTGGGAACATTCGTAAAGAACTTCACCGACCCTATCGAGTGGACCTACACCGTGGCAGGAGGCACCGACCTCGTCTACAGTTACGAGAACGCGAAATCGGCGCTCAACTACGGTCTGGAACTCGATGCCCGGCTGAAACTCGACCGCTTCGGTCTGAGAAACATCACATGGACATTCAACGGAGCGTTGATTCACAGTATGGTGAAATTCCATGAGGGCAGCCGTCACAGAAACCGTCCGATGCAGGGACAGTCGCCTTACCTCATCAACACAGGCTTCTATTGGAACAGCGAAAACAGCGGTTGGCAGGCGGCGATACTCTACAACCGCATAGGAAAACGCATCGTCGGAGTGGGACGCAACATCGGCAGCGCCGGCGGAGAGAACACCGCCAACGTACCCGACTCCTACGAGATGCCGCGCAATGTCATCGACCTCTCGGTGAGCAAGAGCCTCGGCAAGCGCACCAACATAAAGCTCTCGGTGAGGGATTTGCTCAACGAGAAGGTGTACTACAACCAGATTGACAACGTGACTTACGGCGACGGAACTTCCAGAACCATAAAGGAGACAACGAAAAGCTACCGCCCGGGACTTACCATACAGATAGGAGCATCAGTGAAACTATAACAGTTATAATCTTATATCAACCATTCACATTTATGAACAAAAAAGTTTATCTATCGGCCATCATGGCCATGGCTCTGACAGGAACAGTTCTCACATCCTGCAGCAGCGAGGAAGAAACACAAAAGGACGACGACACAGAAACCGTGTGGGGCAAGGATGCCGGCGTCACATCGTGCAACAAGATTCTCTTCGGCGACGTTATCGGCAACGGCGACCAGCAGTTCGTGTTCAAGGGAAAGCAGACCCTGAAGAAGGGGACATACACTCTGAAAGGCTGGGTGTACATAGGCGACGGTTCTGAACTGACCATCGAACCGGGCACTATAATAAAAGGTGACAAGCAGACCAAGGCTGCACTGATAGTGGAACCCGGCGGCAAGCTCTACGCCAAAGGTTCTGCCTCCGCGCCAATCATATTCACCAGCGGCCAGGCGAAGGGAAACCGCAAACCGGGAGACTGGGGCGGACTCATCATCTGCGGCAAGGCGAAGAACAACCAGGGCACAATGCAGATAGAAGGCGGCCCGCGCACCATACACGGAGGCAACGATGACGCCGACAATTCAGGTATCATCAGCTACGTCAGAGTGGAGTTCGCAGGCTATCCGTTCGAGACGGACAAGGAGATAAACGCCGTCACCTTCGGCTCTGTGGGCAGCGGCACTCAGGTGGATCACATCCAGGTGGCTTACAGCAACGACGATTCCTACGAGTGGTTCGGCGGTTCGGTGAACTGCAAGTACCTCATCGCCTACAAAGGCTGGGACGACGAGTTCGACACCGACAACGGTTTCAGCGGCAAGGTGCAGTTCGCACTGTCAGTGCGTGACCCCAAAATCGCCGACGTGTCGATGTCAAACGGATTTGAAAGCGACAACTGTTCCGACGGCGCATTGGTTGACCCGTACACCTCATGTACTTTCTCCAACGTGACATTCATCGGTCCCAAGGCTGTGGCTTCAGACTTCGTGAACTCCGAAAACTACATCAACGGCAGTTCAGTGTACCCCAACAACGGTTCCGGTCTCGGAAAGTTCCAGGCTGCAATGCAGATTCGCCGTGCCAGCAGACTCAACTGCTTCAACTCCATAGCAGTGGGCTATCCCATCGGTCTCATACTCGACGGCGAGAAGGGTGACAGCCAGGCAAGCGCGACTGCAGGCAGACTGTGTCTGGAGAACCTCTGGTTCGCCAACATGGACAACCTCGGAAGCGACAAGAACAAACTCTTCAGCGACGTGTTCTACGACTGGTCGGCAAAGGCTGAAGACAGCAGCAGGAAGTCATTCTCAAGCACTTTCTTCCTGGCGCAGACAGGCAACAGATACTTCGACACCGCTTCTTCATGGCTTCTCACGGATGCCGCAGGACTTGGAGCAGCCTATCAGCCGCAGTCAGGGTCGCCTCTGCTCACCGCGGCATCATTCAGCAACAGCAAGTTGAGCAGCGGTTTCGACAAGGTGAACTACCTCGGTGCATTCGCCGCCGGTGACAAGTGGCTCGACGGCTGGACCAATTTCGACCCGCAGAACGCTGATTATTGATACAATAACAACAATGACCTCAAAATGAAAAGAGCCGCGAGCTGTGAAGCCCGCGGCTCTTGCCGTTATGTGTGACAGCACCGTCAGGGTGCTAACCTATCATGTATTTGCTGCCGGGAACCAAGGATATGAGTTTGGCGGTCACTACGCAGCAGACGTAGGTGAGCAGTGCTATGCATGGGATAGCAAAATACACGGGGATGCGCGGCTCCGCTACGCTGCCGCCGATTATCCACTCCGCAATGGGAGTGAGAAAGAACATGTGCATCAGGTACATGCCGAACGACAGGCGCGAAACCTGCGTCACCAACTTCGGGGCTTTCTTCTGGCGTATGCAGGAGAACAGCAGGAATGCGCCAAAAGTGGCAAGAAGCACGTTGGGAGAGCAGAACCTCCACCCCCACTCCATTACCGGTGTCTCGACAAGTCTGCCCGGAACACCCGTCATCCAGAATGTCACGCCTGTGAAAACCGCTCCGGAAAGAAACGAGATGATGCCGACACACAACCGCCGTGCTGTGCTCCAACGGATGTGGAAGCGCACATAATGCGCCAGAACAAGGTAGCCGACAAAACCCGAACAGTACCACATGGCATGAAACTCATTCCAGAAACACTCGCCCCAGAGTTCATCCGACACCGTCATGTGGAGGTAGGGGAAGAACGTGGAGATGACGAAGAACAGCAGGAATATGCGTTCTTCCTTTGCCGTAGACCGCTCCAGCCACGGCGAGAACACCGGAATTATGAGATAGAGGGCTATGAGCGGATACATGAACCACAGGTGTCCGGCCTGCGGAACGAAGTTCCATGGTATGGTCTTCAGGTTGTCCACGCTGTCGCTCCACGTCATGCCGCCCCACAGCAGGGGGAGAAGCGAGTAGAGAAACATGAAGAACACGAACGGCGGAAGTATGCGTGCGAAACGGTGGCGGTAGAATCCGGTCATGGTCATGCCCTGCTTCACGGGAACAAGAAGATAGGCGGAGACCATCATGAACAGCGGAACGCACGAGCGGCAGAGAAATCCGTCGTAGAACGGAACCCAGAAACGGTTTGCCGCATTGTCGACTCTCGAAAAGTCGCCGTCCATGCCCGAGAGACCGTAAAAGCACTCGCTGGAGTGGACAAGCATAACCATCAGCGGTGCTATCATGCGTATGTAGTCGATGAAGACTACCCTTTCCCTGTTGTCATTCTGCATAGCGGTAATCCTATGGTGTGGTTTAGCCTATCAGGTACTTGCTTCCCGGAATGTAGGAGATGAGTTTCGACGTCACCGCACAGCAGATGTAGGTCAGCACGGCAATGCAAGGTATGGCGAAATAGACCGGAATGCGCGGTGAGGCAGGACTGCCGTTGACGAACCAAGCGGCAATGACGCTGAGGAAGAACAAGTGCATCAGGTACATGCCATACGACAGTTTGGCAAGCCCGGTTATCATCTTCGGGGCTTTCTTCTGCTCTATGCAGGAGAACAGCAGGAATGCTCCGAAAGTGGCTATGAGCACATTAGGCGTGCAAAATTCACCTGCTCCTTCGAGTATGGTGGTGCGTATCGGTCTGCCGGGAACACCCCAATACCAGAACGACAACGCCGTCAGCGCAGCGCCGATGAGGAATGTCACCGTGCCGACACTCAGTTTCTTGCTACGGCTCCAGTGCAGATGACGGCGTATGTAGTGGGCAAGGACAAGGTAGCCGAGGTAGCCCGAACAGTACCAGAAGGCATGAAACTCGTTCCAGAAGCACTCGCCCCACACCTCGGGAGTGACGAACTTGTGGATGAAGGGCATCAGTGTGGTGAAGGCGAAGATGTAGAGGAAGATGCGCTCTTCCTTGGCTGTGGCCTTCTCAAGCCACGGTGACACCACAGGGATTATGAGATAGAGGGAGATGAGAGGATACATGAACCACAGGTGACCGCCCATTGGGGGAAAGTTGAACGGCGCTACCTTGATGCTGTCGATACACTCCTGCCATGTCATTCCGCCCCACAGCACAGGCAGGAAGCAATATAGCAGGATGAAGAATATGAGCGGTGGCAGTATGCGACCGAAGCGATGGCGGTAGAACTGCGTCATCGTGACACCCGGTTTCATGGGAACGAGCAGATAGGCGGACACTATGATGAACAGCGGAACGCATGTCCTGGCGATGAAATGGTCGTAAAAAGCTATCCAGAAGCGGTTGGACTCGTTAGCCAGCACCGACATGTCGCCTGCTATGCCCGATGCGTCGGCACCGAAAAAGTTTTCACTTGCGTGGACGAGCATCACCATCAGAGGTGCCACGACACGGATGTAGTCGATGAAGACTATGCGTTCTTGTTTTTCCATTTGTGTATTTTGGGTTTTTAGTTTATGTGTTTACAAAGGTAGGAAAAAGCCGTCACAATGGCAAGTTTAGAGCAATGAAGCTGCCAATTTCTCCATTTTTTTGCGTGCCGGCTTTCCTGTTTCGGTCATGGGCAGACTGTCCACATGCAGGAAATACTTAGGTTGCCAGTAACGGGAAAGCACCCTTTCGCATACCGACTTCACCTCCAACAAATCGTCAGACACGGACAACAGGACGACACTCTCGCCGAACTTGCCATCCTTGACCTTCGTTATGGCAAAGGGCATGGACAGTTCACCGTGCAGCAGAGCCTCCACCTCCTCTATCTGAATCTTTATTCCGCCGGAACAGATGACGTTGTCACTGCGGCCGAGAATACGGAACTTGCCGTCACGGATTTCGGCGATGTCGTTGGTGACGAGCACGTCGGAACACATCTGAGGGGCGTTGATGACAAGGCAACCGTCGCTCAGCGACACCTCCACTCCCTCAAACGGCGTGTACCAGTCAGAGGCCTCACTGCCGTTAATGCGCCTCAAGGCGATGTGCGAGAGGGTTTCAGTCATTCCGTAGGTGCTCCACACGCAGTTGGGAAAAGCCTTCAACTGCCTTTCCAACTCCGCCGGCAGCGCGCCGCCGCCTATTATGAGGTGGCGTGTCCGGCGCAACAGGGCAGCCTCATCCTCATGGCGAAGGGTCTCAAACACCTGTGACGGCACCATGGCAATGAAGTCGAAGGGGAGCAGCAAGTCCTTCAGCGGACGGTTGGAAGGCGGCGTTGTCTGCATGATAAGACCACGCTCAATGCTCCTGACCACCATCATCTTGCCGGCGATATAGTCCATCGGCAGACAGAGCAGGGCGGTGTCTCCAGGCTGCAAACCAAGAAAGTCGCAAGTGACGCGTGCCGAAGCCGTCATGCGGGCTTTCTCCACGAGCATCCATTTGGGGGTTCCTGTGCTGCCGCTTGTCTTGACCTCCACATACGGACTGTCGTTTTGCCATTCCGAAAGAAATCCGTCAACGTCCATCCGTCTCCTCCCTCCACATCTTGCAACCGCGGAGTTGCATGTCCATTTCTATGTTGTCGGAAAACAGCAGGCCTGTGCCCAGTCCCTGCGGAAAGCGTACCGAAGGTCCATAGCAGCGAGCAGCGAGCAGTGCCACATTGCGCAAGCCGACATTACTCTCAAGTGCCGATGTCATCCAAGACCCCACGCCGCGCTTCCGTGCTTCGCTCACCCACTCCATAGAGCCGGAAATGCCGCCATGAAGAGTGGGTTTAATGACTATGTATTGGGGTCGGATAGTGTCGAGCATGACCTGTTTTTCATGCAGATGATTAAGACCTATGAGTTCTTCATCAAGTGCTATCGGCAGCGGAGAAGTGCGGCACAGTTCCGCCATTTCCTTCCATTGCCCTGCCTTTATGGGCTGTTCGATGGAGTGTATGCCGTAGCGTGCGAGTTCGGCAAGGCGTTCGGGTGCTTCGTCCACGGAGAAGCCGCCGTTGGCGTCAACCCTTAGTTCGAGCGTTTCGGGACGGTATTTCGACCGGATAAAGCGTATCAGTTCCAGTTCCTCCTCCCATCGGATAGCCCCGATTTTGAGTTTTATGCAGCGGAAACCTGACAGTATCTTCATCTTCACCTGTGCGAGCATCTCGTCATAACTGCCCATCCACACAAGTCCGTTGGTGGGTATGCCTTCCTCGCACCGTGCAAAGGGAGTGTCATAGAGTACGGGCGACTTGGTCATGTCGTACATTGCTGACTCCAAAGCAAAGAGTAGCGCAGGGTAAGGACGCAGGTAGTCGGCGTAGTCATCACTGTCGAGAGCCTCGTTGATGAGCCTCGCCACATCGCTCATGTGGATGTAGGCATCCCTGTCGCAACTCAAATCGGGCAGCGGGGCGCACTCTCCAAGTCCTATCCTGCCGTTGTCATCGGACATGGAGACGAGTATCATGTTGTGCGTAGTGTAAGCTCCGCGGCTCGTCCTGGCAGGCTTTTTGAAGTGCAAAGTCTTGTGGAAAAGGTCTATGTTCATCAGGGCAGTTTCTTGAATTTACTCCAATCGGGTTTCCTTTTCTCCAAGAAGGCCTTGCCGCCTTCCTGTGCTTCATCGAGCATATAGTAGAGCATGGTGGCGTCGCCGGCAAGTTCCTGGATGCCCGCCTGTCCGTCGAGTTCGGCATTGAGGCCCGCCTTGATCATGCGGAGCGCCAGTGGCGACAGTTCCATCATGTGCTTTGCCCACGCCACGCACTCGTCTTCGAGTTGCGCATAGGGCACTACCTTGTTGACCATGCCCATGTTCTCCGCCTCCTTAGCAGTGTACTGGCGGCACATGAACCATATCTCGCGGGCTTTCTTCTGCCCCACAATCCGTGCAAGATAGGAACTGCCGAAGCCCGCATCGAACGATCCCACCTTGGGTCCGGTCTGTCCGAAACGTGCATTATCCGCCGCTATCGTGAGGTCACACACGAGGTGCAGCACATGACCACCGCCGATTGCGAAGCCGTTGACCATGGCAATCACCGGTTTGGGAAGGCGGCGTATCTGCATCTGGACATCGAGTACCGACAGGCGCGGAACGCCCTCTGCGTCGACATAACCGCCGCGTCCCTTGACGTTCATGTCACCTCCTGCGCAGAAAGCCTGCGTCTTCAGCCACTCCTCATCGGTCTGTCCCGGTTGCCGGGGCGTCTCCTGACCGGTGAGCAATACCACCGATATGTCCTGACGTTCACGCACTATGGAGAATGCGCACGACAGTTCTGCCGTGGTTTTGGGCGTGAATGCGTTGCGGTAACGTGGGCGGCAGATGGTGATTTTGGCTATTCCCTCAGCCGCTTCGAGGGTTATCTCCTCGAAATCATGTATCTTTTTCCAATCCATATTATTTGGTCATGACCTCCAAGAGCAGAGGTCGATTAGACTTTGAATGTACGAGCCACTCCATATTTTCAGCCAAGTCTTCGGCTTTTGACACCATGCGGCGCGAGATGCCGTACTGGTGGCATGCCCCCACAGCGGTGGTGCTATGGCTTGCCATCACATATTCTTCGCAGGCAGGAGAGGCGCTCAGACCGGGCAGAGACCCGAAAATGGCACCGCCTCCACTATTGAGCAGCAGTATGCGGAGGTTGCCCTTGAGGCGCTGGTTCCACAGTGCATTCTGGTCATAGAAGAAGCTAAGGTCGCCGATAACACAGTAGACGTTGGCATCGGAGACCAATGATGCGCCCACAGCAGTTGACAGTGAACCCTCGATACCGTTGAGTCCGCGGTTGCAGCGCACATAATGCCGGGCGTATTTAGCCCCCAAGCGCACTGCCGAAGAGTTGGCGTAATAGACCGTGTCACCCTGTTGCACCAACCGTTCAAAGGCTTTCACCGCACAGGAGCACAGGTCGCAGTCGGCAGACTCTATTGTCTGGGCGGTCAGCGACATGAGTTGATGCCAGCGCCGGGTAAATGCCGTTTCCCCTCTACCCTGCATGGGCGGCAGTTCCTTTGTGATATAGCGGGCGTGACAGGTGATGTCTTCAAGGTCGCCCAATGGATTATGCATCACCACAACACAGTCGTCGAGCGTCCGAAGAAACTGTCGCAGACGCTTGCTTACGGTTGTGCCGCCGGTGTAAATGAGGAAATCAGGTTTGTAGGATTCCGCATTGTCCATGAGAGAGAACAGGGTGTCGAGCGAAGGCACAGGATTGTCGGTTGACAGTTGTTCCGCAAGCACGACCACTCCAGGGTACTCCACGCTCATGCAATCACCCTGACCGCACACCAGCATGGAACGTTGCGAAGCCTCGAAAAGGCACTTGCACTCCGCCGAAGATATGACCTTGATGCCCTTGACATCAGGCAGGGATGCAACAGAGAACTCAAACAGCGGTTCGGTAATGGGGACGTTGATGTGCACAGAGTGACGTTTCGCCAACAGGGAGTTGACGGCTTCGCACACAAGACGGCGGCACTGCCACCTCTCGACATCGTCCTTGCACTCGGGAATGGACACGCTCTTTCCCACAAACGTGCCAAGGGCATGCGGCTGCGGCATGGTCTGGCCGTCGAGCTGACCTATCCATGCCGCCGGACGGTCTGCCGATATGACGATGATTCCGTGTTTCTGATATGTCGCCTCAGCCGCTCCGGGCAGCACATTGAGCAGTGCCGAGCCTGACGTGACGCACACTGCAGCGGGTTCACCGGTCTGTTGCGAGATGCCCATAGCCACAAATGCCGCCGAGCGTTCGTCGGTCACGGGGTGGCAGACAATGGCCGGACATTCGTTGAAATCGTGTACTATCGGCGCATTTCTTGAACCCGGGCACACCACGACATGGCGTATGCCGTAGTCAACGAGCAATGCCGTCAGTATATTAATGTTTTCCTTATTTGAGTACATCGCCTATTGTTTGCATTTTGCGCTCCGTTTCCTCCCATTCCGACAACACGTCACTGTCGGGCATTATGCCGCCTCCGGCATAGAGCACAGCCTTGCCACCGTCGAAGCGGGCACAGCGGAGCGATATATAAAGGTGGGTTTTGCCGTTGATGCCGACAGGTCCCATGAAACCGGAATAGTAAAGTCTATGGACGTTTTCGTTGTCCGCAATGAACAGGCTGGCCTTTTCTTTGGGCATGCCGCACACTGCAGGCGTAGGATGAAGCACCGACACCACGTCGCCAATGCCATATCCGGGAAGCAGGCGGAAACGGAACTCCGTGCAGAGATGCACGAGATTGCCTGCCCGGCGGGTAAAAGGACCGTCCTTGACAATGTCGTCGCTGAAATGCGAGAGGCAGTCTTCGACATACGTCTCCACAAGATGCTGCTCCTGCCGGTTCTTCATGCCCCATTCCTGAAAACCGTCCTTGTAGGGCATAGTCCCTGCCAACGCCATGGTTTCCCACCATGTGCCGTCGCCGGAAAGCAGTATTTCGGGAGTTGCGACGAGCCATGTGCCGACCGTTTCTGCCGACACAAGCATCACCATAAGCCGCGGATAGCGACGGCAGGCATCAAGGAAAAGACGGCGGAAATCCGTCTCGGGGAAATCAATCTCCCTTGTCCGCGACAACACAAGTTTCTGGTATTCGCCACTGGTCACGGCATCGTGGAACTTGCGGAATGTCTTTTCATAAGACGAAGACACTGCACTTTTAGGCTGCGGCATGCCTGCGGCAACTATCCTATCACCGTCCACAGGCATTGTCTTCACAGAGTCGGCAGGGATAAACACCGTCGGCGTGGCAGCGCAATGCACGTCGAAGGGAGCGACGACAAAGCCGTGGCGTGACCCCATGTCACCTGCACAACGGAGAATCTCTGGCTTGCGCTCCGATCTGACCTCCGTGTAGGTGTCGGCATAAGGCAACCTATATAATGCGAAGGAGGTCGTCGTAGGTGAAGTCAACATAGTTGTCGATGACATAATCGCAGAGTTCCGCTATCTGCTCACGCGGATTTTCCGTGGCAAGACCGACGACGAACATCCCGGCGTTGCGTCCTGCATGGATGCCGTTGAACGCATCTTCAAACACGACACATTCGCCGATGTCTGTTCCGAGTTTGGCGGCGGCAGTGAGATAGCAGCACGGATCGGGCTTGGAAGCGGCGAAATCCTCGGACGTGAGCACGGCATCGAAGAGTTGCATGAACTCCGTCTGCTTGCCGTAAACGAGTTTCATCTTGTCGCGGTTGGAACTTGTCACCACGGCACACTTCACTCCGTGCGCCTTCAAATCAGCCAAAAACGTGTCCGCACCAGGCACAAGGGAGAAGTCCATGCTGTTTTCAAACTCGTAGAGACGGCGGACTATCCTCTCTCGTAGCTCTGCGCCGGGAAAATAAGTGTCGAGGATATGGGTGAGCGTCGTACCCTTTATGCGCTTGGCGAAATCGGGTTTGTCGGGATGATAGACCTTACCTATTTCCGCCCAAAACACGGAATACTGCGACTCACTGTCTATTAGCGTACCGTCAAGGTCGAACAATGCGGCTTTGAAAGCATTCATTTTTCCTGCAAATATATATTGGTCCAATAATCGTAGTTTTCGGGTCCGCGGCGCAAGATGCGCTCTGCCGCCTCGGGAGTAATCTTCTTTATGAACTTGGCAGGCACTCCTCCCCACAGCTCACCCGACGGAATACGGGTGCGCGAAAGCACCAATGCCCCTGCGGCGACTACGCTGCCCGACTCCACGACACTGTTGTCAAGGAGAGTTGAGCCCATGCCGATGAGCACGTCATCGCCTATCTTGCAACCGTGAAGCGTGGCATTGTGACCGACAGTGACATTGTTACCTATCTCTATATAGGCGTCGCCGCCCGACGTGTGGAGGCAGCACCCGTCCTGAATGGACACGCGGTTGCCGATGCGGATTCTGTTGACATCGCCACGGATGACGGCACTGTACCACACGGAACTGCCGTTGCCGATGACCACATCGCCAATTACGGCGGCGGTGGGAGCGACAAACGTGCCGTTGCCGATATGCGGTTCTATACCCTGAAGAGCCTGTATCATAAACGTTACTTGTAAAAACAAAAGAATACAGCGGCTATCAGACACAGGAAAGCCACAATGTGGTTCCACTGCAAATGCTGCCCCTGGAAAAGAAATGTCGCCACTATGGAAAACACGACAAGAGAAACGACTTCCTGAATGACCTTCAACTGCACAAGGGAAAAAGGCCCGCCGTTGCCGGAAAAGCCGATTCTGTTGGCAGGAACTTGGCAACAATACTCAAAAAAAGCTATCGCCCAGGAGAATGCGATGACCGCTATGAGCGGCCAGTGGCTTGACACTCCCGACTGCTGAAGGCGCAGATGGCCGTACCAGGCGAATGTCATGAACACGTTGCTCGCTATGAGCAGGAGGATAGTATAAAGTCCGTTCATCATCAAAACATGAGGTTTACTTCACCTTACTCTCGTCAATGGTGTAGTTGGTCACCATGATTTCGGAAACGATACCGCCCTCCGCATTGCACACGGTCACAAGCCAGTTGTGGAGAGTACCCCCTTTTCGCAACAGCTTTGCGGTAGCTGTGACGAGTTCACCTGTACGTGCAGAAGTCATGTGATTGGCGCATACGTTTATGCCAAGCACCATTTTCCGGGGCGTAAGACACATCGAAGCCACGCCGGCAAGGTTCTCCGCCAAAGCCAAAACAGCCCCTCCCGACAGGTATCCCCACGGTTGCGAGGTCTGTTCTGTACATCTCATGCGAGCCTGAAGCGTGTCGGGCGCATCGGTCGAGAGGTATTCTATACCGAGGGTCTTTGTCAGACCGTCGTTCATGTTGATTACTCTATCCGTCAGTTTCATATCTTTCCTCTTTGCAAAAAGGCCGCAGTGCCGTCAGGAAAAAACTGTTTGAGCAAGGCACAATCCCTTAAGCCGTGCAAAATTACAAAAATAAATCAAACGTTTGAACCCATTACATTATTAATAAGTGATAATGTACTGAGTTTTCTGAAATTTATTATTAATTTTGCAGAGAATACTTAACACAAGACAAACAGTATATGAACATATTGGAACTCTCCGAACAGGAGATTGGAAGAAGAAACAGTTTGCAGGAGTTGCGCAACCTTGGCATTGACCCATACCCGGCAGCCGAGTATCCGGTCAATGCGTGGAGCGACGACATAGTGGCACAATTCGTTGACCTCCCGACGGAAAAAGACGAGGAAGGAAACGACGTCCCGGGCAAGGCGACAGCCGAAAACAGCCGCAACGTGGTGGTTGCAGGACGTCTGATGGGACAGCGCATAATGGGCAAGGCGGCATTTGCCGAACTGCAGGACTCCAAGGGACGCATACAGATATATGTGCAACGCGACGAGATATGCCCCGGTGAGAACAAGGATTTATATAATGTGGTGTTCAAGAAACTCCTCGACATCGGCGACTTCATCGGCGTGAAGGGTTATGTATTCCGCACCAAGACCGGCGAGATAAGCGTCCATGCGAAGGAGCTGACATTGCTTTCGAAGTCGCTGAAGCCGCTGCCTATCGTCAAGTACAAGGACGGTGTGGCATACGACAAGTTCGATGACCCCGAACTGCGCTACCGCCAGCGTTATGTCGACCTTGTGGTCAACGACGGTGTGAAGGACACTTTCCTCAAGCGCGCCACTGCCATCCGCACACTGCGCCGCATCCTTGACGAGGCCGGCTACACCGAAGTGGAGACACCTACACTGCAGAGCATCGCCGGAGGAGCTTCCGCCCGACCGTTCATAACGCACTTCAACGCCCTCAACCAGGACATGTACATGCGCATCGCAACGGAGCTTTACCTCAAGAGACTCATCGTCGGCGGCTTTGAAGGAGTGTACGAAATAGGCAAGAACTTCCGCAATGAGGGTATGGACAAGAACCATAATCCGGAGTTCACTTGTATGGAATTGTATGTCTCCTACAAGGATTACAACTGGATGATGTCGTTCACGGAAAAGATGCTTGAGCAGATTTGCGTGGCAGTGAACGGCAAACCCGAGGTAGAGATTGACGGCAATGTCATCTCGTTCAAAGCCCCCTACCGCCGTCTGCCAATCCTCGAAGCCATACAAGAGAAGACAGGTTTCGACTGCAACGGCAAGAGTGAGGAGGAGATAAGGACATTCTGCAAGGAGAAAGGCATGGACGTGGACGAGACAATGGGCAAGGGCAAGCTCATCGACGAGCTCTTCGGCGAGTTCTGCGAAGGCACTTTCATCCAGCCTACTTTCATCACCGACTATCCCGTAGAAATGTCTCCTCTGACAAAGATGCACCGTTCGAAACCTGGACTTACCGAGCGTTTCGAACTTATGGTCAACGGTAAGGAACTGGCGAATGCATATTCCGAGCTCAACGATCCTATCGACCAGGAGGAGCGTTTCGTCGATCAGATGAAACTTGCGGACAAGGGAGACGACGAGGCAATGATTATCGACCACGACTTCCTCCGTGCTTTGCAGTACGGAATGCCGCCTACCAGCGGTATAGGAATAGGCATCGACCGTCTCGTGATGCTCATGACAGGCAACCCGTTCATACAGGAAGTGCTGTTCTTCCCGCAGATGAAGCCTGAGAAGAAAGCTCCCCGCTCAAGCGCAGCGGAGTGGACTGCCATCGGAGTACCTGAGGAATGGATTCCCCTGTTCAATAAAGCCGGCTACTATCTTGTCAGTGACATCAGGGACGTAAAGGCCCAGAAGCTGCAGCAAGACGTATGTGGTGTTAACAAAAAATACAAGTTAGGCTATGATAATCCGAAAGTTGAAGACTTTGCTTCGTGGATTGAGCAAGCTGTTCCGAAGGAATAAGACAAGTTGCGGGCGTATCGCCATCATCGGCGGAGGGTCTTGGGCGACGGCGTTGGCCAAGATTGTAGTGGAGAACACCCACCATATAGGCTGGTACATGCGCCGCGAAGACCGCATTGAGGAGATTAAGCGCACCGGACACAACGCCGCTTATCTCACCTCAGTGCAGTTCAATACCGACGAGATATTTTTCACCTCGGACATCAACGAGATAATCCGCGAGTACGACACACTGATATTCGTCACCCCCTCACCCTACTTCAAGCAGCACATGAACAAGGTGACGGAAGACATGAGGGGCAAGTTCATCGTGTCGGCGACCAAGGGCATAGTGCCCGAAGAGCAAATGGTCATCTCCGACTATTTCCACTTTCACTACGGCATACCTTATGAACAGCTCGCCTGCCTCATGGGTCCTTCGCACGCCGAAGAGGTAGCCATGAACCGGCTCACGTACCTCACGGTGGGCTGTTCGGACGAAGCCAAAGCCCAGGCATTCGCATCCACGATACAGTCGGAGTGCATTCAGGTGAGGACATCCACCGACGTGCAGGGCATAGAGTACGCTTCCGTCCTGAAAAACATCTATGCCATCGGTGCGGGAATATGCAACGGACTCAACTGCGGCGACAATTTCAATGCCGTGTACATGGCAAATGCCGTGGCGGAAATGACCGACATACTGTCCCTGCTCAGTCCTTCAGAGCAGAGAAACGTCACCGACTCAGTGTATCTCGGCGACTTGCTCGTGACCGGTTATTCCAATTTCTCGCGCAACAGGGTATTTGGCATCATGATAGGCAAGGGCTACAGCATCAAGGCAGCACAGAACGAGATGGAGATGATAGCCGAAGGCTACTATGGCGCACGCTGCATGAAGGAAATCCTGGCACTGCACAACAACTACAATTTCCCCATTGTCGAGACCGTATACGACATTCTTTACAATGACATCCGCTCCTCCGAGGCGATAAAGAAATTGACAGCAAAGTTCAAATAAAACCAAACGAATATGCAATTAGACATTACTAAGGCATCGCAGTTTTTGGCTGCAGGTGCCGTAGAGGCGCTTGAACCACAGGTCAAGGCGGCTCAAGAAGCTCTCGAAAACCAGACATGCGCAGGCAATGACTTCCTTGGTTGGATGCATCTGCCGACAAGTATCACTCCCGAATTTATCAGTGAAATCAACGCGACGGCAAAGGTTCTGCAGGACAACTGCGACGCTGTGGTCGTGGCAGGCATCGGCGGTTCCTACCTCGGAGCGAGAATGGTAATCGACGCACTGTCGGATTCATTCGGCATGTACAAGCCCGCCAAGGCTCCGCGCATACTGTTTGCAGGCAACAACATCAGCGAGGACTACTTGTCAGAACTCGTCGATTACCTGAAGACAGTGAAGTTCGGAGTAATCAACATATCCAAGTCTGGCACGACAACAGAGACTGCCATCACCTTCCGACTGCTGAAGAAGATGTGCGAAGACATACGCGGCAAAGAGGAAGCGAAGAAAGTCATCGTCGCAGTAACCGATGCCAAGAAGGGCGCAGCACGCACTACGGCAGACAAGGAAGGCTACAAGTCATTCGTCATCCCCGACAATGTGGGCGGCCGTTTCTCCGTTCTCACTCCCGTAGGACTTCTTCCTATCGCCGTGGCAGGCTATGACATCGCCCAGCTGGTCAAGGGTGCGCAGGACATGGAGGCACAGTGCGGTCTCGGCAAACCGTTCAACGAGAACCCGGCAGCAGTGTATGCAGCCGTGCGCAACGCCATTTACCAGACAGGAAAGAAGATAGAGATACTCGCCAACTACCAGCCCAAGCTCCACAACCTCGGCGAGTGGTGGAAGCAGCTCTACGGAGAGTCCGAGGGCAAAGACGGCAAGGGCATCTTCCCCGCAGCCGTTGACCTCACCACAGACCTCCACTCCATGGGTCAATGGATACAGGACGGCGAGCGCACAATCTTCGAGACCGTCGTCTCTGTGGAGAACCCGAACGCCACGCTCCAGGTGCCTTCCGACGACGAGAACCTCGACGGTCTGAACTTCCTTGCCGGCAAGCGCATCGACGAAGTGAACAAGATGGCTGAACTGGGCACCCAGATTGCCCATGTGGACGGCGGTGTGCCTAACATCAAGATATCCATCGACAAACTCGACGAATACAACATCGGCCAGCTCATCTACTTCTTCGAGAAGGGATGCGGCATCTCCGGTCTCGTGCTCGGTGTGAACCCGTTCAACCAGCCGGGTGTCGAAGCCTACAAGAAAAACATGTTTGCCCTGCTCAACAAGCCCGGTTACGAAGCCGAGAGCAAAGCTATCCGCGAGCGTCTGGGCAAATGAGAAAGGTAGTACTCTTCGACATGGACGGAGTACTCTACGATTCCATGCCTAATCATGCCATTGCCTGGGTAAAGGCAATGGCATCTTTTGGAATACAGTTTACCGCTGATGACTCCTACATCACCGAGGGAGCACGCGGCGTGGACACCATAAGACGTTTTGTCAAAGACCAGCTGGGCAAGGACATCACGGAGGAGGAAGCGCTGCGGATGTATGAAGTCAAGGCGCAGCGGTTTGCCGAACTGCCCACCGCACAGGTGATGCCGGGAGCGGTGGAACTCATGGGGAAGATACAAAAAAGCGGTTTGCAGATAGGCGTAGTCACCGGTTCAGCCCAGAGACCGCTCATTGCACGCATCCTTAACGACTTCTCCGATTTTGTGAGTGAAGACCGCATAGTGACCGCTTTCGACGTGAAGCACGGCAAGCCCAACCCCGAACCCTACCTCATCGGCATGAAAAAATGCGGCGATTACACTCCTTCGGAAGCCATTGTAGTGGAGAACGCCCCTCTCGGAGTGAAGGCCGGACACGACTCCGGAGCCTATACCATTGCCGTCAACACCGGTCCTCTGCCCGACGGTGCGCTGCTTGAGCAGGGTGCGGACAGGCTGTTCCCCACGATGCAGGCACTCGCCGACAACTGGGAACAGGTGATTGCCGACCTCCAGCAATAAGCGGTTTTCCGCCACAAAGGCAGCACTCCGAAACTGCATCATGACCACATCATCCCCGGATTGCATCCATACGTGCAATCCGGGGATTTTATAAATATCTGCATTTTCCGTGTATAAACTGACTTTTATACCGTTTTTTTTTTAACTTTGCGCCTATAGACTAACCACAAAGAATATGTCGCGCCTCCGCAGCAGGAGGTTGCCAAACGCAAAAATCATGAATTTGTCAAAACTGCATATATGCACTGTGTTGCTCATGCTGTCCACCGTAACCGCATTCGCATCGTCCAAGAAAGTAAAGGTGACACAACCCGGCACACTGGCGCAGTCCATTTCCGCCAAGCAGATGAAGAGCGTCAGTCGCCTAAGCATAGAGGGCGCTGTCAGTCCGGAGGATTTTGGGGTTATCAGACAAATGGCGAGTTCGAAACCGAAGGACGGAAAGGCAGGGCGGCTGAAGAGCCTTGACCTCTCAAAAGCACGCATCCTGACCGGCAACGACATATTCCATATGCCCGACAGCCTGTTCTCCGGTTGCGACATTCTCACCGACATAGAGTTCCCCGAGGACTTGCTTGCCATCGGCTACAACTCCTTCGCAGGATGCACGTCCCTCCGCGACATCACCTTGCACAACGTGACCTACATCGCCTGTGAGCAGTTTCACGACATGCCGTCGCTCGAAACGGTGACGGTCACAGGGCGCGTGGTGCACATGGACAGCACCCCTTTCCTCAACCTGCCCAAACTGCGTAGTGCCACATTCGGCACACTGATAAGCACCGGAGACCCGCTCATTGCCAAGAACTGTCCCCTGTTGCCGGAGGTAGTGTTCCGAGGCATACTCCTCAACACCGACTTGCAGAAGACCGAAGACTGTCCTCTTTTCACCAAATGCAGGGTGGAAGGCTACATGAACGGATTGGGGACGGAGATGTATGAGGGTCGTTCCCTTGAGGAAGGAGGCACTGCCGTCGCCGACTCCGTGGTGCACCTGTTCCAGTATGTAGAGGCTCTGCCGAAAGAAACATCCATCTTCAAGGACTTCTGCTCTGGCATCGCCTACGATGCGGCCTGCCTTTACTCTTTGAAAAACCACCCCGACTATGCCCTGCAACTGCTGGATCTGTCCTACGGACTGAACCCTATGCACATGGAATATTCACACATCATGCAGGACAGCGACCTCGACAACGTGCGCAACACCGCCCGGTTCGCCAGTTATGCGGAGCGTGTGCACAACATGACAGACTATCCTTACGTTCTCAGCCAGGCGCCCGCCTACGAAACGGGCAAGGATGTTCCGGCAGGGCATTTCACCTATGCTCCTGCCACAGACAGCAGTCTGATGCGCATCCGCGAATATTTCCGGCTTGACAGCATCGCAGGAAACGGCGATGAAACAAGCCGGCTGAAGAACGTCATGTACTGGGTGCACGACAACATCCGCCACGACGGCAGCAGCGGCATACCACGTGTCAAGCGCACCGCCATCGACCTTTACGAGGCTTGCCGGCAGGGAAACCGCGGCATGAACTGCCGCGGACTGGCCATCGTCCTGCATGAACTCTACCTTGCGCTGGGCTATCCGGCACGGTTTGTCACGTGCCAGCCGAGAGCCTACGACACCGATTCCGACTGCCATGTCATCTGTGCGGTGTGGAGCAAACAACTGGACAAGTGGTTGTGGATGGACCCGACTTTCGCCGCCTATGTCAGCGACGCTGACGGCAATCTGCTCGGTATCGCGGAGGTGAGGGATGCCATCCGCAACGGCAGACCGCTGGTGCTGAACGCCGATGCCAACTGGAATCACCGCTGGAACCAGACCAAGGAAAACTATCTCGACAACTACATGGCAAAGAACCTCTACTATCTGTCGTGCTACATGGATTTGACCGCCAACACCGAAAACGGCAACGGCACGGTCGTGTCGCTGCAACCCGGCGGACACGCTGCCCGCATTTCAGGGATAATCACACACGACAGCGACTGGTTCTGGCAAGCCCCCGAAAAGCAATAACCCTATTACATAACCCGACAAACAAACGCATCTATGAAACAGAACTATTATAAGGAAGAGGCATCACGCTGCCTTCTCTGCGAAAATGCGCCCTGCACGGCAGTCTGCAAACACGGTGACCCTGCACGAATGCTGCGTGCCATACGTTTCGACAACAGCGCTAACGCCCGGAAGTGGGTCGACGGCTGCACCGAGGAAGAACTTGAAGCAGCGGAAAAGGCGTGCATCCACTACAACCACCCTGTCAGGATACGCGAGATAGCCGAAGGTCTGGCAAGTCCCGCCGACGGCAGTGACACCGCCGAAACCGCCGTTCAGGCTGCGGAGGGCAAGCCCGACCTGAGCATAGAGTTCTGTGGCATAAAATGCGAGAACCCCTTCTTCCTCGCCTCATCGGCCATCTGCACCAACTATGAAATGGTGGCGAGAGCCTTCGACGCCGGTTGGGCAGGAGTATTCTACAAGACCATCTGCCTGGAAGACATCCACGAGGTGTCGCCAAGGTTTGATTCCGTAGGTGAAGAGGGCGACACCGGCAAGTTCTACGGCTTCCGCAACATGGAGCAACTCAGCGAGAATCCCGCCGAAGTGGACTTCGACATACTCAAGAGACTGAAGCAGGACTACCCCGAGAAGATAGTCATAGCGAGCATCATGGGGCAGACGCTGCAGGACTGGGCCTTGTTGGCGCACATGGCGGAGGACGCAGGACTGGATGCCGTGGAGCTGAATTTCTCATGTCCGCAAATGGGATTGGAAGGCATGGGCAGCGATGTGGGACAGAACACTGAACTCGTCATGCACTACACATCCTATGTCAAGAACCGCGTGAACATCCCTGTCATCGTCAAGATGACCCCTAACATCACCCACATAAGCAAGCCTGCGGTGGCAGCAGCCCTCGCCGGGGCCGACGCCATATCCGCCATCAACACCATAAAGTGCGTCACCATGTCCGACTCGTCGATGGTTTCGCACCAGCGCACCGTGTCGGGCTACTCTGGACGTGCCGTGAAACCGATAGCCCTGCGCTACATTCTCGAAATGGCGAAGAACCCCATTCTGGAGTACACGCCACTGAGCGGCATCGGCGGAATAGAGACTTGGCGCGACGCACTGGAGTTTCTTCAGCTCGGATGCACCAATGTGCAGGTCTGCACAGCGGTCATGCAGTACGGCTACCGCATCATTGACGACCTCATAGAGGGCACGCAGACCTATCTGAAAGAGCGCGGTCTGAAGAACCTCAACGGCATCATCGGCGAGGAACTGAAGAACTTTGTCCTGCCTTCCGACATGGACCGCAGCACCATAGTCTACCCGCGCATCGACAAGGACCTGTGCATAGGTTGCGGCAGATGTCATCTGTCATGCAACGACGGAGGTCATCAGGCCATCACCATGGACGCTGACCGCAAGCCCCGTGTCAACGGTTCGAAATGCGCCGGCTGCCTGCTGTGCCAGCATGTGTGCCCTGTCGGCGCCATCACCCTCTCCCGCCGGGTGCCGAAAAAATAGTCTTTGTCCACCTACAGGCAGCGGTGACATAAAACCGGCAACCAACATACAGCACTGCGGTTCACCGTGCGGCAGAGCCGAACGGGGCGCAATGCAATCATTGCAACCGGGTTGCATGACATAAAGCGTAACTTTGCAGCAAACAAACAAGACCTGTAAAGTTATGAACAAACGACTTGTCCTTATCATCGCTGCGGCGGCACTGCTCGCCGCAGCCTGTTTCATCACCGGCAGATACAGCATGCCCGTGTGGGCGCAACTGCTGGTTTTCCTCGTGCCCTACCTCCTTGTCGGTCACGACACACTGGCGGAAGCCGCCGAGGGAATCATGGAGGGCAACCCCTTCGACGAGGATTTCCTCATGTCAATAGCCACCATCGGCGCACTGCTCATCGGCTTCCTGCCCGGTGCGGAACCGCAGTTCATGGAGGCAGTGTTCGTGATGCTCTTCTTCCAAGTGGGCGAACTGTTCGAGGACTACGCCGAGGACAAGAGCCGCAAGTCCATATCCGACCTGATGGACATACGTCCCGACACCGCCAATGTGGAGCGCGGAGGCAGCGTCACGGCAGTGTCGCCCGACAGCGTCGCCGTCGGCGAGACCATAGTAGTGAAGCCCGGCGAGAAGATACCACTCGACGGAACAATCATAGAGGGCGCGACGAGCATCAACACGCTGGCGTTGACCGGCGAGAGCATACCCCGTGACGCCGCCAAGGGCGACGGTGTCATCTCGGGATGCATCAACCTCTCGGGACTGATAAGGGTGAAGACCACCCGGTCGTTCGGCGAGTCCACCGTGTCGAAGATAATAAATCTCGTGGAGAACTCCGCCGGCAACAAGTCGCGGAGCGAGACTTTCATCACACGTTTCGCCCGCGTCTACACGCCGATAGTGGTGTTCGCCGCCATAGCCATAGCCTTCCTGCCCCCCTTCTTCGCCGCTGACTACTCCGCAGCCTTTACCCCTTGGCTCTACCGCGCGCTGACATTCCTCGTCGTGAGCTGTCCCTGCGCCCTCGTCATATCCGTTCCTCTCACTTTCTTCGCCGGCATCGGAGGAGCGTCGGCCAAGGGTATCCTCATCAAGGGAGGCAACTATATGGACGCCCTTGCCAAGACCCGGACCGTCGTGTTCGACAAGACAGGCACGCTGACCAAGGGTGTCTTCGCCGTGAACACGGTGCACCCGAACGCCATATCAGCCGACGAGCTGCTGCACTTGGCCGCTCACGTGGAGCGTTTCTCCACACATCCCATAGCCACGGCACTGCTTGAGGCATATCCCAAGACCGATGACGGATGCCGTGTCAGCGGCATCGAGGAGGTGGCAGGCAACGGCGTGAAAGCCGATGTCAACGGCAAGACGGTGCTCGTGGGCAACGTGCGGATGATGAATAATGCCGGCATCGGCTTCACGCTCCCCGATGAATGCCGCAGCCATGTGGGCACGGTCGTCCACATAGCGGTCGACGGTGAATACGCAGGCCACATTGTCATCTCCGACAAGACCAAGGACGACGCTGCCGAAGCCATACGCAGCCTGAAGGAAAGCGGTGTGGAGAAAACCGTCATGCTCACCGGCGACAACGAGAAGACCGCCGCTGCCGTGGCACGACAAGTAGGCATCGACGAATATCATGCTTCGCTCCTGCCCGCCGACAAGGTGGAGCACGTCAACCGCCTGCTGACAGAACAGGCCGGCAACGGCAAGGTGGCGTTCGTGGGCGACGGCATCAACGACGCTCCGGTGCTTGCCCGCGCCGACGTGGGAATAGCCATGGGAGCACTCGGAAGCGATGCCGCCATAGAGGCTGCCGACGTGGTTCTGATGGACGACAAGCCGTCGAAGATAGCCGAAGCCATACGCATCTCGCGCCGCACCATAGGCATTGCCATGCAGAACGCCGTGTTCGCCATAAGCCTCAAGGCAGTCATCCTCGTGCTCGTCGCCGCCGGACTGCTCGGCACTTACGCCATGCCGGTAGCCGTGTTCGGCGATGTGGGCATCATGGTTCTCGCCGTGCTCAATGCCATGAGGGCGTTCGTGCGGCGCTGAACCGCCGTCATGGCGGTGTGCGGACACCGTTATGGCGGTGCGTAAGCGGCGCTTTGGCGGTGGCGCAACACATGATGTACGTTCGTACATCACATGAGGGACGGTCGTACATCACATGAAGTACGTTCGTACGACACATGATGTACCGTTGCGACAACACCGTTGTCAGACTGCCAGGACACCGTCTGCGCACCGCGAGTACTGTCCGCATGCGCCGGCAAGGGAATAAGCAACAGGGGTGCACTCCGTGTGGAGTGCACCCCTGTATGTTTGTTTCAGTCCGCCTTATCAGTTGGCTGGAGTGTGGCTATATACGTAAGCCTTCTTCGAAGAAGTCTCTGCCATGCCGTTGTAGACGGTGAGTGCTCCGTAGACCACTACCTTGTCGCCAGCGGCAATCTGTGCGTCGCCGTCAACCCACTTCTTGTTGTCGAGCCAGTAAGCGCTGTACACCTCGAAGTCGTGGTCGGTCTCTGTGGTGGACTTGCCGTTCTCTGCGCCCTTGAAAGTACCGTCGTCGGAGAGCCAGAAGGTGCCTGTGCCGTAGTCGGCGCTGTAAGAGTAGAGCACCTTGGATATAGTTCCGCTGATGTAGGCGTTGTCGGTGTAGCCCGACTTGGCTGCCGCAATGGCGCCCGCCACATTGAACGGAGCGTTGAGAGAGCCCAGTCCGTTGGCGTCGGTGGTCGCTCCGTTGACGCTGTAGATGTATGCCTTCTTGGAAGAAGTCTCCGACATGCCGTTGTAGAGTGTCACCTTACCGCAGATGACCACCTCGTCGCCGACGCTCAACTGTGACTTGCCCTCGGTCCATGCCTCGTTGCCGAACCAGTAAGCGCTGTACACCTCGAAGTCGTGAGCCGTGTCGGTGGTGGACTTGCCGTCCTCGGCGCCGTTGTAGGTGCCGTCGTCGGAAATCCAGAATGTGCCTGTGCCGTACTTGGCGCTGTAGTCATAGACCACCTTCGACACCTTACCCTTGACGTAGACATCGGCTGCGGACTCCGCACCGAGCTTGTTGCAGTAGGCGATAGCCTCCTCCACGGAGAACGGAAGTTCCTTGGTGCCTGCCAGACCGTCCTGTACGACGGTGAACACGGCGGTGTATTCCTTCTCGCCGTCGGTGGTCTTCAGCGTCACGTCGGCGCTGCGTGCGGCACCGGTGTTGGCTGCAGCCTTGAGCATGACGGATGTCGAGGAGATGCCTCCGAAGGCTATGGAGAGCCAGCTCTGTGCTTCCTCGGGTATGATGACCTCCACAGCGTTGCCGCTTGTGCAGGAGAAGGCAGCCTTGGCAAAGCCTCCGTCGGAAGGAATGGACGCTGTCTCCTCAGATCCGAGGGTGAAGAACATGACGTCACCGGCGCTGATGAGCGACTTGTTGACGCTCACCAGGGTAGCGTCCTTGAACTCTACGGTTCCGCTGTAGACCACTTTCGAACCGACAACGGTGATTTCGTCGCCCACGTTGATGCCGAAGCTGTCCCAACCGCCGGCATCCTGCGGATACTTGCCGGCAGCGTTGTAGAGACCGTAGATGTAGAGGTCGGTGTCGCTTGTGCCGTCATTGATGTAGAGGTTGCCGTATTCGGTGTTGGAGATCTTAGTCACCGTGGCGGTCACCTGGTATGATTTGCTCTCCGGACCTGCCATGACTTCAGCCACAGTAGCGGATGACACGGTGGGCAAACCCTGTATTACGTTGATGATTTGGGTCTTTCCGTTGCACACGAGATTGAGTGCCGTGTTGCGTCCGTCGAGAGTTTTCTCGGCGGAGAATGTCACATCGGCAGTGCCGGCAGCGCCGGTCGCAGGGGAGACGGTGAGCCATGAAGGCATCTCGCCGTTCTCTCCGCTGATGGTCCAGTCGCCTTTGGCCTTGACGGTAACGGTGGTCTGGCCGCCCTCGACAGGAATTGCCACATAGGAAGAAGACACCTGTACCTCGTCGAGCAATGTCATCGTGTCTTCGTCAGAACAGCCTACCAAAGCGAGGACGACTGCCATGAAAGACGGAATTATATATTTGAGTTTCATAATTTGTCTTGACTTTTATTAGTTGAAAATATACTTGATACCGATAGAAGCGTACCAGCACTGTCCGATAGCATGGTAGGGAACGAATGTCTTGGTGCTTCCGCTGATGGAAGACGGAGTGGAGAATGTGGCGTAACCGTCGGCATCGACGCCCTCATACTTGAGGATGCGCGCGTCGGAACCAATCTCCGGGTTCAGATACTTCATCACTCCCCAGTTGGAGTTGAAGAGGTTCATCACGTTCTTTATGTCCAGGCTGAGCTGGAGAGTGTGCTTTGTCTTAGCCACGTTCACCTTGAAGTCATGCTTGTAGCTGAAGTCCACGCGCGGAACCCATGGGCTGTAGACGCTGTAACCCTCTGCATACTTGCCCTGGTTCTTCTTCAGATACTTGGTGTTGTGCACATAGTCCATGAAGCGTGTCTTGTCGTCTTCCGACGTGAAACGGAACTCGTTGTTGGCCACCTGCTGGTCTGTCGGGATGTAGATGGCGTCGTAGTTGTAGCCGTCACCGTTCATGTCGTTGGTCGTCATGTAGGAGTAGTTGTAGCCTCCGCGCCAAGACTCGAAGATGAGACTGTAGTGGTTGCCGCTCTTGTCGTGTGCCGTTGCGGAAGCGATGACACGGTCAGGTGTGACATACTGTGAGTTGTGCAGACGGATGTTGTTGGGGCCTTCCCACGTAGGAACATAGGTGAAGGCGGACTCGGCAGCCGAACCAGGCATGCCGGTGATTTCCTTGCTCACTGTGTGAGTGTAGGCTGCCATGAGGCTGAGCCACTCTGCAGGCTGTGCGTTGACGGTCACGTTGGCCGACCAACCGTAACCCTTGCTTGTGTTCTTAAGCACGAAAGCCTTGTCGCCTGTGCGGAATCCTGAAGGATAGATGGGGCGGTTGTCGGCTCCGTTGAAGCGTGAGAAGCCGCCTACCGACGGAATGCTCCAGTCAGAGATGCACACTGCGTTGACCGTCTTGTTGAAGATGCCCTCGGCAGTGATGCTCAACGGGAATGAAACAGGCACTACATAGTCTACGGCAAGGGATGTCTTCCACACCTGGGGCATCTTGAAGTTCTTGTCGACACCGTTGACTGCGCTCGGCTTAACGCCGACAGCAGGGTCGATAGTAGAGGCATAGCCGAGAGAAGTCAGTTTCTCATAGAGGGCCTTGGTGGTCACCTTGCCGTTGGCATCGGTAACAAGACCGCCGGAGAACTCGCCTGCGAGGATGTCGCTGACAGAGGTGTAGCCCTTTGATGTGGCATATGCCTTGACATCGTCAGGCAGGTTGTTGAACTTGACAGAAGGACCCATCTGGACGTTGTTCTGTACTATTCCGGAGTTGGTAGGCATATTGGTGAAGAACACCAGAGGCAGACGGCCGGAGAAAAGGCCTGTACCGCCACGCACCTTGAAGCTCTTGTCGCCGAACACATCGTAGGTGAAGCCCACGCGCGGAGATACCGTGACATTGGCAGAAGGCCACTTGCCTGTGTCGACATGACGTCCGCTGTAGTCGAGGTCATATATCTTCTTGTTGGTCATCAGGTCGCCGTTGTTGAAGAAGAGGCCGTCGATGCGCAGACCGTAGGTAAGTTTGAACTTGTCGCTTACAGCCCACTCGTCCTGTCCGTAGACACCTGCCTTGTTGAAGCGCACACGTGCAGCCGGGTTGGCTTCGCCGTCATAGCCGTATGTGAGGTTGACTACCTCGGGCGCTGCACCTGTGAGGAAGTCGTTGAGACTCTGGTAGCGGTAGTAGCCGGTACCGTTACGCATGTAGGCGTTGTCCGCCATCTGGTACTCGTAAGAAGCGCCTGCGGTGATCTTGTGGGCACCTGCATAGTAGGTCACGTCGTCCTTGATGTTCCACACAGTGTTGTGCACGGCGTTGTTGTGGGTAAAGAGTTCCTCGCCGAGAGCGATGTAGTTCTGGTTGTCCTTGAGGATATCGATGAACGGGAACTCGCTGGAGTTGGTGCCGCGCACGTCGTCAAGTTTGGAGAAAGTAGCCAGGAACTGGTTGGAAAGGTTGTCGCTCAGACGGCTGTTGAGGTCGAGTGAGAGCGAGTGGACCTTGTTGTCCTGCGAGTACATGGAGTTGGCGTATGACATGGAGTACTGTGATGTGCGGTAGCCCGACATACGCGTGCCGCCGTCCATGGATGTTCCGTTGGGCGCATTCCACGCTTTGTTGAGAGTATAGTTGTAGCGGAATGCCAAGTGATGCATGTTGGTGATGTTCCAGTCCAGGCGTGCGAGGAGCTTGTAGTTGCTCTCGTCAGCCGGGAAGCTGGTGTATGAGCCTGTGTCGTAGCCGTATTTCTGCTTCACATAGTCGGAAACGGTCTTGAGGTCGGCAAGAGTTGTGCGTGAGATATAGTTGTCGGCATCAGCCACGCCGTCCTCTGAACCTCTCCAGCGGTTTGCCACTGTCGGGGTCTTTGCCATTTCGCCGTTGACGAAGAAGAAGAGTTTGTCCTTGAGGATTGGGCCTCCGAGAGTGAAACCGTAGGTGGTGTTGCGGTCTTTCTCGCGTGCTCCTGAAATCTGTTCGCCCTCGACAGCGTCGCCGCGGAGGTTCTCGTTCTTGTGGTATATGTAGGCACTTCCCTTGAAGGTGTTGGTACCTGACTTGGTGATAGCGTTGACTCCACCGCCGATGAAGTTGGTCTGGCGGACATCAAACGGGGATATCACCACCTGCAGTTCTTCGATTGCATCGATTGAAATCGGGTTTCCTCCACCGGGCAGGTTGGAGCTAAGTCCGAAGTTGTTGTTGAAGTTGGCACCGTCGACAGTGAAGTTTGCCGTACGTCCGTCGCTGCCAGCGAAAGCCATACCGTTGCCTCCGTAGGGTGAAAGACGGGTAATGTCGGTGATGCTGCGTGTGACTGTCGGCATGTTGGTGATCATCTGGTTGTTGATGTTCGTGGATGCGCCAGTCTTCTCAGTGGTGAACTTGGTAGCCTTGGCACTCACTACGACTTCGCCAAGCTGCTGAGCGTCCTCAGTGAGAGAGGTGTTCAGGTTGTAGGTCTCGGCAAGTTGGAGTTTGATGCCTTCCACAACCTTGGTTTCATAACCGATGTAAGAGATCTGCACCTTGTAAGGACCGCCGACACGCATACCGTTGATAGAGAAAATGCCCTTGGCATTGGTCACTGCCTGGTAGCGTGTTCCTGAGGGGGTGTGTACAGCCTCTACAGTAGCACCGATTACGTCCTCACCGTCAGCAACGACCTTACCGGTCATGCTGGAGGTGGTTACCTGCGCCATTGCTGATGACATCATGAACATCATCACCGCAACAAGCAAATGCAATTTTTTCTGCATAACTTTGTTTGAATAATTTGAATTAAATAATATGGACTAACGTCCGATTGAATATGTTTCTTCGTTTGGGGTGCAATCGTCTAATTCCGCACAAAATTAACGAACATTTCACATACAAATGTTACAAAAGTATTAAATTCCTTAACATCCGATATAAACTTGTCTTTTGTCATTTTTTGCCGCCGCCACAGTCTGCTTGGCGCAGATGTCCGCCCGGCAGGCAAACGGGAATCCTTATAAAGCAAGAAGCCCGAACCTGCCTTAGCGGCGGGTCGGGGCTTCCTTTTTCTTGTTTATCGCAGTCTTGACAAAGTCCAGAAACAACGGGTGCGGTTTAAGCACAGTGGACTGATATTCAGGGTGGAACTGTGTTCCTATGTACCATGTGAGTTCCGGAATCTCGACAATCTCCACGAGGTCACTCTCCGGGTTGATGCCCACACACTGCATGCCGTGCTGTTCGTACTCGGCGGTGTAGGCATTGTTGAACTCATAGCGGTGACGGTGGCGCTCCCTGATGCACTTCTCTTTGTATATGGCGTAGGTGCGCGAGCCTTCGCGGAGCACACATCCGTAGGCGCCGAGGCGCATCGTGCCGCCCATGTTTGAGATGTTCTTCTGATCCTCCATGATGTCGATGACATTGTGTGGGGTCTTTGCGTCCATCTCGCGGGAGTTGGCGTCCTTGTAGCCGAGCACGTTGCGTGCGAACTCTATCACCATCATCTGCATGCCGAGACAGATGCCGAAGGTCGGTATGTCATGCTCGCGTGTGTAGTGTGCAGCGACAATCTTGCCCTCTATGCCACGCTGTCCGAAGCCCGGACAGATGACGATACCATCTTGGCCTGCAAGTTTTTCGGCTACGTTAGCCTCAGTGATATCCTCTGAATTGATGAATGTCATCACAGTCTTGCGGTCGTTGTAGACGCCTGCATGGAGGAGTGACTCGCGTATGGACTTGTAGGCGTCCTGCAGGTCGTACTTTCCCACAAGACCTATCCTTACTTCTTCCTTGGCATTGCGGCGGCGCTCAAGATAATTGCGCCACGGTCCGAGAGCCGGAACTTCGCCCACAGGGATGTCCATCTTGCGGAGTATGGCGGCGTCGAGACCCTGCTGCTGCATGCTCACCGGCACTTCGTAGATGCTCGGCATGTCCTCGCTCTGGACGACACATTCCAAATCGACGTTGCAGAACGACGCCACCTTGGAGCGTATGCTGTCCGACAGGTGCTTCTCCGTGCGCAGCACGAGAATGTCGGGCTGTATTCCCACCGCCTGGAGTTCCTTTACGGAGTGCTGCGTGGGTTTCGTCTTCAGCTCGCCGGCAGCCTTGAGGTAAGGCACATAGGTGAGATGCACGTTGATGGCATCGTGTCCCAGTTCCCAGCGGAGTTGGCGAATGGCTTCCAGATAGGGTGCGCTCTCGATGTCGCCTATGGTTCCTCCGATTTCGGTAATGACGAAATCGAAGTCCCCTTTCTGTCCGAGGAACTTTATGCTGCGCTTTATCTCATCGGTGATATGCGGCACTACCTGTATGGTTTTGCCCAGATAGTCGCCCCGGCGCTCCTTGTCGATGACGGCCTTGTATATCCTGCCCGTGGTCATGGAGTTGGCCTTGGTGGTCTGGATGCCGGTGAAGCGCTCGTAATGTCCGAGGTCGAGGTCGGTCTCCATGCCGTCGACGGTGACATAGCACTCTCCGTGCTCGTAGGGATTGAGCGTTCCCGGGTCGATGTTGATGTAGGGATCAAACTTCTGGATGGTAATACTGTAGCCTCTCGCCTGCAGGAGCTTGCCGATAGAAGCGGATATAATGCCCTTGCCGAGCGAACTTACCACTCCTCCCGTCACGAAGATATACTTTGTCTGTGCCATGATTTTGTTTCGTACTCAATTCGATTACGCTATGCAAAGTTACGTCTTTTTCTCATAACAAATGCAAAATGGCGCATATTTATTTTCTTCTCCTTAAGAGTACAGACGATGCAAGAAGCATTTTTGCCGTTATCACAGAGAAGCCTCAACTTTAGCACCTTCCATGAATAAATTCCGCCTATACGGTTGGAATATTCCCCTCTGACAAGCCCTACTGTCAGACAAAAGCAGTATATTTGCAGCCGTAAACCTTGGAATGGTGTATAATGCGACCTATCCAAAGCCTTGGAATGGTGTATATAGAGGCTACACCGAAACCTTGGAATGGTGTATGTAATATATTGTAAGTATGCGCAGAAAGATATATCAAGACTTGCTCTCTTGGAAAGAGAAGAGGAGCAGGAAGGAGGCTCTGCTGATAGACGGAGCCAGACGAGTGGGGAAAAGTTGGATCGTGGAGGAGTTCGCCAAGAACGAATACGACTCCTACATCTTGATAGACTTCACCAATACTACCCAAACCATCCGTAGTCTGTTTACGGACTACGCCGGACAGCTCGATGCCTTCTTCATGCACCTCATGCTGGAGACGGGTGTCAAGTTGCACGAAAGGAAGTCGATCATCATATTCGACGAAATCCAGAAATACCCCATAGCGCGCGAAGCCATCAAGTATCTCGTGAAGGATGGACGCTACGACTATATCGAGACGGGGTCGCTGATGAGCATCAACGCCAACGTCAAGGACATCAACATCCCCAGCGAGGAGCATCGGATAGAGATGCACCCGATGGACCTGGAGGAGTTTCTCTGGGCGTTGGGCGACGACATGATGATGGACTTTGTGAGGGATTGTTTCAACCACCGTAACCCTTTGGGACAGTCACTTCACCGCAAGATGATGGAGTATATGCGCCTGTATATGATAGTGGGCGGCATGCCACAGGCGGTGGAGGACTGGGTGCAGACGAAGGACTTCGACGAAGTGGACAGGACCAAGCGCAACATCCTGGCCCTCTATCGCAGCGACATCAGTAAGTATTCAAGCGGACAGGAGGCTAAGGTTACCAAGATCTTCGACACGATACCGTCGCAGCTACAGAAGCACGAAAAGAAGTTCCGCCTGGCGGCACTTGGCAAGGGAACGAGGGGAAGAAACGTGGAGACCGCTTTCTTCTGGCTCGACGAGTCGCGGGTGGTAAACCCATGTTTCGCAGCCACGGAACCGACCGTAGGACTGGAAATGCGCACCGACGAATGCGCCCGTAAGTTGTATATGGCAGACACCGGCCTGCTGATTTCCCATGCCTTCAGCGAGGCAAGCATCAGGGCGGAGGAGCTATACAAGAAACTGATGCGCGACAAACTGGAACTGAACAAGGGTATGCTCGTAGAGAACGTGGTGGCGCAGATGTTGCGCACCGCCGGCCACAAGCTGTACTTCTTCTCCTCCTACAGCAAGACGGACGCCGAGGAGCGTATGGAGATAGACTTCCTGGTGCCCAAGGCCGTCATCAGCACTCGCCACAACATCCATCCCATAGAGGTGAAGTCGACCGCACGCTACACCCTCACCTCCTTAGGACGCTTCACCAAGAAGTATGCCTCTTCCTTGGCGGAGCCCATCGTGCTGCACACGTCTGATGTCAAGACCGAGGACGGCATACTCTACCTACCTCTATATATGGCAGGATTACTCTAACAGAGCAAGAGGATT
>CAVHUR010000015.1:0-33901 GCA_963639575.1 uncultured Spirochaetota bacterium
ACGATATTTGGTTAGAGCATGTGGGCTGTTGCCACGGAAGTTTTAAACTGCGCCTTTACGAGCCATATCTTCTTGCTGCCCCCGTCAACCACACTGTAAGTGGCGAAAGAGGATTTGCCGACCCAAGATGGGGTGGGGGCTGCGGCGTAATACTGCTTCGACAGGTTGCTTTCCGTCACACGCTCCGCCTTCTGCCAGTCGATGTCGGCCGGCATTTGGGCACAGATGGGCAACGCAACTGTCGCCGTCAGATATATAAATAGTGTGCGCAGACTCATTTCTTCATTATTTCCTTCACCGCCTCAAGCATGTCGATGCAGCCCTTGGCGGTACGTTTTTCGCCGCCGTCACACGGACGTGCCGTGCTGACAAGTATCTGGCGTATGTCCGAAGCCTTCAGTTTCGGGAAATAGGCACGCAGCAATGCCACAACGCCACTTACCACCGGGGCTGCCACGCTGGTGCCCTGCTGCAGGTCAAACTGGTCTGTCGGAAAGGCGGAAGCGATGCTTTCACCGGGTGCAAGCACGTCAACATTGTGCTCCCCATAGTTGGAGAACGACGCAAGACGGCCTTTCGTATCCGACGCCCCCACGCGTATGAGGTTGGAGAAACGCTCCCCCGAGGCGTTGACACCGGTGGGGTAGTAGGCCACAGTGTCGATGTTGCGGCAGTTGTTGCCGGCAGCCTGCACGATGAGAACGTCCTTTTTGCCTGCATAGGCAATGGCATCGTTGACCATCTGCGGTGTCGGCGACTCGTATTTGCCGAGACTTATGTTTATCACCTTTGCCCCGTTGTCCACCGCATAGCGTATTGCGGTAGCCACATCCTTGTCGTATTCGTCGCCCTCGGGACTTGCCCTGAGAATCATCAGCCGTGCAATGCCGTCGGCAACACCGGCATAACGCTTGTCGCCACCGCCGTTTCCGCCAATCACACCTGCCACAAACGTGCCGTGTTCGCAGCCGTCAATGGTGAGCGTAGGGTTGCCGTAGAAGCGGTCATCGGCATTTTCGAGGTCGTCGCCCATAAGCAGACGCTTGTCGGCATCGTGCTCTATGCCGTTTATGCGGCGCGCCATAAGTTGCAGATTATCCGCCTGTTGCTTCTTGAAATCCGCCCATGTGGCGGTCTTGCCGGCACGAATCACGTCAGCAGTGAGCATCTGGCACAGTCCGTTCCACAAGGTGTCGGTCATCTCGATGCCCACGACGTGCCACAGGTTCATGGTGTCAGCCTGTGCGATGTCGGCTTTTTGCAGCAGCGAATCCATCATTTCTATAGCCACGGCTTTCTGTTGGCTGTAGCCGTAAAACGTGAGATAGCCGTTGATTCCGGCCTTTTTGCGCATCGCCTTGTAGTATGCGTACTCCGCCTTGTCAGCGACCTCGTCCTCTGACTTCACGTCTTTGTATTTGGGATAGAGGCGCTTGAACTGGCGGTATTCCTCCGTTCCGGCACTCAGCATATTGAAACTGCCGTCGCGTGTGCCGAGGAAATTCCAACCGTGAACATCGTCCACATAGCCGTTGCGGTCATTGTCGATACCGTCGGCAGGACGTTCCTTCGGGTTCGTCCAGAATGCCTTGTTGATGTTGCAGGTAAGAGTGTCCGCACCGGAGTCTATCACAGCCACGGTCACAGTCTTGCTTTTCTGCTTGCGGCCGTGCTGTTTCAGGAAGTCAAGAGCCTGCCTGACATTTGCGCCTTGCAACGTGTCGCAATACTGCATGTGCCAACCTGCAATGTTTTCGTTCTGGGCATGCACAGTTTCCGCCGTCGTAGCAAAAAGCGACAGACACAAAAACGACGTTAAAAAGATATTGTTTTTTGCTGTCATTATCCGAAATAACGTATATCCAACACCTAACATGAAGTCATTAATGAATAACTTTTCTGTTTTCATTGCAAATTTATGAATAAATGACGAGAAACAGTTAATATAGCAAAAATAATTTCATTAATAACGAAATTATCCCGAATTAAAAACAAAAAGACATAAAAACGCCGCACAGGACATATACTTGCGGTAGAGTGCCACTGCGTAAACACTATTTATCATAATACCGATTATGTTTCAAAAGGGGTGTTCTGAAAAAGCAAGGACGTAGGTATTGGAATGCAAAAAGGTTCGTGTCGCAAAACAGAAGAATAATTCCGCTTAATAGACGCGCGGTCCGAACAGCATTGTTCCGATACGTATGAGTGTGGCGTGCTGCCGTATCGCTATCTTGTAGTCGCCGCTCATGCCCCAGGATCTTTCGCGGAAATAATCGTCATCGGGAAAATACGCAGCCTTAACACGGTCGAAATAATCGCTGGCAGCCCGGAACTCGGACTCCACCTGCGCCTCGTCATCGGTGTTGGATGCCATTGTCATCAGACCGCAAATGCGGACATTGGCATAGCGTTCCTTTATTCCGGAATCCAGCAACTGCGAACACTCGTCGACAGTCAGGCCTGTTTTGGTTTCTTCCTTGGCCACATGCAGTTCCAACAGTATGTCTATCGTGCGGTCAAAACGCACTGCCTGACGGTTAATCTCGCTGATTAGCCGTTCGGAGTCAACACTTTCTATCATAGAGATATACGGTGCGATGTATTTCACTTTATTGGTTTGCAGGTGGCCAAGGAAATGCCATTGGATGTCATCGGGCAGCAATGGCTGTTTCTGTCGCAGTTCCTGGACATGGTTTTCCCCGAAAATCCGCTGGCCGACGGAGTAAGCTTCCCGGATGTATTCTTCCGGATGATACTTGCTGACAGCCACAAGACGGACGCCGGAGGGAATTTCCTCCCTCAGTTTCAGGATGTTTCCTTTTATGTCATACATATCGCAGGTCGCCGACACAGTGTCGTTTCGGATGATTACTGTTCGTATTCGGGTTTGTCGTCACCCTTGTCGCCAGTGGCTTGCAGCTTGTGCTCGAACACGTCCATAATGGTTGTCTCGTTGATGGAACCTATGGTGTAGTCCATCATCGTCTTGCCCATGACCTCGTCGATAGCCTTTACGGCACGCTGCATGGTACCTGCCTGAACCAGGTAATACACGTTCTGCTTCTTCTCTTTCTCCGTCCGCTCGTCGATGGTGATGAACTGCAGCTTTGCCTTATACCACTTGTCGTCCACCTCCATGTCGGAGAAGAATATCTCTTTATAAGATGCTGGTTTGATGTCAGTTATCGTCATCTCGCCGTTGAGATACGTCTTCATTTCCTCCATTATGCGTGCTTCTGTTTCAGAGAAAGAGAGTGCATCGACCACATAGGACTCTGTCACGGGCTTCATCAGTCCGTTTTCCGCCTGTTTGTCGTATTTTACCTTTGTTTCAAACCATTTGGCTGTTCTTGCTTTCATTGTTTTCCGTTATTTGTAGTTTCATTCAAAAAGTACGGCAAAAGTACAAATAAATTCAGAGACCCCCACCCTTTGCTGCGGATTATTTCCCTCCGAAAAACCGTTTTCGCCCTTTTCGTCGTGTCAAAACACCCCTGTCGCAGTCCGCAAACGGTGTTGTGGAGGGTTGTTCACGGCCGTGGTTCGGTCGGATAACGGACGTGGGCCGGTCGAATAACGTCCGTGAGCCGGTCGAACCACGGTCGTGAACAACCCGCAAGAAGGCAGATATGACACGACAAGAAGACCGCTTTTGCAGGGCGGAAACCACATTTTTGAGCGTGCCGCCCCACTCTTTCACATTTTATTAGTAACTTTGCCCGGAACAAGCGTGTCCTGCCCGAGGACGGGCGGACACGGCAAGTAGAACGTTCAACAGAAAGACAGATAATGCCAGAGATTTCTATCCGCGGGCACGAAATGCCCGAATCTCCGATCAGGAAGTTGGCTCCACTGGCGGCAGCAGCCAAGAAACGTGGAGTGCATGTGTACCACCTGAATATCGGCCAGCCCGACCTGCCAACACCGAAGCAGGGGCTTGACGCACTGAAAAATATCAACCGCACCATACTGGAGTATTCTCCTTCGCAGGGATACCTGTCATACAGGGAGAAACTTGTGGACTATTACAAGAAGTACAACATCAATGTCACCGCCGACGACATCATCATCACGTCGGGCGGAAGTGAGGCCGTGCTGTTCGCCTTCCTCTCTTGTCTGAACCCTGGAGACGAGATTATCGTGCCCGAACCTGCCTATGCCAACTACATGGCGTTCGCTATCTCGGCGGGAGCGGTCATCAGAACCATCGCCACAACTATCGACGAGGGCTTCTCGTTGCCCAAAGTGGAGAAGTTCGAGGAACTCATCAACGAGAAGACAAGGGCGATAATGATATGCAATCCCAACAATCCTACGGGCTATCTATACACCCGCAGAGAGATGAACCAGATAAGGGACATGGTGAAAAAGTACGACCTGTACCTCTTCTCCGATGAAGTCTACCGCGAATACATCTACACCGGGTCGCCGTATATCTCGGCCTGCCACCTCGAAGGGATTGAGGACAACGTCATTCTGATAGACTCCGTGTCGAAGAGATATTCCGAGTGCGGCATCCGCATCGGCGCTCTGATAACGAAGAACGCACAGGTGCGCGCGGCGGTAATGAAGTTTTGCCAGGCCCGCCTCTCCCCTCCCCTTATCGGACAGATTGTGGCGGAGGCGTCGCTCGATGCCGGCGAGGACTACCACAGGGATGTCTACGACGAGTATGTGGAACGCAGGAAGTGCCTGATTGACGGTCTCAACCGCATTCCGGGCGTCTATTCCCCCATACCGATGGGCGCTTTCTACACCGTGGCTAAGTTGCCGGTGGACGACAGCGAGAAGTTCTGCCGCTGGTGTCTGGAGAGTTTCGAGTACGAGGGAGCGACGGTGATGATGGCACCGGCAGCCGGTTTCTACACCACTCCGGGGGCTGGCATCAACCAGGTGAGAATAGCCTATGTGCTGAAGAAGGACGATCTGGAAAAGGCTCTCATAGTCTTGCAGAAAGCGCTTGAAGCCTACCCGGGACGCACAGAATAGGAACGGTCATGAATCTGCCGCTGTATCTGTCACGGAAAATATACGGAACGGGAGACTCCCGACAGAAAGTCTCGCGTCCGGCAATAAGGATTGCCACGCTCGGCGTCGCCGTGGGCATGGCGGTGATGATTATGTCAGTGAGCGTGGTATTGGGGTTCAAGCACACCATAAGGGACAAGGTGGTGGGATTCGGAGGGCACATCCAGGTGTCGAATTTCATGACCCAGCAGTCGTCGGAGTCATATCCGATAGTCATCAACGACTCCATGATGCGCGTCATGGCAAAGATTCCGGGCGTGAAGCACTGCGAGCGTTTCTCGCAGACACAGGGCATACTCAAGACGGAAAAGGATTTTCTGGGCGTGGTGCTCAAAGGTGTGGCGGAGGAATGGGACACCACATTCATACACAAGAACATGAAAGAGGGCTTCATACCGAAGTTCTCGGACGACAAGAGTTCCAACAACATACTCATATCACGCTCCATCGCCGACAAGCTCAGACTGAAATGCGGCGACCGGATTTTCGCCTATTTCATCAACGACGAGGGTGCGAGGACACGCAGATTCACGATTTGCGGCATCTACGAGACCAACATGTCGCAGTTTGACGACATCACCTGCTTTGTGGATCTGTACACCTCGGTGAAGCTGAACGGTTGGGAAAAAGACCAGGCTCTGGGGGCAGAGCTTGCGGTAGAAGACTTCGACAAACTGGACATCACGGAAAACAACGTGGCGGACAAGGTGAACCGCACCGTGGACAGATACGGCAGCACCTATTCATCGAAAACTGTCAGGGAACTGTATCCGCAGATTTTCGCATGGCTCGACCTGCTCGACCTGAACGTGTGGATAATCCTTGCGCTCATGACTCTCGTGTCGAGCGTCACCATAGTGTCGGGACTGCTGATCATAATCCTTGAGCGCACAAGCATGATAGGCACGCTCAAGGCGCTGGGAGCGCGCAACAGCGTGATACGCCGCACGTTCCTGTGGTTCGGGGTCTTCATCGCCGTCAAGGGAATACTGCTCGGCGACATCATCGCCATGGCACTGATATTCGCCCAGAAATACTGGGGCATGGTGAAACTTGACGCCCACACCTACTATGTAAGTACGGTGCCGGTGGAGGCGAACATACCTCTGTTTGCGCTCATCAACCTCGCCACACTGCTGATAAGCGTGCTCGTGCTCGTCATCCCGAGCTATCTCATCTCGCATATCAGCCCTTCCAAATCGATCAGATTTGAATAGAAAAACAATAACCTTTACCTTTATGAAAAAGAAACAGGCAACCCTGCTGCTATGCTTCCTTGGGCTTGCGCTCACCGTCTTTGCCGGTATTCCCGACGGATACTACACTACGGCAGACGGAAAGAAGTACACGGAACTGAAACAAGCACTGTGCGAAATCATCAAGAACCACACGACATTCAGTTACAGCCGGTTGTGGGACTATTATCCCTACACCTACTATGTAGCGGGAAACACCGAACAGGTGCTTGACATGTACTCGGATGACGTCACCTATTTCTCCAACACGACAAACATGAACAAGGAGCACACTGTGCCGAAGTCGTGGTGGGGAGGCAGCACCGCTATCGGTCCGGGGTGCGACATATTCAATGTCATACCGTCGGAACAGAAAGCGAACAGCGCAAAGAGCAACTACCCGATGGGTGTGGTCGGAGGCAAGCCTACCTTTGACAACGGTGTCACCAAGGTCGGAGAATCGGGAGTGGACGGCTACAGCGGTCTGGTGTTTGAGCCGAAGGACGACTACAAGGGCGACTTCGCACGCATCTATTTCTATGTTGCGACATGCTATCCCGACCTTGAGTGGACAGCCAACGACGCAAAAGCGATGACCAACTCCACCGAACTGACCCTCCAGTCGTGGATAATCCCCATGTTGATAGAATGGTGCAACAACGACCCGGTGGACGCAGCAGAAATCCAAAGGAACGAAGACGTATACAAACAGCAGGGCAACAGAAACCCTTTCATAGACTATCCGGCGCTCATTGACTATATATGGGGAGGCAAACAAGAGGATACGTTCGTATTTTCCGAGCACCAAGCCAACGAAGGCGAGAGCACAAAATTCAAGACCCGGCAGCCTTCATTCTCCGTTGACTACGGCTCTGAGGACAATCCGAAGAAGGTAAGCGACAACTCCGAGGTGACCGTAAAGAGCGGTATCACCGAGGCAACCCTCTACACACGCATCAACGGAGGGGACTGGGAAGAGAGTAAGCCGACAACAGGGTGGAACTCGCAGACAAGTTCTGAGTACACCATTGCGGCATCCAAGACCTACACGGTGAGCGGAAGCACGCTGATAGAGGCATACTGTGCGCTCGAAGGTTATCTGAACAGCGATGTCGTGAAGGCATATTACAACGGCATGAACTTTGACGACGAATACCTGCTCTATGAGGCTTTCGACGACGTGACAGGCGGAAACAACACGTCAACGTCGGGTTCGAGCACACAGTGGAGCGGCAACAGCAACTTCCCGACCTTTGTCAACGCATATCAGGCGGGCAATGCCATCAGGTTGGGAACAAGCAGCAAGAGCGGTTCACTGACCTCAAAGGCACTGCAGACGGACGGCGGTTCGCTGGAGGTTGAACTCGACGTGAAAGGCTGGAGTTCCGTTGAAGGTAACCTGAGTGTGAGCCTTAGCGGAGCGGAAACCCAACAGGTGACATACACGGCAACGTGCACGGATGATTTCCAACACTTCAAACTGACATTCAACAATGTGAGCGCGAACCCCGTACTGACGATATCCACATCCAAGAAGAGGGCATTTGTGGACAACATCACAGTGAAACAGGCGGTGACAGACGGCATCGCAACGCCGGAGAACAACGCTACACGCTCAACGGAATACTTCAACATGGCAGGACAGAAGACCGTTGCTCCGCAAAAGGGAATAACAATAAACAACGGAAGGAAATATGTGGTCAAGTGATTGACCATATTGTTACACCGACCATAACAAAACAAAGACCGGGCTACTTCGCTGTAGTCCGGTCTTTGTTTGTGTACTATATAAATATGTGTAGTGTCTACGCCACCTTGTTGAGTTTCTTTATTATGGAGAAGATGAACAGTGCGGCAACGAGGCAAATGCCCATCAGAGTGCCCCATACCACCGGCAGCGGCATGTCCCACATGTGTCCGGGGATTGACACGAGCTTGTTGCCGAGAGCCGTAGCCACAAACCATCCGCCCATCATCATGCCCTTATACTTGGTAGGAGCAACCTTCGTGACGAACGAAATGCCGATTGGGCTGAGCAGAAGTTCGGCAAATGTCAGGATGAGATAGGTCGTTATGAGAAGGTTGGGCGAAGCGTCGAAGACGTGATTCGGGTGGTCTGTCGCCGGCATACCCATGCACGAAACGGTCATAAGCAGATAAGCGGCGGCGGCAACGAGCATACCCAGACCTATCTTGACAGGCGCTTTCGGTTCCTTGCCTTTCTTGGCAAGCGCACCGAAAAGGGCGATGCTGACAGGTGTAAGCAGCACTACGAAGCAGGGATTGAACTGCTGGAAGATAGGTGCATCAACAGCTACGCAGGTATTAGCCTCCGGTCGCATCATATAGAGGTAGGCTGCACCGCCGGCAATAAGTATCACTGCGATGATGCGGGCAATGCCTTTGTTCTGGAAGATACCGAACAAACCGAACACGATAAAGATGATTGCGAGCAGGTTCTGAACCGTAAACGGCATGCTGCCCAAGCCTGTTGCGGTGCGTGAAGTGAACTCGTCGGCAAACCAAGTGAGGGTAAGTCCGTTCTGGTGGAATGCCATCCAGAAGAAGATGACCACAGCAAAGACGAGGCAAAGGCAGATAATACGTTCCTTTGTTTCAGCCGGGCTCATATCGTCAACCTTCTCTTCCGTCACCGTCGTGTCCTTCTTTGACGCAACAAGAACCTGCTTGTAGGCAGGTCTGCCAAGGAAATAGATGATGATGGAAACCACTACTGACGCACAAGCAACGGCGAATGCGAAATGGTAAGAGTCTGCATGCGAATAGCCGAGAGAACTCTGTGCCCACGCCATAATCTTGGTTGCAGCCGTAGGAGCGAAGAGTGCGCCGATGTTGATGGCCATATAGAAAAGCGAGAAACCGGAGTCACGCTTGTCAGAATATGCGGATTCGTTGTACAAGTCGCCTACCATCACCTGCAGATTACCCTTGAACAAACCGGTGCCACAGCTCACGAGAAGCAGCGCAACCGCCATTGCCGCAACACCAACGGTGTCGCCTCCGAGGGGAATAGACAAGAGCAAGTAACCCACAAACATGATGATGATGCCGATGATAACCATCTTGTTGTAGCCCCACTTGTCGGCTGCCATACCGCCAAAGAGCGGCAGGAAGTAGACGAGAGTGAGGAACCAGGTGTAGATTTCCGATGCTGTTCCTGCCGTAAAACCGAAGTTCTCACCGAGGAAAAGGGAAAACACGGCTATCATAGTGTAATAGCCGAAACGCTCGCCTGTGTTGGCCAATGCCAGAACCCACAGGCCTTTGGGCTGTCCTTGGTATGAAAGCACAAGGAAAGCGAGCCACAACACCGCCAAGACTGCGATGAATCCAATTGAAAATACCATACTTTTTTATTTTTGTTTATTTGTGTTTGCCTTTTTGTCCGTCTTCTTCAAGTCTATCATATAGGCGAGTTTCACCTCGATGGCAGCATGGTTTGACTTGCCGAAATAGTCGCGTTTGGTCGCTCCGTAGATATTTCCGAGACCGTAATAGTATCTCGCCTCCAACAGGAAATGTCCTACTGCAGGATTCGAGTACTGTACTCCCAAGCCCGCCGCAATGCCGTAGTCCAGTTTGTTTTCCACCGGCATGGAGAACTGTTCTATGGTCTTGTTTGCCCTGTCGGTAGTATTGGCGTTGTCAAGGGTAAAGTTTGTGGATGTAGACTCCGACAACATATAGCCGAACTGCGGTCCTGCCTGGAAGAAAAAGCCGAATCCTTGCTTCTCCCCACCCCACGCCAACTGCGCCATGACGGGCAGTTGGATGTAGTTGATGCGTCGGTCATATTTCTCCGCTGCACCCGAAGCGCCGATTACTGGCTCCGATTTGATTGTGACAATGTCCTCCCGCCAGCCCATCTGGGCATAGTTCAACTCGGCGTAAACACTGCAGATGGTCTTGAAATACTTCTCGCTCGTGTAGCGGAAAGACAGTCCTCCCGACACGCCGGGCTTCGTTTTCTGCGTCACTTTGGGCGAGAACCCCACGCTGGTCATCATGTAACCGGCATTGACACCTATGGAGAAATCGTTTCTGTAGTCGCCAATCTGGGCGTAGGAACGCATATGGCTGACTGACATCATGGTGATGATGAGCAACAGAACCTTGTATCTTGTATTCTTAGAGTATGTCATATTGAGGATTTATGCCGTCGGTCGGGAACTGGAAAAGGTTGTCAATAGGCTATTGTTTCTATCACTCCGTCTTTCCTGTAGTGCACAAGCTGGAAGGCTTTGTTCTGGAAACCGCCGGCAGCAGATGCCTTTGCGAATTTCAACGGGGTCTGCATGGCATTGTAGGAAGACTCGCCCGACTGTCCGCTAAAGGCGTCGCCGTGTGTCGAAATGCCCCGGATGAAGAACTGTGCATGGTCGAAACCGGTCAGGGCAAACCTCGGGACATAACGCTCCTGCAACTCTGTGCCGAACCATTTGAGGTAGTTTTTCTCGAAAGAAGCCACCCGTCCAAGTCCCTTATAGTAATAAAAGGTGGAGGGAATATAGGCATTGTACTTGTGGAAAAGTTCCCGATAGGTGCTCTCATACATAAGCCAGTCGGTATAGCCGAACAGCGCTATGTCGCAGTCTGGCACGATTTCGGTCAGCTGATTGAGCTTTCTGAGCACGAGATTCAGTTCCTGTGAGCGTCCGGTATTTAGGATTACGACATTGCGTTTGCCCTTTACAAACACCTTGTAGAAGCTGTCATCGGGAGTGTTCAAGTTGGTTATGTGCGAAGAAATGCCCTTTGCCTCCAGGCGTTGACGCAGTGCGGAGGTGAACTTACCTTTGGTACTGGTGGCATCGTTGCACCCTACAAAGATGGGATTGCAGTCCTTGAACCGTTCAAGAAATGCCGTAATGGCTTTCTCGTTCAGCTGTTCGTCGGTCTGGTAGACCTGCCAGACGTTGCCATTAGTCTGTACGTCGGTTGCAGAAATGGAGAAGGGGATAACCAACTTTATCTTGTTCGTGCGGCAAAAGTCTGCCACATACTTCACCTGTTTGGTGTAGAGAGGACCGAAAATGATGTCCATGTCCTTGGCGTCACTGTCGATGAGATTCACCCGAATGTCGTCATCGATGGCTACGTTCCATGCGTGCACCTCGGTGTTTATGCCCATACTGCGCAGCGAATCACAGCCTATGAGCAGTCCGCGGTAGTATTCCACCATGCGCTTTCCGTCTCCGTCGGCATCATGGAGCGGCAACATTACGCCTACCTTCACCTTTTGTTTCTTCAATGCAGCGTTCTTGCCTGAAACAGAAGATGTTTTCTTGGCATCAGTCTGATAAGGAATAAAAACGGTCATCCCCTTCTTCAGTTTGAAGTCTGGAGCCTTGAACTCCGGGTTAGCCGCCATTAGCTGCTCCACAGTGAGCCCGTATGACGTGGCGATTCCATATATTGTGTCCTTCTTTTTCACCGTGTAGATGTCACGCCATGTCGTGGTTTGCGCAAACAGACATAACGACAAGAGTGAAAAAAGAGTTGTTGTGACAAGCTTTGAAACAATATGCATAGTCAAGTTTTTACTGTAATCAGATGCAAAAATACAAAAAAAGAGCTTTCCAATCAACATTTTTGACTATTTTTGCAGTAGATAAACTGCATTCGGGAAAGCCTCTGCAAATCCGCTTTATGCCCCTTTGCAAGGTCTCGACACGCCACACTCAAGGAAATGAACATTATCAGAGCAATACTTTTTGCCGTTGTCGCGTATGTGCCGAACTGTCTGTTTGCACAGGATGACATTCCCACGATAAGTCCGACAGCGGTGTTCGTGACATCCGAAGGCGAGGAAACCGACGAGTCATACTCAGGAAGCGCACCCTTGGAAGCACACTTTTACGCCAACCCGCAGAACACGGAGGGATGGTCGGAATATTACGAATGGCGCTTCACAAGTGACAGTTCCACCACTCCATACCTGATTAGATACGAACAAAACACGGACTATACGTTCACAAAATCGGGCAGTACACGCATCGTGTGCTACGCCATCTTCACCCAAAACGGCGACAGCGTGACCTACACACAGGACTATTGGGACGGCATGACACCCATAACCGTGTCCATATCCGAGAGCAAGCTCGAAATGCCAAATGCCTTTTCGCCCAACGGCGACGGCATAAACGACATATACAAGGCTAAAGAAGGCTACAAGAGTCTTGTGCAGTTCAAAGCCGCAATCTATAACCGCTGGGGACAGAAACTGTTCGAATGGACCGACCCTGCCGACGGTTGGGACGGCAAATTCAAGGGTAAGGACGTGGCGGAAGGTGTCTATTTTGTCAGGGTAACCGCCAAAGGGGCTGACGGAATCAAGTATGACATAAAACGTGATGTCAACCTGCTCCGCAGCATAATAGAGCGCGACGGCACTAACAATTGATAAATGTCAGAGGATAAAAAGATTAATGTCTGGGGAGCACGCACGCACAACCTGAAGAATATCGACGTGGAGATTCCCAGAAACAGGATGACCGTGATTACAGGACTGAGCGGTTCGGGCAAGTCATCCTTGGCTTTCGACACCATTTTCGCCGAAGGACAACGCCGATACATAGAGACTTTCTCTGCCTATGCACGCAATTTCATGGGCAATCTCGAACGTCCTGATGTCGACAAGATAACAGGACTGTCGCCGGTTATAAGCATTGACCAGAAGACAACCAACCGAAATCCGCGGTCAACGGTGGGCACACAGACGGAGATATACGACTACATCCGATTGCTCTATGCCCGTGCCGGAGAGGCATACAGCTATGCCACAGGCGAGAAAATGGTGAAATACACCGAGGAGAAGGTCATAGAGATGATTCTCGACCGGTACAACTGTCACAAGATACAGATTCTCGCGCCAGTGGTGAGAAACCGTAAAGGGCACTACAGAGAACTCTTCGAGTCACTGAGAAAGAAGGGCTACCTCTACGTGAGGGCAGACGGCACGGTGGAAGAACTAGTGCGCGGCATGAAGGTAGACCGTTACAAGAACCACAACATAGAGGTTGTCATCGACCGGCTGAAGGTTCAGGACAAGGACAAGGAACGTTTGAAGGGTTCTGTAAAACTTGCCATGAAGCAGGGAGACGGCCTTGTGATGATACTCGACAACGAAGACGGCAGTCTGAAATATTTCTCCCGGCGGCTCATGTGCCCCACTACCGGACTGTCATACTCCGATCCTGCCCCCAACAATTTCTCGTTCAACTCGCCCCAAGGCGCATGTCCGCACTGCAAAGGACTTGGCGTTGTGAGCGACATTGACATGAAAAAGGTCATCCCCGACCCTTCTCTGTCAATCCATGCAGGCGGTATCGTTCCTTTAGGAAAATACAAGAACCAGATGATATTCTGGCAGATACAGGCTCTGCTGGACAACTATGGCTACACGCTAAAGACCCCCATAAGCGACATCTCCGACGATGCCATGAATGAAATACTCAACGGCAGCATGGAGAAAGTACGCATTGACAAGAACGTGTGCAAGACTTCTTCCGACTATTTCACCGACTTTGACGGCGTGATTAAGTATCTCCGGAATGTCATGGAGAACGATGACAGCAGTGCCGGACAGAAGTGGGCGGAGCAGTTCATGCATGATGTGACGTGCCCGGAATGCCGTGGACAACGGCTCAACCGTGAAGCCTTGTCGTACAAGATATGGGATCGCAACATCGCCGAAGTGGCCAATCTCGACATAAAAGACCTGAGCGAGTGGATCAGCAACGTGCACTTGCACATGGACACAAAGCAGCAAGCCATTGCAAAAGAGATACTCAAGGAAATCAGTTCGCGTGTCCACTTCCTCTTAGAGGTCGGCCTTGACTACCTGACACTAAACCGTCCGTCGACAAGCCTGTCGGGCGGAGAGAGCCAGCGCATACGTCTCGCCACGCAGATAGGCAGCCAGCTCGTCAACGTACTCTATATTCTCGACGAGCCGAGCATAGGTCTGCACCAGCGTGACAACCAGAGGCTCATCGACTCACTTAAGGAATTGCGCGACATAGGCAACACTGTCCTTGTGGTAGAACACGACGAAGACATGATGCTTGCAGCCGACTATGTGGTCGACATCGGTCCTGGCGCAGGACGTAAAGGCGGCGAGGTGATGTTCCAAGGTACGCCGCAGCAGATGCTCAGCAGCCATACTCTGACGAGCGAATATCTCAACGGCACACGCAAAATAGAGATTCCTGCCAGCAGAAGGACAGGTAACGGCAAGTCGATAGTGCTCAAAGGCTGCACCGGCAACAACCTGAAGAACGTCAGTGCGGAGTTTCCGTTGGGCAAACTCATCGTTGTCACCGGCGTAAGCGGCAGCGGAAAGTCCACCTTAATCAATGAAACTCTGCAGCCGATACTGTCGCAACACTTCTACAACTCACTGAAAAAGCCGATGCCATACGCAAGTGTGGAGGGCGTGGAGAACATCGACAAGGTAGTGACAGTGGACCAGAGCCCGCTCGGAAGAACCCCTCGCTCCAACCCCGCAACCTATACCGGCGTGTTCGCAGACATCCGCACACTGTTCGTAGACCTGCCGGAAGCGAAACTGAGAGGCTATAAGCCCGGTCGCTTTTCGTTCAATGTGAAGGGCGGAAGATGCGAGACGTGCGGCGGCAACGGCTATAAGACAATAGAAATGAACTTCTTGCCCGATGTGACAGTGCCCTGCGAGGTGTGCCACGGCAAACGTTACAACCGAGAAACGCTTGAGGTGAGGTTTCGCGGAAAGAGCATTGCCGATGTCCTGGACATGACTATCAACCAGGCAGTGGAGTTCTTTGAGAACGTGCCGCACATACTCCGGAAAATCAAAACCCTGCAAAGCGTGGGCTTGGGATACATCAAACTGGGACAGCCCTCCACCACCCTGTCGGGCGGAGAGAGCCAACGTGTGAAGCTCGCAACGGAACTTTCGAAGAAAGACACTGGCAAAACGCTCTACATACTCGACGAACCGACCACCGGACTGCACTTCGAAGACATCCGAATACTTATGGATGTGCTGCAGAAACTGGTGGATAAGGGCAACACCGTCATAGTGATTGAGCACAACCTCGACGTGATTAAGCTCGCCGACCACATCGTCGACATGGGACCTGAGGGCGGAAGAGAAGGCGGAGAAGTGGTGTTTGAAGGCACTCCCGAGGAAATGGCGGCATGCGAAAAGGGCTATACTGCCCGATTCGTAAAGAAGATACTGCAACAGGGCTGAAGCCCTTGCACTGCACCTATATCAAGCGGAGATACCTAATAATGGGTATTTCCGCTTTTCCTGTTGTATGCCTTTTGTTTAATTGTTAATTTTGCAAGCAAAATTATTACACAGAGATGAAGTTGTCAGAACTGCACGCCGGCGAGAAAGGCGTTATCGTCAAGGTGACCGGTCACGGAGGTTTCCGCAAGCGTATTGTAGAGATGGGATTCATAAAGGGGCAGACCGTGGAAATGATGCTCAACGCTCCCCTGCAGGACCCGGTAAAGTATAAGGTGATGGGATATGAGGTCAGCCTTCGCCATTCGGAAGCGCAGATGATAGAAATCATCTCGGAAGAAGAAGCGAAACAACTGGGGAAGACGACCGCAAACGGCGATAAAGACCAACCCGTTTCCACCGACGCCCCACTCCACACCGCCGGTTGCACGGAGCAGACAGGCAACGAAGCCCTGCGAAAATTCCGCACCATAAACGTCGCACTCGTGGGTAATCCTAACTGCGGAAAGACTTCTCTCTTCAACTTCGCAAGCGGTTCGCACGAGAGAGTCGGCAATTACTCGGGAGTAACTGTCGATGCCAAGGAAGGACATGCCGAGTTCGGAGGCTACCACTTCAACCTTGTCGACCTGCCGGGCACCTACTCTCTGTCCGCATACTCGCCCGAAGAACTGTATGTGAGACGCCAAATCGTCGACCACACGCCCGACATAATCATCAATGTAATAGACACTTCCAACATTGAGCGCAACCTTTACCTCACCACACAGCTCATAGATATGCACCTGAGAATAGTGTGTGCGCTCAACATGTTTGACGAAACCGAACAGCGCGGCGACAATATCGACACCGACAAACTGAGCGAGTTGCTCGGCATACCGATGGTTCCCACCGTGTTCAAGAGCGGCAGAGGCGTGGAGCAACTGTTCCAGAAAGTCATCGACCTGTACGAAGGCACGGAGGATGCCGACCCTCATTACCGCCACATACACATCAACCACGGACACGAGATAGAGCACGGCATCACAGAGATACAGGAACACCTGAAGCAGAAAGCCAACCTCCGCCAACGCTACTCCACCCGATTTCTCGCCATCAAACTGCTTGAGAACGACAAGGAGATAGAGCAGTTCGTGAGCCAGATGGACGATTCCGCCGAGATACTGCAGCACCGTGACGAGGCGGCACAGCGTGTGAAGGAAGAGACAGGCGAAGATTGCGAGACGGCAATCATGGATGCCAAGTACGGATTTATACACGGTGCGCTGGAGGAAGCCGGCTATAAGACAGGCCACAAGAAGGACACCTACCAGACGACACACCTGCTCGACCGCATCCTGACCAACCGTTGGGTGGGACTGCCGCTGTTCCTGCTCATCATGATAGTGATGTTCACCGTCACCTTTGTCATAGGCCAGTACCCCATGGACTGGATAGACGAGGGCGTGGCATGGCTCGGCACAGTCATCGGGACACTGCTTCCCGACGGCATCGTGAAGGACATGCTCATCGACGGAATCATCAACGGAGTGGGCTCGGTCATAGTTTTCCTGCCGCAAATCCTCATCCTCTACTTCTTCATCTCGTTCATGGAGGACAGCGGCTACATGGCTCGCGCAGCGTTCATCATGGACAGGCTGATGCACAAAATGGGACTTCACGGCAAATCATTCATACCGCTCATCATGGGATTCGGGTGCAATGTTCCGGCGATAATGGCGACACGCACCATCGAGAGCCGCCGCAGCCGGTTGGTAACGATGCTCATTCTGCCGCTGATGAGTTGCGAAGCGCGCATCCCAATCTACATAATGATAATCGGAACATTCTTCGCCGTGAAATACCAATCACTTGTCATGATGGGTCTCTACCTCACAGGCATCATCCTGGCAGTGCTTATCAGCAAGCTGATGACCAAGTTCGTGTTCCGCGGAGAGGACACTCCGTTTGTCATGGAACTGCCTCCCTACCGCTTCCCCACATGGAAGGCGGTCAGCCGACACACTTGGGAGAAAGGCAAACAGTACCTGAAAAAGATGGGAGGAATAATCCTTGTGGCAAGCATTGTGGTGTGGGCTTTGGGCTATTTCCCGCACAATGAGTCGCTCGACAAGCGCCAACAGCAGGAGCAAAGTTACATAGGACAGATAGGCAAAGCCGTGGAACCGATATTCGAACCGCAAGGTTTCAACTGGAAACTCGACGTGGGACTGATAGCAGGAGTGGGCGCAAAGGAAATCGTGGCATCCACTCTGGGTGTGCTCTATGCCGATGACGACACTTACGGAGACAGCAGTTCGTTTGACGGCAGCATGTCGGAGAAGAACCAGCGGCTGCACACTCTGATGACCCAAGACGGCGTCACGCCGCTCACGGCAATCTGTTTCCTGCTCTTCACACTGATTTATTTCCCCTGCATAGCCACCATCTCCGCCATCAAGGGCGAGACAGGACGCTGGCGTTGGGCACTCTTCGCCGCCGGCTACACCACCATCCTGGCATGGATAGTGTCCGCTTCGGTCTATCAGATAGGCAGTCTGTTCTAAGCAAGCGGGCAGTCCGACTGAACAGAGCGGACTGCTTTGCTGAAATAAGTTGACTGCTTTGCTGACCCAAGCTGGCTGTTTAGCTTGGGTCATAACGGTCTGCAAGCGACCTGCCCACGACCGTGGTTCGATCGGCTCACGTCCGTGGTTCGACCGACTATCGACCGTTAACCGCCCGAACCACGGTCGTGAACAATCCACCCGAACACCGCTTTCGGACGCCTCTAAGACCGTTGTTGCCGCACAAGAAGTGCGCTTTTCACTACTAAAACTTTTCCTGTAAATCTTTTTGAGATTACAAAAGTATCACTATCTTTGCACAAGACAGGCTGCACTTGGGCAACTGAGAACAAGTTCTCTTGCCGCTCGCTTGCACTGTCTTTGCACAAAACAGGCTGACAAAACCATGTACACGGCAATAAAATACAACACACAAGAGGACGCTGTTGCAGCATTCAAGAAGATGATGCAGCGCAAACGTGAATGGATAAAGCAGACAGAGAAAGAGTTTGAGCAGTTGAGAAAAGACGAAAAATGAGGCGTATAGGTCAAATTTTTTGTTTGTAATCCCGACATATTGCTATATCAATGTGAGACTGGTGACAACCGACAGGCAATGCGTGACCGTCTGTTTCTCAGATGGATTAAGGAATATGAGCATAGTGCGGATTATGTTGTAAAGGTTTCAGAGATTGTAGCGGAAGGAATATCAAACTTTGCTACAATCATTGTTCAACGGTCTAATCCTGCATTGCAAAGCATTCTCAATGATTTCGACAACTTTGTCGGTTTCTTCAGAAACAAACCGGAATAGCTCAAGATCCCGGTCTAATAATCATCTGACATACCAAATTTTGTCTTTTGTTTCAACCGTTTGCAACAGAGAAATACTCGTTTGAGGGCTTGCAGCGAGGACGCTGCAACTACTATGAATTGCAGTATCTGAAGTAGTTGACGCGTCCTCGCGTCAAACCTCTATTGCAGAACGGAGCAATGAAAAGGATATAAGCGGTTGCAGCGGGGACGCTGCAACTACTACGATGTCTGGCTTTAGACAAACAAAATAGGGGAATCCTGTGACAAGGACTCCCCTATTTTGCCAACTGGCAGTGTATGTCAGAACTTGTAGGTGAATGTAGCCAGCACCTGATGACGCTTGTTGCTGACGTTCACCGGATAAGACGGGTTGTTCACAGTCTCCGTTTCGTCTACCACATTGTCGCCGTCATTGTCCCAACCATAGGTGGCTGATGAACTTGCGAACGGCCAGAACGTACCGTTGGTGGCACTGTACTGGTAAGCCAAATCCACGGCGAAAGAGCCCTTGGAGTAGCCTACACCGCAAGTGAAGCGGTTGGTTGCCTTCCAGTTGGTGTAGTCGGTCGTAGAGGAATAGTATGTACCGGGTGAGCTGATGGTGCAGTCACGGAAAGCGTTGGTGCGGTACATGGGCGACACATAGTTGTAGCCGAAGCGGACAGACACCTCCGGAACGGGCTTCACTTCAGCGCCGACCTTCAGCGTAGACACGCCTTTAAGGCTTCTCTGGGTGTGGTCGTTCATGTTGGCATCCTTGTATGTGGTAGCCTCTCCATAGTAATCGTAACCGTCAATCACCCTGCTGCTCATGCTCGAATAGTCAGAGAACTCGTAGGTAGCACCCAATGCCAGGTAGTTGGACATGGTGTGTCCGAGGGCAACACCGAATTTCCACGGAGTGTAAACACGGTAGTCGTAGTCCCCTTTGGAATTATAGTCCGGGTCTATGGGAGTGCCTCCGGTGTTAGCATTGTTGACCAGATAGGTGTAGTTGGACGTTGTCAGGTCATACCATGTAGGAGTAGACACATAGAGACCTATGCGGAACGGGTTCTCCTCGATAGGGAATATCACTGTTCCAAACTTCACGTTGAATCCCGTACCGGTGATTTCGCGCTGGTCGTTCACCGTTATGCTGCCGATGCTGTTGCCGTCCGAGTTGACCAGAGCCTCCCTGTAGGAAGTCCATGACCTGTAGTCGACATCGCAGAAACCTATGGTCAAACCGAGGTAAACCCTGTTGCTGACATTGCCGGACACATTGATACTGTACTCTCCAACGTATCCTTTGGATGTGCGTGTCATGTCATAGCCGTTCGCAGTATTATAGTAGAGATTGCCATCCTTGTCTCCTACGAACGTCTTATAGTAGAGTGCATCCAACTGCGACAGTGAGTAACTGTTGAACCAGTCACCTTCCGAATTGTTCCTCTGGGCATCCCGGAGGTTCATGTAGGCATTTGCGTTCTGCGAAGACATGCCGTCGTAGTCACCGGCAACATTGAGTATATTGCCGAAATTGCGGTTCTTCTTGTAGTTGAAAGCGATGTTGAGAGTGTTCCACTTGCTGGGTTTCGTACTCCAGACAAATCCCACTTGGTCGAAACTCATGCGGGTGGCATCACCCATGTCGCTCTGTCCCGCATCCTGCTGCGACACCACGCTTGCACTGAAATTCGCCGATGAGCGGCGGAACAATCCTATACCTGCAGGGTTGGTGTTGATAGTTGACAGGTCAGCTCCAAGTGCTTCCATAGCGCCACCCATGCCCACATAGCGTGCCGTTCCGTTCAGATCCTCTGTGAAGAGCTCCGCATTGGTGTATGTTTCCTGTGCCATTGCCGTCATGGACGCCAACAACGCTGCACTGAATAGTAGTCTTTTCATATTATGTGTATTATTTGTTTCGTGATTGAATGTTATGCTCTGACGCAGCAGTCGCTGCACTTTGATTATCTTCTGCCACCGTGACCGCCGCCACCGGAGAAGCCTCCTCCGCGTGAACCGCCGCCAAATCCGCCACCGCTAAATCCTCGGCTACCGCCTGAACTGAATGTAGAACTGTTGCCGGAACTGCGGTAAGGCTGTGAGAAAGAGCTGCGGCTGGAGTTCGTGTTCGTGCCGACCTGGCGCGAACCCACAGTGCGGCTCGACGAAACTATCTGTCTTGACGACTGGTTACGCTTGGCTATGTCATTGTAGACATTGCCGCCGACCGGACGTGCAGTACCTCTATTGGCGTAGCCTGTGCCCGCCCCGGCAGAAGTGTTCACATGTCCACGGTTGGAATAGCCAGCGCCCACTCCACCGAAACCATGGCGTGCAGGTCCTACGTGCCAAGCATAGTGAGGTCCGCCATGCCACCATGGGTCATACCAACCGCCATAGTAGCTGTAGTACCACGGATTATAGTATCCGTACCAACCGCCGTAATAAGGATAGTACCAAGGGTCATACCAGCTGTAGAACGGACTGTAGAACGGAGAATACCACCCGTAGAAACGGCTGCAAAGCCACGGATCGTAGAAGCCGTACCAACGGTTCAGCTCACGAGAATAAGTGTAGTCATCGTCGTCAATGTCGTTGTAGCGCTCAGAATAGCTCTTCTGCCTCTTCACGTTGCCAACACTGTCAGGGTATTCGCCCTTTTCGTCATCGAAGAACACCACGTCGCTGTCATCCACGGCAGCAGTTCCCTGACGGTAATTGCCGCGTCTGTTGTACTCGTCAACGTTGCGGTCACTCCCCGAATAATATGTCTCTTTGGCCGCTTTTACAGTCGCATCCTTCTTAGGAGTAAAGTACAAATCGTCGTCCTGCGCCAATACCGGAACGGAAAGCAACGCTGCCATTGTCATTAGAATAAGCTTTTTCATCTTTATAGCCTCCTGTTTTTCGTTTTCTTTTGATACTGCAAAAATATCAATAAATATTATGCAAATGTACGGAAATTCCCTAACCACAGGTAGGATTTCCCCTATTTTTTGTAAATTTGCAAGTGTATTTAACACACAAAAATAGTTCTTCCGACAAGAGATGAAATACTACAAGGCTGAATTTCTGATAGAATGTCCACCGGAACTGAAGCAGGTTGCGAGAGACCTACTTGCCGATATGGCCGGCGAAACAGGTTTTGAATCGTTTGAAGACACCGAAAAAGGCATCGACGGATATATCCAGATAGAGTTTCTGCACAAGGCAGCACTCGATGAAGCCATAGCCGATTTCCCTCTGGAAAACACTGTCATAACCTACACTTTGTCGGGTGTCGTGGATGAAAACTGGAACAGGACTTGGGAAGAACAGGGATTTGAGCCCATCGGCATAGACGGCAGACTGCTCGTCTTTGACGCGAAAAAACCGATACCTGACATCAACTACCCTATCGCTATAGGCATTGAGGCGTGCAAGGCTTTTGGCACTGGCACGCACGAAACCACACAATTGATTCTCTCGCAGCTCGTTGACATAGTGAAGGACGGCATGAGAGTGCTCGACTGCGGATGCGGAACAGGCATTCTGAGCATAGCCGCCTCGAAATTGGGAGCGACAGACGTGGTGGCATACGACATCGACGAGTGGAGCGTAAAGAACACTTGCCACAACGCCATGCTCAATGGAGTGGACAACATAAGTGCGATGGAAGGTGACGCCTCGGTACTGTCGCACGTGTGCGGAGTATTTGATGTGGTCGTGGCAAATATCAACCGCAATACTGTCGTCGAAGATTTACCGAAATTCAAAGAGGTGCTGAACAGTGGCGGAACTGTCGTCTTGAGCGGTTTCTACACAGAAGACGCCCCTCTGGTAACAGAAAAAGCCGAGGAACTCGGACTGAAAGAAAAATACAGAAAGGCACTGAACAACTGGTGCGTGCTCGTCATGCAGTAGGCTTTACTCTATGCAAAGCTTCTGCAGGTCGTAGAATGAACCGTTGTAGATGTTAAAGTCTACCCTGCCCCGGATGCCCGGCAATTTTCCCGCATCGGTGTGTTGCCAGAATTTCCATTCCCCTTTATAGTCTACCTTGTCTACATAATAGTGGGCTATCCAATAGGGATAGTCATCGAAAACCGGAGCTGACAGATAATTGTCCTTAAATTTGTAATAGGTGTAAATTATCGGTTTGACGTGGTATTTGTCCTCCACGGTGTGGAGCCATGTCAGTACGTCCATCTGGAAATCTTCCGTACTCTGGTCCTTGTCCTTTTTCTCTATGTCCAAGACAGGAGGCAAATCGCCGCTCTCAAGCCTTACGTTCCTAAGGAAAAACTGCGCCTGGTCACGTGCGGAAGATGTCGTACTCCAGAAATGGTAAGCCCCTCTGATAAAGCCATTGTCCTTCGCCTGATAGAAATTCTCACGGAATTTGGAGTCTATCCTCGAACTTCCCTCTGTCGCCTTTATTACGACAAAGCGGACGGGACAACCCTCTATCATGCCGTTACGCAACTTTTCCCAATCGACAGTACCCTGATAATGGCTGATGTCTATGCCGTGTATCTCGTAGCCTTCGGGATAATTGGCGTCACCATAGAACGCCCTCCAACGGAAGCCTGTGGGTGAAACGAAGAAATGATAGACCCCCCAGACATACAGCAAAGACACAAAAACACCTCCCAACCACAGATAGCGGCTGGATAGATGCTGCTTGTGGCGGGAGGTGTTTTTTCTTTTTCGTTTCATCTAACAAGCTATGCCCGACTGCGAAAAGCCGCAGTCAGGCATAAGTACGGATTATTTTGCACACTCCAAAGCGAGCGTCTTGGTTGTCTGGTCGCATACCTCTGTCGGCCCCCAATACTGGATTGGACCGGGATAGATGTAGCAAGTGTTCTTTGCCCACTCTTCGCGATGAGCAGCAAGATACTTGTAAGGTGCACCGTCAAGTTCCACAAGAGCCTTGCGGATAACTGGCTTCATGGCACCGTTGCGACGCTCCATGTTCATCATCATTGTGATTGGCACACCACCGGCAATCCATTCTTCAGCAGGAGCGGTAGTGTTCTTTATGATAGACATGTAGCCTGTCTTGCCGTTGGCAATAAGACAAGTAGCGTTGTAACCGAGAGAATAGCAGTAGTCAGCATCGTAGTTGGACGGCGCAGCGCAACGTCCCTCGTAGCCGAAGAAGTGATGCTGTGCAGCGAACTTGCCCACATACTTACCCTCCTTTGCCCAGTTCTCGAGTTTTGCAGCTACCATTGTAGACAGCAACTTCTCTGTCTCAATGAGCGACACCTGTACGTTTCCGTGCGGATCGCGGTCGAGAGCCAACTGGCGGGCAACGCTTGTCGGCAGTGAATTGAACACAGCGAGGTTGTCGGCAGATATGTGGTTCTTCACATAATCAATCTGCTCGCTGCGGCCGAGGTTCTGTGCATCAGGGCTTGCAAGCACGTCATTCAACTGTGCAATGAGCTTCTTGATTGCCGGAATGAACTCGATGAGACCCTCCGGGATGAGAACTGTACCGAAGTTATTGCCGTCGGCAGCACGGTCAGCCACAATCTGTGCTATGTAAGTAACCACGTCATCGAGGCTCATAGCCTTCTGCTCTACCTCCTCAGAGATAAGACATACGTTAGGCTGTGTCTCAAGAGCGCACTCCAAAGCGATGTGCGAAGCTGAGCGACCCATAAGTTTGATGAAGTGCCAGTACTTGCGTGCAGAGTTGCAGTCACGCTGTATGTTGCCGATAAGTTCAGAATAAGTCTTGCAAGCGGTATCGAAACCGAATGATGTTTCTATCTGCTCGTTCTTGAGGTCACCGTCAATAGTCTTAGGACAACCGATAACCTGCACGCCGTAGTTCTTGGCTGCATAGTACTCAGCGAGCACGCACGCATTCGTATTGGAGTCATCGCCACCGATTATAACAAGTGCCTTGATGCCCAAAGTACGGAGGATTTCGATACCTTTCTCAAACTGTTCCTCCTTTTCAAGCTTTGTTCTTCCAGAGCCGATAATGTCAAAACCGCCAGTGTTGCGGTACTCGTCCATTATCTCAGAGGTGATTTCCATGTACTTGTGGTCTACAAGACCGCCAGGACCAAGGATGAAACCATAGAGTTTGTTGGCAGGGTTCAATGCCTTGATACCGTCAAAAAGACCGGAAATCACATTGTGACCGCCAGGAGCCTGACCACCGGAGAGTATCACGCCGACATTGAACGGCTCAAGTTGTTTTGCCTCTCCAGCCTCGAAAGTGATGACCGGCATGCCGTAAGTATTAGGAAACATCGACTTGATTTCTTCCTGATTGCCGACAGACTGTGTCGGTTCTCCTTCGACAGCTACAACAGCTCCTTTGAGAGCTTTGGGGAGTTTGGGCTGATAAGCAGCACGAGCTTGCTGCAAAGCGCTTGTTTTCATTTCCTTCTAAGTTTTATTTGATTTGTTGCAAATTAGACTAATACGACTGCAAAATTACCTCTTTTTATTGAAAAAACGGATGTAAAGCCAATAAAAATACCGGTTTCCTTTACACTATTTCACTCTTAAACTGTCCTTTGCAGTATGGTCTGCATCGTCCGACGACACCTTTACACGGCGGAAAGCATAGATTCCCTCTCTGTTTTCTATCTGCAGCGAGTCGGCAGAAATATTTATGATGTCAAACGTGTCGCGGTTAAGCAGCAATTGTCCATTGAGTATTCTCCATGCTGTCCACGCATTTGACTCCATTCTGACAAATGATTTCACTTCACCATCATCGGTTATCTCGAAGTTCTTGTCTACGCTTGTCCATTTGCCGAGGAGCGAAGTTATGTTGAGAATACGGCTTCCCACCAGTCCGTTGTCAGTCTTCCGCACTGTCACGGCCATACGGTCACCAGCCATCAGACCGCCAGCCACGAGGGTCTGGTCGGCAGTTTCATCGTCGTTGATGTATATGGAAAGCGTGTCATGCATGTTTGTTATCAATTCTAAAGTATGCATCATGGTGCCCTCACCGCATACTCCGTAAATCGTAGAATCGTTCACTTCCGCGTCATCAGAAATGTTTGTTTCCGAGTTTACCTTCTTTTGCGTGCAACCGGCAAGGACAATGATTGCCGCAAACAAGCAGATTAGTTTTTTCATATACAGTATTTTACGGATTGTATCTTCGTCTTTTTATTCTTCACTCGGCAAAGTCGAATTGCGCTCGAGTGCCTTTGCTTCATTCCACAAAGCGTCCATTTCACCGAGCGTCATGTCTTTCAGGTTGCGTCCCTGTGCCGTCGCCTGTGCCTCTACATATCCGAATCGGCGCATGAACTTGCGGTTTGTCCGTTCAAGAGCGGTATCAGGATTGAGCTTATATAACCTTGCTGCGTTCACTACCGAGAAGATAAAATCGCCCAATTCATCGGTACTTTTCTCTTTGTCTTCACGTTTCAGTTCCACCTCAAGTTCGTCCAGTTCCTCACGGACTTTCGCCCACACATCCTCTCTATGCTCCCAATCAAAGCCGACATTCCTCACCTTGTCTTGTATGCGATAAGCTTTTATAAGGCTCGGAAGTGCCTGCGGAACGCCGGAAAGTACTGTTTTGTTACCGCCTTTCTCCTTTAGCTTAATCTGCTCCCAACTTTCCAAGACATCCTTTTCCGTCTCCGCCTTTTGGTCACCATAGATATGAGGATGGCGGAAAATCAGTTTGTCCGCCTCCTTATTGCAGACATCGGCAATGTCAAACTCTCCTTGTTCACTGCCAAGTATGGCATAGAATATTACGTGTTCCATGACATCGCCCAGTTCCTTGCATGCGTCTGACCACTTTTTCTGCATTGTGGCATCGCACAACTCGTACACTTCCTCTATGGTATTTGGCCTTAGACTGTCGAAAGTCTGCTTTCTGTCCCACGGACACTTTTGTCTCAGTTCGTCCAACACATCAAGCAACCGTCCGAAAGCTTGCAGTTTTTCTTCTCTTGTATGCATTTGCGGTTATTTTGTCTGCAAAAGTACATATTTTAGAGGGGAATTTATTAATTTTGCAAACATATTATTTATTAGAGGTAAAAGTTTTTATATCTACAAATGGAATTAGCAACCAAGTACAATCCACAGGATGTTGAATCCAAATGGTATCAGTATTGGACTGACCACAAATTATTTTCCAGTAAGCCGGACGGTCGCAAACCCTACACTATAGTCATCCCTCCACCGAATGTGACAGGCGTGCTCCATATGGGACACATGCTCAACAACACCATTCAGGATATCCTTGTGCGCAAGGCGCGCCTTGATGGGAAGAACGCATGCTGGGTTCCCGGTACTGACCACGCATCCATTGCTACCGAGGCAAAGGTTGTCAACCGTCTCGCAGAACAGGGAATCAAGAAGCGTGACCTCACCCGCGAACAGTTTCTCAAGCACGCTTGGGCATGGACGGAAGAACACGGCGGCATCATTCTGAAGCAGTTGCGCCGTCTCGGAGCAAGTTGCGACTGGGACAGGACAGCATTTACGATGGACGAAAAGCGCTCAGAATCCGTCCTCAAAGTGTTTGTTGACCTTTACGACAAAGGGCTCATCTACCGGGGTCTGCGCATGGTCAACTGGGATCCGAAGGCACAGACGGTGCTTTCAACGGAAGAAGTCATCTACCGCGACGAAAAGTCCAAGCTCTATTATCTGCGCTATTATGTAGCCGATGCTGATGTCAACCCAGTCAAACCGACCGGTCAGGATGGCGAAGTCCTGCACAAGGACGACAAAGGGTATTACGCTGTGGTTGCAACGACACGCCCAGAGACAATCATGGGGGATACCGCCATGTGCATCAATCCGAAGGATCCGAAAAACCAGTGGTTGCGCGGTCATAAGGTCATCGTACCTTTGGTGGGTAGGGTTATACCTGTCATCGAAGACCGTTACGTTGACATCGAGTTCGGAACAGGCTGTCTGAAGGTCACTCCTGCACACGACGTGAATGACTATGCCCTCGGAAAGACCCACAATCTGGAAACAATTGACATCTTCAATCCCGACGGCACTATCTCTGATGCAAGCCCGCTCTATGTCGGGATGGATCGTATGGATGTCCGCAAGCAAATTGCCATAGACCTCAAGGAAGCAGATTTGATGGAAAAAATCGAGGACTATGAGAATAAGGTCGGATATTCCGAGCGCAATCAGGACACCGCTGTAGAGCCTCGTCTCTGCAAGCAATGGTTTCTGTCAATGAAACATTTTGCAGACATCGCCCTGCCGCCAGTGCTCGAAGGAAAGATAAAGTTCTATCCGACAAAATATGTCACAACATACCGCAATTGGCTTGAGAACATACAAGACTGGTGCATCAGCCGCCAACTCTGGTGGGGTCACCGCATCCCAGCCTACTTTCTGCCCACCGCAGAAGGAGAAGAAGAGAAATATGTTGTAGCCCTCACGAAGGAAGAAGCACTTGAAAAAGCGAGGAAGATTGCCGGTTTCGAGAACATAACAGAGGAACAGTTGGTACACGATGAGGACGCCCTCGACACATGGTTCTCATCATGGCTTTGGCCGATTTCGCTGTTTGACGGCATCAACAATCCTGGCAACGATGAGATAAACTACTATTATCCCACATCGGTTCTTGTGACTGGTCCGGACATCATATTCTTCTGGGTAGCCCGCATGATTATGGCTGGTGAGGAATATCTGAAAGACGTGCCGTTCCGAAACGTATATTTCACAGGTATTGTGCGTGATGAAATCGGCAGAAAAATGTCGAAGTCACTCGGAAATTCGCCTGATCCGATTGGGCTCATAGAGAAATATGGTGCAGACGGAGTGCGTATGGGAATGCTTCTGGCAGCCCCTGCCGGCAATGACATCCTGTTCAAGGAAGATCTGTGCCAACAGGGCGCAGCGTTCTGCAACAAAATTTGGAATGCCTTCCGCCTTGTCAAGGGTTGGGAAGTTGCCGACATAGAGCAGCCAATCTCCAACAAGAAGACTATCGAATGGTTTGATGCGAAGATTAAGGTTGCCGTGGAGGAAATCAACGACCTCTACTCCAAGTACCGCCTGAACGAAGCTCTCATGACGGCATACAAGCTTTTCACTGACGAATTCTCCGGCTGGTATCTCGAGATGATCAAGCCTGCTTACCAAGCTCCGATTGACTCGGAGACGCTGAAAGCTACTCTTGACTTCTTCGAGAAACTGATGAAGATACTCCATCCGTTCATGCCGTTCATCACAGAAGAACTGTATCAGCACATAGCAGAACGTGCAGACGATGACTCCATCATGGTGTCAACCCTGACAGTTTCCGCTCCGACTGAAGACGACAAGGCTCTACTTGCACAATATGAGGAAGCAAAGCAGATTATCTCCGGTGTGCGCGCCGTACGCCAAAGCAAGAACATTGCCCAGCGCGAACCGCTGGCACTTGAGGTCGTTGTGGATAACGATGAAGACAAAAACATCACAAAATGTCCGGCTCTCAGTCCTATCATCAAGAAAATGGCAGGACTTTCAGACATCAGCTACGTTCAGCAGAAGAGCGAAGGCACAAGCGCATTCCTTGTTGGTACTACGGAATATGCAGTTCCACTTGGTGACCTCATCGACGTAGATGCCGAAATAGAAAAGCAGGAAGCACAACTGAAACATCTCGAAGGATTCCTTGTCGGTGTGATGAAAAAACTCTCCAACGAGAGATTTGTGCAGAATGCGAAACCTGAGGTCGTAGCCCTTGAACGCAAGAAACAAAGTGACTCCGAAGAAAAGATTGCCTCCTTGAAGGAATCTTTGGCAAAGTTATATGCACAAAAGAAACAGTAACGTTTACCAATATTTACGGATAAAGTTTCCGTATTGACGGAGACTGCAAGAAAAGAGGTCGCCCTTTTACCGGGCGACCTCTTTGTTTATTTAGGGCAAACAATTCACACGCAACACTGAAGCACATGTCGTGCCCAAGTCACTCTCCTTCCGAGACGAACTGCTTGATGCGTTGTTCTTCGGACAACTTACATATAAGCAACACGTTGTCTTTCTCTGCAACGATATAACCGTCAAGTCCCTGCACCACAACTTTGCGTTCCTGCATGGTATGCACTACACATCCATGGGAATCAAACATGCTAATGTCGTTTCCGATCAACGAATTGCCATGGATGTCGTGTTTGGTCTGTGCAAGCAAAGAGCCCCATGTGCCAAGGTCGCTCCAGCCGAAATCTGCCGGCAGTACGAATATCTCGTCAGCCTTCTCCATAATGGCATAGTCTATAGAAATGCTCTCGCAGTCACCAAAACGGGCATCTATGCGCTCCTGTTCACTTTCAGTTCCGTAATAAGGCATCAGATTTTCAAAGACACGCGCCATTGAAGGTTCATAGACACGGAATGCATTGACAATGGTGGAAACGTTCCATATAAAGATGCCGGCATTCCAGAAGTAGTTGTTCTGCGCCACATACTTTTTCGCAGTCTCAAGATCCGGCTTTTCACGAAATGAATCTACACGGAAGATTTCCCTGTTTCGCATAGACGGACTTGACAGTTCCGCCATGATATAACCATAACCGGTTTCGGGACGTGTAGGCTTTATGCCAAGCGTGACAATAGCGTCAGTTTCAGAAACAAACTTAAGTCCAGAAGAAATGACACGCCGGAACTCCGGCACATCCATAACAATGGCATCACTCGGTGCAACGACTATATTCGCATTAGGATTGATAGACTTTATCCGAAACGATGCGTAGGCTATGCAGGGAGCCGTGTTGCGACGGCATGGTTCAAGCAACACGTGGCTTTTGTCAAGTTCCGGCAACTGTTCCAAAACAAGTTCTTTGTATTTCCTATTGGTCAACACCCACACGTTCTCTTTCGGAACGAGACCGGCAAAACGCTCATACGTGAGCTGAAGGAGCGTCTTCCCCACTCCCATAACGTCTATAAACTGCTTCGGACGCTCGGGAGTACTCATCGGCCAAAACCTGCTTCCGATGCCCCCGGCCATAAGAACAAGATGATTGTTGCTATTGGTCATTTGAAGTCAACCTATGATTAAACGAAGGCAAATGTACGCAAAAAATAATTAATCGGCGAACATTTGAAAATCTATTTATCCTGACATGCTCATTTTTTATTAATTTTGCATTATGATTAGTAAGGCAGAAATAAAGCTCATACGCTCACTGGAGAAGAAAAAATACCGCCAGTCTGAGGGCTTATTTGTAGCCGAAGGACCGAAGGTCGTGGGGGATTTGTGCAAGTTGTGCCCCCCAATCAAAATATACGAAGGCGAAGATGCCGTCAAAGCGAGTTTTCTTCAGCATCCCCAAGGAGTGTTGGCCCTGTTTCCAACAGATATCCAGACACGCATAAAACCGCAGTCGGCACTAAAACTAATGCTTGATGGAGTACAAGATCCAGGCAATCTGGGAACTATAATAAGGATTGCAGACTGGTTCGGAATTGACCACATTTACTGTTCGCCTGAGTGTGCAGACGTGTTCAGTCCGAAAGTCGTACAAGCCACTATGGGTTCATTGGCACGGGTAAAAACAGAATGCTGTAATCTCGCTGCCCTACTCGACTCGCTACCAAAGGACTATCCCATATATGGAACTCTACTTGATGGCGACAATATCTATGAAACGGAATTGGCAGAAAGCGGCATAATCGTAATGGGAAACGAAGGAAACGGCATAAGCGAAGAAATCAGGAAGCGAGTGAATCACAAGATTCTCATACCGAGTTATCCCGCCGACAGACCAACAGCAGAGAGCCTTAACGTAGCCGTAGCTACAGCGATTGCCTGCTCGGAATTCCGAAGGAAAGCCGCCAATTAAGCACAACGACAAATCAAATACAAGGAGTCAGAAGAACCAACAGAAAGGAAGTAAAACATGGACCAACTTTATACGAGAAGAAACATATCCGAGTGTATAGGAGCTGCATGGAGTTTATTGAGTACAAACCTGCTCCGCATAACGAAATCACTGTGGATTCCGACGTTGGTGTTTTCGTTGGCTTACGCTCTGTCAGCAGTGTCTTCACTTTGTTTCGTGAAAGATTTGTCTCTTGGGAAAAATATTATTTTTGATGCCGTTGCAATTGTTGTACTTTGCATAACTTGTATCGCTGCAACCCTTGTAATCGCCGCAAAAACATTCAAGCAACTTAACGAACAGAATTTCAAGTACTGTATGTCACGTTCGTTCAAAGCTTTTCTCGTTTCACTTGCATTCCTCTTGATAACCACCATACTGACAATAGCGGTTTTTGTCGGGAGCATAGTACTTACGCAAAGCGGGAAAATGTCACCTACAGCATCGGGCATTATCGCATTGGTGCTTGTCGTAGTGATAACCATAGCCTCGTTCGTGTTCTTCAGTCCATTCAATTATTCCCTGACAAAGTACATGATTGAACCGGAAATGACGCTAAAAAAAATGTGGAAAAGCTATCGTACAGGTTTCAACAACCTCGGCTTCATTTTGGGGTGCAGCCTGATTTGTATTGTCATTATGGCAACCGTATATAATATAATGGTGTTACCCGGATACATTGCCACAATCTCTGCATCGTTGGCGTACAGTGGAGTTGCGAATGGAGATGCCGCCAATTTGCCTGCGTATTTTCCCATAATACTCGGAGCGACAATGTTCATTGCAGGATTGGTATACACGACCTTGTTGGTTTGGTTTATATTTGTAGAATACTACCAGTACGCTTCCATCGAGGCTCGCAATGGAAGAACGGATACAAAAACGGAAGAAACAGACAAAACAAATGGCTAAAAAACTGCTCTTTATAGACCGCGATGGAACGATAATCAAAGAACCTGCCGATGAACAGATTGACGCTTTCGGGAAACTTGAATTTGTCGAAGGCGTATTCAAAGCGTTGTCATTCATTGCGGAACACACAGACTATGAATTCATAATGGTTAGCAACCAGGATGGTCTTGGGACTGCCTCATTCCCGGAAGAAACTTTCTGGCCTGTACATAACTTCATAATACAGACGTTGAAGGGGGAAGGCATCGTATTCGAGAAACAGCATATAGACCGGCATTTCCCCGAAGACAATGCTCCGACAAGGAAACCGGGGACTGCAATGCTGACAGAATACATGACTGACGAGTACGACTTGGCGAACTCGTATGTCATTGGCGACCGTGACACAGATGCCCAGTTGGCAAACAATCTCGGTTGCAAAGCCCTCATCATCGGCAAGGACGGAATGAATTGGCAGAAAATTGCCGAGATATTATTTGCAGGAGAACGCACAGCCGAAGTTATCCGCACCACGAAAGAGACTGACATTTCTGTCAAAGTGAACCTTGACGGTAACGGGAAGTGTGATATCCGGACAGGACTTGGTTTCTTCGACCACATGCTCGAGCAGATAGGCAAACACGGAATGATTGACCTCTATGTCCGTTGCAATGGCGACCTCCAGGTAGACGAGCACCACACTATAGAAGACACCGCATTGGCTTTGGGAGAATGTATATTGAAAGCACTTGGCAACAAGCGAGGTATAGAACGTTACGGATATTCTCTCCCTATGGACGACTGCTTGTGTCAAGTGGCACTCGATTTCGGCGGTCGACCATGGCTCGTATGGGATGCCGAGTTCCATAGAGAAAAGATTGGAGAAATGCCAACGGAAATGTTTCTGCATTTTTTCAAGTCATTATCGGATGCAGCAAGAATGAATCTAAACGTCAAAGCGGAAGGTCAAAATGAGCACCACAAGATAGAAGGCATCTTCAAAGCCTTTGCACGCAGTCTCAAAATGGCAGTTCGCAGAGACATTTACCACTATGAACTACCATCCACAAAAGGGAGTCTATAAGATGCAAAAATTGTTCGCAGTTGTAAAATTTCATCAATCCGACACACGACTTTACGGCTTGAAATACAGAAAAGATACAATACTGTTTCCGCAAAGTACTTTTTGGTTAAAGGATATGTAGTTTTTTGCACATATCCGGAAAAATCGGTAACTTTGCAAAGTTTATTCTGAAACCAAATACAATTTACAATAGCAATGAGCAAAAAAAAAAAAAAAAT
>CAVHUR010000015.1:33911-53462 GCA_963639575.1 uncultured Spirochaetota bacterium
AGGCACTGATTGAAAAGCGTGCAGCTGCAAGACTTGGCGGCGGCGAAAAAGCTATAGATAAACAGCACCAACGCGGCAAGTATACAGCACGCGAACGCATCGACATGCTTGTTGATGATGGGTCATTTGAAGAATATGACATGTTCAAGCTCCACCGTTGCCACAACTTCGGAATGGAGAAAAAGCAATATTTGGGCGATGGAGTAGTGGTCGGCAGTGCGACTATCGACGGCAGATTGGTCTATGTTTCCGCCCAAGATTTCACCGTAAACGGAGGTTCTCTCTCTGAGACAATGTCGCAGAAGATATGCAAGGTGATGGATATGGCAATGACCAACGGCGCTCCGTTCATCTGCATGAACGACTCTGGTGGTGCGCGTATACAGGAAGGAATCTGTTCACTTGCCGGTTATGGAGAGTTGTTTGAGCGCAATATTCTGGCAAGCGGCGTCATTCCGCAAATCTCAGCCATACTCGGTCCTTGTGCCGGAGGAGCGGTTTACTCCCCTGCCCTCACCGACTTCATCCTCATGACAGAGGGTACTTCTTATATGTTCCTTACCGGTCCGAAGGTTGTGAAGAGTGTTACCGGTGAGGATGTTGATGCCGAGCACCTCGGTGGAGCAAGTGTCCACGCCACCAAAAGCGGTGTGACTCATTTCACTGCAAAGACTGAAGAAGAGATGTTCGAGATGATCAAGACACTCTTGAGCTACATTCCTTCAAACAACACAGAGGAAGCTCCACGCATAGAATGTACCGATCCTATCAATCGCATGGACGATTCTCTGAACGAGATTCTGCCAGATGACCCGAACAAGGCTTACGACATGTACAAGGTGATTGCTGCTGTAACTGACAACGGAGAGTTTTTTGAGGTACAACCCAAGTTCGCCAAAAACATCATAACAGGCTTTGCCCGCTTCAACGGACAGAGCGTTGGCATTGTCGCAAATCAACCTTCAGCATACGCAGGTGTACTTGACACGAATGCATCACGTAAAGGAGCACGTTTCGTCAGGTTCTGCGACGCTTTCAATATCCCTATTGTAAGTCTTGTTGACGTGCCTGGATTCCTTCCCGGAACAGGTCAGGAGTATAATGCGGTAATCCTACACGGAGCGCAGCTTCTCTATGCTTATGGTGAAGCTACCGTGCCGAAGATAACCGTAACCCTACGTAAATCATACGGAGGTTCACATATCGTGATGGGCTGCAAGCAGCTCCGCGCTGATCTTAACTTCGCTTGGCCATCGGCAGAAATTGCCGTTATGGGCGCATCAGGTGCCGTTGCCGTACTCCAAGCCAAGGGAATAAAAGCCATAAAAGAAGAAGGCGGCGATGTAAATGCCTTTATCGCAGAAAAGGAAGACGAATACACAGAGATGTTTGCCAATCCATATCAGGCAGCCCAATACGGTTATATAGACGATGTCATCGAACCACGTAACACCCGTTTCCGTATTTGTCGCGGTTTGGCACAACTTGCCAACAAGCGCCAAAGCCTACCTGCAAAGAAGCACGGATGCATGCCAATGTAAGCGTATATTGGTACAAGAACAGACAAAAGACGAACACAAATGGACAAAAACGTATATGCAGCCATTGCGATGGCACTCTATGAGTTCAGTGGCAACAATGTTCACGACAAGGAGTCGGGTATCATCACAATCAAGCCAAAGCAGACTTTATGGAATGCAAAGTTCCTGAGTTTTACGAAAAAACCATAAATAAAGATGAATACATACAAATATACAATCGGCGGACAAGAATATAACGTGGAGATTGGCGAAGTGATTGACAATGTCGTCAACGTTGTCGTCAATGGTGAAACATTCTCTGTTGAGACGGAGAAAACGGCAGAACCGGAAAAGAAGAAACCTGTTCTTGGACAGCCGAAGAAAGAAGATGCCGCCAAAGAGACAACTCCAGCAGCAAATGTTAATACAAACAACGCACTACGCGCTCCACTACCTGGTGTCGTGACGGAAATAAAGGTAGAGGTAGGACAGGAAGTTAGCGCAGGCGATACACTCGTTGTACTTGAAGCGATGAAAATGGCGAACAACCTTGAATCCGAAAAGAGCGGTAAAATAACAGCCATTTGTGTCAAGGTAGGCGAAAGTGTCATGGAAGACACTCCACTCGTTGTGGTAGAATAGACGATATTTTCGAATGAAGAATTCTCCCTTCTGTAGAAACTGGAGATAACGACAAACAAAAAGAAATGCCAAAGAAAATTCTGTTCATCAACCAAGAAATCACACCTTATGTACCCGAATCGTCTATGGCGACATTGGGACAAAAGTTGTCAGAAAAGACACAAGAGAGGGGATACGAGATTCGCACATTCATGCCGAAGTGGGGTACGATAAACGAACGCCGCGGACAACTGCACGAAGTAATCCGTCTTTCCGGTGTCAATATTACCATCGATGACACCGATCACCCTCTATTGATAAAAGTAGCGTCGATTCCTGTGTCAAGAGTACAGGTCTATTTCATCGATAACGAAGACTATTTCTCAAAAAAGAGAATAGATACCGATGAAAGTGAAGATGACAGTTCCGACAATGGAGAACGAGCTGTATTCTACGCAAGAGGGGTTCTTGAAACAGTAAAAAAGTTGCGATGGAATCCGGATGTAATTGTTTGCCAAGGTTGGATGGCAGCTGCCGTTCCTCTTTACCTGAAGTCTGTTTACAATGAAGAGCCTTGCTTTGCGAACGCAAAAGTGATTACAAGCATCTTCAATGAACAATTAGACAAAGAGTTTGCCAAGAATTTCAAACGCAGTCTGGCGTTTAGAGAAATTACAGAGGATTCTCTAAAACAGTATAAGGACGACTTTGATTTCTTTGAACTCGGCAAAATGGCTGTTGATTTCAGTGATGGTCTCATATTAGCGACCCCTGATGCAAACACAGAACTTCGGGATTATGCACATGAAAAGAATATTCCTGTTTTGGAATATCCCGGAGAAGATTTCTCGGAAGCATATGGTAATTTCTTTGAAGAGATAACTCAATAACACCTCATGAAACTGAAACAATTCCTTTTTGGACTATGCTTGTTGGCATGTCTCGCCGCTTGTGATGACGAAACTGGCACCATGGGCATTTCAACAATCAGCAAATTGGATAATCTGGAGATATCTACCGATACCTTCAATATCACCACACGTTCCATAATAGCAGACTCTGTTTTAGCCAGGAGTAGTTCAAGTTTTCTCGGAACAATACGCGATCCTGAAACTGGAGAATATATCTCAGCCAATTACATGACCCAATTCCACACTTTGGAGGGGTATGGATTCCCTGAACTTGATTCCATTTCAAGCCGTGATACCAATGGTGACATTATCGCAGACTCATGCGAATTGCGTCTCTTCTGGGACAGTTACTATGGAGATTCATTGTCGTCCATGAAGTGTACAGCCTATGAGCTTGCCACTCCAATGACGGAAAACAACGTGTATTACTCCAATTTTGATCCGGTGAAAGAGGGACTTGTACGCAGTGCAAGCGCAGGTGGTATTAAGGCGAGCAAGACTTATACACTCGAAGACATGAATGTTTCTTTGTCTATCCGCAAGAACACAAACTATTCAAAGAACATCCGCATAATGCTTGACAAACCGTATACAGACAAGGACGGAAAGACTTACAACAACTACGGCACATATATAATGCGCAAATACTACAAAGAGTATGGTGGTGATTCTACCTATTTCAAGAATGCAATCCGCCTAACTCACAATGTTGTACCGGGTTTCTACATCGAGTCTACAGGCGGTTTGGGCAATCTCGCCAATATTCAACTGACACAATTGAACCTGTATTTCAAGTATCAGGGTTCGTCTTCGTCAACACCATACACAGGTACCATGTCATTTGCAGGTACACAGGAGGTGATGCAACATACCAACTACGTGAACGAAAACGAAAAGATCAAGTCTCTTGCAGAAGATCCTACATGTACTTATCTTAAGACACCGGCAGGAATATTCACAGAAATCACCTTGCCAATAGACGAGATTTGCCTTAATCACGACAATGATACGATTAACAGCGCAAAGTTCACATTGCAGCGACTGAATGATCGCACAAGCAGCAGCTACGCTTTTGACGCACCCACTACTGTGTTACTGATACCAAAAGACAGTCTGTATTCATTCTTCGAAAATAAGGATGTGACCAACAACAAGACATCTTTCCTTTCGACATTTGACTCTACGAGCAACACCTATACATTCAATAATGTAGGTTCTTTGATAAAGGCGATGCAATTGTCAAAGTTGAACGGCAATACATCAGAAGATTGGAACAAAGCTGTTCTTATCCCTGTCACAACGACAACAGACACCTCGAGCCAAATAACAAAGGTTGTTCACGACATGTCACTCACAAGTACCAGATTGATTGGAGGACCGAATAATCCTAATGGAGACATCAAGATCAGCATAATATACAGTAAATACAGATAGTCTATGGCAGACAACTATCTTGAAAATGCCAGAGAACAGTATGAGGAAAAGAAAGTTCTTTGGCTTAACAAGAAGAAACATCTCCCCAAGCGAACTAAGCCGAGGATTGAGAAACCAGAAGATTGGGCGTTGTAGAAATTCGTTTCACACGCCCAATCTTTATTGTTTTCAAAACCTAACCATATCCATCATTTTCCCGAAAATCATCTCTGCAATCGTCAGAAAACAGGAATTACGCACTTCTTTTTCATTGTGTGCGAACACAAAAAAATATTACAAAGAAAAGGCAAAAAATGTTTGGAAGAATCAAAACAAATGTTTATTTTTGCGGTGTTATCCTGAAAACAATCTTTTTACCTTAAGTGACAAATTAAACTAACACCTAATTGAGACAAGGGGCAGCTCGTGAGAGCCGCCCCTTAGTCTTTATTACAGTTTATCAACTCAATCCTTTCGTTCTCTGATATTTCCGTAACAACTCGATTACAGCACACCACTTGTGATTTCAGACACTCTTTTGCTATATTCCGGATGTGCCTCCATAAATTTCACCAGACTGTTCATCGCCGTGTGTTTCAAGGCAAAATCATTTCCGGACAAGTTCTCTCCTGTTTTGTTCAGGTACAATACGATCTCCTCTTCTGTAAAACCGACATGCTTCATAAATAACCTGCCCAATAGGTTAAAGGCGCATAACAGTTGAATATGCTTGTCACTGGCTAAAAGTCTTAATGCCAACTCCTTTGAATACGGCACATCCTGCAGAATTTGAAATACAAGTTGCTCTGCCAGTTCCTGGCTATCCAACTCCGACAGCCAACTGTATGCAGTCTGTTCCGAGAACTGTTTTACAGGATATGTCAGTATGGCAAGCATCTTACATTCCCTTACCCTGCTCTTCCACAACTCCTCTGCAAGTGCTTTGTCTTTGCCGTATTCTGCTGCCATTTCCTGCAGATGCTGCAATGACACCCCCCAGCATATCTTGTACTGAAGACCTTTCTCCCTTAATGACTCGGCAGTTTCACCGTTCATATACAGGCGAAAACTCTGTTTGATATGCCTTACTTTCTCCTCCGTAGAACAATTGTTCATTTTTTCAGATCGTTTTCTATAAATGATGCGACACGGTCGAAGATTCTCTGTACCTGTGGAGAATGCAGATAAAAAACATTTTTCTTCAGCATTGTCGAAACCGTTTCAAGAGAATGTTCATACGATGAAATTTCGTTCTCCGACTGAATCCGGTGTTTACTTTGACTTTTTATCTCCCTCTCCCTCTCTGCAACGAGAACATCACACTCCCTGACAAGCATCGGCGCTACCGTCTGGTCAAAAAGATGATGTCCCTGTATATAGAGGTATGTCTCTTCAGGTTTGACACCAAGATGCCCCAACTCTTCCGACAACTTGTCGTATTCTCTGTGAGCAAATTCTGTAGTTGACGCATTGAGGTGACAGATTTTCTTTTTCACCTTGTCCTCCAATGTCCGCAGTATATCCTTTGTACGGTTCTTCACCACTGTACCTGTCTTTATGACGATGAGCATATCAGGAATACGGAAATCACACAAATCCGGATTCCTTTCGCTCAGGACATTCCACACAAACAAAGGATAGATTATCTCAGAATAGGACTTCAGGAAACCTTCAAAGTCCATTATATCCGGACAATCGTTGAGCGTTGCCATCACGCATACCTCTCTCAATGCCGGTGCCCAGCACTGCAGATTCTCTATGGCATAAGCATAGGTATGAAACACATATCTGTTGTGGCAAACCAATTCCGACATCTGGTCGGAGCCTTGCTTAAGATAATCATAGTCAGCGTCCACACATGCGATCATGTCCGGCCCCATTCCATCTTTGAAAGCCGACATTAAGGCCGCCTTTTTCCCACGTCCAAGATGTCGTCCTCTTGTCGGCAACATTATGCGGAACTTGATGTCCGGTGTTTCCATCTGGGACAAAATGGAACGCCAGAAGAACACGTCATCGTAACTTTCCACATATGCCACGATTATCCGACAACTGTTTTTGCCGTTCAGTTTGTTTGCGGCATGGAGGTAATCGGAGTTTATGTATTTCCCGAGCCCTGGCATAGTCTGTATCTGTTGTTACTTGACCTCTATCTCAGAAACCTCCGTCACCATGTCAAGCCAACCGTTCATAATCACTGCAGGCGAATGTGTTGTCAATATAATCTGCACGTTAGGATTCAGTTTTATGATTGTCTCGATGAGCTTCTGCTGCCATTCCACATGCAGCGAAGCCTCCGGTTCGTCCATAAACAGCACATAAGGTTGTCCGTCTTCCACAAGGACTGTCAGCAGGATCACAAGCAACTGCTTTTCGCCCGATGACAATTGGTAAGGCACAAGCACCTCTCCTTTTTGCAGGAAACGGACTTCGTTCTCAGTACGGATAATGCTCTTTGCCGTTTCAGAGAAGAAGCCGTCTATCAAGTCCTGAAACAATGTCTTGGGACGCGATATTTCCTGCGCTTTCTCCGCAGCATCGGGAGCACCGCTCTGCAGGGCTGCTATGATCCTGTTGCCTATATTTACCTGATAGTCCAGATATTTCCTCTGCAACTGAAAGAGCTGCCAGTCCAGTTCCGTTGCCAGCGACAAGTCCATCTTTGTTATCACATCGTGGTTCAACAGAGGTCTGTCAAACGAGCGTATCAGGTCATACCTTATCCATTTAGCATCGTTTGGATACACGTCAAGCTTGACTCCTTTGAGCATATGGCTTTGAAATTCCCCGCCTTGTGACAAGCCCTTCACCACCTTGTTCAATATAGTGCTCTTCCCCACTCCATTGATTCCGCTCAGAACATTTACCTGCCGGTTAAGATTCCAGCATATATGTTTCACACCAGCCCAAAGGGAATCTATTTCAATCCGGGTGATATATTCCGCAAACTTCTGCATAGCATTGTCCTTATACTTGATGTTAATTTATACCTATCGTTTGGTCGTACACGATGTCAACGAATATTTTGAGTTCCGTGTCGTCTAACTCTATGTGGCAATCCTTTTGTTCTTTCCTTATCCTTGCATACAAATCACTTACGGGAATCTGCGTTGCAAGAACCCATTTCCGCAATTCTTCCACTGCTTCAGCCTTTCTTCCCGTTATCCAGCACACTATAGACTTGCGGATTCTGTCCTGCACATCAAGTTCCGTCCCGTTGATATTACCGTACATCGACAGAGCCTTTTCGTAATCATTGCTCTTTATGTGAGCCAATGCCAATGCGGACTTGTAATCGGCATTGGTTTCCTGCTCGAAGTTCAAACGGAACAGAATGGACTTTGCCGCATCCGTCTTGTCATTCTCCAGATAGCAGAGAGACAGCCGATAGTTCTCAAAATCGCTGTCGTCAGATGCTTCGCTCCCCTTCACATAGTCCTCATACAATTCTTCCGCCCTACCGAAATCTCCGGCAAGAAAGCATGTGTCTGCTGTCCGTTTCAGCAGTATTCTGTTGTCAGGCTCTATAGCCTGTACTTTTTCAAACCAGTACAGAGCAGAATTATAATGTTTCTGCTTGTATTCGCTCAAAGCCCTTAATTTCAGATAAGATGTGTTCCGCTCATCCTTGTTGTTGTCCAACAGACGGCCAAGGGCACTGAAGCGGTTTCTGCTCAGTAGTTGTCTCGCTATCTTAAACGGATAATCCGTGTCCCTAAACAGCTCCACCATCTTGTCCCAATTGAAGAACACGACACTGTCATCTGTCTCAAACGGATCCGCAAAATCAGTTTTGCGATGATATAGCTTATAAAATCTGTAGAGATCCTGTAAGTACATCAGTCTGGCAAAAGAGTTGTCTTTTGTCACCATACCGTCAAATCCCATAACAGCTTCACCCTTGGCAATGACGTCAATCATCTCTTTGGGTATCTGTGAATACACCGTCGAGAGAGCCAAACAGAAGCTGTATTTGTCAGAACTGCACAGAGGTTGCATGTCCAGAATCTTCCCCATCTCGTTTTTGGGTATATTCCCCAAGTCAATCGATGCAATCTGCGGATGTTCCATACTGAAAGGAACAAACCAGTTCATCAGAGTATAGAAGAAGGAGAAGCGTTTTGCCTGCGAGAACCCGCCGAAAAAGATGTCTGCACCCTTTTTCTGCATATCACGGATTTTCTCTATACTCTTCTCCACTTTGTCCATACTGCTCTCCTCCTTGTCCGGATGCAGCAGTTCGTCGAGCATTTCCTTTTCGGTCTTTTTGGCCTGCAGCAAAGCCGCATTCTCTTTTATGCTCGGCATTATCTCGTCAGCAATGGTCTTGTTGGTTTGCTCCGTATCAGTGCAAAGGATAATTTGCATCTGCAGTTCGGCCAATTCATCCTTGACGTGCGGCAATGACGCAAGAGCCCCGAAAGCCTTGTCTATTTCATCTTTGTATATTTCGCCTGCGATCGGATCTGGCTTGGCAATCACAAATGCCACCAGGGCATACTGCCTCATTTCCTCATTATCACCTTCTGTGCATATCTTTGCCAGAATATTGAATTTCCTTATATCAAAGACAAAATGCTGTGCGAGCATCAAGGCACTGATGACAATCCTTGCATTTGCCATGTCCGCATAGGACGAAAACAGTATCTTGCATATCGTTTCTTCTTCACTCTGCGATAAGGAACAGGATGTTATCAGGTAATTGAACAGACTCTGCCGGCAATCATGCAACTCGTCATGGAGTTTCATCGACTTGCCGTTGTTTTCTCCTGACAGCGAATTTACTATCAATTCTTGGGCTATCCACTCCAGTCTGTCGCATATTTCATCCAACGTAACCGGATGTGCCGCCAACATTTTTTTTGCACCTGCGAGTGTGACATTATCGCGGCAAACCGCTTTCGTAACAAGTCTTGACAGCACAGAATATGCCTTTGACTTCAGATCTCCGTATATCTGACCTCGCCTGACATCTTCCACTGCATCCAGCATATACTGCTTCATCAGATGATAAGTGCCTGATATGGATTCCAACTCCTGTATTGCGTCGCTGCTATTCTCCTTCGTCGCAAGGAGCAACAGGCACTTGAGCGCTTCATCCAAGCTTCCGTGCGCTATGATTCCGCCTATTTTGGATGCATCTCCAATCATCTTCTTCGGAAATCTTTTGCCAGTTTTACTATCTTCTCCGATGGCTGCTTCGCATGGCCATACACATGATTGGGTATGCTTTTCGCTATGCTGTCGTCAACATGACAGTATTTCGCTATTTCCCGGGCATACGCTTTCATGCCGTATTTGTTTATGGAGTCACACGCCACCGAGTATATCTCCCGGAGCTTATTCTCTACATTCCGGTTGTCTTTCCCTTTTTTTGGGGGTCTGACAACCAAAACTCCAAACTTCTCATCGTCTCTATCGGATGTCAGCAACCTCTTATGTCCTGCACACACCGCCACCGTTGACTGTGGTTCAGGAAACCAAGCGGCATCCATTTCGTTGTTCAGGAGCATTTTTAGACGAACGTCCAAATCATTGATTTGTACGCCATACACCTGCGCTTTGGTCTGTACGGCATCAAAGACCTTATCCGTGAGATAGTCCGTTGCCGACCATCTCGTCATCGCAACCATCTTGTCTCCAAACTGTTGCAACCTGTTTATTCGTGCCACTTTATTGCTTACAAGCGACCAGCACAACTCTGTTGACGTGAGATAACGCAGTGTGTCCTTGCTGTCCGCCTTGAGCTTTTCCATTCTGACAAGGTCTGTGAAGGCTGCGTCAACACTGCCGCCGATGAGTGCCGTGTCTATATCCATGTGCGAATCAAACGACACCAGCGCCACGCCGATATTTCCGTTCTCGAACATTCCACGCTCTTTCGCCACGAAAAAGGGCAGCGCATCGAGTGTAGGCATCACTCCGACACGTATCACAGAGGCAGAATCGCTCTTTACCGCTTCCTCAACATTGTCGGTTCCGCCCTTTTTATTGCATGAAACGGCAACAACACAAGACAGAAATAACAACAATAAGTTTCTGTACATCCAAGATTTGTATTTTTAACAAAAGTAATAAATCTTTTTTGCAAGGAGAAATATTCTTAGTACTTTTGTGGAAAATTAAGTTATGGCCAAGGATAAGATTATGTACGTTTGCTCCAACTGCGGTCAGGAATCGACCAAATGGTTAGGCAAATGTCCTGCTTGCAATCAATGGAACACTTTCAAGGAGATACGAGTAGCGTCGTCATTGACAGGTTCGCAGGCCGCGCGCTCTGCCGCACAGAGCATACGCAAGGGAGCAACCGAAGCATCCTTGGGCAACAAGAACACCCCTTCCCTATTACGGACAGTGTCTTCCAAAGACGACCCGCGCATTGATTTGGGCGACGCGGAGTTCAACAGAGTACTCGGCGGCGGACTGGTGCAGGGAAGCATTATCCTCCTTGGCGGCGAACCCGGCATAGGAAAAAGTACACTGACTCTGCAGACCGCACTCCGTCTGAAGGACAAACGGATACTGTATGTAAGCGGTGAAGAGAGTGCGCATCAGCTAAAAATGCGTGCCGACAGATTGCTGCAAGCCGCACCTGAAAGCGGCGGAGAAATGTCTGACAATCTGTTCGTGCTGTGCGACACTTCCCTGGAAAACATCTTCGAGCATGCCAAAGACATACAGCCGGAGATTGTCATCATAGACTCCATACAGACTATCGCCACTGACGAGGTGGACAGTTCCTATGGAAGTGTTGCCCAGGTGAGGGAATGCGCCTCCGCTCTCTTGCGCTTTGCCAAGTCAAGCGGTACTCCCGCCATACTGATTGGACATATCAACAAGGAGGGAACCATTGCCGGTCCGAAGATATTGGAACACATTGTTGACACCGTCATCCAGTTCGAGGGAGACCAGCACTATATGTACAGGATACTGAGAAGCATCAAAAACCGGTTCGGTTCGACATCCGAACTGGGCATATACGAGATGCAGCAAGCAGGACTTCGCCAAGTGCCGAATCCATCCGAACTGCTTCTTGTCCAAGACTACGAAGGACTTTCGGGGGCTGCTATCAGTGCTGCAATAGAGGGTGTGCGTCCATTTCTCATAGAAACGCAAGCGCTTGTGTCAAGTGCAATCTATGGCACTCCCCAGCGTTCGGCAACCGGTCTCGACCAGCGCAGACTCAACATGCTGTTGGCAGTACTCGAGAAAAGGGTCGGTTTCAAACTGATGCAGAAAGATGTGTTCCTCAATATTGCCGGCGGACTGAGGGTGACAGACCCTGCCATGGATCTCAGTGTCATTGCTGCCGTGTTGTCAAGCAATGTAGATACGCCGATAGAAAAGGGCTGGTGTATGGCGGGAGAGGTAGGACTGAGCGGAGAGGTGCGTCCCGTAAACCGCATTGAACAGCGCATCAGCGAAGCCGGAAAACTAGGTTTTTCCGACATCATAGTACCCGCCTACAACATGAAAGGACTTGACCCGAACAAGTACAAGGTAAAAATTCACCCTGTAAAGAAGGTAGAGGAAGCCCTGAGACTTCTGTTCGGATAATCTCCCGAAACCAGTTTGACAGTACAGGAAGCAATAATACAAAAAGCAGGAGGAAAGCCTTACGTTTTCCTCCTGCTTTATTTATATGAAATACAGATATTCTTATTTGAAGAAATCCTTAACAGCCTCGTTTGGAACCATGTGCTCATCGAATACGTAAGCGCCGGTCTTCGGGCTTCTTACCATCTTTATGACCTTTGTATATGCACGTCCGTCCATTGAACCTTCATGAAGGGTTGCGACCGCTTTCTTTGCCATAGTACTTTAATTATTAGATTTTATGCTTGCCTTATGTGACAAACGGACTTTATTACTTGATTTCCTTGTGGAGAGTCATCTTCTTGAGTATAGGATTATACTTCATCAACTCAAGACGCTCCGGAGTGTTCTTGCGGTTCTTCGTGGTAACATAGCGGCTTGTGCCTGCCATTCCACTGTTCTTGATTTCTGTGCACTCAAGAATAACCTGAACTCTATTACCTTTTGCTTTCTTTGCCATAATCGATTATTCTCCTATAACTTTAATGTCTTTCCATTCACAGTAGCCCTTGCTCACAGCCTGCTTCAGCGCTGCATCAAGACCGACCTTGTTTATCAGGCGCAGACCTGAAGCACTAACCTTAAGGCTAATCCAGCACGCCTCCTCTACATAGTAGAACTTCTTGGTGAACAGGTTCACGTCGAAGGTGCGCTTTGTGCGGTGCTTTGAGTGAGACACATTGCATCCAACCTGTGCCTTTTTTCCTGTAATTTGACAAATCTTAGACATGTCTATCTCTAATTTTAGTATTCGTTAATAATACCTATTCCAAACAGAGTGCAAAATTACAAAAAATAGCCGGAAATACAAACGTAGCGACTGAAGAACCCTGTAAATTAATCTTTTTTAATGTTTTATGATTCCACAAAACCACGTCTTTGGTTCTCACCGTCACTCAAAGGTCACTTTGCTGAACGGAGATTTCTCGATGGAACAACGCACTCCATCGAGATATTTGTAATATCCCGTTATGGCTATCATGGCTGCATTGTCGGTGGTATAGCTGAACTTCGGTATGTATATCGTCCATCCGTACTTGTCCGCAGCTTCATGAAATGCGTTGCGCAAGCCGTTGTTGGCTGACACACCGCCTGCTACGGCAACGTGCTTGATGCCTGTTTGCTTCACCGCAGCCTTGAGTTTCTTCATCAGGATGTCCACTATGGTAAACTCAAGCGATGCGGCTATGTCCTCTTTGTGGTGTTCTATGAAATCAGGATCATCCGCCACCCATTTCCTCATGTTGTAGAGAAACGACGTCTTCAGTCCCGAGAAACTGTAGTCCAAGCCCGGAATGTGCGGTTCAGAGAACTTGTAGGCGTGCGGATTGCCCTTTCTTGCGAGACGGTCTATTATCGGACCGCCGGGATAGCCCAATCCCATGACCTTCGAACACTTGTCTATCGCCTCGCCTGCGGCATCGTCTATGGTCTGCCCCAGCACCGTCATGTTGTTATAGGCGTCCACTCTCACGATTTGGGAGTTGCCTCCGCTGACAAGCAGACACAGGAACGGGAACGGCGGTGCGGTATTGTCATCGTCACTTTCCTTTATGAAATGCGCCATGATGTGACCCTGCAGGTGATTCACGTCCACCATCGGGATACCGAGCGAAGCGGACAGTCCCTTTGTGAAACTGACACCCACAAGCAGCGAACCCATAAGTCCAGGTCCGCGTGTGAACGCTATCGCCGACAGCTGTTCCTTGGTTATTCCGGCCCGCTTGATAGCCTGGTCAACCACAGGAACTATGTTTTGCTGGTGCGCACGCGAGGCCAGTTCCGGCACGACACCGCCATACGCCATGTGTACGTCCTGCGATGCCGTCACGTTACTCAACAACACACCGTCCCGGAGCACTGCTGCCGAGGTGTCGTCACAACTCGACTCTATACCTAATATATATATCGGTGTTTCCATTTTGCTAATACGTTAGAATTTCGACTCCCGTTTCTGTCATCAGAAGCGTATGTTCCCACTGGGCGGAAGGTTTCTCGTCCCACGATATGACCTCCCAACCGTAAGGGTCTTCCTCGTCAATAAACACCTTGTATGAACCCATATTGATCATCGGTTCTATGGTGAACACCATGCCCGGAACAAGAAGCATGCCCGTGCCACGAGCCCCGTAATGCACCACGTCTGGTTCTTCGTGGAACTTCAGCCCCACTCCATGACCGCAGAGATCGCGCACCACACCATATCCGAATTTCTTTGCGTGCTTCTCTATGGCATGACCTATGTCACCGACAAAGGAATACGGCTTTGCCGCCTCCATGCCTATTTCGAGACATTCCTTTGCCACACGCACCAGCTGTTCCTTCTCCGGAGTGGTCTTGCCGCCCACAATGAACATCCGCGAAGCGTCCGCAAAATAGCCGTCAAGGATTGTCGTGAAGTCCACATTCACGATGTCGCCCTCCTCCAACACGTCCTCTTCCTTCGGAATACCGTGGCACACAACCTCGTTGATGCTCGTACACACCGACTTCGGGAAACCTTCATAGTTGAGGCATGCGGGGATTGCGTTGTGCTCCTTGCACACCTGCATACAGATGTCGTCTATCTCCTGCGTGTTCATTCCGGCGTGTATCTCTTTCGCCACGGTGTCCAGCACAAGCGTATTGATTTCTCCCGACCGCCTGATGCCCTCTATCTGTTCGGGCGTTTTTATCAAGTCTCTCGTCGGGACGAGCTTTCCTTTGTTTTCCCAGTACATTATCTTCTTGTCCAGATCCGTAATCTGTCCCGGAATACAATGCCACCTTTTCTTCTTGTTATTCATCTTTTCTTGTTTCTATTCGTCCGTTTTGCGTTGCGGAAACGTCATTTGCCGAGTATCTCTTTCAGGCTGTCAAGCCAGTTCTCGCCGTTTTTGGGGCAATAGGTCACCATTCCCGACCGCTCCGCAGCCTGGCAGTTCTTCGGACCGTCATCCACAAACAGTATGCTGTCGGCAGGAGTCTGTTCGTGTTCAAGCACGTATTCGAAGAACTTGTCCGAAGGTTTCATGCACTTCATCTCATGACTTCGGTACATCTTTTCGAAGTAGTCGCTCACCGGCCGCCCCTGTTCGGAAAAGTCTTTCGAGTCCGCCCACGACTGGATAAAGCCGTTGGTGTTCGACACGAGTATCAGCCTGTAGCCGAGACCTCGCAGTTCATCAAGTGCCTGCAGTTTCTCCACCGGCACTCCATCCACAAATCCCATCCATGCATACTGGCATTGCTCCCATGTGATAGACTTGCCTGCGTGTTCGCTCAACTTGCCAACGAAATCATCTTCAGTGATAAGCCCTTCTTCCAGATCGCCGAAGAAACCCGACTGCTTGTAAGGGTCGAGCAGTTTGTCGGCATCATCTACCCCTATCTCTTTGAATCTCCTAACCGGCTCGTCATTGTTTATCGTGATGATGACGCCGCCGAGATCGAATGCGATGGTTTTAATCCTTGACTGTTTCATATATGTTTACCGCTTTTTTGCGAGCTTCTTCTATCGGCACGATATTCTGCTTTTGCCTGTTGGAATATTCCTCTCGCATAAGTTCATATTTTGCGTTCAACTCGTTGACCAGCACTTCCTTATCGGCAGGATTTGTGAGACGTGTCGCCAACACGGCATTTTGCGCCGCGTCTTTCGACCATATCACTATGCCGTCATATTCGGGTGCGATTTTCAATGCGACATGCATTTCCGATGTCGTGGCGCCCCCCACGATGACGGGAATCTTCATTCCCTCACGCTGCATCTCATTTACCACGTTGACCATTTCGCCGAGCGAGGGCGTAATAAGACCGCTCATGCACACCATGTCGGCATGTTCTCGCTTGGCAGTCTCTATTATCGTTTCGGCAGGAACCATTACCCCGAGGTCGATAACCTCGAAATTGTTGCACGCCATGACCACTGCCACTATGTTCTTGCCTATGTCGTGAACATCGCCTTTCACCGTAGCGATGACCACCTTGCCGGCTTTGGCGGAACCGGAAGTCTTCTGTTTCTCGATGTAGGGTTGCAGTATAGCCACCGCCTTCTTCATTGTGCGGGCGGTCTTTATCACCTGCGGCAGGAACATCTTGCCCTCTCCGAAGAGCTGTCCCACCTCGTTCATGCCTTTCATCAACGGACCTTCGATGATGTCCACCGCCTTCGGATATTTTGCGAGAGCCTCTTCTATGTCCTCTTCGAGATGTTCAGCCACTCCCTTTCTCAGTGCATAGCACAGTCTGTCCTCCACTGTCTTGCCGTCGCGCCAGTCTTCAACGGCATTGTCAGCGGCATTTCCGCCGCCCTGACTTGCCGGAACGAAAGACGCAACCTGCGCCAGCAGTTCCTCCGTTGCACCGTCATACCTGTTCAGGACGACATCTTCGAGGAGTTTCAACTGGTTCTCCGATATGTCGGAATATGTCACCTTGGTCGCCGGATTCACGATGCCGAAGTCCATGCCGACCTTTGTGGCATGATACAGGAACACGGCGTGCATCGCCTCACGCAGATAGTTGTTTCCGCGGAAAGCGAAACTCAGGTTACTCACACCGCCGCTGACATGCGCCCCCGGACAGTTCTTTCTTATCCACTGCGTGGCGTTTATGAAGTCCACGGCATAGTTGTCATGCTCCTTGATGCCTGTTGCTATCGAAAGTATATTCGGGTCGAAGATGATGTCGAGCGGATTAAGTCCAACCTGCTCTGTCAGAATACGGTATGCGCGACCGGCGATTTCGATTTTTCTGTCGTAGGTTGTCGCCTGCCCCACTTCGTCGAAACACATCACCACAACTGCCGCTCCAAACCGCTTTATGGTGCGTGCGTGCGCCACGAACACGTCTTCCCCTTCTTTCAGAGAGATCGAATTGACTATGCATTTGCCTTGTATGCACTTGAGTCCGGCCTCTATCACGCTCCAGTCAGAGGAGTCTATCATCAGCGGCACGGCTGCTATGTCGGGCTCTGAAGCTATGAGGTTGACGAAATGCACCATCTCCTTCTTTGCGTCGAGCAGTGCATCGTCCATGTTTATATCCAGCACCAGTGCCCCGTCTTCCACCTGTTTGCGCGCTATCGACAGCGCTTCGTCATAGTTTTTCTCGTTTATCAGCCGGAGAAACTTGCGGCTTCCCGCCACATTGCAGCGTTCGCCGACATTGGTAAACGTGTTCTCCTGCGGCACGAATGACGACAAGCCGCTGAGATGAAGCTGTCTATAGCGCGGGTGAACCTTGTGCGGAGTGCGTCCCGACACCAGTTCCGCATATTTGCGGATGAAGTTGTCGTCAGTGCCGCAGCATCCGCCGATGATGTTCACGAGCCCTTCATCGATGTATTCCTCTATCTGCGGCGACATGGACTCCGCCGTTTCGTCGTATTTTCCGAGTTCGTTCGGCAGTCCGGCATTGGGATATGCGCTTATGTAATAGGGTGCGCGCGAAGCCAGCTGCCGGAGAAACGGCTTCATCTGCCGTGCGCCTATGCTGCAGTTGAGACCCACTGAAAAGATGTCGAACGACGACAATGTGGACAGAAACGCCTCAAGCGTCTGTCCCGACAGCGTGCGTCCGGCCATGTCGCTCACGGCTACGCTCACCATCAGGGGGAGCTTTTTGCCCTTGGCGTCCATCACTTGCGTGGCGGCATCTATGGCAGCCTTGCAGTTAAGAGTATCGAAAATGGTTTCTATCAGCACGGCATCCACCCCGCCGTCGACCAGTCCGGCTATCTGTTCCCGGTAGGCTTCGAGCAGTTCGTCATAGGAAATCTCCCTTGCTGCGGGATTGTTCACATCGGGCGAGAGTGACGCCGTCTTGTTCGTGGGACCTACACTGCCTGCCACGAAGCGCGGTTTTTCGGCGGTGGAAAACTCGTCGGCGCACTGCCGGGCGAGCCTTGCTCCGGCAAGAGCCATGTCGTAGCTCTTGTCTTCGAGGTGGTAGTCGGCTTGCGAAATGCGCTGTGAAGAGAATGTGTTTGTGGTGATTATGTCGGCTCCGGCAGCCAGATAGCGGCGGTGAATGTCGCTGATAATCTCCGGATGGGTCAGTGATAGCGCATCAGTGTTGCCAGTCTGGATGCCGTAACCTTCCGTCAGTGTTCCGAGAGCACCGTCAAGAACGAGTATCCTTTCCTTAATAGCTCTTTCTAACACGGTCCATCTCCCTTCTGGCTTCCTTTTCTTTCAGGGTCTGCCTCTTGTCATACAGTTTCTTTCCGCGGCACAGGGCGATGTCCATCTTTGCCCTTCCGTGCTCGTCGATAAACACAAGTGTCGGCACAATGGTAAAGCCCGGCGACTTGCAAGCCTCCTGCAGGTTGTGTATCTCCCTGCGGTTAAGCAAGAGTTTGCGGTCGCGCTTCATCTCGTGATTGGCGAACGAACCGTAGAAATAGGGCGATATGCTCATGCCTTTCACCCACATCTCGCCGTTGTCGATATAGCAATAGGTGTCGACGAGCGAGGCCTTGCCCAACCGGATTGACTTTATCTCCGTGCCTGTCAGCACGATGCCGGCAGTGTATTCGTCCACAAAGAAATACTCGAACGAGGCTTTCTTGTTTTTTATCTGTACTGGACTTTTCTTGCGAAGTTCCAATTGCGTCTTGTTCATAGTCCGTCTCTCCTATCGCCGCGGCGGCATTCCTACTGCTCCACGGTCACAAAATCCTGAAGATGCTCGTCCACATAGTAGGCTATCTGACCTGTGAACGCATCTTCGTTGTCCACAAATTCGTCGTCAAACTCATCCAGTTCGGGACACCGTTCATAGAGTGCCATGAAGTCATCGTCGGTCGTCACGCTCTCGATAACGTCGTGATAGATGCCGTAGTACTTGTGTGCTTTCTGCACAAGCCTGCCCAACGACTGCAGCCCCCACCCCTTCAGAGCCTTTGCAAAGGGATTCTTGAATATGAAAGGACCGTATCCATTGTATATCAACTGCACGAATCCGCCCTCCATAAGTTCCCTGCGCATGACGTCATACGCCAACAGCGTTATCTGGTCGGAGTTAAGTCTGACCATCGTCTCGGATGTCAGTTCACCGCCGACGGCACTGTTTATCGCCCCGACCACTGCGCCTACAAATTCGGGCAGCCCCCGACTTGCGGCATCGGCTATGGTCTTTTCCTTTACAACAACTGTCTGCATAACACTGCAAAGTTACGACAAAACGGACTAAACTCAAAATAATTACAGATATTTTAAGTTCCCGCGAACCGCCGTGCCACACCCGATGACACGGCGGTTTTTCCTTTGTGCGCCGGCGGTTTCCGAGCCTACCGGTTGAGCATGTACGCCGGCGAGCTCTTCAGCCCCACCCGCTTCAGTTCTCCAATCTCGCAGAAATGACGCAGCCAACGCTGTGCAGAACTGCGGCGAAGCCCGAATTCCAATTCCATGGTGCGCCGTGTGAGGGTGTCATTCCCGGCGAGATAGCCCCTGACCGCCCGCAGAAGACCGACCTCGCTATAGTCTTTCGACTTCGTGGAAAAG
>CAVHUR010000015.1:53506-54869 GCA_963639575.1 uncultured Spirochaetota bacterium
AGATAGCCCCTGACTGCCTGTAGAAGGCTGTCCTCAGTGTAGGCTTTCGACTTGGTGGAAAAGCCCGCACGCTCAAAGCGCACGCCCTTCATGGAGTCACGCAGCAGCGACACATCGGGGCGGAAATTGATGCCGCGCACACGGATGTGGTCACCACGCACCTTGTCAACAGACACTCCCTCGGGCAATTCCAGTCCGACAGAGAAACAGAAACTGCCGATTTCGGGAATGCGGAAGCGCGCTCCGCTCGCCAGTTTGTCCGCCATCAGTTCACGCAGCGCCACAAGTGCCGCCCTGACATCACTCTTGGTGAGCGAGCAGTTGGCCTGGATGTAGTTCTCAATCTCGCCGCTTGTCATCGGGGCATCCTCGTAGATGCGTGCAAAACTGCGCTCTCCGCCATCGCCTTGAGAGTTCTTGATCGGCTGGATTTCATACTTGATACTCATAGTGTTTAGATTATTGGTTAATTGTGTGTTATGATATAAATGTTCAACTGGAACTCTATCCAGTATCCGAATCGTGTGTTTTTCGGATGCGAAGATACGAAATTATAGTCAAAGAACCAAATCCGCACTCCCAGTCCACACCCTTCAGGCGGCGTCAACTGACATTTCTTGCGGGTTGCCCACGACCGTGGTTCAGTCGGACAACGGTCGTGAACCGGTCGGATAACGGACGATAGCCGGTCGAACCACGGTCGTGAACAACCCGCCAAAACACCGTTTTTGAACCACCGCAACACCGCCTGCAGACCACGGCAACACCTGCCGGAGAGATAAAACTCACACCTTTTATATAATCGTAATGACATTTTTTGTAATTTTGCAGACAGAAAGAACAATACAAAACATAATATAGCTATCTATGGCAACAGAATTGAAGCAGCTCACGAAAAGGAGTGAGAATTACAGCCAGTGGTACAACGACCTCATCACAAAGGCCGACCTGGCTGAGCAAAGTGCCGTGCGCGGCTGCATGGTGATAAAGCCTTACGGTTACGCAATATGGGAAAAGATGCAGCACCAGCTCGACACCATGTTCAAGGAGACGGGTGCAGTCAACGCTTACTTCCCCCTTCTCATCCCGAAATCGTTCCTTTCGCGTGAGGCAGAGCATGTCGAAGGCTTCGCCAAGGAGTGCGCCGTGGTGACGCACTACCGACTGAAGACCAACGAAAACCACGATGGCGTGGTGGTAGACCCTGCTGCGAAACTGGAGGAAGAGCTCATCATCCGCCCCACATCAGAAACTATCATCTGGAATACATACAAAAACTGGATTCACAGTTGGCGCGACCTGCCGCTCATGTGCAACCAGTGGTGCAACGTGATGCGCTGGGAAATGCGCACGCGTCCGTTCC
>CAVHUR010000016.1:0-542 GCA_963639575.1 uncultured Spirochaetota bacterium
GGTGATTGACGCTGCAAAACATTTGGTGGAAACCTAAAACGAAAGAACGATGAATAACACAGTTGAGAAGTCCAAGAACAGCAAAAGGCAAGTGCCCAAGAGCAAACAGATTGAAGCAAATGCCCGACGCAAAGTGGCAATGAATTGGGATAAGATTGCTTACGGCGACCGTTACCGGAGAGCTGCTGCCAAGGAACTTTGCCGGCGTACCACTTTTTTGCTTGAGGAAGAACTGTTTGACGGCATTCTGTTGAACCTTAAAGGCTGCAAAGCCAGCTCGAAGTCATATAACAGGCAGAAACGCATTCTTCGCCGTATCGTGGAGAAACGCCAAGCCCAGCAAGCCCATCGCAAGGTTGGCCATTCTGCAGACCGTCTTTCATACCACATGGAGCGAGAATGTATCCGTTATAGCAAGGATAAAATCCTATGTCACCAAATGTGCGCATAATCGACCAAGAATATGACGGCAAATGGTTCCAAATACGAAGGAACCAATGCTGCCAAAAGAATGTTTCGCAATTCGCAAAAACGCAAATATC
>CAVHUR010000016.1:552-53098 GCA_963639575.1 uncultured Spirochaetota bacterium
AATCCTCGGAGTTATCGCATCTGCTATAGGCACTGCGATAGCAGGCTACTTCGCTGCAAAGAAGTAACCGTGGGATTCAAGGATATTGGTTCCAAAAAACGACCGGATTGTTTCCGTTTGAATGGAGCCAATATCCTTACCAAAATGTTTCGAAACGTTGAAATACTGGTTGTAAATTTGCACAACAAGCTCGATGAGGTTGGTTTACTTTTAATCATTTACTAACATTTTAGCGGCGGCCTATTCCGTCAAAAACACAAAAAGAAAACAACATGAAAAACAAGATCGCTCTTGTTGCCGCAAAGGCACTCCCAGCTCTGTCGGGCAGTTCTCTCACTTACAACCCTGAGAAGAACGTGTATCTCACTCTTGGTTATACCAGTGCTGTCGGCAACACCTACTTCCGTGCCATACGCCTGTCAAAAAGACTGGCTGTGTACTATAATATCGGCAAAGGATATGTACATACATTCCTCAACGGCATTACCCTTTTCTGCTGGGATGGCACCAAGGCGAAAATCATAGCACAGAAATTTTGGGGAGGCGACAACTGGAGATGCTTTTCCGAACAGTTTGCAAAAGAGCAGAGCATCATCATGCTGAAAGACTATCTGTCTGGTCAAGCAAAGGCATTAGGCACACAGGTCAACGAACAGCAGATGCTCTCCTTCTCCCGTGAGATGATAGAGGAAACACAACGTAGGCAACTTGCATAATGTGCCGTTACGATGTCACGAGAGAGAAAAATACAGTAACCCAACAAAGCAAAATCTAATGGCAACACTGGCAAAAGCAATCAGCAAGGACTTGTTTGACAGCATCCTGCCTACATTTGGCAGTCCAAGAGTCCATGTTCCCGCATGGGATAACGGTCAAAAAATGTTCATCTGCGACGAATACGAAAGCGCAAACGGCAACCGATATTACCGTGGTATTCGGTTCTGCGACAGAGTGGTCATCGTGGAAAAGGTCGGTCTCTACCACAATTGGACATACATAGACGGTATTGAGCTTTACGCATTCAACGGCAAAAAGCTTGAACTCATACAAAAGCGTGACTATGACAAGGTGTATAGAAACGAAAAGTTCATTCGCTCTGAGTCTGAACGCATGGTCAAGGATTACATTGCCGGAATACTTAAGGCTCAACGCACTTCTGTTCCGACAGAAGAAGTGGAAAGCCAGGCTAAAGCGCTCATTGAGGGATGCTACAAGAGTTTTCTTGACCACGACTATAACACACGTCTTACGCAAATTCTCCCGACAATCGAACAGAAATGAACATGGAACACATCGAAATCGACGCACAAAACCAACAACAGTTGATTGCATACGAACTCATAGCGAACACCAACAGCAGTTTCTTTCTTACAGGTCGTGCAGGAACTGGAAAGACCACTTTCTTGCGAAATATACAGAAGACTGTCAACAAACAGTTTATCATCCTTGCTCCTACAGGTGTTGCTGCCATCCTTGCTGGAGGTGATACCATACACTCCTTCTTTGGACTCCCAATGGAAGTCTGTACGCCTGGAACATGCGGGAAACTGAACGAGGCACGTATACTCACGCTTCTCCATACCGACACCATCATTATCGATGAGGTGTCAATGGTCAGATGTGATATAGTTGATGCCATAGACTACACTCTCCGAAAAGCCCTACGTACAACGCAACCTTTCGGTGGCAAACAGGTGATTTTTGTGGGGGATATGTTCCAGTTGCCTCCTGTTGTAAGGAGAGGGGCAGAACATGACCTTCTTCACGACATCTACAAAACGGATGACTTTTTCTTCTACAAGGCAAACGCAATCAAACGTATGCGACTCGTAAAGATTGAGTTCCAAAAGGTATATCGCCAAGATGATGACAAAGATTTCTTGCACATTCTGGAGAATGTACGTCTGAACAAGGTGACGCCAGAGAATATCATGCAACTCAACAGACGTGTTGCCCAACCCCGGCCAGAGGATGGCATGGTCATAACTCTTGTTTCGCTAAACAAAACTGCAGATACTATCAACCAACAATGCTTGGCTGAAATTGATGCAGAGGAATTTGTCTATGAGGGCACTGTCACCGGAAAATTCGACGACAAGAAACTTCCTGCCGAACTGAATCTTCGTCTGAAAGTCGGAGCACAAGTGATGCTTACACGCAATGACCCGCAAAAACGTTGGGCAAATGGTACTCTTGCGAAAGTTGTAAAACTAACGAAAGATGAAATCCATGTGTCATTGAGAGGAGGCGAAACGTATGTCGTGCCATGCACATCTTGGGATTCTGTCAGCTACGAATATGACCGTGAGTCCCGAAGACTCAAGAAGGAGGTGAATGGCACTTTTACGCAATATCCCCTGAAATTGGCATGGGCTATCACCATACATAAGAGCCAGGGCATGACATTCGAAAAGATGTCTCTTGATTTGAGCCGGGGACTGTTTGCCGCCGGACAACTCTACGTTGCATTAAGCCGTGTGCGCTCTTTGGACGGGCTCTTCCTTTCAAGGGAAGTGATACCCCAATATGCCCACACGAATCGTGAGATTATGGCATACGCAAGTAGCTACAATGACGAACATCTTATAAACAACGAGATTGAGAGCGGAAAGGCTGTCTATGAGGCATTGCATAACAGTGACTATGACGAAGCTGCCAAACAGTATCTCTTGCTCGTGAGCAAAAATGCCCAAGTCGGTGATATTAAGGAGGCTATGCAACAGGCAAAAAGGTTCCTTGACACCCTTGTGTGTGATGATGACTTGATGGGATGTATAGATGTAGTTCCGGATAATCTGCTTACATCTGCTCATTGGACATCAAAGTTTCTGGCTTCTCTTCTTTGTCTTTACGCAGGAAAATACGAACAGGCGTTGAATCTTGCAGACGAAGTGCTTCGCAGTCATCTATGCCAAGAAATCCTTTTCGTCAAGTCCCGTGCCCTTGCTATGCTCGGTAGATACAAGGAGGCAGATGCCGTAAACATACAAATTGGCGAGGCGTTTGACATGGCTACACCTGATGCTAAGGTTCTCTACATGATAGCAATGCTAAACGAGCTGTATGTCGGTGACCCTGGCATACACTTGATGCAAAAGCTTGTGGAGGCAAAGCCGAAGTACGACAGAGGCATTCTTGCCATGCGTATGCTAATGAAGCGTAAAAACATAATGTTGGACGCTCCGCAAGAGAGCGAACTGGTAGAGGCGTTCAACTCAGATATGCCCGAAAACGAGTTTGACGCTATGCTCAAAGACTGTCGAAAGAAAGCCCCCAAGACCGCCAGCTACCTTGTTCAGAGAATCAAGAAGCAGGAATTCAACGAAGAGTAGCCCCTTGATAAAACAAGGGTACTCTCCTTTTGTAGCCATTTTCTCTCACAATTTCATATATCTCCTTTTAAATAAGCACTTTATTCTCTTAAAAATACGTCTTCACTGCAAACAAGAACTGCCCGATAAAGATTTTCTTGAAAGCTGCAATGTTATTCTGTTCATAAAACATGAGCATTGCCTTCTTATAGTCGATGGAGTCAACGGTTCGGAAAGAAATCGGGCAATAGCCATTTGCTATTAAGATAGCATTGCTTGTGATTCTTGCAGTCCGCTTGTTTCCATCAACAAAGGCTTGAATATACGATAATAGCACTAATGTCAAGAGAGCTTTCTCAAAAACATTATCTTTTCCATTCACCAATGTACAAGTATCTTCCAACGCTTCACGAATCTGAAACTCGTTATCGAGTGGGCGATAATTAGTTCCCGTAATACCTACACGACGATGACGGATATTTCTGTCAACTCCCAACTCCTTTGTCAAGATTGAATGAATATCCTCGATTCTATGTACAGACAGCTCTTTCAAATAATCAGGTACGTCAAGAACAAAATCAAGCGCATCCTTGTGATTAAGCAACATGATGGCTTCCTCTTTTGTTTTTCCTGAAGCCGTCTGCTTATCTTTTAGCAATCGTTCAGTCTCTAAGAGAGTATATGTGTTGCCTTCTATCTGTGAAGATTTCCAGGACAAATCAACTCCCAGACGCTCCATTTCCTTACGATACTCAAGATTGGTCATACCTTCCGTATTTTTCTCAAACTCCTTTTGTGCTGCAAACAATACAGAAAGTTCCTCTTTAGTAAAAATCTCAACTTTGGGCAAAACTTCACGAATCAAATCAAAATTGAAAGATTCCTGTGCTTCACGCTCGTCTATATCCTTGTCAAAATATGTAGCCAAATCCAAAGGCATGGTTACGTGAGCTTGCGGAGTAAGTCTGTACTTGGTCGCAGGACCACGCCCAACCGTCTCTGCATTTCCCTCCTTAACAGCAGCAGAAAGTAATCTTTTCATTGTGCTATTACTGGGAGCTTCCGTAAGCCCCGCCATAATCTCTGCCCTATTTGCCAAGGGATGATAATGCAAGAATTGTAATATTTCCATGTCTATTTTCATAATCTCTATATTTATTAATCGGCTCAAAGTTAGTCGTTTTTCATCAATAATCGGCTCAAGTAGAGCCGATTTTGTAGGCATTTAACACCATTTTGAGCCGATTCAATACAACATCACCTTGAAAGATAGACAAAAAGGCGTTTTGTATATTCAAAATACCAATAGGCTTAATCTATGCTTAATAGCCAAATTTTGGCGGTGGCGCATCGGACGTGGTACGGACGTATCACGTCCGATGTACGAGCGTATCACGGTCGATGTACGTTCGTACCACGGTCGGTGCGCCACCGCAAGAAGGGTGTCGGTGCACCGCAAAAAAGGTGCCGGTGCGGTGCAAGAAGGGATTAGCGGATCAGCTGGAGCAGTTCTTTTGCGCTGCGTGCGCCGAGTACGGTGTTGAGCACTGTGCCGTCCTTGTCGAGCACGAGCATAGTGGGGTAGGCGTTGACTTTGTATTTCTGCGCCACTTCTGGGCCTTCGCCTTTCTCCATGTCCAGCTTTATGCAGACGAAATGTGTGTTGAAATAGCCGCCGACTTCGGGCAGCACGAACACTTCGTTGGACATTTTGCGGCAGGGCACGCACCACGATGTGTAGCAGTCAACGAAAACCCTCTTGCCCGTCTGGGCGGCTTTTGCCAGGGCTTCGCTGAGTGTGCATTCCTCGAAATGGATGCCGTCGTGGTTTTCCATCGATATCACGATGTCGTTTATCTTGCGTGTCTGGCTGCCCTGCAGGGCGGATGCCGACTCCTTGAGATAGGCTATCAGTTCCTTTTGTTCCTCCGTGTCGGCATTGAGAGACTTCAGCGACATGTCCACGTAGAACTTTGACGCGCCCAGCTGACCGGCTGCCTGGCGGAGATACTCCAGCAGTTCGTGCGCCGTGGAGGTGCCGCGCAGTTGCGCCGCACGGTAGAGCGCATAGGTGGAACAGGTGTCGGGGAGTGCCGCTTTCTGCATTCCGTTGTAGAGATCGAGCAGTTCCATCTTGTCGTATTTCTTCTCTCCGACGGCATAGGCGAGCACGTCGTAGTAGAACAGAGATTCCAGTTGCTTGTCCACCTTCTCCGCTCCGACGCTCTTGATGAAGTCGTCCTTGTGCTCCACCAGATAGCTGTAGCCTGCCGACTGGCGGTTTTCCACGGATGAGCAGAACACAGCCCAGTTCTCCTTGGCGGTGTATTCCTTCGGCTTGAGCATCTGCATGTATTCCGCCCCGACCTTTTTGAACTGGTCGTTGTCCTTTGCCAGGCGCAGTGCCTCAAGGTAGTTGCAGAGGTCTTTCTTGGAGTATTTGCCGCTCTGGTATGTCTTGGCGGTGCCGGCAAGTGACGTCTTGGGGCTCAGGCTGCGTGCCACCGACTCCTGGAAGTCGGGCAGACGGCTGCCACCCACCATGCGCAGCAGGATGTTGCCGTCGGAGTCGAGCACGAGATAGTGGGCGTATGACTTCACGCCATATTTGTTGGCCACCGACTCGTTCTCCTCTTTGTCCATGTTGAGCCACAGGCAGACGAAGTGCTTGTCCATGTAGTCGCAGAACGCGGCATCGGAAAAGACCTCCTTGTTCATGCCGTGGCAGGGTATGGCCCAGTCGGCGAAGAAGTTGATGAAGATGGGTTTCTTCTGCTGTCTTGACAGGTTGAACGCCTCTTCCAGTGTGTACACATACTTCATTTTCACGTCTGCCTTGACCACATCGCCGTACACGCTGTGTTCCAGTTGGGCGTAGCTGCGTGATGCAAGCGATAAGCCTGCAAGCAGCATTAGGGTGCTTAATAGATATTTTTTCATGTCTTTCATTCCTTGTTGGCGTCTTTCACGCAGCGCACGCTGTAGGTCACGTCGCGGTAGCCGGTGGTTACGGGACTTGTGCCGCGCCACACGCGGTCGGTGTAGATTGCCGACATGCGTATCGTGGCCACCTCTACGGAGTCCTTCTGCTTGCTCAGGGTGGAGGTCCAGTAGTACCAGTTCTCGTCCTTGCCCATATAGTTGTTGTCGCTTGCCTTTATGATGTAGGTGTTGCCTCCGGCGCACTTGGCGTTGAAACCGCTGGCTCCGCCTTCCGCAAGCAGTGTGGCAAGTCCCTTGCCTCGCCACGCTTCGCTCTTGCCGGCTTCACCGGCGGACAGTCCGAGGGCGCGTTCCAGTTGCAGGAAGTCCTCGTCCGATGGCAGCCGCCAGCCGTCGGGCACGGCCTTGAGGGCGGCTTCGCGTGAATAGAGGAAACCGTATTCCTTCACATAACCGCCGTTGGCGCTTTCCGCCTCCAGATAGTTGTCATAGCCTATCTTCACGCTGTCCTTGGCATTGTCGAGTGCCGTGAGCAGCACGTCGTAGTAGTCGGGATAGTAGGAGAGGTACTCCATGACTTCCTTTTGCAGGTATCCGTAGTCGAGCATGTTGACCATGGTGACGATGTTCTGTGTTCCCGTTGCCACTGCGGTGGCGTATTGCGGCCAGCCGTTGTACTGCGGGTCCTGTGCCACGCCGGTGGCTGTTTGGCGGAAGGTGTCGTCGTCCACCTCGGCATCCTCTATGTCGGCCTGCGACTCGTTCCATGTGTAGCATCCGGCGAGGCTGTTGCCGGGAATCCGGTAGCGCAGGTTCTCGGTCATCCACACCTGTGAGCCTATCCTGATGCAGTGGTATGTGTTGCCGTCGCGGGGGTCGGTGTAGTCATCGGCGGCATGTACCACACTGCTGTCGAAGTCCACCGCCGCCGTCTCTTCGTCGCTGCAGGCTGCGAGCAGGGGCATGCACAGCAGGAGGAAGGAGCATTTTGTGATTGTCTGTTTCATGTTATAGCGTTATTCCGAGTTCGTTGGTGATAAACTCATAGAGCAGGTTGTACTTCTGCATCACCAGTGAGCAGCGTCCGTAGCGGTCGGTGAAGCCGTCGTTGCCGAGGTGGAGTATGGCCTGGATGAAGTAGTTGCGGTCTTCCTCCGCGTCGGTCGGCGACATCGAACCGGTGTTTTTGTTGCCGCGTATGAAGCCGTAGTTGCCGATTTCGGCGACGATGCTTGCGCGCACGCTCTCCGCTTCGGCACGGTCAGCCACGAGATGTCGCGTGACGAGCAGGTCGCACAGGTCGATGCGGTGTACGGCAGTGCTGCCCTCGACGGCGTTGTAGGGTTCGCCGTAGAAGAGGGTGTTGGGCGACACATTGGAGTTCTGCTCCTTGTAGGCCAGGTAGGTGGGGCATCCTCCCATGTCGTCCCACGGGCGGTAGTAATACTTTGACGACACCTCCTCGAACTGTGAGCACAGGTCGCGGTCGGCCTTCACCTTCTGCGTCACCATGTCGTTGATCACTTCAGTGGCGGTGGTCTTTATCCCTTCGTCGTCCAGATCGGTGACGTTATAGAACACCAGTGTGCGGAATCCGGATATGTATTTCTTCTCCTCAAGCGACGTTGTTTCAGGTTCGGTGCTCACGTTGTGCGCCACCATTATGCTGAACGGGCGCATGCGTTTGCTGCATTGCGACAGGAACTGTCTGGCGAAATGCAGGGCTTTTGCCTTGTCTTCGTCGGACGTGATGTAGTCGTACTTGTACACCACACTGTTGGAATAGGAGTCGAAGTCCCAGTTCAGGTCGACCGTCTCGTACTGTATTATGGGGTTGCCCTTGATGTCCTTGCCGATCTGGCGTGAGGTTATGGTGTCGTTGAACAGCACCGGCACGCCGTACTCCTTATATATAAGGTAGCGTTCGTGCTGTATGGGGTCGGCGGCATCGTCCTCTATGGCGAACTCGTTGGTGAGGTCCACGCCGTCGCCCGACAGTTTCTCCTCGCCGCACGAGGATGTCAATGTCAGCAGGGAGACGGAAAAGGCGATGCCGAGCAGTAGTTTCATGTTTGTGTGAATCATTGTTTTTCGGTGTTTTCGAGTTCGTCGCGCTGGTCACGCTCATTGTCGGTCATCGGCACTTTGTCGGCTTCGAGCACGGCGCGGGGTATGCCGAAAGTCCAGGACTTGTCGGTTGACTTCAGCAGATAGTAGTGCGCACGCACGCACACGCCGTTGTCGGTGTATTCGTTGAAGACATGGAGGATGTCGGTCGCCGACGGATATTTGTCGCGCACGGCGTAGCGGCGCAGGTCAAACCACCTCTGTCCTTCGAAGCACAGTTCCCGGCGCCGCTCCAGCATGATTTGTTCTGCCAGCTGCCGCCCCGTGTAGTCGGTGTCGTACCAACTCTCTATGCGCTGCCGGCGCAGGGTGTTGAGAGCCTCGTTGGCCTGTCGCTCCTTGCCGTCCTGCATGGCGCAGGCCTCGGCATAGTTGAGATAAGCCTCCGATTTGCGCAGTGCCAGTGCGTCGGAGATGTCGTTGAGTTTCACCTCACGCTCGTATTTGTTGAGCCGGATGCTGTCGGACTGGCTGTTTCTGCCGAAATAGGACGACTTGCGTGCGTCATTGTCGTCGTAGAGATCGTAGAGTTGGCGTGTGACGCAGTATTCGGACGGATTGCCGTAGACCGATGCCGCCAGACTGGAACTGCGGTTCGGGGTGAGCTTGTTGCCTCCCTGCGAAAAGATAATCTCGCGGTTGTTGGCGGTGAGAACCGGTGTGCCGTCGGAGAAGTTGGCGATGCTGAGCAGCGAGAACTGCGTGTCGCTGACGACCTCGCCGGCTTTCTGCTCAGCGGAAGCCCAGTCCTGCATGTAGAGGTAGACACGGCTCAGCAGCAGATCCACGGCTTGCCAGCTGGCGCGGTGCAGGGTGCTGCCCGTCTTCTGCGGGCTTTCCTTCAGCAGACTCTCCGCTTGCAGCAGGTCGGACACCACCTGGGCATAGATGTCGGCTACCGTCGCACGCTCGAACTGGGTGTCTTTGTTCTTGTCATATTCCACATAATGGGTCAGCTTGAGGGGCACGCAGAGGTCGGTGGAGCATGTAGCCGGGTTGTAGGCTTTGCCGTAGAGGTTGGCAAGGATGAAGTAGAACTGTGCCCTGAGGAACAGTATCTCGCCCTTGACACGGGTGTAGTCCGACAGGTCAGTGTCGGTCTTGTGCGGCACGTCCTCAAGTTCATGCAGCAGGATGTTTGCCACGTTGATGCGGTGATAAAGGTCGTTCCACGTCCCGTCGTCAGAGTTGTAGGAGTCATGCTCGTAGTTGTACCTCACGTCCTGTTGCCAGGCGTAGTATCCGAACATGCCGTTCACCACATAAGTGTAGGCGTCGTAGCTGCCGAGCTTCTCTGTTGACTTCACGCCCACGGTGTTTATGTCGTCGTCGAGCATGTTGAAAAATCCGCAAGTGCCGTTGTTCATCCCGTAGGAAGTCTCGGTGCTCTTCATGTAGGTCTCGCCAATCAAGACCTCTTCAATGTCGGTCACGCTCTTTGCCACCACCATGTCCTGCGAGTATTGGCTTAGAAAGTCGCCGCAACTGCACAGTGATGCGATGACGGAAAGTGCGGTAAGTATGTCTTTTTTCTTCATTGCGTCCCGTTGGGTTGTGTTTTAGAATGTTACCGAAAGTTTCATTACGTATGTCGGGCGGGTAGAGAGCACCACGTCAGCCGAGAACCCGCTCTGGCTCGGGTCTTGCCCCTTGAGTTTGCCGGAGCACAGGGTGAACACGTTGGTAGTGGAGAAATCCACCGTGGCATTGGTGAGCGGAGTGTTGCGCAGCATCTTCGGCGTGAACTGGTAGCGCAGCACAAGCTGTGACAGACGGAGGTAGCTGCCCGACACCACCCTGATGTCGGACTTGTCATACATGTCCCAATAGTTGGTGGCAAAAGCCTTGAAGCCCTGTATGTCGGCGGAGCTTGCGTTGCTCCAGTGGTTCTTGTATGTCTGGTAGAGCGGGTCGGAGGGGCTGAGCAGTGCCGGATAGTTGGTGCGGAGCTCGTCGCCCGACACCTGCCAGCGGTCAAGCAGTTCCTTGCGCACGTTGTTTTCGGACGACACACCGTCGATGATGTCGGTGTAGAGAGCCAGCCGGCGTATCTTGTTTCCCAGGCTGTAGGTGAAGCTCGTGGTGAGTGAGAGCTGTTTCCAGCGCAGAGTGCTGTAGACGGCACCTGTGAACTTGGGGTCGCGCGTGCCGCTCTCGGTCATCACCAACTGGCATATTTCCTCCAGAGACTTGCCTTCGAGCAGGTGGCGTCGGTCGGAATAGTCGTCGAACATCGGCATGCCGTTGTTGGGATTAAGCCCGAGGAACTTGTAGGAATAGAATGTGCCGACACTCTTGCCGCCTATTATGGCGGTGCCGTCCAGATAGTCGTCGATGGTGTACTCGTTGATGACATCGCTCTGCACCTTGTTCTTCACATACGAGTAGTTGGTGGAGAGATACCACGTCCAGTCTTTCGTCTTTATGGGGTAGCCGATGATGGAGAAGCTGTAGCCGTAGTTCTTGATGTCGCCGCCGTTCATGATGTAGGAACTGATGCCGTTGACCTTGGACACGGGCACTGTGGTGAATGCGTCGTGGGTGAGCTTGTAGTAGGCGTCAACGCCGAATGTGAGCCGTCCGCCAAGGAAAGAAGCGTCCATTCCGACGTTCCATTGGTCGGTCTGTTCCCAGCGCAGGTTGGGGTTGGGGAAAGCGTAGACGGTGGAGGTGTTGGCGTTCCAGTAGGTGTCCATGCTGCCCTGCTGAATCAGAAGGTTGGGTGTCTGTCCGTCAACCATGTTGCCGGTCTTTCCGTAAGACAGGCGCAAGCGCAGGTCATCCACGCAGTCCAGCTTTGGCAACAGCACTTCCTTGGCATTGAACATGCCCGACACTGACCACACAGGCAGGAATTTCTCGTTGCTGCGGCTGCCGAACTGGTTGGAAGCATCGAAGCGTCCGTTGGCGTTTACTGTGAAATAGCTGCCCAGACTGTAGGTGAGAGTGAGGTAGCCGCTGATTTTGTTGGTGCGTGTAGCCGTGAGTGTGCGGTGGTTTTCCGCCATCCAGTCAGCGTAGAGAGGGTAGGACGCTATCTCGTCCGCCGTCATCGACGACACGTATTTCATGCCGCGGTCTTTGTAATAGCCGCGTGTATTCTCGGAGAAACCGTTGTTGCGGTAGGTGTTGACCTCATATCCCAGGTTGGCGCTCAGCAGATGGTGACCGAATGACTGGTGGTAGTTGGCCTGCAGACGTGCGGTGAAGTTCTCGGTAGTGCTGTTCTTCAGGTTGAGCACACCGCCGTAGGGCAGTTCGCAGAGACCGCCCGAGCCGGTCACCGGCAGTTCGTCGTATTCTCCGTTTTTCAGTGTCGCCACATAGTTGGTCTTCTCTCCGAACCATGTGTTGTTGTCGGTTGACGTGCGCTGATAGGACGCTGAGGCATCCACGTCGAGGATGTTCCTGCAGTGCCACACGAGGTCAAGGGCAGCGATGAGCGAGTTGGAGTCGTAGGTCTGCGAGGAGTTCTCCATCTCGTTGAGTATGTTGTAGTTGTACTTGTAGTACGAATTGGTCTTCTTGCCGAGGTTGTAGGCGTGCTTCTGGTAATAATAGAGCGAGCCGTCGGCGTTGTAGCACGGCAGGGCACGTGTGGTGTTGTAGGCATAGGTGAGCGGTGTTATCTCCGAAGGCAGGTAGTCTTTTTTCTGCACACTGCCGTTCAGCCTCACGTTAGCCTGGAAGTCTTTCGTCAGATTGACCTGTACGCTCATTGCGGCAGTATAGCGTTTGCTGTTCTGGGTCTTGACTACCGCATCCTCGTCGGTGTATCCCAGCGAAGCGTAATAGCGGTTGTTGTCGCCTCCGCCCGAAACGCTCAGCGAGTGGGTCTGGGTTAGAGCGTCGTGGCTGAGCACCTTGAACCAGTCGGTATTAACGCTTTCGTATTGCCGCACCTGTTCCTGGAACTGGTCATAGTCGATGTTGCCGTTCACGTAATTGTAATATGCGCCCTCATAGCCCACCATTGTCATGTTGGAGGGAAATGCGTAGTGCATGTCGACAAGGTCTTTGCCGAACTGTATGCGCTCCTGGGAGTTCATCAGGTTGATGTTGTTGTCGGTGTAGCGCGGGCGGCGCACCAGTTTCAGTTGGGTGGAGTAGGTGATGTGCGGCGGTCCTGCCTTGCCTTTCTTTGTGGTGACCACGATGACACCGTTGGCGGCGCGTGTGCCGTAGAGAGCCGTTGCGGCAGCGTCTTTCAGAATGTCCACCCGCTCGATGTCTTCGGGGTTGATGCCCGAGATGGCATTGCCGATGTAGTTCACGTAGTCGGGGTCGTTGAGCTGTTCGGTGCTCACGTCGACGGGATCGGTCAGTTGCACGCCGTCGAGCACCCAGAGCGGTTCGCGGTTGCCGATGAGTGTGGATGTACCGCGTACGCGCAGACGTGCCGTAGCGCCCACCTCGCCGGAGTTTTGGGAGAATACCATGTCAGGCACACGTCCGTTCAGGGCATCGGTGAGTGAGGTCATGCCCGGCTGGAGGATGTCCTCCATCTTGAGCGAGGTCACCGCACTGGTGTTTTTCCGGGTGTTGATGTTGCCGTAGCCGGTCACTACCACTTCCTCTATCTGGGTGTCGTCTTCAGCCATCACTATCTTCAGGCGTTTCCCTTTCCATGTAACCTCCTGGCGTTTCATTCCGAGATATGACACCATGAGGTGGGCTTCCCTCTGCGAATAGGGCAGCGAGAACTTGCCGTCGATGTCCGTACTCGTTCCGTGTGTAGTGCCTTTGACCACTATGGACACTCCCGGGAGGACTTCGCCGAACTCATCGGTCACAGTGCCTTCTATCCTCCTGTTGCCTTGTTGGGCGGTCTTTTCCACCTCAATGGTGTCGTTGGCGACCGCCTGCGCGGCAACTGCGGATGACGACCATGCGGCAGTGATGCAGACGAGCAGTAGTTTTGCGGTATTTTTTAGCATCTCCTGTTATGAAAGAAAGGGAGTGCCGGCAGACCACAGGTGTGGTCTTGCCGCCATTCCCTTCTGTTGTTGTTTGTGGAATATTACTTGTTGTTGAAAACTTTCTTGCCGTTCTTTATGACGATACCCTTGTAGCCGGCGTCCACTTTCTGTCCTGCCACGTTGTAGACAGGGGCGTTGTCATCTTCCGCATTGACGGCATTGATGCCGGCAGAAACGAGAGTTCCTATGACAGTGAGCTGCGGTTCGCCCTTGCCGTTGATGCTGTCGAAGATAGCCTTGACGGTGTATTTGTTGCCGTCGTTGGCCTTTGTCTTGAAGTCTTCGTCAAGGACAGAAGGACACTTCACGGTGTTGCCGTCCTCATCGGTGAGGGTGTAGGTGGTGTAAGTGTAGTATTCGGACTTTACGGTCTCGCTTGTCAGTGTGACATTGCTGAGGACGATGAGGTCTTCCGCATGCTTGTAATCCTTCAGTTCGGGGATTGTGGCAGCCACCGGCTGTGCCTCTTCGGTACTTTCAGTAATGGTCAGGTCGTCGAGATTAGTGTCGCTGTTGCTGGCCACAGAGGGAGAACCGTTGTAGTTGTTGTAGTCTACGCTGATAGTGCCGTTGATGATGCTGTTGACGCTGAACTTTGCGTTGTTGTAGGCAATACCGTCGAAACGTATCGCTACATCACCTTCGCGTACATATATATAATAGCCCTGGTATGCGTTGTAGACGATCTTGGCGTCGGTGAGGGTTAGCTTGATGTTGGTCATGTTTTCCGTTGTGGCATTCAGGTCGGCGATAGTCATTGCCTCGGCAGGTGTGTCGTCGCCGACAGTACCTATGAGCGTGAGCTGCGGTTCGCCGTTGGAATTGATGCTGTCGAAGATAGCCTTGACGGTGTATTTGTTGCCGTCGTTGGCCTTGGCGGCAAGTTCAGAGTCGATAACAGAAGGACACTTCACGGTGTTGCCGTCCTCATCGGTGAGGGTGTAGGTGGTGTAAGTGTAGTATTCGGACTTTACGGTCTCGCTTGTCAGTGTGACATTACTGAGGACGATGAGGTCTTCCGCATGCTTCAGCTCCTTCAACTCGGAGATTGTGGTAGCCACCGGCTGTGCCTCTTCGGTGCTTTCGGTGACGGTAAGGTTGTCGAAATTGGTGAGATTGTTGCCTGTCACCGCAGGAGAACCGTTGTAGTTGTTGTAGTCAACGATGATTGTACCGTTGATTACACTGTTGACGGTATAGTCGGTTTTGCCGTAGGCGACGGCGTCGAAACGTATAGCCACATCGCCTTCGCGTACATAAAGGAAGTAGCCATTGTAGTAGTTGTAGACTATCTTCGCATTGGTGAGCGTGAGGATGACGTTCTTTTGGTCGGACTTGATGGCGTTGAGGTCGGCGATAGTCTTGTTTTCGAGGCATGTGAATGTCTGTGTCGCGGTCTCACTCACCTTGTCGTCCTTCACTGCGATTGCCTGGATGGTGGTCGTGGCGGTCAGCGGCAGGGTCACGGAATTGGTGTTGTTGGTCAGTGAAGCTGTCGTCGGCACCGTGTTGTCGGTGGTGTAGTAGATGACAGTGCCATCTTCACTCGTTATCGTGACATCGGTAGAACCAGTGAAAGTGGCAGCCCCTGTGAAAATGGGAGCCTTTGGAGTGTCAGCGTCAGCGGCTCCGTAGGTCACCTCAATGGATGCTATCTTCATGGGAGTACCGAGATTTTCTGCCTGGAACTTGGTTGTTGAGCCTGTCCAAGTCAGTGTGTTGCCGTCGGGTTCTACGTCTGTACCGGCAATACTCATCTTCTGCGCAGCGCTTGTGCAGTTGATTTCCACCTTGGTGATAGTCTCGCCACCTGCCTCAATGGAGAGCAAGTTGCCCTTCTTCACCTGTATGTAGGTAGTGCTTGCGCATGATCCCAGTGATGCTCCGTTGTTCTTTTCGCAAGTCAGGGTGATGCCGTCGATTGTGCCGGTGTAGCTGTCGTCGGTTGTTGTCCAAGTCGTTACGGTGGAGTTGGTCGTGATGTTCTTCACCGTGGCATTGGCATTTAACGTGAGGCATGCGAGCATACAGCATGCCAAATAGCGTAAAGTTTTAACCATAGTTGTTCTCTCTTTTAATGTTTATAATATGTCCTAAGTTGTTGACAAAGTTACTGCATATTTTTGGTATATTATACGTTTGTCCGTAAAAATAGCGCATTTTTCTTGCAAAAGGTTAAAAACACCGCCAAAAAACAAGCCCATTGGAAGTGTGAAAACTCCCAATGGGCGGTTGGATTATGTGATGACAGGGTCTTTATTCCACTGTCCAGATGTCGTTGGTCTCAAGCAGTTCGGCGAAGTTGTGGTAGTTTTTCTTCGCCTTGACTTCTTCTATCTGTGCCGTGACACAGTCGTCGTAGGTCACCGCTTCCACGTCGCGGATGACTCCGAGGGCTACCGGGAAACCGTCGTTGTAGCCCATCAGTGCCAGTTTCAGTTGCAGCGTGTCGTCCTCGCAGTGTGCGTCGTGCACGAGAACGTCGTCAATAGTAAAACCGTCCTTGCCGATTTCGACCACCCGGAGACCGAATCCCTGCTGCACCAGACCGTACTCGTTGTTCTCGCCGAAGACGAGTTTCTTGCCGTGTTCCACATAGATGGCGTTCTTGGCACGCCCTGCACGGTCGTAGACAGCCTCATGTGCGCTGTTGTTGAAGATGACGCAGTTCTGCAGAACTTCCACCACTGACGTGCCCCGGTGTGCGTTTGCCGCCTTCAGCATCGCCACTGTGTGGTTGCCGTCAGTAGCCACTGTGCGTGCGAAAAAGTGTCCCCTGGCGCCGAAACAGAGTTCTGCCGGGTGGAAAGGATCCTCCACAGTGCCGTAGGGAGATGACTTCGAGACGAACCCGCGCGGCGATGTCGGCGAGTATTGACCCTTGGTCAGTCCGTAGATACGGTTGTTGAGGAGTATCATGTTGATATTTATATTGCGCCTCTGAGCGTGGATAAAGTGGTTTCCGCCGATAGCAAGTCCGTCGCCATCGCCACTGATTTGCCATACCGTAAGGGCAGGATTTGCCACCTTGACACCTGTGGCTATGGCGGCGGCACGGCCGTGGATGGTGTTCATGCCGTAGGTTGCCATGTAGTGGGGGAGGCGTGACGAGCATCCGATGCCGGAGATTACCGCCGTGTCATGGGGCGCTGTGCCGATTTCTGCCAGAGCCTTGTGCAGTGACGCAAGGAAGAAATGGTCGCCGCAACCGGGACACCATCTGGGCTGTCCTTTCTTGAAATCTTGTGCTGTATATGCCATAATGTGAACCCTTTCCTTATTTTCCGATTATCTGATTGACGTATTCCACGATTTCCTCCACCTTGAACGGCTGTCCCTTTACTTCGTTGTACTGGTACGGATTGAACCTGTCGATTTTCATGCGGAGCCATCCTGCGAACTGTCCGGAGTTCTGTTCCGCCACTATTACCTTATTATATTTATGCAGAACCTCGTCTGTGTTCTTGGGCAAGGGGTTGATGTGGCGGAAGTGAGCCAAGGCTACTTTCCTGCCTTGGGCACGAAGCACGTCCATGGCGGCGTGCAGATGGCCGCCAGTACCGCCGAAACCGACGAGCAGGACATCTGCATCGTCCTTGTCGCCGAGCACGTTTACGTCGGGAACTTCTATCTTCGCGATTTTCTCGGCACGGAGTCTTGTCATGAGATTATGGTTCTCCGGGTCGGTGGAAATGGCTCCCGTGAGGTTGTCTTTCTCCAGTCCTCCGAGGATATGTGTAAATCCTTCGCGGCCGGGAACAGCCCAATAGCGGCTGCCGTTGGCGGTTCTCATGTAGGGAGTCCACTGTCCTTTCATTTCTTCCGGGGCGTAAGGAGGGTTTATGTCGGGATATTTGCCGAGGTCGGGCAATTTGAATGCACTTGACCCGTTGGCAATATAGGCGTCGGTAAGGAGTACCACCGGGGTCATGTGTTCGAGGGCCGTTTTGGCTGCAACATAGGCTGCGTCGAAGCAATCGGTGGGGCTTGTCGCGGCGATTACCGGCATGGGGGATTCTCCGTTGCGCCCGAAGAGAACCTGCAGGAGGTCTGTCTGTTCCGATTTTGTGGGCAGTCCGGTGGCGGGACCTCCACGTTGCACGTCGAGAATGACGAGCGGCAGTTCCATGATTACCGCCAGGTTCATCGCCTCACTCTTCAGACAGATGCCGGGTCCGGAGGTGCTTGTCACAGCCAAAGCGCCGGCAAAGGACGCTCCTACGGCAGATGCGCAGGCGGCAATCTCGTCTTCGCACTGCACGGTTGTCACCCCCAAGGACTTGTGCTTGGCGAGTTCGTGCAGCACGTCGGTAGCCGGCGTGATGGGATAGGAGCCGAGATACAGTTTCAGTCCAGCCTTCTCCGCCGCCGCGATAAATCCGTAGGCGGTGGCTTTGTTGCCTGTTATGTCCATGTAACGTCCCGGCACTTTCACCTTACTCTCTATTCTGTAGACGTTGGCGGCAGTAGAATGGGTATTGTGGCCGAAGTCATAGCCTGCTCGGACAACCTTTATGTTGGCGTCGGCAATAGCCGGTTTCTTGGCGAATTTCTCCTTCAGGAAGTCCGTGACGAGTTGCAGGTCACGGCTGAACAACCAACATACAAGCCCGAGGGCAAACATATTGCGGCACTTCAGCACAGACTTGTTGTCCATGCCCGTGTCCTCCAATGCGTGCTTTACCATTGTCGTGATGGGGCAGGCGATAACCCTATCGGGGTCGATGCCCATTTCCCCGAGAAAGTCATCGGTGGTGAAAGCCGCCTTCTTGAGGTCTGCCTCCTTGAAGGAGTCCGTGTCTATGATGACGGTAGCGTCCGGTTTGGCGTATCTGTACTGCGTTTTCAGCGCCGCAGCGTTCATTGCCACGAGCACATCGCACTTGTCGCCCGGCGTGTAGATGGTGTCCGAGCCGACATGAACCTGAAATCCTGACACGCCTGTGAGCGACCCTTGCGGAGCGCGGATGTCGGCGGGATAGTCCGGAAACGTGCTTATGGAGTTGCCGACAGTGGCTGATACGGTGGAGAAAATGTTGCCTGCGAGTTGCATGCCGTCACCGGAGTCGCCCGAAAAACGTACTACGACCTCACTGAGTTCCTTTACTTCGAGTTTTTCTTTCATATTCTTTTCAGGACATAAAGGTTTCGCTGTGTACCGCCCGATGGCGGAGATGCAGTATGAATACGGTGCAAAAATAGTAATTTCATTTTGAAATGGCAGTTGCCTAATACAAAAAATGTGCGGTAAAATGACCGTGTCGTGCAATCGTGCGGATGTGTGCGCCGACGGCAGACCCGCCGAAAAAAAGGACAAAACAGAACCTCCATGCTTGTAAATACAGAATATTTGCCGTAATTTTGCACTCTGAAAAACAATGTTTTAGTATAACGACAGTACACAAAATGAAGATTGAAAGTCAGATACAGAGTAGCGCCCTCGCTGCTGTAAAGGAACTTTATGGGGCAGAAGTGCCTGCCCAGATGATACAATTACAGAAGACACGTCCTGATTTCGAGGGCAACCTCACCCTCGTGACCTTCCCGTTGCTGAAGACATCGCACAAGAAACCCGAGGAGACAGGACAGGACATGGGCGAATATCTGGTGGCTCACTGCCCGGCTATCAGCGGCTACAATGTAGTGAAAGGCTTTCTTAATCTGGTCATAGCCCCGGAAGCGTGGGTGGAAATGCTCAATGACATCAACGCCGACGAACACTACGGAGAGAAGCAAGCCACCGAAGACAGTCCGCTTGTGATGATAGAATACTCTTCGCCAAATACCAACAAGCCGCTCCATCTGGGTCATGTGCGCAACAATCTTCTCGGTTGGTCGCTCTCGCAAATCATTGCCGCAAACGGCAACAAGGTGGTGAAGACCAACATTGTCAACGACAGAGGCATACACATCTGCAAGTCCATGCTCGCCTGGTTGCGCTATGGCAACGGCGAAACTCCAGAGTCTTCCGGCAAGAAAGGCGACCACCTGATAGGCGACTACTATGTGGCTTTCGACAAGCACTACCGTGAAGAGGTGAAGGAACTGGTGGAAAAGGGCATGGACGAGGAGACTGCCAAGCAGGAAGCACCGCTCATCAAGGAAGCGCATGACATGCTCGTGAAGTGGGAAAACAACGACCCGGAGGTGCGTGCACTGTGGCGCAAGATGAACGAATGGGTCTACGCAGGCTTCGACGAGACCTACAAGATGATGGGAGTCTCCTTTGACAAGATATATTATGAGTCCGAAACCTACCTCGAAGGTAAGGAAAAGGTGGACGAAGGTCTCGAAAAGGGCATTTTCTACCGCCGTGAAGACGGTTCGGTATGGGCTGACCTGAAGGCAGAGGGGCTTGACGAAAAGCTCCTTCTCCGTTCCGACGGCACATCAGTATATATGACCCAGGACATCGGAACGGCAAAACTCCGTTTCCAGGACTTCCCCATTGACAAGATGATTTATGTCGTTGGCAACGAGCAGAACTACCATTTCCAGGTTCTCTCCATACTGCTCGATAAACTCGGATTCAAGTGGGGCAAGGGCCTCACTCACTTCTCCTACGGTATGGTGGAACTGCCTAACGGCAAGATGAAGAGCCGCGAGGGAACGGTGGTCGACGCCGATGAACTCATGGCTGCCATGATACAGACCGCACGGAAGACCAGTGACGAACTCGGCAAATTCAGTGACATGAGCGAGGAAGAGAAGAACGAGATAGCCCGCATCGTGGGTCTCGGCGCACTGAAATACTTCATCCTCAAGGTCGACGCACGCAAGAACATGCTCTTCAACCCCGAAGAGAGCATCGATTTTAACGGCAACACCGGTCCGTTCATACAGTACACCTATGCCCGCATCCGTTCTATCCTGCGCAAGGCTGAGGCTGCCGGCATCGTCATTCCGCAGGTTTTGAATGACGACTACAAACCTCTCGACAAGGAAGTGGAACTGATACAGAAGGTCAGCGAGTATGCCGCAGCCGTGGAACAGGCCGGTAAGGACTATTCTCCATCGGGCATCGCCAACTACTGCTACGAACTTACCAAGGCGTTCAACCAGTTCTATCATGACTATTCTATACTCAATGCCGACACTGAAAGCGAAAAGATTTTCCGCCTTGTACTGGCAAAGAACGTGGCAAAAACCATCAAGAACGGTTTTGCGCTGTTGGGTATAGAAGTGCCGGAGAGAATGTAAATGGAGCAAATAGTAAACCCTCCGTCGTGGAGAACCGACACAGTGCTGCCGCTGCACAAGGATGTAAAAGCCAACGCTTGGGCGGTCGATGCGGCCTGTTCGGGTAATCCCGGACCGATGGAATACCGTTGTGTGGATTTGCAGACAGGCGAACAGGTATTTCATTTCGGCCCGGTGATGGGCACAAACAATATCGGCGAGTTCCTTGCAATAGTCCATGCGCTCGCCTTGATGCAGCAACGGGGCATCAAGGACAAGGTGATATACTCCGACTCTTACAATGCCGCACTGTGGGTAAGCAAGAAAGCCTGCAAGACAAAACTGCCTGTCAACGCCAAGACCGCCAAGGTTCACGAACTCATATCCCGGGCTCACGCATGGCTGAGGACGCATCCGGTGACCGTGCCGATAGTGAAATGGGAAACCAAGGCGTGGGGTGAGATACCCGCAGACTTCGGCAGAAAATGAACAAAACCTGAACAGAATAACTCTTCCAGATAATGAAAAGACTACTGACCTCTATGCTTTGCCTCGTCTCGGTTGTGGCGTTTGCGCAACAGACGGACTTTTTCACACCCACAAGGACCAACACTCTGCGAATGCCGTCGGTGCCGCTTGTCGCCAACGACCCCTACTTTTGCATTTGGAGTCCTTATGACAAACTGTACGAAGGCAATACCACTTATTTCTCAGGTGCGCCGAAACCGATGACGGGAGTGCTCCGTGTCGATGGCGAGAACTACCGTTTCATGGGAACGTCTCTCACCACAGTGCTGCCCATGGCTACGGAGTCGAAGTGGACGGCACAGTATGTCGAGAGCGAACCGGAGGGCGATTGGTACACGCAAGACTATGACGCTTCTGCGTGGAACACGGGAAAAGGCGCATTCGGAGGCGGTGATGCCGGTTATGGAAATATCGGCACGCCTTGGTCGGGTGGCGATGTCGACATCTATGTGCGCCGTCCGTTCACCCTCGATGAGGTGGATGCCGACGGTGAATACTACATTGTCTACAAGCACGACGACGTGTTCCAGCTTTACCTCAACGGCGAGGAGATAGCCTCGCACGGCGTGGAGTGGAACACCGATGGGGTGACATTGGCAATCCCGGCGTCCAAACTGAAGAAGGGAGAGAACATCTTGGCTGCACATTGCCACAACACAACAGGCGGTGCCTACGTTGATTTCGGTCTCTACAAGAACACCATGAAGACGGCGGAACAGAAGTTCTGCAATGTCCTCGCCACCCAGACATACTACGGTTTTGCCTGCGGTCCCGTGGACTTGACGGTGGTATTCACCTCTCCGCAGATAATCGACGACCTCGAAACGCAGTCGTTTCCTGCCACCTTCGTATCGTACAACGTGGTGAGCAACGACGGCAAGGAGCATGATGTGCAGTTCTATTTCGAGACGTCAGCGCAACTGGCGGTGAGCAGTTCGGGGCAGACCACAAAGACAAGCCGCACCAACGCCGGTTCGTATGCCTATGCCCGCGGTGGCACGACAAGCCAGTCTGTGCTGCATGACACCGGTGACGGACAGATAGACTGGGGATACATATATTTATATAGTGAGGTGACAGCGGACAAGGACATTACCATCGGTGACCACTCCACGGTCATGGACACATTCCAGTCCACCGGCGGCGTTGCGCCGACCAAGGCTTCGCTCACTCAGGAAGGCGGCACTTACCCGGCGATGAGCTACATACACAACCTCGGAAAGGTGGGTTCTGAGGGCGCAGGGTCATACGTCATGGTGGCTTATGACGACCTCTACAGCATCACATTCCTCGGTTCAAAGCGCAAGGCATACTGGACTTCACTCTACACACGCATGACTTTCACCAACAAGATGAAGCAGACTTATGCTGACTATGCCGACCTCATGCAGCGTTGCCGCACCCTTGACGAGAGGATATACGACGACGGCTACAAGGCGGGAGGAGTGAAATATGCCGAACTGCTGTCGGGGTCTTACCGCCAGACAATGGCGGCTCACAAACTCGTGACGGACGCTGACGGCAACCTGTTGTGGATGTCGCGCGAGAACAACTCGGGCGGTTTCATCAACACAATCGACATTACCTATCCGTCAGCGCCGCTGTTTCTCATCTACAATCCCGAACTTGTGCGCGGCATGATGACACCGCAGTTTGAATATGCTGCCACCGGCAAGTGGACGAAAGGGTTTGCCGCCCATGACCTCGGACCCTATCCCAATGCCAACGGACAGACCTATGGTGCCGACATGCCGGTGGAGGAGAGCGCCAACATGATAATCCTTGCGTTCATGCTGCAGAAGTTGACCGGCAACACAGACTACACCTTGAAGTACTGGGACTTGATGACGACATGGACAGACTACCTCTGCGAGAACGGCAAAGACCCGGCGAGCCAACTCTGTACGGACGATTTTATGGGGCATTCTTCCCGAAATATCAACCTGTCAATGAAGGCTATAATGGGTGTGTTCGCCTATGCGGAAATGGCGAAACTCCTCGGCAAGGACGACATTGCCACTACATACCAGCGCAAGGGGCGCACTATGGCGTCGTACTGGAAGAGTGCCGGCATGACAAAAACGGAGCCTGTGCACAGCAAACTCAACTTCGGCGGCGACAATTCCTCGTGGAGCAGCAAATACAACATGGTGTGGGACAAGATGCTCGGGTGGAATTACTTTGAGACGCAGCGCAAGGCTGACATGCAGTTCTACCAGACCAAGATGCTGAAATACGGTCTTCCGCTCGACAGCCGCGCCGACATCAACAAGAACGACTGGCACATCTGGATTGCGTCCATGGCGGACACCGACGACGAGTTCCAGTCTTACATGACACCGATGTGGAACTATGTGAACGAGACTCCCACGCGTGTGCCGTTGTCAGACTTGCACAATGCCGTGACCGGCGAGCGCCATGGCTTCATGGCACGTCCTGTCGTGGCAGGCTATTGGATGAAAGTGCTGATGGAAAAGTATCTCGACGGGGAACTCGTATCCGGCATCAGCAGTGCCACGACATCACAGACCGGTCTCGCCGCTGCCGGCATCTACAACTTGCAAGGACAGAAGCTGTCCCATCCGGAGAAAGGTGTCAACATCATCGACGGCAGGAAAGTGATACGCTGACCGCCGCTTCCGCCGTGCGGAAACCGTCAGAACGGCAAATTATTGAATATTAACAAGATATTCACGCGAAAAGTTTGGTGCGGCAGAAATTCTGCCGTACCTTTGCCGTGCACATTATTATATAATAACTATCAAACATTTTTTCTATGAAAAAAATTCTACTCGCTTTGTTTGCAGCGTTGCTTACCGTATCGGCAACAGCGCAAACAGTCGTGACATTTGATGCTGGTACGGACAAGAGTGCCAACTCTTCGAAAACCGAAAACGATGCTGTCACAAAGGACGGTATTACCATTACGGTTTCCGAAGGTATACTTGGTAACGGAACAGAGTATCGTTGTTACCAAAACAAAACGCTGACTGTCACTTCTACAATAGGCAATATCGCAAGTATAGAGTTTGTTTGTACTGCAGGTGGCACGGCAAAGTACGGTCCGGGTTGCTTCTCTGTTGAAGACGGAACTTATACCTACGACGGCACAAACGGCACTTGGACAGGTGACGCAGCATCTGTTGTGTTCACGGCATCAACCGCTCAGGTGCGCATGAAAAGTATCACTGTGACAACAGCAGCGGCTGCCGGCACAGTGGCAAAACCGACAGTCAAGCCGGCAAGCGGCTCCTATTACGGTGACCAGACGGTGACCATGACCGCAGCAGAGGGCTGCACTGTCAAGTACAAGGTCAATGACGGCGAGGAGAAAACCTATACAGAGGATTTCCTACTCACCGCTCCAGGCAACTACACCGTGGTTTCCTACGCTCAGGACGGCGACGGCAAGAAGTCTGACGAGGTGACAACAACCCTCGAACTCAAGGCTATTGCCAACTACACTTCTATCGCTGACCTGCGTGCAGCTTGCACTGCGACAGCCACAAAAGACGCTCCTACCGTTTCCTATACTTTCGACGACCTGCTCGTGACAGGTGTCTCTGGCAGCAACATCTTCGTTTCTGACGGCACAAACGGATACCTCCTGTACGGCTCAAACGCAAAGTCACTGAAGAAGGGAGACAAGATTTCAGGCAAGGTGACAGGTCCGCTCTATCAGTACAACAATCTCGGCGAACTCGCTGTTTCCGACGGTTTCGCTGACGTAACAGTGGCTTCCAGCGACAACGAGGTGACGGCAAAGGCTATTGCTGTGGACGATGCAGTGGCCTCTTACTCCACTTACGAGGCTTCGTTCGTGAAGTTTGCCAACGTGACATTCCAGGCTACAGCAATTGAAAGCAAGAGCGTGACAATAGAAGATGAGGCCGGTGACCAAATCAATATCTATGATCAATCCAGCCTGCTCACGGAAACTACTTTCGACACAACAAAGAAATATAATGTGTCTTGCTATGTCGTGAACTACAAAGGAACAGTTCAGGTTTATGTGCTCGACGCAAATGACATCCAGATAATCACCGACCTCAAGACTCCTACTTGCTCTTGGGCTGCAAGAGAGGTGATTGTCTTTACAGACGAAACAGCAAAAAACCTGTTCACAACCGATTCTGACGGTACTGTCACCTATACTTCTTCCGATGAGAGCGTGGCTACCGTAGACGCTGCGACTGGCGTTGTCACTGTCGTAGGATCTGGTTCTTGCACCATCACGGCATCCACACCGGAGACTGCCAACTACCTTGCCGCTTCCCTAAGCTATACTCTTTCCGTCAAGGAACGCATCGGCGGACTCGAGTCATTCACCAACGGCGGTTTCGAGGAGTGGTCATCCGACGCTCAGCCAAAGGGATGGAAGTCCAACACTACGGCTTCAAGCGCAACACTTGAGAAGAGCACCGAGTCTCACGGCGGCGAGTATTCCGTATGCGTAAAGAACGCTACGACAAACATGCGCCTTGCTTCCAAGGAGTATATTCTTGATGCCGGCTGGTACACAATGCAGTTCTATGCTAAGTCAGTGAGTGGCGCAGAGAATCTGGCAGAGGCTCGTCCGGGATACGCACCCTGGGATGAGGAGAAATCAAAACTTGGCTCTTACTCTTACGGAGACTACACACAGCTGCTCAGCAGCACAGAGTGGACACTCGTAAGCTACACATTCCAGTTGGAGAAGCAGACACAAATCAACCTCGTAGTCATGAATCCCAAGTCTTCAAAGACGGCTACCTATGGTGACCTCCTTATCGATGACTTCGAGTTCCGTGCCGCTACAGAGGACGAAATCACCGCTACCGGCATCTCTTCCGTGAAGGTTGACGCAGCGACAGACGCTCTCTACAATGCCGCAGGTCAGAAGGTGAACGCCGGCTACCGTGGCATCGTCATCAAGAACGGCAAGAAGTATCTGAACAAGTAATATATATTAAATAGGTATAACGAATCCTGCGGGCTTTCCAACCCGCAGGATTTTTATTTCATGAGAATGTTGACTGTTGATACTGACACACGCAGGTTCATCGAGGAACACAAGACCGCCGATGTGAGGCGGCTCGCCCTTGAGGCGCACAGGTTTCCTTCTGTCGACATGACCTTTGCCCTCTCGCAGATTGCGGGTTGGCAGACGGCAAGGGTAAAACTGCCCTCTTGGTCGGTGAAACCGTCGATAATCTATCCTCCACACCTCTCTATGGAGCAGTGCAGCAGTGAGTTTACGGCAAAGTATAAGCTGTCTGTGGTGGAGAGGTTGATTGCGTCTGGACAGCTGAAGCCAGGTTCTATGACCGACATGACAGGCGGTCTTGGAGTGGACTTCTCGTTTCTTGCCCGGCCGTTCGGCAGTGCCGTCTATGTGGAGATGCAGCAACACCTCTGCGATATTGCCCGACATAATTTCCTTGAGTTGGGACTTCCTGGTGCCGAGGTGGTTTGCGGCAATGGTGAAGATGTCCTTTCTGCGATGAAACCGCAGGATTTTGTCTTTCTTGACCCAGCCCGCCGTGATGCCAATGGCGGCAGGACATACGCCATGGAGGACTGTACGCCCAATGTTAAAGCACTCAACGCCATGTTGCTGCAGAAAGCTTCCGTGGTGATGGTGAAACTGTCGCCGATGCTCGACTGGCACAAGGCGGTGGACGAACTGTGCGGAGTGAGCGAGGTGCACATCGTCTCTGTCAACAATGAATGTAAGGAACTGCTGCTTGTTATGACCCGACAACCTGTGGCTGCGGACGACATCCGTGTGTTCTGCGTCAACAATAGCCAGACGGTTTCCTATGCTCTCGGCGAGGAGAAGTCGGCGGATACGGTCGTGGCCTCCCCACTTTCGGAAATGGAAGACATGGCGGACGGTCAGCGCCGACTGTTTTTGTTTGAACCTAATGCCTCGCTGATGAAAGCCGGATGCTTCGCTTTGCTCTGCCGCAGATACGGTGTCAGCAAGGTCGGAAGCAATTCCAACCTGTTTGTTTCTTCCGATGAAACCGTGGATTTTCCGGGCAGGAGGTTTGTTGTAGAGGCGGTTTTCTCGCTCAACAGAAAAGAGGCGGCAAAGGCTCTTGCCGGTGTTGACTGCGCCAATGTTGCCGTGCGCAACTTCCCCCTCTCTGTTCAGGAACTGCGGAAACGGCTGAAGCTGAAGGACGGAGGTGCCTGCTACATTTTTGCAACCACCGATTCGGCCGGGCAACACCGCCTTTTGCGTTGTGTGAAAGCACCCTTTCCGGCTAAAACTCACGGATAGGCACGACCTTCACCCTATATCCGTCTTTTTCTATCACCCTCTTCTCATTCATGGTGACGATTGTGAGATTGTCGCATTTCAGTTCTCCGGCGCACTCGATGATGCTGTCGACCTCCCTTTTCAGTGTCCGTTCCGATGACAGGTCGTAACAAACCTGGACGAGAGAACTCACATGAGAGCCTTGGCGTGTCACGAAATCAGTCTCTTTGTCATTGCGCGAACGGTAGTAGAAGAGCGATTTCTCCGTGTCGTAACCTCTACGCAGCAGTTCGATGAACACTTGGTTTTCCAACAGTCGCCCCAGATTCTCGCTTACGGAGAACGCTTTTGCCGTCACGAAACCGTTGTCCACGACATATGCTTTCTGTGGTGCTTTCTTCATAAGCTTCAGTTTGTTGTTGTATCTCGGTAGGTAGTAGAACAGGTACGGTTCCCGGAGATAGTCCGTGAATTTCTTTGTGGTGGCCACACTGGAGAATCCCAATGTGTCTGCAAGCTCGTTTGCGCTGAACGGATTGCAGAAATTTGAGAGCAGATACATGGCCAGGTTGTTCAGGTCTTCCACGTTTCTGACGTTATGTCGCTGGGCTATGTCTTTCCACACTATCGAGTCGAAGAGTGTGGAGAGATAGCTTTGGGTCAGGCTTCTCGCCGCTACGGTCTCCGGATAGCCGCCGTTGTGCAGATAGTTGACGGTCAACGACTGTGCCGTGGCGGTGCTCTCCGCCGGAATGGAGGCAAGGTCGAGGCTGTTCCACTCGAAGTACTCGGACAGGCTGAACGGCAACATCTCTATCTGTAGATACCGTCCTGTCAGCAGCGTGGCCATTTCGCTGCTCAGCAGTTTGGCGTTGCTGCCTGTTATGACCATATTTATGCCGAGCCTGAACAACTTGGAAACCCACAGATCCCAACCCTCGAGGTTCTGCACCTCGTCAAGTAGGAGATAGTCGAAACCGGGATACACCAGTTGCAGAGTTTCCCACACAAGGTCGTCATCCCATGTGTTCAGCAGCTTGCCGTCGTCAAAGTTGAGATAAGCGAAGTTCTTGCCCTTCAGCATCAGCAGGGCTTCGGTGGATTTCCCGGTTCTTCTCGGACCTGTTATCAGTTTGATTTGCTTGCTGGCAAGCAGCGTTTCCACGTCATATTTGGTGTGACGCAAGAGGTAAGAACGGGAGAGCAGTAGGTCGCGTTCTTTCCTTTGGTTGCCGATGATGGTTCTCATAGTCTCTTAATCTTAGTCCTTACGCTGTGGCAAAGTTACATAAAATATTCAATATCGGGGTTGTATTGAATAAAAAAGTGCGGATTTTATTCAGTACAGCGCACGAATTGAATAAAACGAGAGGGTGGCATGTGGCTTGTCCCGGCGGTTTTTCCTTTGCAGAAAAGGGCAGGACTTGCCCGCAAAACGTGCAAATGGAAACGTGTTTTTTGTGCTTTCCGATAATTTTGTCTAAATTTGCACATTATTATTAAGCAAGCGACAACTAAACCCTTGAAACAATAATGGCAACAGTTGAAATCCGTAAAGTCGAGACAAAAAAAGATCTTACCCGTTTTATTGACGTACACTACGACCTCTATAAGGGCAACGAGTATGATGCGCCCAACCTTTTCTTTGACGAGGTGAACACCCTCAGCAAGGACAGAAACGCCGCTTTCGAGTTCTGTGAGGCGGACTATTTCATAGCCTACAAGGACGGCAAGCCCGTCGGGCGCGTGGCGGCAATAATCAACCGCAAGGCGAATGAGCGGTGGAACCGCAAGGACGTGCGCTTCGGATGGATTGACTTCATCGATGACATGGAGGTTTCCGGCGCGCTTCTGAAGACCGTAGAGGACTGGGGACGCGAGCGCGGCATGAACCAGATAGTAGGTCCGCTGGGCTTTACCGACATGGATCCCGAGGGCATGCTTACCCACGGATTCGACCAGCTGGGCACGATGACCACGCCCTACAACTACCCGTACTATCCGGAACACATGGAAAAGCTGGGCGGTTGGGAGAAAGACAACGACTATGTGGAGTGCAAACTGCCGATACCCTCCGAGGTACCAAGCCGCTATGCCAAGATTTCCAAGATGATACAGGATCGCTACGGCCTGCGGATAAAGAAGATAAAGAACCGCAAGGAGGTCTATGCCGGCGGCTACGGACAGAAAATCTTCGAGGTGATAAACACCTGCTACAAAGACCTGTACGGCTACAGTGAGCTGACACAGCGCCAGATAGACCAGTATGTCGAGATGTACCTGTCGCTCGTGGACTACAACATTATCACGCTGATAGAGGACTCCACATGCGACAACAAGCTTGTCGGCATCGGCATAACCATACCTTCGCTCACACGCGCACTGCAGAAATGCCGCCGCGGAAGACTTTTCCCGTTCGGCTGGTGGCACATCCTCATGGCACTGAAATTCCACAAGACCAAGATTGTTGACTGCCTGCTTGTCGGCGTACTCCCCGAGTACCGCAAGAAAGGTGCCAACGCACTACTCTTCGCCGACCTCATCCCGCGCTATGTGAAGTACGGATGGGAGTGGGGAGAGACCCAGGTGGAGATGGAGAGCAACCATGCCGTGCAGAGCCAGTGGAGTGAACTTGACGTGACGGTGCACAAGCGCCGCCGCTGTTACAAGAAGACCTTGTAGAAAGGAACGATATGCCAGAAGAGACAAAAGAACGGCAGGAGCCGGAAGTGGAGTATCTTGACTCCAACATACGCACCCTCACCGACGTGGAGCACATCCGCATGAGGCCGGGCATGTACATAGGCCGTCTGGGTGACGGAAGCCTTGCCGAGGATGGAATCTACGTTCTTCTGAAGGAGACCATCGACAATTCCATCGACGAGTTCCGCATGAATGCCGGCAAGAGGATAGAGGTTGACCTCGACGACAACCTGCGTGTCACGGTGCGCGACTACGGCCGCGGCATTCCGCAGGGCAAGCTCATTGATGCCGTAAGCAAGCTCAACACGGGAGGAAAGTACGACTCCAAGGCGTTCAAGAAGTCGGTGGGCATGAACGGAGTCGGCATAAAGGCGGTCAACTTCCTGAGCAGCCGCTTCGAAGTACGTTCCTACCGTGACGGTCAGGTGCGCACTGCCATATTCGAGAAAGGCGTTCTCCAGAAAGACACTACGGTGGCTACCAACGACGAGAACGGCACTTACATCATGTTCGAGCCGGACAACACGCTGTTCGTGAACTACAAATTCCGCGACGACATCGTGGAGACCATGCTCCGGAACTACACCTATCTCAACTCCGGACTTGCCATCATGTACAACGGCAGGCGCATCCTGTCGCGTAACGGACTTGAAGACCTGTTGCACGACACCATGACTGCCGACGCACTCTATCCCATTATCCATATCAAAAGCGATGACATCGAGATAGCGTTCACCCACACCAACCAGTATGGCGAGGAGTACCACTCCTTTGTCAACGGCCAGCACACCACGCAGGGCGGCACCCACCAGAGTGCCTTCAAGGAGCACATAGCCCGCACAATAAAGGAATTTTTCGGCAAATACGAGTACAGCGACATCCGCAACGGTATCGTCGCGGCGATAGCAATCAATGTGGAAGAGCCGATATTCGAGTCGCAAACGAAGATAAAACTCGGTTCGTTGGCGATGAACCCGGGCGGTGAGAGCATCAACAAGTTTGTGGGCGACTTCATCAAACGTGAGGTCGACAACTACCTGCACATACACACCGATGTGGCGGAGATAATCGAAAACAAGGTGAAAGAGAGCGAGCGCGAGCGCAAAGCCATGGCGGGTGTCTCCAAGATGGCGCGCGAACGTGCGAAGAAAGCCAATCTCCACAACCGCAAGCTGCGCGACTGCCGCATACACTACAGCGACGTGAAGGACCCTCGCAAGGAGGAGTCGAGCATCTTCATCACCGAGGGCGACTCCGCGTCAGGCTCCATCACCAAGAGCCGTGACGTCAACACGCAGGCGGTGTTCTCGCTCCTCGGCAAGCCGCTCAACTCCTACGGACTTACCAAGACGGTGGTCTACACCAACGAGGAGTTCAATCTCCTGCAGGCGGCTCTCGACATCGAGGACGGTCTTGACACCCTCCGCTACAACAAGGTCATCGTTGCCACCGACGCAGATGTGGACGGAATGCACATCCGACTGCTCATTATCACGTTCTTTCTGCAGTTCTTTCCCGAACTGATAAAGAAGGGTCACGTGTACGTGTTGCAGACTCCGCTGTTCCGTGTGCGCAACCGCCGTACCAAGATAAAGAACAAATCGGTGGTCAAAGCCGAAGACGAGCGGCTGTCGAAACGCGGTGAAAAGCCCAAGGACTTTATCACCCGCTACTGCTACAGCGACGAAGAGCGTCAGGCTGCGATAAAGGAACTGGCGCCCGATCCGGAGATTACGCGATTCAAGGGGCTTGGAGAGATTTCACCTGAAGAATTTTCCGGTTTCATCGGGCCTGACATCCGTCTTGAACAGGTCACCATGCACAAGGACGACCAGGTGGGAAAACTGCTCGAATACTATATGGGCAAGAACACCATGGAGCGCCAGAAGTTCATCATCGACAACCTCGTGGTGGAGGAAGACAGACCCGAAGAAGACACCGATATAATACGTTGATATGAGAAAAATCACTATACTCACAATCTTGCTTGCGCTGTCCCTTGCGGCAGACGCGCAGAAGCTGCACATCGGAGAGAACGCTCTCAGAAAATTACAGATAACGGCTGTCGCCGTGTCGGAACTGTATGTCGACTCCGTGAACACCGACAAACTGGTGGAAGACGGCATACGGGGTATGCTGAAAGAGCTTGACCCGCACTCTTCCTACAGCACGGCGAAGGAGACGAAGTCGCTCACCGAACCGCTCGAAGGCTCTTTTGAGGGTATCGGAGTGCAGTTCAACCTTGCCCAGGACACTCTCCTCGTGCTTCAGACCGTGGCAAACGGACCTTCCGAAAAGGTTGGCATCCTTGCCGGCGACCGCATCGTGGCTGTCAACGACACCGCCATTGCGGGCGTGAAGATGAGCCGCGAGGAAATCATGCGCCGTCTCCGCGGCAAGAAAGGGTCTAAGGTTGACCTCAAGATAGTGCGCCGTGGCATCCGTGACACACTGACTTTCGTGGTGACGAGAGACAAGATTCCGCTCAAGACAGTGGACGCTTCCTACATGATAAGGCCTGAAGTGGGCTACATAAGGATAGGCAGTTTTGGAGCAAACACCTACGACGAGTTCATGAATTGCGTGGACTCGCTGAAGAAACACGGCATGAAAGACCTCGTCATCGACCTGCAGGAGAACGGCGGAGGCTATCTGCAGAGTGCGGTGCGGATTGCCAATGAGTTCCTCCAGAAGAACGATCTCATCGTCTATACCGAGGGTAGAGCCACACCGCGGCAGGATTTCCGTGCTGACGGTAAGGGCAAGTTGCTCAGCGGCAAGGTGGTCGTTCTCGTGAACGAATATTCCGCTTCGGCAGCCGAAATCCTTTCCGGGGCGATACAAGACCAGGACCGTGGTCAGATTGTAGGCCGCCGTTCGTTCGGCAAAGGACTTGTGCAGCGCCCGATAGAATTTCCCGACGGGTCGATGATGCGCCTCACCGTGGCACACTACTACACTCCGTCTGGCCGGTGCATACAGAAGCCTTACGAGAAAGGAGACCAGAAAGACTATGAGCAGGACATAGAAAAGAGGTTCAAGCACGGCGAACTCTACAGTCGCGACAGCATCCATTTCTCCGATTCGCTGAAATTCCAGACCCTCCGTCTGCACAAGACCGTCTATGGAGGCGGAGGCATCATGCCCGACTTCTTCGTGCCGCTCGACACCACACAGTACACTCTTTATCACCGTCAACTGGCGGCAAAGGGCATCGTGATAAACCAGACTATCAGGTATGTGGACGAAAACCGCAAGAAGCTCCACAAACTCTATAAGACTTTCAGCAAGTTCAATGAAACCTTCACCGTGCCCGATGAACTGATACAGGCTGTGTACAGCGAGGGCGAAAAGGAGAAGGTGGAACTGAAAGACGAGGATGAGCGCCGACGCAGCGAACAGATGCTGAAGACACAGATGAAGGCTCTCATTGCGCGCGACCTGTGGGACATGTCGGAATATTACCAGGTGATGAACGAGACGAGCCATATTGTGAGAAAGGCAGTAGAGGTGCTCGGCAAATAGACGAGGGTTACGGAAAACGAGGAGTTCTTTGTAGCGAAGCTGCGGCACAGGGACATAAAGCCCACCGCCGTGCGTCTTCTGGTGCTGCGGCACATGTTCCGCGGCAATCAGGCGGTGTCGCTTCCCGACCTCGAACGCCTGCTCCCGACAGTTGACAAGTCCACCATCTCACGCACATTGTCGCTCTTTCTGCTGCACCAGCTTATCCACGCCATCGACGATGGGTCGGGTGCCATGAAGTATGCGGTGTGCGACGATGACTGCGACTGTGTGCCCCAAGACGAGCACACCCATTTCTACTGCACGCAGTGCCACCGCACCTTCTGTCTGAAACAGATACATGTGCCTGGTGTAAGCCTGCCCGACGGGTTTACGTTGTGCAACATCAACTATGTGATAAAGGGACTTTGCCCTGAGTGTAACGAACAGAATGCAAGAAGAATTTGATATACACGGGTCGTCAGGCTCTGCTGAGAAGGAGTTTGAAAATGCCCTCCGTCCATTGCGCTTCGACGATTTCAGCGGACAGGAGAAGGTGGTCAACAACCTGAGCGTGTTCGTCGAGGCTGCCAAATACCGTGGTGAGCCGCTCGACCACACGCTCCTTCACGGTCCTCCGGGACTGGGAAAGACCACCTTGTCGAATATCATCGCCAACGAACTTGGTGTGGGATTCAAGATAACATCGGGTCCCGTGCTCGACAAACCGGGCGATCTTGCCGGCATATTGACATCGCTTGAGACCAATGACGTGCTGTTTATCGACGAGATACACCGCCTCAATCCTGTGGTGGAGGAGTATCTCTATTCTGCCATGGAGGACTACCGCATCGACATAATGATCGACAAGGGACCGTCGGCACGCAGCATACAGATAGACCTCAACCCCTTTACGCTTGTCGGGGCGACCACTCGCAGCGGTATGCTTACTGCCCCTTTGCGCGCCCGTTTCGGCATAAACCTGCATCTGGAATACTATGATCCCGACACGATAAAGAAGATTGTGAAGCGCTCGGCGGCAATAATGCAAGTGCCGATAAGGGAAGATGCCGCCATGGAAATAAGCCGCCGCTCGCGCGGAACGCCGCGTATCGCCAACGCTCTGCTGCGTCGTGTGCGCGACTTCGCACAGGTGAAGGGCACCGGAACGATAGACCTCGACATTGCCAATATGGCGTTGACGGCTCTCAACATCGACAGTTACGGACTTGACGAGATAGACAACAAGATTCTGCTCACCATTATCGACAAGTTCCGTGGTGGTCCTGTGGGCATCTCCACCATTGCTACGGCAATAGGAGAGGACGGCGGCACGGTGGAGGAAGTCTACGAACCGTTCCTCATAATGGAAGGTTTCATCAAGCGCACGCCGCGCGGACGCATGGCGACAGAGTTGGCCTACCGCCATTTCGGGCGCAATATCATCGGAAGCAATGCCGCAGAACCCACACTCTTTGACTAAAGTTCTGTTCGTGGGAAGTTTCGATCCGTTCCACGAAGGACACCTGAGTATAGTGCGTCGCGCACTCTCCCTCTTCGGTGAAGTGGTGGTGGCAGTGGCGATGAATCCTGCCAAAAACTGCCATTACACCACAGAGGAGCGGATGGAACGCATCCGTATGGAGTTCGGCGGAGACCACCGCGTGACGGTAGACTCGTTCGAGGGACTGACGATAGACTACTGCCGCAGTCACGGAATAGACTATATAATAAAAGGTGTGCGCAATGCGGTGGACTTCGAATACGAACGCAAGCAGGCCGAATGGAACAAACGGAACGGCGGGATAGAGACCATCCTGCTCTTTGCCGAACCGGGACTGGAGAACGTGAGCAGTACAGCAATAAAGGAAAACACTCTATAACATACACAGCATGATTACTTACAGTGCAGAAGGTGTGAAGATGCCTGACATCAAGAAACGCGAAACCAACAAGTGGATTCGTGCCGTTGCCGCTACCTATGGCAGGAAAGTGGGCGAGATAGGCTACCTTTTCTGTGACGACGAAAAAATCCTTGAGGTCAACAACGAGTATCTCGGTCATGACTATTACACCGACATCATCACTTTCGACTACGATGAAGGCGACGTCATCAACGGTGACCTTGTAATTTCGCTCGACACAGTGCGCTCCAATGCCGACAAGTTCGGCAAGGCGTATGACGAGGAACTGCACCGCGTAATCATTCACGGCATCCTTCATCTGTGTGGCATCAACGACAAGGGACCAGGCGAGAGGGAGATTATGGAAGCTGCCGAAAACAAGGCACTAAGTATGTTGTGATTGTCATAACATGCCGTTATCAAACTTTTGACAGTACAGACAAGTTGACTGCAATTGCCGGTAAAGTATGAATAGACAACTCTTTTTTACAGCCGTTTTGGCGTTTCTGTGTGCCGGCAATGCCCTTGCTCAGATTACGATGTTGCCGCAACAGAAGATGAGTCGGTGGAATGTGCCGGCTGCCAACTATAGCGGTATAACCCCGATAGGCGGCAACCGCTATGCCGTAGTCAGCGACAAGCAGGATGAGGACGGCTTTTACGAGTTTGTCATAACCCAGAACGACACCACAGGACTGGTGGAAAACGTGGAGGTCATCGGCTTTCACGGCAACGGAGGCAAGCAACGTGATGCCGAAGGTGTGGCTTTTTCTCATGACAACACGGTTTTCATATCTGCCGAAGACGACCAGCGCATCAAGGAATATCGTCTCGACGGCACGCTGACGGGTAGGGAACTTGCTGTTCCCGACCAGATGAAGCTGGGCAATATCCATAGCAATTACGGTTTTGAATCCTTGACTTATTGCGATGAAACCGGTCTTTTCTGGACATGTACGGAGAATACGCTGAAAGCAGACGGGGAGGTTTCGTCCGACAAGAACGCCGTTCCTGCCAAGATAAGGTTGCAGTCTTTCGGTCGCGATCTGCAGCCCCGGGAACAGGTCCTCTACGAAACTGATGCGCCGAAAGGGCAGGGGGAAGTGAAGCAGATGGCTTTCGGAGTGTCGGAACTGTTGGCTCTTCCCGACAGTACGCTGCTCGTTCTGGAACGTGAATTTCTTGTTGCGCAAGGCTATCTCGGCAGCTATGTCACCAATAAAATATATAAGGTGAATCCCCTGAAGGCAGGAAAGATGTTGCAGGCGGAGTGGACTACAAACCTTGGACTGTTCTCCCGTGACATAGCCAACTATGAGGGAATGTGTCTTGGCGCACGCCTGAAGGACGGCAGACAGACTGTTTTGCTCGTTTCCGACTCCCAAGGAGGTTACGGCAACTCGTTCTTTCACATGAAAGACTACATCCGTGTGGGTGTCATAGAGAACGGTTCTGTTTCGGCAAAGCCGTTGAACGATGATACGTCAAATGCCGACATAAAGAACAAAAACAGCGGTTTCACCGAAGAAAAAACAGACAGTACCGCCGTCAAGGCACAACAGGAAGAACTGCTGAACATGATTTTCAAGAACGGCAAAGTAATCCTTGAAAAGGTAATGGAACATGAAAAGTAGTTTTTGCATACAATATGACCACATGACCCGAGGAACTGTTTCGATGGCGGAAAAGTTGTTTGTAGTTTTGGCACTTGCCTTTTCCCTGTCTGCCAATGCGGAAGAGGCGGAGTTGATGTGCCCTGCCGATTCGTTTGCCTGCCGTTTTGCACAGCAGGACATTATCGCCAACAACACGAAGATAGAGCGGTTTTTCGCAAAACGATGGGTGCAGTCCACCTACATAGGTGTGCCGTTTATTGCCGCAGGTGTCATAGAGATGGGTGAAAACCGCCATTTCCGTTCGCTCAGAAACGGTTTTATGCCATCGTTCGAAAATCATGTGGACAACTATCTGCAGTATTCTCCTGCCGTGGCAATGCTCGCCCTGAAGGCTGCGGGGGTGGAGAGCAGGAGCTCTTGGAAGAAGATGCTCGCTGCCGATGCCTTCACCGTGGCACTCGTCACCGCCGTTACACGCGCCATTAAACCTGTAGCCAAGGAGGAGAGACCTGACGGTTCGAACCGCCACAGTTTCCCGTCCGGTCACACCGCTACCGCTTTCATGTGTGCCACCATGTTGGAAAAGGAGTACGGACATCTGAGTCCATGGGTGGGTTTTGGCGCTTACACTGCGGCAACAGTCACTGGAGTGATGCGCATGATGAACAACAAGCACTGGATGAGCGACATTCTTGCCGGCGCTGGCATGGGTGTCATGGGCACGGAGTTCGGCTATTGGCTTGCGGATTTGGCGTTTCCCAGTCATCCGCGGAGTTATGACCCGCACTCGATATGGCTTGCCGACACCGACAGCAATCCATCTTCGTTTGGCACGTATGCTGGTTTTGTTGTACCTCTACATCGTTACAAAATCAGTTCCACCCGTAATTTGAAGTCTTCGACAGGGGCAACCTTCGGACTTGAGGGGGCGTGGTTCTTCAGCCGTCATTGGGGTATAGGCGCAAATATGGGCGTTTTTGACATCAAATACATTGCCGAAGGCGAAGACTGGATAGAAAACACTACCCATTCATACACGGCAAAGGCAGGTGTGGTGTTCCAACACAATGTCTACGGAAGATTGTTTGCAGGTGCCAAGGCATTGGTCGGCTATACCTACTACCCTAATATCAACGAGAACATAATTGACGAACGGCATGACGGAGGCATGGGTACGACCTTGAGCGCAAACATCGGTTTCCGTGCGAAACAACACATGGATTTCCTTGTCAATGTGGAACATGAAACATTTCCTGCATTGAATAACGAAACCGAAAGATTCGGTGCTCTCGTCCTGTCGGGTTCTGTCCACATCCGCTTTTGATTCTTCTTGTCTGCTTTATTCCGTGTTTTGAGTCCGTTTGCAGACCGTAGCTATGTTCTTATTATTACAAAAAGAGTGATAAAACGCTAAAAAACGCAACTAATCAACATGCGTTCAGTGCTGTTCCCGACAAAAAGCAGTAATTTTGCAAATAATTGAAATTCGGGAAATGCAACTAATGAAGAATCTGCGTAACAGTCTTGTCTACACCTCAGCAATGGTGGTGTGCACACTCTTTTCGTCCTGTTTCAAGGACGAACCCCTCAACTCTGAGGCAGACATCACGGCTGCTTTCATCCATACGGACAATCCGAAGGCTGTATTCTATAACCTGTCTGACACGGCGGCAACTATCACCCGTGACTACGCATCGTCGGAAATAGTCTTTGACAATGCCCTGCGTTATGCCGACATAACCAACATCGCCCCGCAATTCACCCTTTCTCCCGGGGCAACCATAACCCCAGCAAGCGGTACACCACAGGATTTCTCCCAGGGAGGACACATATACAAGGTGACGAGCGAGGACGGCAAATGGACACGGGAATACAACGTAAGGTTTTCGAAACTCAACCAAGTCTACAAATACGACTTTGAAAATTACAAGCTCAGCAATAGCGGCAACTACTATATATGGTCCGATTTCGCTGAGGGGGAGACACCCAACTGGAGTTCCGCAAACGAGGGATTCGAGATTGCGAGGTCGAAGGCAAGCAAGGAAGAATATCCTACCACACCCGACGAGAACGGTTTTGAGGGAGTTTGTGTGAAACTCACCACTTGCAGTACCGGTCCTTGGGGAATAATCAGCCATAAGCGCATTGCCGCAGGCAACCTCTTTCTCGGAACGTTTGACTTGTCGAAAGCACTCACGGAGACACTGCTGAGCACTCGTTTCGGCTTGCCTACTGACAAGAAGCCACTGCGTTTCTCCGGTTACTACAAATATCAGCGCGGTGCGGTGATGACCAATAACGGAGAGGAAATAGACTGCGAAGACAACGGTTCGATATATGCCATTGTCTACAAAAACCATGATGACCAGGGCAATAGCGTGGTGCTCACTGGCGAGGATGTCACCACAAGTCCGCAACTTGTGGGCATGGCAAGACTTACCGACATGCAGAACACCGACAAGTGGACACATTTTGACATACCGTTTGTCTACACCGAAGAAATAGACACCGAACTCTTGCAGAACATGGGATACAGTTTCGCCATCATCTGTTCTTCAAGTGAGAACGGCGACCGTTATCAGGGAGCAATCGGAAGTACCCTTTGGGTAGACAGTTTTGCCATAGATATAGAAGAATGAAAGCAAAAGCCATAATTACCGTCCTGTTGTTGCAGCTTGCCATGTCAGTGTCAGCAGCAGGCTTTACAGATGACATTGTAATGTCATGGAGACTTGGTCTGAATGTCGGAGGTACGATGCCGCTCAGCATGCCGGTTTCCATCCGTGCCCTCAACGCTTATTCTCCGTTGGTGAATCCGCAGTTTGCTGCTGCCGTGGAGAAGCGTTTCTCGCAGCGCCTCGGCGTAGAGGGCGGATTGCGACTGGAGCGCAAAGCCATGCGTACCGATGCCCAGGTGAAGACATACCACATGACAATGACCCAGGGAGACGAGTCCATAGAGGGAGTATTCACTGGCGGTGTCATCACAAGATGTTCCACATGGGGAATGACAGTACCGGTGCAGTTGGCTTGCCACTTCGGTGACGATTTCAAACTGCGTGTCGGTCCGATGGTCAGTTTGCTGTTCAATAAGGACTTCTCGGGCTATGCCTATGACGGATATCTGAGAAAAAACACGCCGACAGGACAACGCATAGAGATAGGGCACTCTCCCGAAGAGCGCGGAAACTATGACTTTGGCAATGACATGCGCAACGTGCAGTTTGCCATGGGAGTGGGTGCCGATTGGAATTTCTCGTCCAACTATGGACTGTATGTCGACTTGCAGTGCGGTCTCAACGGTGCTTTCAAGTCGTCATTCAAGACCATCGAACAGACCATGCACCCCATTTATTGCACTATAGGAGTATTCAAACAGATACGCTAATACAAACAAAAACAAACTAAAAAGGAGAAGACATGAAGAAACTTTTTACTTTTATAATGTGCCTTTCGGCACTCACAGTGTCCGCACAGGACAAACCGCAGATTCCAAACAGCGACTTTGAGGACTGGAGTTCTGTTACCAAGGATAATCAAGCCCCAACCGGTTGGAACTCATTTGAGACGGCTGACGGAAAATGGGCTTCGGCTGTGACATCTGCCCATCAGGTAGTTCAGAGCGATGATGTCCGTCCAGGCTCTAAAGGGAGTAGCAGTGCCAAAATCAGTTCAAGAGATGTTATCTTTGGAATTGTGGCACAGGGTAACCTGACAACAGGCAGAATCAGTGCCGGTGCAATGAATGCGAAAGACAAATCAAACTACAATTACTCTGACATAACCTCTGATAACTACAGCTGCAAACTTGGCGTATTGCCTGACAGTATCGTCTTTTGGGCTAAGTTCGTCCCGGGGAAGGATTCCTATGAAGCCCGTATGGCAGCTATCGTACACGACAGTTACAACTACAAAACTCTCTGTACTGATGAGTTTGACGCCGCTGATACAGAAAATGCAGCACATGCAGTAGCCAAGGCTGTACTCAACTTCAAAACGGAGAAAGACGATGACGGAAATGCCAAGTGGGTGCGCTACTCTGTGCCATTCAGCAAAGAAGGATGCACGGCGACATCGCCTGATTACATCATTGTGAACTTTGCCAGCGCAGCAACGCCTGGTGGAGGCAGCAAGAAGGATGTGGTTTACATCGACGACATGGAACTTGTCTATGTCACCGAATGGGACTTTTCCGACAACCTCACAGTGTCCATTGACGGTGTGTCGACACAACCTATGCCAAGTACTATCCATGTGGAAAAGCAGGCAGACGGCAAATACACTCTCTCACTCAAGAATTTCATCCTGTCGACTGCCGAGACTGACATGCCTGTAGGCAATGTCACTGTGACTGACATGGAAGGTGTAGAACAGGAAGACGGCTCTATCGCATTCAAGCAACAGCAGGATGTGATGCTTGAAGCCGGTGATGACCCGAACGTAAGCATGTGGCTCGGTCCTATGATTTGTTCCGAGGTGGGTACCATACCGGTGAATATTGATGCCGTCATGGGAGACAAACTGACTGCAAACATCGACATCGACCTGTCGCAGACCTCTATCGGACAGAAGATACAAGTCACATTCGGCAATGCTACTACCGGCATAAAGCCGACCGCGACAGCAGAAAAGACAGCATCCGACGTGATGTATAACCTCAGTGGACAGCGTGTCGGCAAGGACTACAAGGGCATAGTCGTTGTCAACGGACGTAAAATCCAAAAATAGAAAACTATGAAAAGGCTCGTTCTCATTTCCCTGTGCATTATGGGAAGTCTGGCTTCTTTCGCACAGACCTGCGACTATCTCACCTTCTCCACGGTGCAAGGCGAGAAGTCGATGAAGTCCGATGGACTGGTGATAACATTCTCTGACGGCAAGATGATTGCAAAGAATGCGGAAGAGAAAGTCACGTTCGACCTGTCATCAATGTCGAAGTTATTCTTCTCTGACACCGCTACTGCCATTGAGCAACCTACGGTTGATGATGGTGACGGAGTGACCGTCTATTGCGTGTCGGGGCAGTTCGCTGGCGTTTACGATAGTGTCAATGCTGCAAAGAATGCCCTTCCGAAGGGAATATATATAGTGAAAGACAAGTGTACTACCCGTAAGATATTTGTGAAATGAGACGCCTGTTTTTATCCATAGTACTGATTGCCGCTGCCACAGCGGTATTCTCGCAAACACTGAATGTAAACACCGGGCAGGTGACCTATGCCTATCCGGCAGCCACGACGGGCGACATGGCGGTGACGGAATCGTCGGTCACCGTCTGCGGAAAGTCGTTCCCGATAAGCAGTATAGCGAGTATCAATGTAGACAACAGTTCCGTTGCCGACAATACTGTCAGTGTCGTTTACAGCGGAACCACTGCCAAAGTGATTGTTGCAGGCAATATTGCTGACATCGTCAAGGCGAACGTGAGCGGTGCGCACGTCACTCTGCTCCAGTCTGCTGCTGCCACTGACGAGATAACCTATACTCTCAGTGGAAACACCACCGACGGTTCTCTCTATATGGACGGTTCGTTGAAGGTCACTTTTGTGCTTAACGGAGTGAGCATACACAACCCTGATTCGGCGGCAATCAACATCCAGGACGGCAAGCGCATTGATGTCGTTTTGCCCGCAAATACCGAAAGTACGCTCTCTGACGGCATAAACGGCACTGATGACGGCACTGACGCACACAACGCATGTTTCTATGTCAACGGGCACACTGAGTTCAAGAATGCCGGTTCTCTCACCATAACAGGTAATGTGAAGCACGCTTTCACTTCTGACGAGTACTGTATAGTAAAGGCTTCGGCAGGCACTATCACTGTGAAATCAGCCATTGGTGACGGTTTCCATATCGGCCAATACTTCCAGCAAAACGGCGGTGTGGTCAACATAACCGCCACTGGAGACGGCCTGGATGTGGGCGCCAAGAAAGACACCACCAAGGACTTGAACGGTCAGTTGCTGCTCAATGGCGGTACATTAACCGCTACAGTGTCAGGTGAAACGAGCGATGCCATGAAGTGCGATGCCGACCTCACAATGGCAGGAGGCAGTGTCAAACTGCTGACAACAGGCGCTGGCGGACGTGCTGTCAACTGTAACGGCAGCGTGAATATCTCCGGAGGAAGACTGGAAGGAGTGAGCTGCGGAGCCGTCTACGATTCTGGCGGCGAGAACGAGCGCAAGTGCCACGGCATAAAGAGCGATGCTGACATTACCGTTTCGGGCGGAGAGGTCTATGTCGCAGTAGCCGGCAAGAAGGGTGTGGCGTTCAAGACGGACTACAAGATACTCTTCAACGGTGGCACGGTGATGGGCATTGGCAGCAAGGAATGTACTGCTGCGGCTGCGTCAACCCAGGCGTCCAAGAAATATGTCGGCGTGTCTGTCAAGTCGGGAAGTACGGTTTCTTACAACGGAGTAAGTTTTACCGTTCCATCGCAGTACAGCAATTCTTCCGCAAATGTCATCGTTTCGCGCGCAGGATTGTAAAATACAATTTGCAGGACATAAATACATAATAGGTGAAAAATGCCGGAACTCCGCATCAACGGGGCTTCGGCATTTTCTTTATGCACCACGCTTGCGATAGCTGATCACCGCCCACACATTGACAATAAAGGCGAACAGGGCAAGGGCTGCCACCTGGTGAGCTATGCTGGCAAATGTTCCGCCACGCACAAATACCGTGCGTATGGCATCAATGTAGTAGTGCATGGGGTTGACATAGGTGGTCATGTAAGCCCAGTCCGGCATGGAGCGCACAGGAGTGAACAGACCGCTGAGCAGGAGAATGTTCATCACGATGAACCACATCACGAATACCGCCTGCTGCATGGTGTCGTTATAGTTGGAGACAATCAGTCCCAGACCGCTGAAGACGAGAGCCATCAGTATGGAGATGACATATACCAACACGAGCGAACCTTCCGACGTGATGCCATAGACAGCCCATGCCAGCACGAAACAGATAGTCATCACCACCATTGCTATTATCCAGTAGGGTATCATCTTCGCCAAGATAAATTCCCACTTATGTACAGGAGTGACGTTCATCGCCTCTATGGTGCCGCTCTCTTTCTCTCCAACGATGTTGAGTGTGGGCAGGAATCCGCACATCAGAAGCAGGACTATCGCCATGAGCGAAGGTATCATGAACAGTTTGTAGTTGAGGTGCTTGTTGTACAGATATAAAACTTTCACCATGTCGTCCGCCGTCTGTCCGCAGATGCCAGATGTCACTATGTTCGACAGGTAGCTACTTGCCATGCTGCCTTTTGTGCCGTTCACCGCATTGGAGGCGATGAGTATCTGTGGCTTTTCGCCATTTACAAGGTCACGCTCAAAGTGGGGTGGGATGTCAAGAATCACGTCGGCACGCGAGTTTTCCACATCATCCAGAGCCTCGCCATATGACTGGCGTTGTCCGCCAAAGCGGAAGTAGCGTGATGCCTCCAGTTCATGTATAAGCCGTGACGACAGTTGCGAACGGTCATTGTCTACCGCCACTGCCACCAAGTTCTTCACTTCCATGCTCGCTACCCACGGCATCACGCACATAATCATTATGGGGAAGAATACTATGAGCCGCGGAATGAACACATTGCGCCTAATCTGCAAGAACTCCTTTTCTATCAAATAACGTATCACCATAATCTCTATTCCAACCTGTCATTAAATTTCCATAATGCTGCCGACACAAGTACTGCCGCCATGATGAGCAGCACCGACACCTCATGTGCCGCCTTGTCGATGCCCACCCCCATAACCATCAGTTTGCGAATGGCGGATATGTAGTATCTCGGTGGCATCACTGCCGACACATACTGTAGCACTTCCGGCATGCTCTCAATGGGAAACATCATGCCGCTGAGCAGTATGCAGGGCAGTATGAGCATCATGGCAGAGGCGAGGAGCGCCTCCAATTGTGTGTTTGCCAAAGTGCTTATGAGTGTGCCGAGCGACAGTGCCACGATGACGTATATGCCCGAAACCAACACAATCCAGCCCAATGCTCCCGACACAGGTACACCAAGGACAAAGCGCGAAATGAACAATATAAACATGAGTATGCAGAACGCAAGTATCAGGTAGGGAACTACCTTTGCCACGATAATCATCAACGGACGCACAGGACTTACCAACAGCACCTCCATTGTGCCGCGTTCTTTCTCGCGGACGATGCTTATGCTCGTCATCATGGCACATATCAGCATCAGCAACATGCCCATTATGCCGGGCACGAAGTTATAGCTGCTGCGCATCTGGGGGTTGTAGAGGAGTGAACGGTTCAGACGAAACGGCAACTCTCTGCCACTGTCTTGCGATATAATCTGCCCGATATAGTTGGCATACATCTGTGACATGTTAGGATCATTGCCGTCGGTCAACACCTGCACACCTTCGTGACGAGAGGCGAAAGCGGCGCTGAAAACCACAGCGATGTCGGCTTCCTGGTTGCGTATGAGCCGTTCTGCTTCGGCAGGAGTGTGTACCCGGCAGGTCACATTGAAGTATTCGCTGTGTGAGAGACGCTCTGTCATGCGTTGCGTCTCATGGTCGAGTGATGACAGGACAACCACCGTACGCACGTTCCTTACGTCTGTCGAAATGGCAAAGCCGAAGATAATCATCATTGCTACGGGCATACCGAATAGGATGAGCATCGTGCGGCGGTCGCGCAAGATGTGTTTTGCCTCCTTTGTTATGAAAGAAAAGAACTGTCTCATGATAGTTATTGTCGTGTGGAAGTGCGGGCGAGGAACGTGAACACACCGTCCATGTCGGGTTGCGAATAGCGCTTTTTCAGTTCAGCAGGAGTGCCCATGGCCTTTATCTTGCCGTCAACCATGATAGAGATGCGGTCGCAGTATTCCGCTTCATCCATGTAGTGGGTGGTCACAAACACCGTGATGCCGCAGTCAGCGGCTTCGTAGATGAGTTCCCAAAACTGTTTTCTTGTGTCAGGATCGACACCCCCTGTAGGTTCATCGAGGAACACCACTTCCGGATTGTGGAATATGCTGACCGAGAAAGCCAGCTTCTGCTTCCAACCAAGAGGAAGGCTCTTGACCAGTTCGTCAGCATGTTCTGTGAAGTGCAGACGGTTCAGAAGTTCGCTTGTGTTACGGTCTGTGTCTTTCTTCTTCATTCCGTAGATACCGGCGAAAAGACGGATGTTTTCACGCACGGTGAGGTCTTCATAGAGGGAGAACTTCTGACTCATGTAGCCTATGTGGCGTTTTATCTGCTCGTAGTCTGTGTTTATGTCGCATCCTGCCACCTTTCCTGTGCCGCTTGTGGGGCGGTTCAGTCCCGTGAGGATGTGCATGGCAGTGGTCTTGCCGGCACCGTTTGCCCCGAGAAAGCCGAAAATCTCGCCACGGCGCACACTGAAAGAGATGTCGTCGACAGCATGAAACGAGCCGAAAGTCTTTGTCAGATGCTCCACTTCTATCACGTTCGCATTATCTCCCAATTTCCGTTTTTCGTTATGTTTTATACCTTCCGGGCAGAATACATTACGGAACTCATGGAGTATGTCGTCGGGTTTGCCGATGCCCTTGACCTCTCCTTCCTGCATGAATGCTATGCGGTCGCAGCACTTGATTTCGTCTATATAAGGAGTGGACGCCACTATAGTGATGCCGCATTCGCGCAGAGTGGCAAGCATCTGCCAAAATTCCTTGCGGCTCACCGGGTCTACTCCTGTGGTCGGTTCGTCGAGCAGGAGCAGCCGTGGCGAATGTATGAGAGCGCACGAGAGTGCCAGTTTCTGTTTCATTCCGCCCGACAACGCTCCTGCCCGCCGCTTGCGGAACGGTTCTATCTGGCTGTATATAGCCTTGATGTTATTGTAGCCGGCAGCCACGGTCGTGCCAAACAGGTGGGCAAAGAACTCCAGGTTTTCTTCTACCGTGAGGTCTTGGTAGAGCGAGAACTTGCCAGGCATATAGCCGACTCTGCTCCTTATCTCTTTCATGCCTGCCACTACATCAAAACCATCGACTGTCACCGCACCGCTGTCGGCGAGAACCAGTGTGGCAAGAATACGGAACAGAGTGGTCTTGCCGGCCCCGTCAGGTCCGATTAAACCGAATATCTCGCCGTCATTGACCGATAAGGTGACACCACGCAGAGCCTGTGTCTTGCCGTAGGACTTGGATATGTCATTTGCCGTTATCATGTTTCACTTCTCCGTACATACCTATTTTTATATGGCCGTCGTTGTTGACAGCAATCTTGACGGCATACACGAGGTCGGCACGCTCATCGTTGGTGAGAATTGTTTTCGGAGTAAACTCCGATTTGGAGGATATCCATGCCACTCTGCCCTCATACGGTCTGCGCTCTCCGCCGCCATAGTCGGCGTACACGGTCATGTTTTGTCCGAGTTTTATGTCTTTCAGTTGGGCTGACGTGAAATAGGCTCTCAGGAACATCTTGCGTGTGTCAGCCACTTTGAACAGGGGTTTTCCCACTGCGGCAAACTCTCCTTGCTGCATGTATTTTGCCAGTATGGTGCCGCTGACAGGAGACTTGACGTGGCACTTGCGCAGTTGGTCAGCCACCTGCAACCGCTCTATGTCGGCGGCGTTCATCTGTGCCTGCAGACCGTTGGTGGAAGTGTTGAGCGACGACAGTTGGGCTTCGAGTTGGCGTTCGAGCACTTTCACCTGGCTCTCGGCATCCTCCAGAGCCTTGCGGTTGGCAGCACCCGATTTCACAAGGTTTCCGAAACGGTCACGCTCCTGACGTGCCTTGGCGAGTTGTTGGCGTGTGGCTGCCACCTGTTTTGGCATGTCAGGACGCTGCACGGCGTACACTTGCTTCAGTGCACCCACCTGACACGCTTTCAGATAGAGTTGCGTGGTGTCGACCAATGCAACTTGTCTGCCTGCCTCCACATAGTCACCCTCATCGGCATCAAACTGCAACAACACTCCGTTCTGCTCTGCCGAGACAGTCACTTCTGTAGCCTCAAACGTGCCGGTGGCGGCATATTTGCTGCCGGCATTGCCGCATGAGGCGATGAATACGGACGAAACAACCATTGCTAAGATATTCTTTCCCATAACAAATTCATTTTTCAATTTTCCGATATTTCCGTTTTCTGATATTTATTGACCGTTGTTGAGCGTGCGCAGACGGTAGAGAGCCTGCAACAGCAGAACCTCATGCTCGGCTCTCTGCGCTCTCGCCATTGCCACGGCATTGATGTCCTGCACAAGGTCATTGACACTCATAGTGCCCAACTCCACCTTTTTCCTGCTCGCTGTGCGTATGCTCTCACGCAGCGACACTATCTCGTCATCGTGTGCCAACTGTTTTCTGAGCGATACCACCGTACCGTCAGTCTCCTCTTGTTGCAGGGTATTGTTGAACAGGAACGTCTCACGTTGTGTGCCGATTTTCTGCCGTTGCTCGTCCAAACGGCGCAAGTCATTCTTCCGGGTGTAGAGTGCACCGATATTCCATGACACGGACAGTCCTCCAAGCAGAAAGCCGTTGTTTACCAGTTCACTCACTTTTGTATGATAGGTGCCCATTCCCATGAATTCGATGGTAGGGCGCAAGGCTGCATCAAGTTTGTTGCGCTGCAGGTCGAGCATCTTTTCTTGTGCTGCGAAAAGACGCATCTCCGGTCGTCGCCCTGCATTGTTCTCCGTATCGTTTATCATGGAAGGTTTTTCCAGTCGGGTGTTGTCGTCCAACGTCATGCCCACAAAGCGGCTGAGCATGCGCATGTAAGTATGATGCGAAGCCGCGAGTTGGTCGTGGCGTTGCTCCGTTTTCAGTTGCTCTACACGCAGTACATCCTTGTCAGACTGGTTTGCTATACCGCCTTGCATCATGCTTTCTATTGTATTCAGGCTCACATCGAGATCCGACTGTAACATGGAGTTCTGTTTCAACTGCTCGTCAATGAGAAGCAGAGAGAAATATATCTGTTCCACACGACTGTTGATGTCATACATCGTAACATCCAGTTGGTGTGCCTCAATGTCAGCTTCAGCCTTTGCCATGCGCCTGTTTAGGGATGTCTTGCCACCGTCGTAGATATTTTGTTTCACCACGACCGATGCGCTCGCTACGAAGTTATCCATGTCAAGTCCCATCATTGTAGCCTTGCTGTCACTGTCAATGATGTCAGTAAAGCCGTAGCCTCCTGCCGACAGTGATACCTGAGGCAACCATGATTTGGCGGCATTGGCGATGCTATAGTCGCGTGACCGTTCTATCATGCCGTACTGCTTTATGGCAGGATAGTTGTCCTGTGCCATCCTGCGGCATCCGTCGAGAGTGAGGCTTTGCGCCATTGCGGTGCAGCAGACGGCAGTTGTGTACAATGCTGCAAGTAACCGTTTCTTCGTCATAATTATGTCCGGGTTTTGTTTTCTGGATGCAAAAGTACGCCGCATGCGTTTCTTGTGTATTATCCTTTGGAAACAAAGAATGTTCTTTTTGTACGATTTTTGTGAAAACAAACGGAGAAATGTCGTGTATTAATTATCTTTGTGGACATGAATGAACTGAAAAGACTCACCTTGGAGATGATGTTCCAACGTATTGTGGAACAAGAACCGGCAATACTTGACAACATCCGCTACAGTACAGACTTTGCCATAGCGAAGAACTGTGGCGAGGTTTTGCGCATTTTTGTAGACAGTTCCAATGCACCGTTCCTGTTGGAAGACTACCGCATGGGATTTGTCCTTGGTGGCTATATGCGCACAGTCATCAATCTGCAGGAGTGTTTGGTGAAAGAGGGGGATATCCTTGTGATAACTCCAGGGACTGTTGTTGAACCGTTGGAAATGAGCGGGGATTTCTCTGTTACAGGCATGGGTTTCTCTGCGGAACGGTTTCGCATGATTCACGACAATAACTTGCCGGCGGCATTTCACGGGCAACACAGACACAGAACACTACATGTCGACAAACATGAGATAGACTTGATTGGTGACATGTTCTTGAATTTGTGGAATATGACTGCCAATGAGGCAATAAGCGACACCACCATCGACAGTATGGCAAAGGTGATATCGTATGCTCTCAACGACTTTTTTGTCAAGTGTGATGCTTCGGATTATCCGCAGGGACAGCCGCATAATGTTGGCTACAATATGTTACAGAGGTTTATAACGCTTGTCAATGAGCATTGTCGGGAGCACCGCCAATTGGATTTCTATGCCGACCGTATCTGCGTGACAAAGCGGCATCTCGGTACGGTAGTACAGCAGACGAGCGGCATGACGGCAAAGGAATGGATTGACAAAGCGGTGATTACCGCTGCGAAAGTGATGCTCCGCCATACTGACCAGTCAGTGCAGCAGATATCGGATGCCCTGCATTTTCCCACGGCAAGTTTCTTCTGCAAATATTTCCGCCGCCTCACAGGCTACACTCCACAAGGTTGGCGCAACTCTTAAGGACAGATGCTATTGCAGTAGCAGACTCAGTGTATAGGTTCTTGATTGACATCGATTGTCAAAGAAGAATAATCGCAAAAGTGGATTTGTTTGGCACATTTGTGTTTGATAACGTTAAAATCTTTCGTAGGAAATTGTGTTTTGTTGCTCGAAGGAAGTTGAAATCTCTCCTTAAAAATTATACACATTGGTAATTAGGGTCTGCTAAATAAATACAAGATATATTATTGGACGTCAATAACTTGTATTTATTTAGCAGACCCTACAATAAAGATGTTATGATACCCTTATTTCACAAGTCGTTTTACTGCATTTCCATCACTATCAACAACAATGTTGATACCACGACTTAATTGCTTACGACGAGTGCCATCAATACCAAACACTTGTTTTGCAAGAGCTGGTGTACTCTGGACTTTTGTGATTTTTGAAGCCTGTCTATCAATCTTATAGAAAGTTGCCTCTTCATAATCTGTTGTCACTAAGTAAAATTTCCCGTTCAGTCGGTATACACCTTCAATATAAGGAGCATCGATTGTCTGTAAAACAGTACCATCTTCCGACATAACATTGTATCCCTTACGTTCAAAATCTTGGGATATATACCGAGTATCCACGATTCCATCTCCATCGCGATCAGAACCTTCTTCTATGTGTTCAGACACATCTCCATATGGCGCAAGGTACTCAAACTTTTCGTCCTCGTTGAATAGTGTCTGTGAAACGTAGAAATCCTGATCAGGATGTGAGTTCTCATCGTAATCTTCAAAGAACAGATTTGTAAATTCTCTACATTCCCCACTTTTCTCAGACACCGTTTCCCATTCACCTGTGTAATGTGCTTCGTATTCACAATTCACTTGTCTAATCGTTCCATCTTCTGCTTTCCACTGGAAATAGGTTTTGGGATATTTCTTACCGAATGTCTCATAACGGAAATACCAGCCTTCATCTTTTGGCCAAAATTGATAACCATCATGTTCCTCTACACTCATATCCACCGCCTGTGATGCATTGTTTGCAGCCCATTCTTTAGCTTCATTCCATGTGCCTTTCCAATCTTCATAAATATTACTTGTTGATGTCACAGTACGATATTCATTCTGACTGATAAGTTTAGCCTCTTCCTTTCGCTCTTGCTGCTTAGACACTACAGAGGAAATCGGCAAATCAAGCTTAAACTTGCGAACAAGTTCAAGGTCGTCATTGTAGATAACAGCTTCATTATCGTCGGTTATTGCCACTACGTTTAAGCCATTACCATAGGTAAACAACTTGGGCACAACAAATACGTCACCCGAAATAGTTTTCTCACTCGTCTGTGCATTCACAGTAAGAGCCGCAGCCACAACGGCTGCACAAATCATAATTTTCTTCATAGGGATTATTTTTTATTGATTTTTTGGGGGATCAAATCTGATTATTAGTCTCTGCTTTACGCTGACATCTTTTCCGTCCTTTTGACCAGGAGGCCATTTGGGCATGGATAGAAAAACACGCCGCGCTCACTACCATACTCATCTAAATTGCTGTCCTTTAGAATTTGAATTAGCGACGTGTAGCTAATCTTAATGTCCTGCTCATGAAGCGCATAGGCAAGTCGTCCTATAAGATTATAGGTCTTGTTGTCTAATTGTTCTTTTTCCATTGTTGTTTCGATTATTTTTATGGTTATTATATACTCTTTCTTCAATACAAAAAGGCACAAAAAAAACGTGGACTAAAACTTCGTCTACGTATTCTGAGGTATCGCCAAACACCTATGCTGCACAAACGAGTAAAAGCCCACGTGAGACACGTGAGCGTTGAGTCTTTTACTCTTGCAGCATTCTTTAATTTGGCGAATTTTCAGAATACAAGAATTAAAGCTAACGCTTCCTTATATGTTTATTGTTTGTTATACCATAGGCATAGGGTCTTATGTTTGTACGATTACCTACTTTTAATGTAGGACAGCACGTAGTGCATCGACTGATAAAACAATCCCGTTCGTGCATCACTCTACTTGTCATCCACCTAAGTGTAGGGATGAATTTTCATCAAAGTTGCGAATATTCACTGAAAGTT